>JAHEFE010000084.1 GCA_024640365.1 Woeseiaceae bacterium | reverse complement strand
TGCTGGACGTGAATACGCTCCAGACACTTGACCTGGAAATTCCCAGCAAAACCCGATCTGTTACGTGGCTGCCCGACGAATCAGGCTTTGTTTACAACAACCTGAAGGACGCGAGTAATCCGTACAGTGGGCAGGTCATGTTCCATCGCATGGGTGCAAATCCGGCCGCCGACGCATTGCTGTTCCGCCAGTTCACGAAAGACGAGAATGAGAAACTGGCCACCACCTGGGGGCCGTACGGTTCCTTGTCGGAGGACGGTCACTGGTTGGTGCTGGGCTATTGGATAGACACGAAATCAAATGATCTGTGGTTAGTAAACTTTGATGAGTTTCTGAAAACCGGCAAGGTCAATAAGCACGTCGTGACGCTAGGCGAACCGGGCCTGGTGAAAGATGCCAAGGTAGTGGATGGCACCTTGTATCTGCAGACGACCAAGGGCGCACCGCAAGGACGGATCGTGGCGACCGACCCGGCGCAGCCGGAATCCTCCAATTGGCGAGACATCGTGCCGGAACGTGCCGATGCGGTCATCGAGGGCGTGGCCTGGGCGGACGGTCTTATCGCAGTTACCTACTTGAAAAACGCGTCGAATGTGGTCGAAGTATTTGAGCGGACTGGTAAGTCACTCGGCACGCTCGATCAACCCGGTATCGGCTCGGTTGGGTTGAGTGCTGAACTGGATCGCACCGAGGCCTTTCTGACCTTCACCAGCTACAACTACCCGACCACTATTTTCAGGATGGACCTGGCCAAGCCACAGGTAGCACCGGTGTTGTGGCAGCGCCCTGACGTACCGGTCGACCCGGAGACGGTCGAGGTCAAACAAGTCTGGTATCCCTCAAAAGATGGGACGCCGATCAGCATGTTCCTGGTGTACAAAAAGGGGCTCAAGCTTAATGGTGCGGCACCGACTCTGCTTTATGGCTACGGCGGTTTCAACATCAGCGAGACGCCACGGTTTTCCGCCACTATGTTCCAATGGTTCGATGCCGGTGGGGTGTACGCTGTCGCAAACCTGCGAGGGGGCGGTGAGTATGGCGATGCCTGGCACGAAGCGGGCATGCTCGAAAAGAAACAGAACGTGTTTGACGATTTTATTGCGGCCGGTGAATGGTTGATTACCAACGGCTACACCGAACCCAAAAAACTGGCGATCTGGGGAGGGTCCAATGGCGGTTTGCTGACCGGTGCGCTGGTCGTCCAGCGACCCGATCTTTTTCAGGCTGCAATCGTCGCCGTACCCTTGTTGGACATGTTGCGCTATCAAAACTTCCTGATGGCGCGCTACTGGGTGCCGGAGTACGGCACGGCAGAAGACCCGGAACAGTTCAAATACTTGTTCGACTATTCGCCGTATCAGCAAATCAAGCCGGGGACTGAATACCCCGCTGTATTGCTGACAGCAGGCGAGCATGACGCACGTGTGCATCCTGTGCACGCGAGGAAGATGGCGGCGGCACTGCAAGCGGCTACTACCTCTGATCCAGCGAAGAAGCCCGTGTTGTTATGGGTCGACATGGAGGCGGGTCATGGGCAGGGAAAACCCCTGGACCTGCGTTTGCGAGATGTTGTGGACAGTCGCATTTTCGCCATGTGGCAGCTAGGCATGCTGGACAAATGAAAGCGGCTTGGGGTCGGACCGCGGTCCGACCCCACGGTTCAGATTAAAGAGGGCCGGACTTATCGGTCCGATTTTTTGCAAATAGTTTTTCAAATTTAGGTCACGTGGGGGACGATATGGAATCTGCCAAGCTGAGTGGGTGGTTGTCGGTCGGTGCTAACTTTGGTGTGGTCATCGGTCTGATCCTGGTACTGCTGCAAATGAATCAGAACGAAAAGTTGCTTCGGGTTCAGCTGGAGAATCAATACTACGACTCTTACATTTCGACCGAGGCAAATTTCGCAGGCGAAAACATGCCAGCTATCTGGGAGAAGTCCATACTCCGGCCGCAGGATCTTTCGATCGCGGATGCCCGAGCGTTAGAGTCATTAACGTGGTCACCGTTGTTTCGATTCATTAGTTTATATCGTCTTGCTGAAGCGGGAATACTCGACGACTCTGTATGGCAAGCCCAGGTGGATGCGGATGCCAGTTACTTCTTTGGCACGCCATACGGCATGGCATGGTGGGAAAGTTCGCGGGCTAGTATGGACCCGCAGTTTCTGCCGCTGGTTGTCAAAGAGGCGGTCGATAGGGCACTTGTAGGCGTGGATGTTCACCGCTCGCAGCGAGCGCATGAAGCGATCATCGCGCGCGCCGTAGAGCTTTCGAGTGCGACGGAATGACGGTCGGCCAGCCCGCCCAATGTCGCGATATTTCTCATAGTGGGATGCGGTAACGTAATTGCTCGACAACTCGCTATACTGCCCCGAACCCGTTTTACCCGGAGAGTCCGCATGACCAAGAAATTCATCGCCCTTTGTTTGCTGAGTCTTACTGTCTTGTTTGGCACTCAAGCAAGCTATGCTAATCACCACGACGACTCCGACGAATTGCTTGAACATGCACGTCGCATTCTCGCAGAGGCACCACTTGTCGATGGCCACAATGATCTGCCATCCCTGATTCGGGAGAAATTTGGGCGTGATGTTGAGGGCTATAACATTGCCGAGCCGGCAGGGTACGACACCGACATCCCGCGCCTGCGCCAAGGCGGAGTGGGAACACAGTTCTGGTCGGTGTATGTGCCGAGCTCAACCACACCGTTAGAAGCGGTACGCCAACAACTGGAGCAAATCGATATTGCCCGCCGCATTATTGCGCTCTACCCCAATGACCTGATGCTGGCAACGAGCGTTGCTGACATCGAGTCCGCTCGCAAACAAGGCAAGATCGCATCGCTGATCGGCGTGGAAGGTGGTCATACGATTGTCAACTCGCTGGGTGTTTTGCGTGCTTACTATGATCTCGGCGTGCGTTACATGACACTTACGCATTTTCACAGTAACGACTGGGCCGATTCGGCAACCGACACGGCGCGCCACGAAGGGCTGACGGAGTTTGGCAAGGAAGTGGTCCGTGAGATGAATCGTCTCGGCATGCTGGTCGATCTGTCACACGTATCACCCAACACCATGAACGATGCCCTGGATGTTACCGAAGCACCGGTCATCTTTTCGCATTCCTCGGCGCGTGGACTCACCGATCACGTGCGTGATGTGCCAGACAGTGTGCTAAAGCGCGTAAGCAAAAACGGTGGCATCGTTATGGTGACATTTATTCCCGAGTTCGTGAACGATGAGCGCCGCAAGTGGGGCCAGGGCATGATGGAGCAGATGAAGGACCTCAAAACGACAGAGGAAGAGGAAGCGTTTGAGGCGGCCTACCGTATTGAGCACGGTGCGCCACCTCCGGCAACACTGTCGGACGTAGCCGATCATATTGAGTATATCGCCCAGGTGGCGGGTATCGATCACGTGGGTATTGGTGGTGACTTCTACGGACAAACCGGCGACAACCTGGTTGAAGGACTGGAGGACGTATCGCGTTATCCCTACCTGATCGCCGAACTGTTGCGCCGTGGCTGGAGCGATGAAGATGTCGCGAAGCTGACTCGTGATAACTTGCTGCGTGTATTTTCAGATACCGAGAAGGTTTCAACGCGCTTGCAACAGGAACGACCACCATCATTAATGTTGTACGAGCCGGCCTTGCCTTGACGCAGACGGCACTCTATGCGACATAGAAATTAATCTGTCGGTCTGACACAGGAAAAAAACAATTATGAGTACAGCGAAGCCTGCAAGGGAAGAGGGACTGGTGCGTGTAATCGGCACCGGCGCACTGGGGTTAAACATCATCAACATGGTCGTCGGTGCAGGCATCTTCGTTCTACCAGGTATTATCGCTGCCCAACTGGGTCCGGCCGCGATTATTGCCTATCTCATTTGCTCAGTGGCGGTTGCGCTGGTGTTTTTGTGTTTTGCGGAAGTGGGCAGTCGCGTTACCAGGAGTGGCGGTTCTTACTCCTACATAGAGGAAGCCTTCGGACCCTTCGCCGGATTTATCGCCTCGATCCTGTTCTGGTTTGGCTGGTCGATCTTGTCGGACGCCGGCATGACCATCATCATGGTCAAGACCCTGGCCATCGGTTTTCCGATACTCGCCGAACCGATTCCACGGGCGTTGTTGATTGTTGCGGTCTTCGCATTTCTTGCGATTGTAAACATTCGCGGTGCCAAGTCCGGCGTGCGCTTACTCATTTTTAATACGCTCGCCAAACTGGTGCCGCTGTTGCTGTTGGTCGGCGTCGGGTTGTTTGCGATCCAGTTCGACAATTTACGATTCACTGAGTTGCCGTCGTTTCAGGATCTCGGGGCGGGTGCAATCATTCTATTCTTCGCATTCGGTGGCGCCGAGTCGGCGCTGAATGCCAGCGGTGAAATCAAGAACCCGGCGAAAACCGTTCCGATGGGGTTGTTGCTCGGACTGACCGGGTTATTGCTGTTGTATGTTGGGTTGCAGGTGGTTGCGCAGGGTGTGCTTGGACCGGAACTGGCCAATAACACCGAGGCGCCCTTGGCCGCGGCCGCTACGGCCGTATTTGGTGACTGGGGTAGCAAGTTGTTGCTGGCCGGCGCTGTAATCTCTGTGTATGGCGCGTTGAGCGG
>JAHEFE010000048.1 GCA_024640365.1 Woeseiaceae bacterium | reverse complement strand
TGTGACCCCTGCCTTCGGAGGGCAGTACTCTATCCAGCTGAGCTACGGGCGCTATGTTTTCATTTCTTTGGTCGGCACCTCGATGCTAACCAATCGCACTGCGTGCGATCCAGTACTCCCCTCGACGCTTCCCGTCTCGGGTCCGGTCACTCGCCGGTAGGCTCGTGCCGTTCGGTCGGGTGAAAGCCTTGCTTTCACTTTTCCCGTCCTCACCCAGCTGAGCTACGGGCGCTATGTTTTCATTTCTTTGGTCGGCACCTCGGTGCTAACCAATCGCACTGCGTGCGATCCAGTACTCCCCTCGACGCTTCCCGTCTCGGGTCCGGTCACTCAGTCATAGGCGAGCAGCAGCGGGCGCATAGGATACTAGAATTGGGAGCAAAGTTGGCTATTTCGTGCGCCAATTTCGACAATTATCGGAAAGTCATGACTATGACCGGAAACAATAAGGGGAACACGACGATTCGCAGAAACAAAAGCTGCAACGCCCCGCTGACAGCTCAGGGCGTTGCAGCAAGCTCAATCAAGAGGGCCTCAGAACGCGGCGGTCAACATCAACCACGCTTTGGTCGTGTCCTGGAAGCTGGGAGAATCCGCGTTAAATGCCGCCAATTTCAGCAGCAGCCCATAACGATCACCAAGATTGCGGCCGGCGGATAGATCGATTTCGCTCCCGTAATCCGGACCACTACCGGTCTCCGGAGAGAAATCATGGTAGCTAGCCTGGAAGCTCCATGGCTTGATCTTGTAACCAACTGTCAGATACATGTCGTCGAGACCAGCGGCTGGTGTACCAAGAAACTGATCCGCCCAGCCGTTGAAGGCATGCAGCGTCGCGAGCGGTGTCCGGAATCCCTGACCATTGTCGCTGCCAAGAGATTCAAACCCTACGCCCAGGGTCCAGTCCTTGCGTGTCCACTGTCCCTGTAACCGGAAATAGCCCGCATTAAAACTCGCTGGAGCATTGGCCGCATCCGACTGACGCGCGACATCGCCCAAGATCGCGAGCTTGCCTTCGCCCAAAGCAACTCCGCCGTTGACCCGTAAGCCATAGGTGTTGGTAGAAAAGGCCGCAAAGTCATCATTGTCGATAAGGTATGTGTAACCAACGATGTTCCAGTCATCCGATAAACCGACACTGACATTCAGCAAGTGCGTGTCCTGTTTATGATCACCCGCGGCGACATCATTACCATAGATGCGGTTTACGTTGGTGATATAACTGTAAAACACCTTGGTCTTTTCAAAACCGCCATACTGCAATGACAAACCGTCATAAGTCTGTTCATTCTGGCGCCAACCGACACCGCCAACAAAACGTTGATCATCCAGCAGGATACGCTGCCGACCGATGCGCGTGCTCCAGTCGTCATTGGGTGCGTACTGCAGATAGAGTTGGTTCAGATCTGTGCCATTGGGATCGGCCACTACAGGATACTGATCACGATCACCAGTACTCGTTCCAGAGCCACTATTGAAGTTATTGGCAACAACTTCCATGACCTGATCGAACTCCACAAAACCCGACCACTTTCGCCAACTGTCAGTTTTGTAGTTAAGTCGTAACCGCAGGGTAGATGCATTCGCATTTTTTGCGAACGAGTCTTGATCAACAAACTCGTAACGATAACGCAGATCCACGTTGGCATCGCCAGAAGCAATTGCTGTCGCGAGATCTTTGGCGCCCTCGCCATCAGCGAGGGCCGGAGTTGTTGGCGACAACATGATGGTCGCCAACACGCCGCATGCGAATACTCGTTTTGATATTGAGTAATTCATGACTAGTAAACATCCTCTACTGTATTAAACACGTTGAATTTGCCGGTCGGAGTTATGATCTCTGGGCCTTTAATGACTTTCTTGAGTTTACGAGTCTTATCGTCAACGACGACAATTGCCGACTCTTCGGTCTTACCGCTCCAAACGGAGAACCACACTTCATCGCCTGCCTTGTTGTACTCAGGCTGCACAACACGTTTCGGACCAGGTCCCAGTTTTGCCCATGCGGCGATTGGCAGAACCTTATAGCCGGCTTCAAGATTATTGATATCAAATACGGCAACGCTCTGACTGATTTTCTCGTCAGGATTCAGCGGCGAGTCCACCCACAGATTTTTGGATGCCGGATGCGATTTCACAAACAAAGAACCACCACCCTGCCCTTGCAATACACGCACGACTTTCCATGCGTTATCGGGATGACCTTCGGGATCAGTACCCAGGAAAGTGATATTGG
Source organism: Woeseiaceae bacterium (assembly GCA_024640365.1). GTDB lineage: Bacteria > Pseudomonadota > Gammaproteobacteria > Steroidobacterales > Woeseiaceae > JAHEFE01. Next base: position 14,284 of record JAHEFE010000048.1, on the reverse strand, counting down.
CATTTCCCAGACCACTGGTGATCCACACTGGCCCGTACTTGGGATCCTCAATATTTGCACCACGTCCCGGGTGCGGAATCTTCTCAACATCAACCAGAGCTTCCAGATTGCGGTCACGCGAATCGACCACTGCAATCTTGTTGGACTGGTTTGCCGCTGTCAGAAAATAGCGCTTGCTACGATCCCAGCCACCATCATGCAGGAAGCGAGCCGCACCAATATCCGTAACCGTCAGGTTTTCAATGTCCGCGTAATTCACCAGCAGGATATGGCCGGTTTCTTTCACATTGACGATGAATTCCGGATGTTCGTGCGATGCAACGATCGCGGCAACCCGCGGCTCAGGATGGTATTCCTGCGTGTCGACCGTCATGCCACGTGTAGAAACGACTTTCAGTGGCTCCAGCGTGTCGCCATCCATGACAACATACTGCGGTGGCCAATAGGCACCGGCAATGGCGTATTTGTCTTCATAGCCTTTGTACTTTGAAGTCTCGATAGAGCGAGCTTCCAGGCCAACTTTGATCTCCGCAACAACCTGCGGTGGATCCATCCACAGGTCAATCATGTCCACCTTGGCATCACGCCCGATAACGTAAACGTAGCGACCGGATGCAGACAAGCGTGAAATATGCACTGCGTATCCGGTCTTCAGAATTGTGACTATGTCTTTGGTATCACCATCAATAATCGCCACCTGGCCGCTATCGCGCAGCGTTACAGAAAAATAGTTTTCGATATTTCGCTTATGCATCGGCTTGGTCGGCCGATCTTTCGGAGCGATCCGCACATCCCAGCTGGCTTTCATTTCCGGGAGGCCAAATTCTGGCGGCGCAGGCGGTTCTTGCTGCAGGAAGCGAGCCATTGTTTCAATTTCTGTGGCGCTCATTTCACCCGACGTTCCCCAGTTCGGCATGCCGGCTGGTGAACCATAGGTAATGAGAGCCTTCAGGTACTCAGTACCCTTTTGCCGTGTGATATCGGGAGTCAGCGGTTTACCGGTTGCACCTTTACGCAGCACGCCGTGGCAACCCGCACAACGCTCAAAAAAGATGCGCGTTGAGGAAGCGTATTCTTCCGGGCTCAACACCGGCCCTTTGGCGCTTTGAACTTGTGTGGTGTCCTCTGGCGAAACGCCTGATGGCGCCCCTTGATAACGCATTTCGCCCTCGGTCGCACCGGGGTGCGGCTCACCAACAGAACGATCTTCAAGTCCCGTATCTTTACGAACTTGCGCTATTTCAGCCACATTAAAAGCCGAGGCTTTATTGCCCCAGGAATTACTTACATAAGTAAGAATGGCGGCAATATCTTTGTCCGCCAGGTGTCCCATATTCGGCATAACACCATTGTATTTCATACCGTTGACACTGATCTCACCGGAGCGCCCCTGCACGACGGTCGCTATAACTTTTGTACGGTCTTTCATCAAGAAATCGGATTTTGCAAGCGGAGGAAACGCCCCTGCGAGACCTTGGCCCGTTGGTTGGTGGCAAGCAGCGCAATTAGTCTTATATGAGGCCTCGCCTGCTGTCATTAACTCAGCCATCTTGCCCGTGGCTGTTTCTGCTTTGTGTACAGCAGCGTCTTGGGCCAGCAACAAGCCTGGAACAAAAAGACTTACCGCCAATAGTAGTCCGCCCCAACGTTTGCTTGAGGTTCCTGCGCCTAGCATGATCATTTTTGATTCTCCCATTCTTGCCTGGATGGATCTGCTTACCAGTCCCACTGCAGGCCTACTGAATAATTTCTGCCGGCTTCCGCCAACGTTGGTAAAAGCACATCACCGGGCGCGAGTCCGCGCACCTCAGACCAGCGCCAGTAAATGTGATTGGTTACGTTGCCCACGCCCGCTCGTACGGTTATGCGATCTGTAATTTGTTGTGCCAAGTACAAATCAACAACACCGTGACCGGCTGGCTTGAATACCTCACCACCCGACTCGTCGCGTCGAGTCCATGCATTCGAAGCCGTAAGCAACGCCCTGATTTCGGTACGCTCATCAGCTGAACGCCACGTCGTTCCGAATACCGCCTCGGCCGGCCCTACGGAGTTCAAAGGCTGACCATTGTCATCGTTCTCGCCCTTCGCCCAGTACGCTGATGCGTGCAAGGTCACGCCATGGAGACCGCCGGCCAACTCATATGCCCAGCGCCCTTCCAAGCCTTCGATATAGGCGTTGCCGATATTGATGGACTGAAACAATAGCCGCCCGCTAACCGGATCAATACCGATGCGCACTTTGGTCTCAATGAAATCTTTGTAGTCGTTGCGGAACGCACCAAGTTGTAGACGAGTGCGACTGCCTTGCCAACGCATGCCGAGCTCCCAACCGTCTGACGTTTCAGATCTAAGGTCAGGGTTGGGAATCGCACGAATATTAAACAAAGGTATATCAAGACCGATGTTGGCATCTTCAAACGGTGGAGCGCGAAAACCGCCGGCATACTGCACATATACATCGAGCGCATCGCCGAAGTGATAGATCGCCGCAAGCTTCGGAGAGACATCCGAATCCGACAGATTGACAACCGATGTCGCAGGGTTGTCAGCAGCATAAATCGGATCGCTGTTTGGAATGAGCCTGCTATCATCGAAACGTAGAGCGGCTATCAACGTCAAAGGGCCGTGCGACAGCTGGTCTGAAAGATAAGCGCCAAATGCTTTCGTCCGAGTCACCGGAAAATCGCGTAACGGGAAGTTTTCGCCGAGGATGCTGCTGGAAGTACTGCCATCGACGAGGCTGGTTGACAGGCCATCGCGGAGCTCGTCCGTTTCTGTTTCCGTGTACTCCAGGCCAGAACCAAGCAAATGTGACCATGAACCAAATTCCGTTTCGCGCCAAATATTTAGCTCAGCGCCTCGAGTACGCTGGTCGTAAAAGAAATCTCGATCAATTAATACCGGTGAGGTCGCTGCCGCTCGCTCATCAATGGTGTGTTGACCGATATCCGAGTGCGTATAGAACACGCGTGCCTGTCCTTCGCTGATCCAATCGGAACTAAATCCATATTCAGCACTAACAATATCGACGACATGACTATCATCACCCTCGAGCCTCGTCGTTGAGCGGAAACGACCGCCTCCGAGAATAGACGTAATGTCAGTTTTTACATCGCGCGACTGCCGAATAGCGCTGACTTGCCAGTCATGACCAAGACGATTCTCGCCGACGAGTTTTATGAGCCCGGCAGTGTGCTCGTACGCCTGTGTATCGAGGGCATCTTCAAGCGCTGCCGATTGGCGCTCCGCACCATCGGTGTAACTCCCCGCCAGCAATAACGAAGCAGCAGCACCATTCAGCGCGATACTCGTTTGAACATTACTACTGCCGTCCATGCCTCTATAAAAGATTGCCGCTTTTCCGCCTAAACCGTCTTTGGTGTCAAACTGTCGTGGATCTAGCGTACGCATGGCGACTACGCCGCCGAGTGCCGAGCTGCCATAAAGGGCCGACGCTGGTCCGCGCATAACCTCGATATGCCCAAGCATCCCGGTGTCCGAAAAATCTCTGGTCGCATTGGAAAAGTTACCAATATCGAATTGATCGGACATTGGTACGCCATCAAGCTCCATGGCAATGCGATTGCCACCAATACCGCGAATGGTTATACCTTCGGTTCCGAATCGCGACCCGGACCCCTCATGGCTAATACCGGGCACGTATCGGAACGCATCTGCCAAAGAAACTCCCAGCGTCGCCGCCATGTCCGTCTCGTCTATTACAGTGACATCGGCGGCGACATCGCGAATGCTCGTCTCACGCTTGGTGGCGACGACGACGACTTCGTCGAACGACACGGCGCTGCTGCGGCCGTCAATTTGCACCGTTTCTCCCCACGCCAGCGGCACAACCACCAGGAGCAGGCCAAACACTGCAAATTTGTGCACTGCCACCATCTATTTTTTCAGCGAGTTGATGTACGCAACCACGTTATTGATGGCCTGCTCATCGGCCAGCATTGCAGCCATCGGCCGCATTTGCTGTCCGTAGACATCATCCGGGTGAGCACCTCGCAGACCTGAGCGGAAGGACTGCAGTTGCCGTACCTGATACCAGTCATCCGATCGGGCTAGTGCTGGCGCATTCATAGCCTCATTACCCTCGGCCTTGCTACCGTGGCATACGGCGCATGATGCATACAGCGCCTGCCCGGTTTTCGGGTCGCCGGCAACCGTGGTCGCCGGGTGTGCGGCCGGCAGAGTTTTAATATAAGCCACTATGTCTGCGACCTTATCGTCAGAAGCAAGGCCTTGCGCCATCTGCCCCATTGCCTTGCCGTGCGTGTCGCCTTCAGCGGTTCCTCGTATTCCATCGCGGAAATTACGAATCTGCCGGATCAAATACCAGTCTGCCTGTCCCGCCAGTGCGGGCGCGTTGACAAGCTGATTGCCTTCACCCTTAAAGCCATGACAGCTGGCGCAAAGCTTATAGTCTTCTGCGCCGTGAACGGCGTCCTGTGCCAGGCCATCGACCGCAAATAAAGCCAGTCCAATTCCAAGACTTGCGATAGTAAGAATTCTCATAGCGTAAGACCGATTATGTGAGAGGTGCCTACCGGGTCCCGCTCAGGCGGCCCCGATTCCAGGCACCAAAGTTAGGCGCACAGGTCCTTCTATGCCTTGACCTAGGTCAAGGACACTCGTCACGCGATCTCTAGACTGGCAAGCAGTTCACTAAGGAGAATCATCTATGGGTGATCCAATCGGATTGCAGGACTTGTTCTTCGGAACAATGGCAGGTGCTGGAGTCGTGCTATCAGGCGCTCTCTATGCCCTGTTTTTTGCACTGACCCGACTGCACGGCAGTCGAGCTATGAACATTGCGTCCCTGGCCGCATACCTGCTCCTTATTATTTCCGTATTCGTAATGGCTAACGCTTTGGCCCTGAGCGGATTCTGGATTCTTGTATCGGCCGTCATGTTAATCGGCTATTTCCTTTTGCCCCGAGCGATCTGGCACTTGTGCGTAGGCACACATGCTGCAGAAGCCGCGGCAACTCATTCGAGGGCAACACAATGAACGAGGTCCCATGGTGGTCAAGCGAAACGCTGTGGCGAAAGACAGCGATCTGGGTAACGGCTTTTATGGCTGTTGTTCTTATCGTTCTGACATTCGACACGGTACGACAAATTACGGCTGGCGGTGAGAGAGTGCCTGCGTACAACGTTATCAACCAGAAAATATTTTACGAGGTTAATAGCGACCGCGGATACCAGGTTCCGCGCATTGGGGAAACGTCCGCTCTATTCGGCAACGAACTGAATGAGGCGGATGCTGAAGCACTGGTGACACTGGGCAAACTCACCGTCCAGGCCAAGAACTGCATGAACTGTCACACTTTGCTGGGTAACGGTGCCTACTACGCGCCCGACCTGACCAAGGCCTGGCTCGACCCGGGCTGGGTTAACGAAGATCTTCGGGAACAGCTGATGGTGCAATTCCTGATGGATCCGGAGAACAACGCGCGCACATTTGGAACGGGTCGCCGTATGCCGAACCTCGGCATCACTGAAAAAGAAGCGCACGGCATCGTCGCATTCCTGAAATGGATGTCTTCAATTGACACCAATGGTTTCCCGCGCGGATTCAAGCCGCTTGAACAGGAGGACGGAGCATGAGCACGTCGACTGTAAACGTCCCGGTAGCCAGCCCCCTGACGGCTGGCCAACGCATCGCGATGCATTACTTTATCGCGGCCATGGTGCTGTTTTTGGCACAAATCTTGTTCGGAATGATCTCGGGTCTTCAATATTTGATGCCCGACGTCTTCTATAACCAGCTCGACTTCAACGTCACCCGCATGGTGCACATTAATGCGATGATCGTTTGGTTGCTCTTCGGTTTTATCGGCTCGGTTTACTGGCTGGTGGAGGACGAGGCCAAGACTGAACTGGTAGGTGCCAAACTGGCACTGATTAATTTCTGGATATTAACGACCGCGGTTGCCGTAGTGGTTGTTGTTTATCTGTTCGTCCAGGTAGGCCCTGGTGAACTCAAATCAATCTGGCTCATCAACGAAGGGCGCGAGTATATCGAAGCACCGCGATGGGCTGATATCGGAATCGTTGTTTGTGTACTGGTGTTCTTCTACAACATCGCGGCGACTTTTATGAAAGGAACCTGGAGCGGTATTTCCGGTGTTCTCGTTCTTGATCTCGTAGCCCTCGCAGGCATCTACTGCGCCGGCATGTACTTCACGCCGAATATTTCAGTCGATCAGCATTGGTGGTGGTGGGTTATCCATCTCTGGGTTGAAGCAACGTGGGAAGTACTGGTCGGCTGCATCATGGCCTGGGGACTTATCCAGACTCTGGGCGCCAGCCGCAAAGTGGTTACGACCTGGCTGTATATCGAAGTCGCCCTGATGTTTGGCTCCGGAATCCTCGGGCTAGGTCACCACTACTTCTGGATCGGCACACCAGAATACTGGTTATCCATCGGTGGCTTCTTCTCGGCACTCGAGCCCATTCCATTGGTAGCAATGGTAGTGCACGCGGTATACGACTCGGGCCGGCATGGATTCAAGAGCGCTAACCACCCGGCGTTAGCCTGGTTGATTGCACACGCCTTCGGCAACTTCTTCGGCGCGGGCGTCTGGGGCTTCATGCACACCCTGCCGCAGATCAACCTCTACACCCATGGCACGCAGTGGACTGCATCGCATGGACATCTCGCATTTTTCGGAGCTTATGCAACGATCAATATTGCAATGATCTACATTGCCTTGCAGCGAGTAAGAGGTAACGTCTGGATGTCGGGAGGACTGTCCGACAACGGCTGGAAATGGAAGTGGTCTCTCGGTCTGTTGAATGGTGGTGTCGTCGGCATGACGGTCGCACTCCTGATCGCCGGCTACGACCAGTCCTTTGTTGAACGTGCACTCGAAGGCTCAACCTGGAGCGGTTATTTCCAGGCGCAGCAATCAGCATGGTTCATGCAGGCAATGAACTGGCGTATGGTATTCGGCTGCATGACAACAGTTGGCATCCTGCTGATGTTCTGGGATATGTTGACCATCGGAACATCAGAGACGCGGGGGAAACAGGCCCTTGCGCCTCTGCCGGAATAGTCCAGCCACTGCTGGTGCAGCCTATTCGTCACAATAAGGGGGTGCTAGACTCGGCCGTCATGGAGTCTGGTTCCCCTTTGTACGAAACCCTGCAACAGCACTTTTTGTTTTCCGGTCTGGATAAGGAAAGCTTTGATCTGCTGGCGACAACGGTATCGGCAAAAACCGTCGCGAAAGGCGAAGTCCTCTTCCACCGTGGCGACCCTGCCCGCTATTTTTATTTCCTGGACACTGGCCTCATCGAACTCAACCTGATTGCAGCAACCGGTGAGAAGAAAGTCCTTGAAGTTGTAGGCCCGGGACGGACTTTCGGTGAAGCCATCACATTCATGCAGAACAAGAAATATCCAGTGACGGCCGAAGCACTCGAAGACTGCGTTCTTTGCCAGATACCCAACAAGGCCTACATTGATCTGATCTACGCCAACCCTGACGCCTGCATGCGATTACTCGGTAGCGTCTGTCGCCACCTGCATGCACGCGTTCGCGAGATCGAAAATCTGACTATTCAGAATGCACGCAGCCGCTTGGCAAGCTATTTGCTTGACCACGTAACCGAAACCAATGAGGACGAAGCAACCGTGCGCGTTGAATTGCCGAGACACGTCATTGCGTCAAGGCTTTCGATCAAGCCAGAAACGTTGTCACGACTGCTGCGATCCATGACTGATGACGGCATACTGACAATTGAAGACAGGGTGATTTTCGTTCACAGTCTGGCCCGCCTGCGTCCCTATGACTAGAGCTGGCGACCCGTACCCGCCCAATTAACCAGCAGATGCTAACCCCGCCATTTCAATTGCGGCATTAATCGTTGAAAGATTTCGGGTGGCTACCAGATGGGCGCCACTTATTCCAGGAATCTGCATCAACTGTTGCAGCTGTTCGGCACAAATCAGTACGCCTTCCTGCTCGGCATCGGCAGCCTGTTCCAGCCTTTGCACCAGTTGATCAGGAATTCGATTATTGGGAAGACTTTGTTGCAACCAGCGGGCATCGTCTGCTGAACTGATGACAGCCAGTGTCACAAATATGCTGAGTCTTCGCGGCAAGTTAGCGGCAATCAGATGTTTCATATATTCGGTAAGTAATACCGGGTCCATGCACACATGGGTCTGCACAAACCTCGCTCCGGCATCGGCCTTTTGGGTCAATTTTTCGGGCACCCAGCCCGGCTCAGGCTCATGTGGCGTGATGATACTGCCAACAAAAAACTCGGGTAATGACGGCAAGCTTTCATCAGCCTGCATTTTGCTTGCCATGCTGATGAGCTCGGTCGCGTCAACATCGAAAACAGCTCGCGGCCTTGGATCAAAGCCATCAGGCACTCTTTTTCCGCGTATCAATACCAGGCTCGTTACGCCCAGGGCGGCGGCCCCAAGCAACTCAGCAAGTAAGGCAATGCGATTCCGATTGCGGCATGTCAATTCGACGATCGGATCGACACCAGCGGCCATCACCAGGGCGGATGCAGCAACGGGGGAAAGATGTAGCTGACCCGACTGGTTGTCCTTGAGCAGTATTCCGTCGACATGATTCTTCAGGTGGCGGGCTTGCTCGCCAATCATTTCTGCAGTTGTCTCCGGGCGCAAAAAAATCTCTGCCGATGTAACAAAATCCTTGGTCCGTACTGCATCCTTAAACGAGTTCATAATCCCACCGACTGAATAGATGTTCCCAAAAACGCCTGCTAATCGTCGCGCGCCACTCGCGCTCCTCTCTAAATAAACGCAACGACGATAACTGTTAATAGTATTAGAATCGATTATTCTTTTGTAAGGTGGCGTCTCGAACAAGTTTCATTTGCAGGCCTTCGCTGAGGAGTTGATCAATTTCCGTGTCGCATGAACAACACAAATTGTTTACTAAAGCACTATCTTTGTTGCGTAACAACAATCCGGCAGGCGCTATAGAGGCCTGTGCTAAAGGTCTCGAAAAATATCCCGAGGATGGCAATCTGCTCTGCGTCGCAGCGCGCGCCAGTCTGGCGCAACGCGACGTAGCTAGCGCCAAACTGCGGGTCGAAAAGGCGCTGCAACTGTATCCGGAGTTTGCATTGGGGCACGAACTGCTTGGCGACGTGCTGCTTGTAGAGGGAAAGTTTCAAGACGCGCTCGCAGCCTACCAACGATGCTCGCAAATATCTGCAGACCAACCTGCGGTGGCACAGAAAACCGCAAAGACAAAACAATTAATCGAACAAGCCGCGGACGCCGCTGAACCATTCGCCGGGGGTCGCGTCCCGCGTGGAAAAATGGCGTTCGCCGGAAAAATTCGCGAGGCAGAAGAATACGAGCGCGGCGGCGATCGTGATAAAGCCGAAGCCATTTATAGAACCATCCTGAAGGCAGACCCCGACCATATTGAAGCATCGCGACTTCTGGCTGGTATCGCCGCAGGTCACGAGCAATTCCGGGAAGCGCAAGTTTTTCTGCGACGCGCTTTGGAGCTTGCGCCGGATTATGTCAGGGCGTGGGTTGATCTCGCCAACGTACAGCGACAGCTTGAGGATTTTGACGCTGCGATTGAGAGTGCAACGAAGGTGATGGAGCTTGCGCCAGACAAGGCCGAATCCTACATGCTGTACGCCAGCATTGTTGGCGCCGCCGATCGTCATGATGAGGCTATTGAGTTTTACGAGAAGGCAATCGCACTCGCTCCGGGCAAGGCCGGTGCATTGTGCAGCATAGCTCACCATTTAAAAACGGTGGGCAGGCAAGAGGACGCAATCGATAGCTATCGTGCATGCATTGCCATTCAAAACAACCATAGTGAAGCGTATTGGAGCCTTGCTAATCTAAAAACATTTCGCTTCGAAAAATCGGAAGTCGAGGCGATGCAAAATCTGCTTGATGGCGACGATCTGGTTGACGAATCGCGCGCACAAATTCACAACGCTCTCGGTTTGCAACACGAAGCTATTAAAGACTTTGACCAAGCCTATTGGCATTTTGAACAGTGCAACCTGGTGCGTCGGAAGGCCGAGTATTACGACCCGGTCGATACCGAAAGTACTCACGACCGGGTCATTGAATTATTTAACGAGACATTCCTCGGGCAATCAGGCGCTGACGAAATTCAGCCCGTGCCCATTTTTATTGTTGGGTTGCCACGCTCTGGATCAACGTTGATTGAACAGATTCTGGCTAGCCACAGCACTGTGGAAGGAACTCACGAGTTAAGCGATCTTTCCAAGGTCGTTCGTACAATGCGACAACGATCACGTCGGGATCAACGCTTTCCCGAGGTCGTCGCCTCTCTAAGGTCAGGTGGATGGGCGCGAATCGGCACTCATTACATTGAGCGTACGGCAAAACATCGCTTCGGCGCGCCCTTTTTTATCGATAAAAACCCAAATAACTTCGTTTTTATCGGCCTTTTAAAACTGGCGATTCCAAACGCGAAAATAATAAATGCACGACGGCACCCACTGGATAGCTGCTTAGGCTCCTTCAAACAGCTCTTTGCCAGTGGTCAGCCGTTTAGTTACGACAGTACCGAACTGGCAGACTACTACGTGCAATACCAGCGACTGATGGATCACTGGCATCGCGTTTTGCCCGGATTCGTTCTTGATGTGCACTACGAAAACGTCGTTGCCGATCTCGAAACGGAAGTAAGGCGAATACTCGAGTTTTGTGGCCTTCCCTTTGAAAGAGAGTGTCTAAACTTTCACAAGACGATCCGGGCGGTTAAGACCGCGAGTTCAGAACAGGTCAGACAACCCATTTATTCGACATCCGTATATCTCTGGAAAAATTACGAAAAACACCTTGGCCCCATGATTGAAATTCTCGGACCACTTTTGTCCGAATTGCCCGAAAATTTGCAACCAATGAATTTGTTGCAATTGAAACAATAAGATAGCGCTTGCCGCTGGCTACCAGCTTCCTTTATATTGTTCTGCACTGCCGAATAGAAAATAGTTGACGAACGCATCCAAAACCAAAAATCTTACGTCAAAAATCAGGGGGAAAAATGTCAGTGACCTACTCATCGAGAATCGCGATTTCACCGGTGGCTGCTGCTGTTGCCGCCGCTCTCGCCCCGGGCCATACGGCGCTTGCACAAGAAGCGGACGGCGCCAAGACTGGCAGAGCGCTTGAAGAAATCGTTGTTACCGCCAGAAAACGCTCTGAATCCGCTCAAGACATTCCCATTGCGATCCAGGCACTGTCCCAGGACGCACTCGCCGCCATGGGCGCAAAATCCATGGAAGATTATGCGCGTTTTATGCCCTCAGTCAGCGTCGTAACATACAGCAACAGCAGCAACGTCATTGTATTCCGAGGGGCGATTACGGGCCCGGGCTACATCGCTGCATCGACATCATCGGTCTATCTTGACGAAATTTCCCTGACAACCACAGGCGCACAGCCCAGCGTGCGTATGGTCGACATTGCACGCATTGAAGCATTGGCGGGACCGCAGGGCACACTGTATGGTTCTGATGCCCAGGCCGGCACGATGCGTATCGTCACCAATAAACCTGATACTAGCGCCTTCGAGACAATTATTGATGGCGAGCTGCGCGGTGGCGATCAAAGCGACCCCAGTTATCGCGGATCAATGGTCGTCAACATGCCGCTCGTGGACGACACCATGGCGCTGCGCCTGGTTGGCTACATGGATCGCGACGGTGGCTACATTGATAACGTATACGGCCACACTCCTGACCAATCAGCAATCAACGGTCCGGGGTTCTATCCGTCAGGCTTTGGTACGCTGGACAACAACCGCTCCGTTGAAGGTCGCTGGAACGACGCTGAAATCTGGGGCGGTCGCGCAAGTCTGCTCTGGAATATCAGTGACAAGGTGTCCGCAACCGGCACCATATCGCATCAATCCACCCAATCGGGGGCGGACAACTACTACGACCCTAATGTCGGCGATCTGAAGACAATTCGCTTCCACGATGAGTTCGATGACGATAAATACGACCTGTATTCATTAACAATCGATGCTGACCTGGGATTTGCGCAACTGGTCTCGGCAACGTCGTATTACGATCGTACGAATGACTACCTGACCGATGTGACGTCGTACAGCCATTACTGGAACGCCGCTTATTGCAAGGATTCCGCTTATACCCCGGCAGATTTCCCTAACTACAGTTTCTTCACGAACCCCGATACCGGTAACATCATGTGGTGGCCGGTTTACTGTCATGCACCTACAGTTAATGGCGATTCACTGAACGCCCACAACGTGCACGAACAGCAGGATAAGTTCACCCAGGAATTCCGCCTCTCGCATGAGGGTGAGACAGTCGACTGGTTACTGGGTCTGTTTTACGAGAAAAGTAACGACGACTACCAGTCATCCTTTGCCGGTCCAACGACAGGTGGAGACGGCAGCGTTCACCTCTATCAGGATTCAATTTCGCTGGCCTATTACGAATTCCGCAGAGGGACAACCTACCCAACCGCGACGTCTCACTGGTATTCCGCCAGCGCGACCGATTGGGAGCAAAAAGCTTTATTCGGCGAAGCAACCTGGCACATCAGTGACCAGTTCGACTTGACGCTTGGTGGCCGCTACTTCGACCGCACCAACACCAATTATTATTTCGTCAATCATCCGGGTGACTTCAGCATTCCCGCGATGGAAGACGTTGTTGGGCGCAAGGGTGAAGACAAAGAATTCATCCCCAAAGTGAGTGTTAGTTATTCCTTCGACGATGATGGTGGCAACAAGATGGTTTACGCGCTGTACACGCGGGGCAAACGGCCCGGTGGTGTGAATCGTACTCGCGGCGTGCCTTTCTTCCCGTCCAACTACTCTTCTGATCTGATGGATAATTACGAATTCGGATACAAATCAACATTCGGTCAGGGTCGAGGCCGCTTCAACGCGACCTTTTACCACATGGCGTGGTCAGACTATCAACTGGAATTGGCGGACCCATCCAGTGTTGACTGCATCAACCCGGATACAGGTGTCGGTGATCCCAGTATTTCTATTGACGGTGTTTGCGGTCAGCCATGGCAGAGAATCGTCGCCAATGCAGGCGATGCTCACATCACCGGACAGAATGTTGAACTGGATTACGCGCCTGACGAGAATTGGGTATTAGGCCTAAATGCCGAGCACATGGAGGCAGAAACCGACACCAATCACGATCTTAACGGTGATGGTACTGACAACCTGGTTGCCGGATTGCGTTTGCCACTTGTGCCGAAATTCAAAGCGGCTGCATGGGCTGAGTATCACTGGCCTATGCAGTTATTCGGCGACAACCAGGCCTTTATTCGCACGCAGTGGTCTTATAACGGGGATTCAGTGAACATCCTGGAGCCGGTGCCATTTACTAGCCCCAACCCGCAAATGGTAAACGCCGCTTACACGATCGGTGATTTACGATTCGGTCTGCAAGGCGATGATTGGGAGGCGTCTGTCTTCATCAACAACATTACTGATGAACGCGCTGCATTGACCAATAACTCGGGTCAGTTCGAATACGGTTCGGCTAATATTGCCGAAGGACGGGCACATCTCGCACGCGTCTTCACGAATCGTCCACGAGAAATCGGCATTCGGTATACGAAACGCTGGGGAGCTAAAAACTAAAAGGCATTGATTGAAGCATGTAAGGCCGGGGTAACCCGGCCTTTTTTTTGGTCGTCAGAATGGCCAGATTTCAAGCCCATGTATAGCATTGCGCACGTCCATTGTAAGGTTTACAGACGCAACTCTCTGATTGGCCTCAATATCGTAAATTGTTACTGTTGATGGCGATGATCCTCCGACGACAAACCGATCTTCGTACGTTGCCAGCCCGCGACCAAACCCTTGCCGCGCGATATTGGAATCATCTATCCCCATAAATTGAACTTGCGAGTCGTCGTAGGTGGCTATTTTGAACGCCTTCTCCCCTTCGCTTCGACCCACGTAGCGCAGGCAGTTACTTTCCGTGTCGTTAAAGACCACACCATTCTTCCAGGGCCGCGCGTTGTGAGTGCCCAGAGGTAAATTACAAACTTCGGACAGCTCCCAGCTCCTGCTCAGATGCAGCATCGCTCCCGTCTTCAGACCGCTGAGATAAATTCCGGAATCGTCGACATGTACCATATTGATATGAAAATCATTTACCGGCGCGGGTCCGGTTACATCACGGGGATCAAATGTGTAGCCGGTCCATTTTTCGTAAGTTTTTTGCAGATGAAACCCCCATTCGAAATCATTGGTCTCCAGGTTGAATGCAAGCAGGC
>JAHEFE010000047.1 GCA_024640365.1 Woeseiaceae bacterium | reverse complement strand
CATACAGTCAACAAACACCTGGTTACTGAGGTGCCAATACGGGTTTCATCGTTGCGTGGTCTTGGTGCTTATACCAACATATTTGCGATTGAGTCATTCATGGACGAACTTGCATTGGCGGCAGGTGAAGACCCTATAAAATTTCGAATCAGGCACTTGCAAGATCCACGCGCAGTAGCGGTTCTTGAGCGACTGGCGATTGAGAGTAATTGGTCTGAGCGGCCGACCGCAGGTAAAGGAGAGGGCTGGGGAGTTGGCTTTGCGCGGTTCAAGAACCATTCAAGTTATGTGGGTGTCGTATTTCAATTGGCCACCGATGTTGATACTGGCCACATTGCACTGAAAAGAGCAATTGCCGTCTGCGATGCTGGGCTGGTTATTAACCCTGATGGTCTAAGCGCTCAAATTGAAGGAAGTATTATTCAGTCCGCGAGTTGGACTTTGAAAGAAAAAGTCCTCTTTAGTAAAACTAATAAGAAAAGTCTGGATTGGGCCAGCTACCCGATTCTTCATTTTAGTGAAGTGCCTGACGTTCAGGTTCTTCTAATGGAGCGCAGCGACGAACCAGCGCTAGGTGTCGGTGAAGCGGCTCAAGGCCCGACGGCCGCGGCAATTGGCAATGCCGTATTCCATGCGAGCGCGAAACGATTGCGTGAAATACCTTTAACGGCCGAGAAATTATTGCGGGTAAAAAAATCAGTCTGATTAATGCCGCAGCTGGCTTCCATTTCTAAAGTGCAAACTGGAGCCCAAGCCAGACAGAGTGGGCGCCACTATCAAGCGTCGTCGGCTGGTTTCTTGGCGCCACCCAGTAATAATGAGATGGCCGCCGAACATCCCCAGATGAGAAAGATAGCTCCTTCGGCTTTAAGCAACAGGTCCAGAGACTGGTCCATGTCGCGCATGTCAAAGATATAAAGGCAGCCGATAATGGCGATGCCGAAAATCGCAAAACATAAAAACAAAATATTAATTGGTTTCATAGTAAAAGCCTGATGAAAGTTATTAAAGGGTGTCCGGAGTACCTTGTCTATGGTGCCGGCTTATTTCTTTGCCGAGTCGTGTCTGTTGGTAGTTCAGAGAATTGAATTCATAGGTAAGAGGTTATCAAACCACAGATGCACTCGTTTTCCAAAATCCACCTCGGAGTCGGGCGAAAAGTCCTCTGAAATCTGCCAGCTATTATCCGGCTGGATGTCACGCTCAATACTCAACGTCAGTTGGCGGGCTAGCTCACTGCTTTCAATCATGGCGCCAACCTCTGTATTCAGGTTCGCTGATCGTGGGTCGAGATTGAATGTCCCGATAAAAATTATCTTACCGTCAATGACCATACTCTTGGCGTGCAATGCGAATACGGGGTTCTTTTCCGCGAGCCTTGGGTAGCGCTCCATCAGTGTGGTTTGGATTCCCGGATGTGACATGAACTCAAAAAGCTCCACGCCCGCTTCGAGTAAGTCGTCACGTTGTCGATGGTAGCCACTAAAGGCAGGCAAGTTATCAGTAGAGGCCAGGGAGTTGGTGGATATCCGGATGCGAACGCCGCGTTTGATCAGTGAAGCGAATAGCTCTATTCCACCGTCAGGCATGATCAAATAGGGTGACTGAATCAGCACCGATTCTTTCGCGTTTGTCACAGCTTCAATCAGGTGGCGGGTGGACTCCCCGCCGCCCCCCAAGCCCGCCTCGCCGCTATTCTTGCCCGGTATATCGCTAATAAAGCGGACATCGTTCCACGACATTGCCTGCAACAATTCCGGGAAGTAGCGGGGCATATCTGCGATTGCTTGTCGCACCTCGGGTTCAAAATTTACCGGATCATTCGCGTACTGGTGCAACTCGCTGACCCTTGCGGTGACTTCTTCGTTGGTCAATCGACGGGCATCTTCCTGCAAAATATCTTCTACCGGTACCGATAGGGGGCTCGCCCAGAATTCTTCAAAATTTGCAGTCATATCTTTTACTGCAGGTCCCAGCAGGAGGATGTCTCGATCCCGGAAGTTGTATTCATGATCGTAGTCGAAGTACTCGTCTGCCATATTGCGGCCACCGGTTATGCCCGCGACCTCGTCAAAAATAGCGGTCTTGTCATGCATGCGCTGGTTGATTTCACGGAAATCGGTGACAGCGTTTACCAAGCGCTGCCAAAGCGATTTTCCTACCGATAAATTCGGGTTATAGATCTTGATCTGAACGTTGGGGTGGGCCGACAGGAGAAGCAGGGTTTTGTCCTCTGCATCGATCATCAGGTCATCGACCAGAACGCGAACGGTTACGCCTCTCTCGGCGGCTTGCAGTAACTGCTCCGCCGCGAGTGTACCGATGTTATCGGTGCTCCAAATAAAGTATTGCACATCGATGGATTTCTCCGCGTGCTGTGTTAACCACGCACGACCGATGAGGGCCTCTTCGCCCTTTTCGAGAATGTATGTGCCGGTTTTCTCGCCCATTAACGCCGCACATTCACCACAATTTGTAGTAACCCATTCCTGGATTGCCTGAGCGTTTGCGGTAACGCATCCCAACCCCGACAGGAGTACGAGACACATGCTCTGAAGCGCGCTTTTCCCTAATTGCGTGATGCTTTCTCTCGATCTCATGTATAGATTTTCCCCCTGCGCATTTTACGCTTTGGCCATGATCGTTGATTTTGCACACTTTTGTAAGACCTATTAGCGCTCACGACCAAAATGTATCGGCTCCGCAGTGGCTAACAGGCACGGCGAAGTAGCGGCAGCAGAACCTGCCCATGTTTATACGCACCCGATAATCGTTAGCGGGGTGCGAGAGCAGCGCGCAGCGCCTTGGCCAATTTGCAAAGCGAATGGCGACAACGCAAGGATAGTGATGAGAGCCGACATTAATGCGACGAGGTCTATGCTTGCCTGAGTCTCGATGGACAGCTGGATAACCATAAATGGCCTTACGTCAGCCCCGAACGAATAGCCAATAAGCACAACTCGAGGCCTGTCCCATGCGGTTGTGTAATGGGTGATTACGCGTTGAACATCTGTCGCTCTCTCGGCAGGCGTTTTTTCCCGAAAGAAGTATTTAAGCGAACTGATCGCAACAACCGAAATATTCATGATGGCCAGGTCGGCTGCCAGACCCTTGTCGAAGTTAGCCCAGCCGCCGTCACCAGTGAGCTGGCTACTCTGAGCTCGCTTGGTAGTGATATTTTCCGTTACTCCGCACCCATAAAAAAACCGGCGGTTTTGGGCCGCCGGTTTCACTTGATGACCAGGCAAGATGCTGGTCCTAATAATGGCTACTTGCCAAACTCCATCGTGTAACGGACTCCGAACTCGCTGGCGTCATTGCTCAGCATTACGAGCACATAGTCACCCGTGTTCAGGCGGCCCTGGTCATAACGTTCGTCAGTGACGTTGCGGCCATAGCCAGAAATCGACCAATCCCCATCGGCCGGTTTGTAAGTCACATTGAAGTTAAGCAGGCTACGTGAATCGATTCCTGTGAAGCGACCTGGATCTGCGGTTGGCTCGCCATACATTTTGTCTCTGAATGACCAGTCGGCGCGTAACAGCAGCGTACCGCCATTACTGAGATCCATGGTGTACTCGGGGCTGATAGCGGCGGTCCACTCCGGTGTTAGTGGTGCAACCGCCACCGGGTCATCAACGTCGACGTTGATGTAGCCGAGCGATGTATGCAGGAAGAAGTTATCGCCCAGTAACAGAGTGCTTTCCCATTCAACGCCGGATGAGTTTTGGGAAACGATAATGTTACTCGTATCGAAGCCCGCATCGGTCGTTGTGCTCACCTGGTAAGGCAAGTCATTGTAGTCGGTATAGAAAACCGCGAGGCTCATGCTCAGGTAATCGGTCGGTTGACCTTTCAGACCCATTTCGTAGTTTTGGGCAGTAATGTTTTTGCCGGCGACGAAGCAGTTATCTGGCGAAACGTTGCCCGGCTGGGTGAAATCCAGGTTGCCGAACAGGCAGTAGGCGCGGGGTGGGAACTGACCAGACTGATAGCCATTCTGGACAGTGCCGTAAACGCTCATGCCGCCATTAAGCTCGTATACACCGGATAATTCCCAGCTGGTTTCCGACCAGCTGCGGTGGCCGCTGGTGGATACGAAACTGCTGATATCGACGAATGCGTCTTTCTCATCGCTGGTGTAGCGCAGACCGCCCGAGAGGCGGAAGCGATCGGATATGTCATAGCCGACGTTGCCATAGATGGCCTGGCTCTTGACTGTTTGTTCCAGGAAATAAGTGCCGGCACCACCGAGGAAAATATTGGGATCCTGGTTGTTCATGCCGTCTTCTTTGTAATAATACAAACCCGCTACAAAGTCCCAGTCGCCGTAATCACCGTTGAGCTGTAGCTCAGCCGATGTCTGATCCGCTTCACCGTCTTCCGGGAATGCCAGGAAGTTGTCGAAAAAGCTGTCGTCATCAAGACCTGCTTTATATTCAGAGTGACGGTCACTGACGATCAGTTTGCTGGTGAGCTGCTCATTCATTGCCCACTCGGCGGTCAAGGACAGGCCATGCGCGGCATTGGTGACAGCAATCAGGTCGGCCTGACCGGTGTTGTTATCGTATGGATTAGTGGCGAGATCGGAATTCCGATAACCCGCACCATATACAGCGCCGTTTGGCAGTTCGTCGATCAAGGTTGTGTAAGGACGCAGACCATTGTCGCCGTCATTGCCATCGGCAACGATCAGCAGCGAAAAGTCGTCTCTCGGTGTCCAGCTCAAAGCAACTCGGGCTGAAATGTCCTGCATTTCGCCAACTTCCTTGCGGGGGTTGTCGAGTGCGGTGAATTTGCCAATGCCATCGCGCTTTTGGTAGGCGCCGGTAACCGACATCGCCAACTCGTCACTGAGCTTGACGTTGTTGTAAAAATCACCGTTGAGGCGTCCGCGTGATCCGGCCGTTAGAGAAACTCGACCACCTTCTTCAGCACCTGGCTTGGCGGTGATGATATTGATAGCGCCACCGATAGAGTTACGGCCGTACAAGGTGCCTTGTGGCCCTCGCAAAACCTCGAGGCGTTCGATGTTAGCGAGACTCCAGTTCTGACCGACCTGGCGACCCAGGTAGACGCCATCCACATACACGCTGACGCCCGGATCGGTCGTGATCAGGTGATCTTGCAGGCCGATACCGCGGATGAAGGGGTTTACTGAGGCGGTGTGACCGGCTGAAAACTCGGTTACGTTAAGGTTGGGGACGAATTTGCCAACATCAATCAGATCGCCGATGCCCGCTTTTTCTATGGTGTCAGCAGAAAATGCACTGACTGCCAAAGGTACGTCATAAATGCTTTGTTCCCGCTTGGTCGCGGTAACGGTAATTTCTTCAAGAACAGAATTGTCATTTTGCTGTGCCAACACCGCCTGCGGCAGTGAGAGCGCCGCGACAAGCGCTGCAAGCGCGAGTGTTTCTCTAATCATCTTGGTTCCCCGAGAATTATTTGTTGTTCTGAAATTTAAGAGCGCGCCTGATCTCGGCTGGGTGTGTCGTAAGTTGATGGCGGACGAGTGCTGTCGTCCATCCGTCAGTGTGTTCCCGCGATTCAGGCATTTTTCACAAATTACACCTGCGAGGGAGTGCGCGCCAGTTCAATCTGCGCAGCTCGCCGCTAGCTGTTGGGACAGGCTATTTGTTGTCGGCGGGAAACAGGTGGCAGCTGACGTGGTGGGGTTTTTCTGCGCTACCGACGTTGACGCTTTTTGGAATTTCCTGACTGCACTGTGGCATCGCTTCGGTGCAGCGTGTGTGAAACGGACAGCCCGACGGTGGGTTCATCGGCGACGGGATGTCGCCTTTCAGCAAAATCCTCCGGGTACGTTTCTTGGGATCCGGCACCGGGATGGCCGCCATTAACCCTCTCGTATAGGGATGCTTCGGGTTGCGATACAGGCCGGCAGAGTCCGAGTATTCAACCAGTTGACCCAGGTACATCACGCCGACGTCATCGCTGACGTGTTGAATAACCGCGAGGTCGTGGGATATAAACAGGAAGGAAATGCCGTATTCGCTTTGCAGGCGAGAAATAACGTTCAGTACCTGCGATTGCACGGAGACGTCGAGAGCCGAGACCGGTTCGTCCGCAACAATAAAAGAAGGGTTTAACGCCAGGGCGCGGGCGATTCCGATGCGCTGCCGCTGGCCGCCAGAGAATTCGTGCGGATAACGTGACAGCACGTGTTTCCGTAGGCCGACGATTTCCAGCAGTTCTTCAACTCGCTTCCGCCGTTCCGCTACCGTCCCGATGTTATGCACATCCAGTGGTTCCTGGATCGTCTGCCCGATCAAGCGACGGGGGCTTAGCGAAGCGAATGGGTCCTGGTAAATGATCTGCATATCGCGACGGCGCTTTTTCAAGGCATCCCGGTCGAGTGCGATGATGTCTTCCCCATTCAAATAGATTTCGCCAGATGTCGGTTCGTGTAAACGCAGCACGGCCCGGCCCAGTGTCGACTTGCCGCAGCCGGATTCACCAACGAGACCCAGTGTGCGTTGTTTGCCCAGTTCGAAGCTCACACCATCGACGGCTTTGACGCTCGCGAGGACACGACTGAACAGGCCGCCCCGTACCGGAAAGTGTTTCTTGAGATTGACGACTTTTAATAACGGTTCTGACAAGTCCTGGCTCCTAACTTAACGGGTGGTAACAAGCGACGCCGCTGCGGTTGTCGTCATCAATAGCTAATGTGGGTGGAGCAACTCTGCAATCAGCTTGCGCGAAGGCACAGCGATCGGCGAAGCGACAGCCTTGCGGCAAGTGCAGCAAGTCAGGAACCATGCCTGGAATAATGGGCAGCTTGTCGAGGCGCTCATCGCGCAGTCGCGGAATTGAGTCCAGCAGGCCACGTGTATATGGATGGCGCGGATTTGCAAATAATTGGTCAACAGTTCCGCTTTCAACGATGTTGCCGCAATACATTACGAGCGCACGATCACAGGTTTCTGCGATGACCCCCAGGTCATGCGTGACCAGGATAACGGCCATGTGAAACTCTTCCTGGAGTTTGACAATTTGTTCGAGCACTTGCGCTTGGGTTGTAACGTCCAGTGCGGTCGTTGGTTCGTCTGCAATCAGGAGTCTCGGATTGCACGACAAGGCCATCGCAATCATTACCCGCTGCCGCATACCACCAGACATTTCGTGTGGGTATTCGTCGATACGTTTTTTCGGTGCCGGAATGCCGACTCGTGTCAGCATCTCTATCGCGGTTTCGCGTGCTTCCTGCCGACTGATTTTCTTGTGCCGTAACAGAACGTCAATCATCTGACTGCCGACCGTCAACACGGGGTTTAGTGCAGTCATCGGCTCCTGGAAGATCATGGAGATTTCTTCGCCACGCAATCGCGCCAGGTCTTTCTCTGGCATTTGTGCCAGGTCTTGGTCGCCAAGCAATATCTCACCCTGGACAATGCGGCCGGGCGGGGAGGGGATCAGGCGTAACAGCGACAGGCCGGTCACGGTCTTACCGCAGCCGGACTCACCAACGATACCGACCGTCTCATTGGGGAAGATATCGAAACTGATATTGTCGACCGCCCGGACTGGGCCGTAACGCGTCGCAAACTCGACTATCAGGTTGCGGACGCTCAATAACGGCTTGTTTGCTTTGTCACTCATTCGGCCGCCACCTTTTTCGGATCCAGTGCATCCTGCAGCGCATCGGAAAACATATTGAAGGCCATTACCAATCCAAACAGAAACACTGACGCCCATATGAAGTTATTAAAGAACCCGGCGAGCACTTCCAGTGTTGACTCAGAAATCATGAGGCCCCAACTAACGCCGTCTTGCACGCCGAGACCGAGGAAACTGAGGATTACTTCGGACTTGATGGCGGCAACAAAAACGATAGTGGCCTGCACTAGCAGAATGTGAAAAGTGTTGGGCAGGATGTGGCGGAAGATAATCACGATCTGAGGTACGCCGATGGCTTTCGCTGCTTCCACAAATTCAAAGCTGCGCAGCTTAATAACTTCGCCGCGCACCAGACGACCGGTTGTTGTCCAGAATGTGGAAACCATCGCCACGTGCATGGCGTAGGGGTTGTCCTTCATCGCAAAAGCGACAGCCGCTACAAATAGATAAAAAGGAATTGAATCGAGCACACCTTTGATCCAGAGAATTACTTCGTCTATCCAGGTGCCGCTGAAAAATCCTGCCAGGGATCCCATTAACGCGCCAAACATGGTGGAAAGCAGGGCAACGACCAGACCTATTTCGAAAGCTGTTTTCGTGCTGTAAATGGCTCTTTGGAATATGTCCTGACCAATAATATTGGTTCCAAACAGAAACTCAGATGACATCGGCGACCACTTCGGACCTTCAACATCGCTCCAGTGCGTGCCCCAGATGCCGAGCCAGACCCCGAGCGCCGCGATGAAATAAATCATGACTACCGTGAACCCAATCATGCCGGTGCGATCGCGCCTGAATTTATAGAGTGCTTTACCCCAGATTGACTCGTGGCGCTCTTCCGGCAAACTCGCCGGACTCGTTACTGAACTCGCTGGAGCATTCATTTCAGTGACACCCGTGGGTCGACCGCGCGATACAGAATGTCCGTAATCAACAGCGTGAGTACGAACAGTATGGCCGTCAGACTGACAACAGCTTTCAATACCGGCTGATCGCCGGATGTAATGGCATCAAAGGTGATCTTGCCGACGCCTGGAATTCCGAAATAGCTTTCGATCAACAGGCTACCGCTGACTACGACCAGGGGGATGGAGAACATTACGCGAGTGATAATCGGTATCAATGCGTTTTTCAAAATGTGCTTATAAAAAAGCTTCATCGGTGAGATGCCGAAAGCTCGTGCCGTACGAACATGGTCGCGTGTCATTTCTTCGACGAGTACGGCGCGATAAAAACGAGTGTTATATCCCAGTGCGACGAATACGGACGCTAATGTAGGTACTGTGACATACATGACGTAGTCGCCCACGGAGTTAACGTTCCAGCCGCGTACCGGAAAAAGATTCAGACCAAAACTTGAGGACAAAAGAATCTGGAACGCGATAATCACAATCAAAAAGCTTACGCTCATGCCGACGACAGCAAAGCCCATAATCGCTTTATCAATCCAGCCGCTGCGATGATAAGCGGCGACCAGGGCTAGAAGCACGCCGAGAAGATTGCCAAGGATGAACCCCGGTGTCACCAGTGCAATCGAAACCGGAATCGTGCGGCCGAGCATGCTGCTGACTGGTTCGCCGGTAGAGTCAGACAGACCGAAGTCCATAGTGACGAGTTGCTTGAGAAACTCGCCGTAACGCACGACAAATGACTTGTCATATCCGAGTTGGTGACGAACTTCTGCAATTTCGTCTGCGGTCGGGTTCTTGCCCAGTAATTCGAAAGTCTGGTCGGGCCCAAAATAGACCATGAGCAAAAAGCTGATGAAGGTAACACCGAGAATCAACGGAATACCTCCAATCAGTTTACGCAATGCAAATTGCAGTATTTCCATAGGGTCTACTTTCCTTTGGAGCCGGCAGGCAACAAACTCTTGTCGATGTCGACGTATTTCATAAAGAAACCACCAACAATTTCGCGATCAGGTACTGCGATAACGTCTTTGTGCCACATCATAATTCGCGTTCGAGACAACGACATGATACCGATGCAATCAGCGATCGCCATCTCGTTCATTCGTCGGTACAAGGCGGTTCTTTCCGGAGATGGCTGCATCACCGACGCTTCCTGGAACAGTCGGTCGTATTCCGGATTTTTGTAATTGGCATCGTTGGATCCCGGCGAAGCATTCGGGCCGTAAAATAATTGCAACGTGTTTTGAGCGTCAGGGAAGTCAAGGCCCCAGCCCTTGAATACTAATTCCAGCTCGCTGTTGGCCATAGCTTTGCTGTAGTCGCCAAAGGTCGCGTACTGCTTGAGTTTCAACTTTTTGGTCGGGTAGCCAATCTTGACCATGAAGCCACGGAATTGCTCAAAAAACAGTCGCTGACTGACGCCTGCCTGGGAGCCATAGGACAGTGTTGGCAAGTTTTCAGGGGTCCAGCCATTGTCGGCTAATAATTTTCTTGCCCCATCAAGATCGCGAGTGATGCTGTCTGTTGAGAGGTCAGGATCGAACTCCGGCGTGACCGGTGGAATGATGCCCGGAAATACGCGTCCGAGGTTGAAGTAGAAGCTCTCGTTGCGCCGTTCCCAATCGAAGGCCTTGATCATGGCGCAGCGCAGCGCTTTGTTCTTGCGCTCTTGCTCAGGGTCGTCGTTATAGCCGATGGTTGGAAAGCTCATGTTGAATGTCATGAATACCAGACCGGCTTCCTGGTACCAGCCCATATGATACTTGCTGGCATATTCCGGGTTGGGCGTGATTGGATTCTTGGACGAGAAAACGGTGTCCACTTGTTCGTTGGGAACGAGGAGGAACTGGGTTTCATTACCTTTGGTGAATGCGCTCCAGCGAGCAGGATTTTGGTTAATGAAGTGAATTTCCAGTCGATCCACGAAGGGCGGGGATCGCCCGTTAATGGCTTCAACACCAGTCTCTTTCTGAGTGGCCTCGTTATAGCCCTCAAAATAAATATCCACTGGCTCCTGGCGAAATTTCTTGTTTTTCTCAAAGACAATACTGGCTGAGTCGTAGCTTACGACCTTGAAGGGTCCTGAGCCGACGGCGTGAGATCCCATTTCCCGGCCATATTTCTCGACGGCTTCTCTTGGCACGATGGCCGCGTAGCCCTGCGCCAGCGTGAATACCAACTGCGGGTATGGCTTTATCAGCGTTATTTGAATCGTATAACGATCCAGTGCTTTCAGTCCTTCAATTTCCTGGCTGTAATCAGAGCCGTCAGACTTCCATTCATCAAGGCCGACGATATGCCCCTGCCACAACCAGGCTCCAGCCGGACGTTGGCTCGGATCAAACTGGCGCTTGAGGCTGTATACAAAATCTTCTGCGGTCAACTCTCGTCCGGTACCACCCTCAAACGCGGGATCATCGACAAAGTACACGCCCTGTTTGATCTTGATGCGATATACCAGTCCATCGTCTGATATATCGGGCATGTCCACCGCGAGATTGGCTTTAACCTCATAGGGGCGAGCGAGATATTTGAAAGCATAGAGCGTGTCGTAAGCGTTCAGAATGACGGTATTGGAGTAAACGTTTCTGGCCTGCACCGGGTCAATGCTGGATGGCGCTCCATCCATTGAGTGACGGTAGACTTTAAGACCTTCTCGTTCGGCACGACTGGGTTTGGCCACGCTGTCAGCGCTCGTTGGCGACGTATCATTGCCACAGGCAGTTAATACCAGCGAGGCTACAAGTGAGACTAGCCACACGTGAGTGGCGCTACGCGAATCAGTTACGTTCAATTCCGTACCTTATATAACGAATGAATTGGCCGGTGACTTTGCGTCGAATAACGATGGCGTCAAGCCCGCATTCCCCCGCACCAGCTAGTGGAGTATTACACAAAAATACACCTGATCTGCAACTTTGCCGTGACAGCCTTGCAGGGGCTTATCCAGGTTCAATCGGCCCAAGGAATTCCAAAACCGGCCGAAAGTTCGATTGACGTATCGCAATTTCAACCTGTTTTCTTGGGGCATGATTGATTCTGAATAGAATAGAAGATCGTTGTTGCATAAATCTTGTTGGATAAGCACTCGATCAAAAGGTCAGACGTCGAACTCATGCGGGAATTGCTATATAAAACGGCGTATGCTAATTGAATAATAGTTAGAACAAAATTCAAGGGGTTAATGATGGCAAAGGTCAAGTGTGGATTGATTCAGATGGCGTTCAAGGGCGATACGTCGTCGACGCCAGAAAAGATTCGGGACGTCATGATCGAGGCGCACATCCCTTACATTGAAGAGGCCGGTAAGAAGGGTGTGCAGGTTCTCTGTTTCCAGGAGGTGTTTACACAGCCTTATTTTTGTCCGAGTCAGGACAGGAAGTGGTATGCAGCCGCCGAAAAAATACCGGACGGACATACGACACGACTCATGCAGGAGTACGCCAGGAAATACAACATGGTCATTGTCGTTCCTATTTACGAGGAAGAGATGACCGGTGTTTATTACAACACTGCCGCTGTGATCGATGCCGATGGCAAGTATCTCGGCAAGTATCGCAAGACCCACATTCCCCAGGTGGACCCGGGCTTCTATGAAAAGTTCTTTTTCAAGCCGGGCGATCTTGGTTATCCCGTATTCGAAACTGCCTATCTCAAGCTGGGTGTTTATATTTGTTATGACAGGCATTTCCCTGAGGGCTGGCGTGCACTGGCCCTAAACGGCGCAGAGTACATCGTCAATCCATCTGCGACGGTCGCGGGACTCAGCAAATATCTCTGGGAGCTTGAACAACCCGCGTCGGCCGCTGCTAATGGTGTATTTATTGGAGCGATCAACCGTATTGGTAAGGAAGAGCCGTGGGCGCAGGCGATGGGCGAGTTTTACGGGTCGAGTTATATCGTTAACCCGCGCGGCGCCATCGAAGCCCAGGCAAGTTACGGTGATGACGAATTGCTTGTGCATGAAATAGATCTGGACATGATCCGGCAGGTCCGGGATACCTGGCAATTTTTCCGTGACCGGCGACCTGAGACTTACGGGCCCCTGGTAAAAGGCTAATACATAACTGAGGATCAATAGTCGGGGGTGGCAATGTCTGGTTCAGAGATGCATAGCAAGGCGGTTGAGGTTGGTGAGTTCATCGAGCTCGATGTCAAAGACGACATCATTAACAGCGCCCGTTACAACGAAGACATTGCACCGACCAAGGCCTCGCAAAGAACCTGGAGCCAATGGAATGTCGCCGCACTGTGGGTGGGGATGGCTATCTGTGTGCCCACCTATACGCTGGGCGGAGTTCTAACTGCGTATTTCGGTTTGTCTGTTACCGAGGCGTTGTGGACCATCCTGGTTGCCAATATGGTTGTCCTGATTCCCTTGACGCTGAATGCCTATCCCGGAACACGCTATGGCATTCCCTGTCCGGTCGTGTTGCGAGCTTCTTTCGGTATCGTCGGCTCTAACGTTCCGGCACTAATTCGAGCGTTGGTTGCTTGTGGCTGGTTTGGCGTACAAACGCTGTTTGGCGGAATTGCAATTCACCTATTATTGTCGGCCTTGTTTGATAGCTGGGCCGCATTAGGCGGTGCAGGTGAGGTGCTCGGGTTCTTCATATTCTGGGTAGCTAACATCTGGGTCGTCGTTCGCGGTGCCGAATCCATCAAGCATCTCGAAACACTTGCGGCACCACTATTGTTGATTGTGGCGATTGGACTGGTTGTGTGGGCCTTGCCTAAGGTGTCGCTCGCGGAGGTGATGGCGACGCCAGCGAGTCGGCCTGAGGGCGCATCGTTTATGGGTTATTTCATGGCCGCATTGACGGCGATGGTCGGGTTCTGGGCAACGCTCTCTCTGAATATTCCCGACTTCAGTCGCTACGCCCGTTCTCAGCGCAGCCAAATCATCGGCCAGATAATCGGTTTGCCGCTAACCATGTTCTTGTTTTCCGGGCTTGGTGTTTTGCTCACAGCGGCGTCGATGGAACTCGTAGGCGAAACTGTTTCGGATCCGATAAATTTAATTGGCAGAATCGATAGCCCTTTTTGGGTAGTCGTCTCAATGCTCATGATTATCCTGGCGACGATCTCGACTAATACGGCTGCGAACATCGTGTCTCCTACCAATAGTTTTCAGAATATCGCGCCGAAATATATCAACGAGACGAAGGGTGTCATCCTGACCGGCTGTGTCGGCATATTGTTAATGAGTTGGGAGCTATTGAAGAAACTCGGCTGGCTTGATTCGGATGTCAGTGTAGAAAGCCTGTATTCGAACTGGTTGATTGGTTATTCAAGTCTGCTCGGGCCCATCGCCGGCATCATGATCGTTGACTACTTTATCGTCAGGAAACAGTTCTACGATCTGCCTGATCTGTATCGGGATGGCGGTGTGTATCCGGCCTGGAATGCTGCCGGGCTTGTCGCATTTCTTGTACCAGTAGGACTAACAGTCGTTGCGATAACGACTGGTTATTTAAGCTGGTTCTATGATTACGGATGGTTTACGGGTTCTATACTCGGTGGAATTATCTATCATTTCGCGAGCAGGATGCTTGCACGGAGGTGATCTAATGTCAGTGTTAATCAAAGGCGGCACAGTAGTTACGGCTGATCAGTCGGTGCGCGCGGATGTGCTTTGTAGCGACGGCAAAATTCAGGCGATTGGCGAGCATCTTGATGCGCCAAAGGGTGCGGAAATAATCGATGCTGGCGGCCAGTTTGTCATGCCCGGTGGCATAGACCCGCACACCCACATGCAGCTGCCGTTCATGGGTACAGTGACAACGGAAGACTTCTATTCAGGGACCGCGGCGGGTGTTGCCGGTGGTACGACAACCATTATTGATTTTGCTATTCCAGATCCTCAGCAACGTGTTCTGGACACTTACATGCAGTGGCGGGAATGGGCTGAAAAATCTGTATCCGACTACACATTTCATGTCGCCATTACCTGGTGGGACGACACTGTCAGTGCCGACATGGAGACGCTGGTCAAAAAACACGGCGTTAACAGCTTCAAGCATTTCATGGCGTATAAAGGTGCCATCATGGCAGACGACGAAATACTGGTGAACAGTTTTTCGAAAGCGCTGGAGCTCGGCGCGATAGTAACTTGCCATGCCGAGAATGGAGAGCTGGTTTCTCGTCTCCAACAAAAAATATATGACATGGGTATTACGGGGCCGGAAGGTCACCCGTTGTCTCGTCCACCGGAGGTGGAAGGAGAGGCTGCCAATCGTGCAATTCGCATTGCCGAAGTCCTTGGCGTGCCACTCTATATCGTGCACAACTCGTGTCGTCAATCTCTGGAGGCGATAACCCGGGCGCGAGGCGAAGGCCAGCGCGTTTTTGGCGAGGTGCTTGCGGGTCATTTGTTGGTTGATGATTCTGTATATCGTGACCCCGATTTTGACGTTGCGGCGGCGCATGTAATGAGCCCGCCTTTTCGCGCAAAGGAACATCAGGAGGCGTTGTGGCGTGGATTGCAGTCAGGCAACTTGCAAACGACTGCCACTGACCATTGTTGTTTTTGTGCCGAACAGAAGGCGGCTGGCAAAGATGACTTCCGGAAGATTCCAAACGGTACGGCGGGTATTGAGAATCGGATGGAGGTTCTGTGGCATCACGGAGTCACGA
Organism: Woeseiaceae bacterium; assembly: GCA_024640365.1. Lineage (GTDB taxonomy): Bacteria > Pseudomonadota > Gammaproteobacteria > Steroidobacterales > Woeseiaceae > JAHEFE01. Next base: position 1,370 of record JAHEFE010000047.1, on the reverse strand, counting down.
CCGGCCGCCTGACCATGAACGAATTTGTTGCGGTGACGTCGGCGAACGCTGCAAAGATCTTCAATATTTACCCTCGTAAGGGCAGTATTTCTGTCGGCGCTGATGCAGATATCGTCGTCTGGGATCCATCCGCGACGAAGACCATTTCCGCGAAGACCCAAAAGCAGAAGGTCGATTACAATATTTTCGAAGGCATGACGGTACAGGGATGCGCCTCACATACAGTGAGCCGTGGCAAAGTGGTTTTTGCTGATGGTGATCTCAGAGTTGAGCGCGGAGCGGGTAGATACGTCGATCGGCCACCTTTTGCACCGTTTTACGATGCAATGCAACGTCAGGCCGGCCGAAAGAAGCCGGTTGCTGTAAAACGATGACCGATAATAAATCACCCGTCGTGCGCTCACGACGGCTTTCAGCCGAAGAGCTGGAGGAGAACTTTAGTGATTTGCATCCGCCATTAGCGCGTTCAGAAGCGCTGATTGAAGCGGATCGCTGTTACTTCTGTTTTGATGCGCCATGCACGACGGCTTGTCCAACCGGTATCGATATTCCCGCCTTCATTCAGAAAATTCGCAGCGACAACATCAAGGGTTCTGCCCGTACGATACTGTCTGAGAACATCATGGGCGGCATGTGTGCACGGGTTTGTCCGACCGAAGTCCTTTGTGAAGAGGCGTGCGTTCGTAATTCGCACGAAGATAAGCCGGTAGAGATAGGACTGTTACAACGCTATGCGACTGACCCGGTGTTGGCTAAAAATGAGCAGTTATTCGAACGGCTGCCAGACAGTGGCAAAAGGGTTGCAGTTGTTGGCGGAGGTCCTGCCGGGCTTTCTTGTGCTCATCGATTGGCAATGCTGGGTCATGCTGTGACCGTATTGAATCGCGATCCGAAAGCGGGTGGTTTGAATGAATATGGAATTGCCGCTTACAAAGCGGTTGATGATTTTGTCCAGCGCGAAATTGCATACATCCTTGGCATCGGTGGCATTGATATAAAAAACGGTGTTGCTCTGGGCGATGACTTTACATTGGCTGAGTTGCAGCGTGACTACGATGCGGTATTTTTGGGTTTCGGTCTTGGTGCCGTCAATCAGCTTGGCATTGAAGGTGAGGAGGCAGACGGGGTTTTAAATGCGGTTGATTACATTGCTGAACTTCGCCAGGCACAGGATAAGGGTGAGTTACCCGTCGGCGACAGGGTCGTAGTGATTGGTGGTGGCATGACCGCAATTGATATTGCAGTACAAAGCAAGCGTCTCGGCGCAGCCAATGTCGATATTGTATATCGGCGCGGGCCCGAGCAAATGGGAGCCAGTTTTTTCGAGCAGGCGTTGGCGCAGACCAGTGGTGTGACGCTGCGACACACCA
>JAHEFE010000083.1 GCA_024640365.1 Woeseiaceae bacterium | reverse complement strand
CGCACGACGGCTATCCAGCTGATCTTTGAAGACGATGAAAACTACCTGACATTGCGTGAGCGAAGAAACGCGTTGCGCAAAAAAGAAGACCAACAACAGCTCACCGCCACCGAAGCGGAACTACTGGATGCAACGGACCATCAATTCCAGGAAGCGAACTCTCAGCTGCTCGAGAACGAAGGTCGGCAAATACTCGCCGTGCGTGAAGTCCTTGCGGAGCACTCGAATAATGCAACGCTGCATCTGGGCGGTGTACCTATGATCGTCGCCGATTCGATGGATTTTATTCGTCACGACCTCGTCGTCTTCGGTGCGGCCGTTTTACTCTTTCTTGTTATCGTGCTGGCCATCGCATTTCACCGTCCGCGCTGGGTCGCACTCCCCTTGCTCGTATGCACCGCTACCTGCCTGACGATGGTCGGCTTGCTCGGCTGGCTGCAGTGGCGAGTCACCGTCGTTTCGTCAAACTTCCTGTCGCTGGTGCTCATACTCACTCTTGCCCTGACGCTGCATATTATTGTTCGCTATCGTGAGGTCCATGAGGCAAGCCCTCAAGCGAATCAGCAAACGCTGGTCAGCGAGACTGTCCGGCGCATCGTTACGCCTTGCCTGTATACCGTACTTACGACGATGGTGGCCTTCGGTTCCCTGGTGGTCAGCGGCATACGCCCGGTGATCGATTTTGGCTGGATGATGGTGATTGGCCTGGCGAGCGCCTTCGTCCTGTCCTTTACCTTGTTCCCGGCGCTGCTCTTGTTGCTGAAGCCCGGAACGGCGTGGCCACGCAAAGACATAACCGCAAAAATAACGAGACTCTTCTACACATTCATTCACGGACGCAGCAGATTAATACTGGCGTTATTCACCGCCCTGACGATTTTCAGCGCGATCGGTATTTCGCGCTTAACCGTCGAAAACCGATTCATTGATTACTACCACAAGTCGACAGAGATCTATCGCGGCATGGAAGTGATTGACCAGCAGCTCGGAGGCACCACACCACTCGACGTCATTATTGATGCGCCACTAAACGATGAGACATTGAGTGTAAGCAATGATGATGACTTCGAGGACATATTCGCCACTGAAGTTGGTGATGGCGGACTCGCAACACACAGCTACTGGTACAATCGCTGGCGCCTGGACGAAGTCGCATCGATTCATGACTATCTTGATCGCTTGCCGGAAACCGGCAAAGTCATCTCGCTGGCAACCGCCATGCGCATGCTCGAGAAAGTTGATAGCAACTTTCTGAAAGACAACTTGCAGCTATCATTGTTGTACAAGAAGTTACCCGCCGATATCAGAACAGCCCTCTTCGACCCTTATCTGTCCACAGACGGCGATGAGCTTCGTTTCAGCGTCAGGGTTTACGAATCCGATAAATCATTGCGGCGGGCGGCATTACTGAAAAAAATACCGCAGGATCTCGCTCGCGATTTTGAGCTGCAGCCTGAGCAGATTCATCTCAGCGGCATGCTGGTGCTATACAACAATATGTTACAGAGCCTGTTTCGTTCGCAGGTATTGACGCTCGGCGCCGTATTTTTCGCAATTACCGTGATGTTTCTGGTCCTGTTTCGCTCGGTGCGCATTGCCATCATCGGCATCATTCCGAATGTCCTGTCGGCCGCCGTGGTTCTTGGCGCAATGGGCTGGCTGGCAATACCGCTCGACATCATGACCATTACAATCGCGGCGATCACGATCGGTATCGGTGTGGATGACACCATTCACTACCTGCACCGTTTCGAAATTGAATTTGAGCGAGACCGTGATGTCTGGGCCACGATTGGCCGCTGCCACGCCACTATCGGCAGAGCGATGTATTACACGAGCATCACAATCATGCTCGGGTTTTCGATTCTTATGTTGTCCCGATTCGTGCCTACCCTGTATTTCGGCATGCTGACGGGTTTCGCCATGCTCATCGCACTACTAGCGGACCTGACCTTGCTGCCGGTATTGCTCGCCACTTTCGCCGGTAAGCCGAAACAAGAACACACTGAAACATAGATTCAAAATACTTTGCGCCGGCACCAAACCGAGAGCGCAAGTCGTTGGTTTTCTTTACCTATACGCATTTACCCGCATAGACTGGCACACCCTTGCAGGGACAATTGACGATGATCAAGTGCGGCAGAATTAGCGGTGCCGTACCATGTATGACAAAGTGTTCGTGGGAATTTGGAAAGCTGCAGGCCTGGTCACCAAAGTTCGCTTAGCGGTTCGCTGATCGGTGGGAGTAAGAAGATGTTTCGTAAAATAAAAAGAAGTCAGTTCAAGAATGCCCTTGCTGCCGGTCTGTTAGGCCTGCTACTCGGCATGACTGGCTGTGGCGGCGACAATGGCCCGCAAGGTCCTGCCGGAGCAACCGGACCCACCGGACCACAGGGACCAACAGGACCGGGCGGAACGTCTGGCCCACCGCCAGTGACTCTCCTGGATTTTTCTGACCCCGCGATCGGCCAGCAAATGCTGGCGGACGGCAATCGCATGGTGGCTGCAATCACTGGCGTCGAAATTCCTGCGACGGGCGGCTTTGTCGTAAATTTTGAGGTAGAGGATTCCGCCGGCATTCCCATAACAGGACTTATGTCTGCCGGACTCGGCATGCGCTTTACACTGGCCAAGCTCACCGCCAATAGCGCCCAGACTTTTGGCGGCTGGCGGAGCTACAAGAACCAACTGGCTACCGGTGACGTCGCTGGTGGAGATGCGCTGGCAAAAGCACTGCAAGCAACCTATGAACGGGCCACGGCCGACCAGGTCGTGGATAACGGCGATGGTACTTATCAGTTTACGTTTGCGCTTGACCCGCGAACTGTTACAACGCCGGTCGCAATTACTTATGAACCATCCCTGACGCATCGCGTCGGCATGCAGTTTGATCTGAGCCCACGAGAAATTCGCCCAATCGCGCCCATCAATCCGGTTTTCGATTTCGTTCCCGATGGCGGCGCGGGTTCCGGCCATCGCAATATCGTCACGACAGAAACGTGTAATGGTTGCCATGACCAACTGACTGTCCATGGCAGTCGTAACAACACTGATTATTGCGACACCTGCCATAACAAGGGTACGCGCGATGTAGTCAACGGCGCTTTGGTTGACCTCGCCCATTTGGTGCACGCCATCCACGGTGCAGGTAACCGCACAACGCCCTACATCGTCGGTGGTAGCCACGACTTTAGCGACGTTGGCTATCCGAATGACGTTACTGATTGCGCGGTCTGCCACAACAGCAGTACGACCGCAGACGGCGATAAGTGGGAAACCAATATCAGCGCCGAAGCCTGCGGAGCTTGTCATGATGACCGGCTGGTAACGGGCACACCCAATGCCGTAACCGGTTTGTCGCAATACTTTATGCACCATGACCTGGCCGGTAATGTGTTTGACGCAGATAACCCGACCTGTGTTTTGTGCCATGACAACGTTGCAGCACCACTGGGCGAGGCGGCACATGCCAACCTGGACACCAACAAGAATCGGTTTGCTGCGGGCAAGGACTATACCTTGCAGGTACTGGGTGCCAATCTCACATTGGATCCGATGACTATTGATGTGCGCGTCATGCGAAATGGTGTCGCGGCCGATATTTTTGCCGACGCGGAATTCCTTGCCGGCCGCCAATACCTCTACCTGGGCTGGAGCTCGGAAGAAATGTACAACGGCGATGAGGCCGGCAATGTGACCTTCCCGACAGATACTCGTCAGGGATATTCGTTCAGCATGAACTTGCAGGATATTCCTGACGGCAGCGTGATTGATCCGCTATTCCCGTTGGTCACCTACCCGGATAACCGGCCGGCACAAAATCCCGATGGCAGCTTTACAATTGCGCTGGTCAACTACGGTGCGGCGGAAGATCCAGCTGATGACATCAACGTAACCATTCCGGCGGCCATGTCTGGCGACCCGATGATCTCTTTTGACAATCGCCTGCAGTCAGCCACCGGACGCATTTATCCGAAGTCGGTTGTGTTTTACCCGACCGGTGGCACGCCGCGGCAGCTGGCCGTTGCTGAAGCAAAATGTAATGTTTGCCATGGCACGATCAACAACCACGGTGGACGCGGCACCGACAACCTGCAGGTCTGCTTCAACTGCCATAACAGTGAGCTGAGCACTTCCTGGACACCTTTCCCGCAAGCGGATCCGCTGGATCCGATCGACAAGGGTTATGAATCGGTATCGCTCGCGGTTGCTGTCCACAAAACTCACGCGGCAGATATGTATTACCGTAATGGCGGTGCCGCTGGCGTGACCTTCCCGGGTAACATCGCCAAGTGCCAGACCTGTCATGTCGCTGGGTCTTACAACACCGCTCGCGAGGGTGCTCGTGCACTGACCGTAAATAACGGTGCCAGCACCGCTGTCTGGGCAGATGACCTGGCGAATTCACCAACAGCCGGCATTTGCACGAATTGTCATACCAGCACGGATACACAGGCACACATGAAACAGAATGGCGCCTGGTTCGATGAAGTGAAGGACAACTTCACAGCAGGAACAGGCTTGCCAATCTATCCTGCGGAATCATGTGCGGTTTGTCATGGTGCTGGCCGAGTGGCGGAAACGGCGAAAATGCATCAATAAAGAGCATCAGACAACTCAAGTCCTCGCT
>JAHEFE010000046.1 GCA_024640365.1 Woeseiaceae bacterium | reverse complement strand
CAACGGCGGACTAGCTGCCTGCAATTTTGCCGATGAAAAAACGGGGCCGATCAGGGCCCCGTTTGTATTTTCTGCATCCGCAAATTGTAGCTGGCTAATGTGGCTGCTCAGGTTTTCTCCGCATTGATGTAGATATCGGCAATCTTGTTGATTTTTTCATAAGAATCTTCTGGATCGTCATTGAGCACAGATCCCAGGTCGGCGCGATTGGATAGCATGACGATTGACAGGCCGATATCCGGAAAGCGAAAAAACCGCGCCCGAAATCCTATCCAGCTGCCGCCGTGTGAGATTCTCCGGATGCCCTTGTAGTCTTCAACACGCCAACCGAATCCATAATTAATGAGCTCGCCGGCATTGTTTTTTGCGGAAGTGAAAGCTTGCTTTAGGGTGGTTTTCTTTACGAGGGATTCGTTGTAGAGCGCCTGATCCCAGCGGTACATGTCGTCAAGCGTTGAAAAAACGCCACCGGAGCCGACGATGCCGTTTAATGGGTCCTGGTCGTCGAGTGTGAATTGCTGCTTGCCGTCCGAGTTGTTGACATCATAGCCTAGCGCACGGTTTTCAATGATTGGCAGCGTGTGGTCGTGTATCTGGGTTCCATGCATACCGAGCGGTTCGAAAATGTGCAGCCTGGAGTATTCGGCAAAATGGGTGCCTGACGCCGCTTCGGCTATAGACGCTAACATGTCATAGCCGGGGTTGCTGTATTCGTAACGTTCGCCAGGTGCAAATACCGGAGCGGCCATTTTTCCGAGCAGGGTGGCCGCATCGGCGTTAGTTGGCATGCCCTGCGACGTGTCGATCACATCGTAGTAATCGGGCAAACCGCCGGTGTGGGTCAGCAAGTGACGAATGGTGACGCCTTTATATACTGCCAGCTCGGGAACGTATTTGCCGATGGGGTCGTCATAAGCAAGTTTGCCTTGTTCGGCGAGTTGCATAATGACCATTGCGGTGAATTGCTTGGAAACCGAGCCGAGACGAAAAGCGGTTTGCGCATTGATCGGGATCTTCTTTTCAATGTTTGCGTAGCCATAGCCGCGTTGATGCAGGATTTTTTCATCGCGGATGACCATGACGGCAACGCCGGGCTGTGTACCTTCTGTCAGAGGTGCGAACAACGCATCAACTTGCGCGGAAGCTGATGATTTGGCGTTTGTACCTGCCGAGCAGGCGGAAATCATTGTCAGGGCAAGCAATAGCGTTAATAGTCGCACGATGTTGCGGTGCAAAAAGAAGATCACAAGATTGCTTTTACGCCTTGTGTGCCTGATTTTTGTTCGTTTAGTCTTCATTGTTGATTCGCCTGTAAAAAAGAGCATCTGTAAAATTAAATTGCGTACCGAAAGCCAAAGGCAGTAAAGGTTTCATAATGTGATAGCTTTGTGGCGCATAGCTTTCAAGATGTTGGCTGTCGTGCTAATTTTGGTCAACTAGAAAAACAGAATAGTGCTCGGTTCGTCCTTGCGGAAGAAATAATGGGAGTTGGCTACATGTACAGAGAAGAGTCTTTGCCGTCGAACGATCAGGTTGAAGAGACCGGATCACAATTGAAATACACGATGACGCCGCTTGCGACTGCCGTTATTGCGGCGCTAAGTCCGGGCAATCCAGCGCTGGCGCAGGACACCGACGATGATTTCGCTATTGAAGAAATTATTGTAACGGCGACCAAACGTACTGTCGCAATGCAGGACGTCCCGCAAAGTATCCAGGCATTTTCTCAAGCTGATATTGAGAAAATGGTAATGAAGAACATGGAGGACTACACGCGGGCAACGCCTAGTGCGACCCTGGTAGCCAGCCAGCCAGGCAAAAATATTCTCACCATGCGCGGCATCTCAACTGCCGCATCCGAATGGCGCACCGAGTCTCGCGTGGCCGTCTATCTGGACGAGCAGCCGATTACGTCAATTTCCAACCAGCCTGATGTGCGCATGGTCGATATCGAGCGCATCGAAATTCTTCCTGGGCCGCAAGGCACGATGTTGGGTTCAAGCTCCATGTCGGGAGCCATGCGTATCATCACGAACAAGCCAAATTTCGACGGCTATGCGGGGCAGTTCCAGGGCATTCTTTCTGACACCCACGGTGGCGACGAAAGCTATGATGTCAATGCGTCGTTCAACATGCCGATTATTGATGACAAGCTGGCTATTCGCGTGGTCGGGTATTCCTACCGTGATGGTGGTTATGTCGATAACGTAATTTCACCGACATTATCAGGTGTGCCTGGTGCGATCACTGGCATCGCTGATAACTCGGCTGTAGCCAAAGACAACCAGAACATTTCGACTGGCTATGGCGGTCGAATCGCCGCACTCTGGAACATCAACGACGAATGGCATGCGGATATGAGCTTGATTGCTCAGCATGGCGGGACTGAAGGAACCTGGGAGTCAGACATGGCTCTGGGAGACTACAAAGTTGCACGTTTTTACGACGAGTGGCGTGACGATGATTGGTGGCAGGTGTCAGCAACATTTACCGGTGACCTCGGGTTCGCCCAGTTCACATCGACGACGTCGTATTTTTCTCGTGACACCGCGTATGAGTTCGATAACCAGTATTACAATCAGTGGCAGACGGCCTACTACGGTGTCACTTGGGGTCGCGACGTAGTTGCCAACTATGAGGCCAATTATCCGAATTACACCCCATGGGGTGCTTTGTTCGCGATGCGCTATGACTGGGAGTATGAGTTCGGTCATATCTTCAACGAGGCAGAACAAACCCGTTTTGCTCAGGAATTCCGCTTAACCTCCACTGGCGACAGCAAGTTGCAGTGGATGGTCGGTGCGTTCTATGACGACGTTTATGACACCTGGTGGTACGGTTCAGAGATTCCGAACCTGACCCAGACCAATGGTTTTTACTGGGCTAATTACTGGTCTTGCTATTATGCGTCGCTGCCTAATGGTGAGAACTGGAATTGCCCGATCCCAGATACAGATATCACCTACATCAACAATTATAAGAAGACGATCAAACAAAAGGCCGTATTCGGCGAGTTTGATTACAACGTAACCGATGATCTGGTGGCCACTTTTGGTGTTCGCTGGTTTGAATACGATCGTGATGAGTACCAGTTCTACAACGCGCCTGAAGGGATGATTCCTGTAGGCACGTACTCCAGAGATTTCTATAGCCCAGAGTTCACTGCTCAGGGTACTGACAGCGACACACTGATGAAATTTAGCGTCAAGTACAACATCAACGATGACGCAATGGTCTATTTTACTCGCAGCGAAGGATTCCGGCTTGGTGGCCAGAATTCGCCGAAAGCGGTAGCGACGGGCCTGGTTCCACAAACCTACACTTCTGATTCGCTCACGAACTATGAGCTGGGCTTGAAAAGTGAATGGTTTGACAACCGCCTGCAGCTCAATGTGGCTTGGTTCAAGATGAAGTACGAGGATGTCCAGGTTAATGCACGGCCGCCATCAACGGACTTGGGCTCTACACCTTGGTGGCTGCGAGGCACGTTTAACTCGGGCGCAGCCGAAAATACCGGCCTTGAAGTCAACGTGGACTGGCGTGTTACGCGCAACATCAAGTTCGAATTGAGTACTTATAATGCCAACGCAAGGTTCACCGAGACGTCGTATCTTGATCCGGATGATGCCATTAATGATCCAGATAACTGGTGGTTCCAAAAGGGCGAGCGGATGCCAGCATCACCGCGTGAAAAGTATCGGGCCGCGCTTGAATATACTGTTCCGCGTGCATTCGATCTGGACGGCGAATTATGGTTGCGTTATGACTACTCTTACCAAGGTGAGACCTTGCGCAACGTTGGTGGCACGGATGATCCAGAGGCTCCTGATTATAAGTTGCCTGCCACGAAGTCATCCAACTTCCAGGCAGGTTTCTCGTTTGATAACGACCTGACTGTTTCACTTATGGTGCGCAACTTGTTTAACAAGGCCAACGTGAACTACATGGGGAACAACCACTGGTGGCTTCAGACCGATATTCCCGGTAATACGCGCGGTCTGCAGGTGCAAGAGGCGACCTTGCAACGTCCAAGAACGATTAGCTTGAGCGTCACCAAGAAGTTCTAACTCGGTAACGGGATAATGACAGCGGTGATACACCGCATGTCGAATAGACAAGCAGGGGCATAGTCCAACTATGCCTCTGTTTTTTTGTCCGTCTGTTGTAGGATGCCTGGATACGCGGTAACGAATTAAAGCTTAATTGCCGAATGATGCTGCAGAGCAAATTTAGTGCAATAGATAATAGGGAAGTGCATGACAAAACTTGTTACAACCTCGGTTGTTCGTGGCAGTCACCAGGGAGAAAGTCACGGCGGTATATATTTGCTGGATCTCGAAAAGCAGATTGTTGAGCAAACTGTCGACTGGAACAAGGCGGATATTGATTGGCAGGGACGCGGCTGGGATCGCGGCCTTCGAGGTATCGCTTTTGATGGTGAGACGATGTACATCGCGGCAAGCGACGAGTTGTTCGCATATACGCCGGATTTCGAAATAATTGGATCCTGGAAAAACCCTTATCTCAAGCACTGCCACGAGTTGAGCATCTACGAGCGCAGCTTGTATATCACTTCAACGGCATATGACAGTATCCTGGGTTTCGACCTGGATAAGAAAAAATTCAATTGGGCGATGCAACTCGCCACGCGTAATTTCAAATTTCATACGTCGGTTTTTGACCCGTTGGGCGAGGACGGACCTATCATGCTGAACAAGATGCATATAAACAATGTGCACTGCAATAAAAGCGGCATGTATATATCAGGTTTGCAAACCGGCGGCATGTTGCACTTCAACGGCAAGCAGGTGCATATGGCGGCAGAGCTTCCCACTGGAACGCATAATGCTCGGCCTTTTCGTGATGGCGTATTGTTCAATGACAGTGAAGCAGACGCTTTGCGTTATGCAGGTCGTGGCGAAGGTGCAGAAGACCGTGCAATGGTTGTGCCTAGATACGATCCGGCAAAATTGATGAATGAAGGTGAGGACAAAAGCGGTATCGCGCGGCCCGGCTTTGCCCGCGGACTGTGTGTACTGTCTGATTCGGTAGTCGCCGGTGGTTCGTCACCCTCGACGATCACTGTTTACGATCTTGCCGCCAATAAGCAACTGCTGTCAGTTAATTTGACCAATGATGTGCGTAACGCCATCCACGGGCTTGAGGTCTGGCCGTACTAACGATCGTTGACTGTTAATATTTTCTTACAATCCGGCGTTCTTCACGACGTCAGGAAGCTTGTCCACGATTGGGCCAAGCTCTTCAATCCATGTGCCCAGGTGTTTCTCATAAAGGCGCCAACGACCCAACGCGCCGGTGTAGATAGGTTGCCGCACTTGTTCTGAACTGGCGGTCTTGATGGCACGATCCGTCTCATAGTAGCGGACGCACTGTTCCTCAAATGGCAAGCCACAGTGATCAAGAATGCGCCGAACCTGGCCCTCAAGGTCGGTCACTGTCTCTTCATAATGTACATCCAGTACTTTGCCGGGCAGGACGTCATGCCAGTGCGTCATTACCTTGTGGTATTGCTTGTAATAATCTGCCAGTTCATAAGCGTCATAAGTGAAGTTTTGTCCTTTGCCCCACAGCTGCTTGTAGTTGCCGAGGCAACAATCGATAGGATGGCGGCGAGTGTTTATGAATTTGGCGTTTGGCAATATCAGGTGCACAAGCCCGACAAAGGAAAAATTGTTCGGTAACTTGTCGGTGAAAAAAGGTGCGTCAGTAAAGCGATACGGCCTGCTTTGCTCAATGTATTGTTTGCCATAGGCTTTCCAGTCCTGCTTGCGAAGATCTCGAACAGACATCGGGAATTGCACACCATCTGGTCGATATCTGCCGATACCGCTGGCCATTTTACCTAGCACGGGAAGCTCTGCCGTTCCTTCGACCATGCTATGGCTGGCCAAAATCTGTTCCACGAGCGTCGATCCGGATCGCGGCAGACCGACGATGAAAATAGGGTCGGGAGCCTCAAAGCCATTTCCGGAATGCTTCTCTATAAGTTCTTTGCTAAAAACCTCGACAATGCGACTTTGGTGCATTTCTACTTCCATCGGATCATGCTGTACCAGCATGCGCTGCTTCTTATTACCGGTGTCGTAGTAATGCCAGGCCCTATCGTAGTCTTTCTTATCCTCGTAAGCTTTGCCTAGCGCGAAGCGGAAATGAGCATCTGGGCTCTCTCCAAGATTTGGTTTTTGAAGCTCCGCCTCCATGGATGATACTTCATCGTCTTCAAACTTGAAGATTTTGAGATTGGCCATGCTCCAGTAGACTTCGCCAAAGTTTGGTTTAAGAGCAATTGCGTCACGATAAGCCTTTAGCGATTCCTCCTGTCTGCCCAGAGTCTTAAGAACATGCCCTTGGGCCATCTGTACCAGTGGAATATTTGGATTTAATTCGATAGCACGCGTGTAGGCGGTAGCCGCCTCTTCCATCTGATCAGCACGTGCAAATGCTTGTCCGAGTCCGGCCCATGCGGCGTCGCTTTTTGGACGCAGTTTTATAGCCTGGTTAAAAGCCTTTGCGGCTTCCGGAAATTTTTGGCGGTCCAGGAGAGCACTGCCTAGCAGCATCTGCACTTCCACATAATGGGGCGCAATCTGGCAGGCACGACGCAATAAGGCCTCGGCATCACCGAGGTGCATTTTCGATTTCAGGTAAGCAGCGGCAAGGTAACGCATAGCGTCGACGTTTTCGGGGTCGGCTTTGAGAACTTTGCGCAGTAAATCAGTCCCTTCTTCACTGTGGCCGTCCTGGATATGAATCAACGCTTCTGCAACAACTTTTTTGGCGGGGTCGCGTTCGAGATATAGCCGGAAAATATCATCCGCTTCCTTCGCTCGACCGACGGCGATCAGCGCTTGCGCGAGCTTCTTGTAGGGTTTGGGCAAGCGGGGTTCTTGCTTGATCGCCTCCTCGAAATGCGTGATTGCTTCGGCATACTGACCTCGTAAAGCTAACACACTGCCGAGATCTTCTTCGAGTTGCGGAAAGCCGGGCTCGAGTGACAGGGCGAAGCGAACCTTCTCTTCGGCCTCGTCCAGGCGTCCTTGCTTCATCAGTGCATGACTGAGAATTCGTAAGTGATCGGTACTGCCGGGGTTGGTTGCGAGCCAGTCCAGGCAAATCGCTTCGGCATCTGCCGGGCGGTTTTCGCGCATGGCTTTTATGGCTGACGTGGCGCTTTGCGCCATTTCAGGTACTGCTGATTCTTCCATTACTGAGTGACTTCCTCGAGTTTTGTAGATGTGTCAATTTTTGTATAGGTGTCAAACCAGGCCACAATGCGCGAATAGTAGTCCTGGTAAAACGCCTCTTTCCAGCCACCATGATGGCTGTCGGGATAAACGACCAACTCCGTGTCAACGCCCAGTGTTTTAAGCGACTGGTAAAAAAGTTCAGCGTTGATGACGGGAACGTTCCAGTCTACCCTGCCGCCCAGGAAAATGGTCGGTGTTTTGACGTTACCCACTCGTAACCACGGTGACAGGCGGTCGTACTTTTCCCGATTTTCCCAAGGTGGGCCGAGTTCCCAGTTATACCATTTTTGGTAAATATCATGGCCGTAATTAGCTGCAATCAGACCGTGGCCGGCGCCGGAGGCGGCCGCTTTGAAACGAGTCGTGTTAGTGATGACTGTGTTGGTCATATAGCCGCCGTAGCTATAGCCAAATACCGCCAGTCGCTCGGGATCTGCCAGGCCCATTTCGATGACGTGATCCACGGCTGCGATGATATCCGGGTAATCGGTAATGCCCCAGGTCTGGTAGATCGCGCGCACGAATTCTTGTCCACGACCGGTTGAGCCACGAGGGTTCGGCTCAATGATAATGTAGCCGTTGGCCGCAAAAAACTGGGTGCCAAAATCATAGCCGTAAGTAAACTGACCCACCGGGCCGCCGTGAATTTTAAGGATCGCAGGGTAGCGCTTGGTTGAGTCGTAATCAGGAGGGGTTGTTACAAATGCTTCAACAACGGTGCCATCCGGGCTGCTAAAAGAAACTTTTTCTTTCTCACCCAGCTTCACAGAATTGAAAAACGCTTCATTGAGATTGGAAATGCGGCTCAGAACGCCACGACGCCACGAGTACAAATCCGCACTGTCATTCATATTGCTCAATCGCAGAGCCAGCGAGTCTGAGCTATCGATGTCAAAGGCAGAGATGTCGCGCTCGCCACCAACCAGGGTTTCGATCCTGGCATCACTTACCCGGACGCGAGCCAAGTGACTACCGCCCGCATTATCGTACAGAAAATAAATGTAACGACTGTTGGCAGAAAATCTGAAGGAACTGACTTTTCGGTCGAGTGCGGAGGTGAGATTACTCGCCTCACCACCGCTGGCGGGCATGATCATGATGCGATCAATGCCGTACACGCCATCTTCTGCCGCAAGGTAAGCGATGGTTTTGCCGTCCGGACTGAACTGCGGCGAACTCTTTGGTTCGTTGTTATCGGTCAGCCTGACAAGCCCGCTGCCGGCCCCGGTTGCTTTGCTGGTGTTTACTAGCCAGAGATCGGTACGATAGTCGGCATCGGGATTCTCTTCGCGATTGCTGACAAAAATGATTGCTTTGCCGTCGGGAGCCCATGCCGCCGACTGTTCTGCGTAGCGGCCCTGCGTGATTTGGCGCAGAGATTTGCCGGCAATGTCATAGACAAACAAGTGATCCGGCAGGTCTTCGTCAGTCAGATAGCCGTCGCCCGCATCTTCTTTTGCCTGAGTGCGCGTCACGACCCAAGGCCGGTCCCTCTCGTTGTCGGGAACCGCCTTAACTGTCTTTTCTGGCCGCTCGACAAGTAGAGCAGATTCGTCCTGGGAAAAAATCAGCGAAGGGAGGCCGCCTTCCAGGTCTGTGATCTGCTTAGCCTCGCCAAAGGAGTAGATCGGCAATCGCCATAGCTGCTGGCTGCCCGATCGATCAGAGAGGAAATAAAGCCAGCGACCATCCTTGGACCACGTGGGGGACGACGCTTTGGAGCCAGCTGATGTCACGGCTCGTTTGGTCTTGCCATCCGTAGTGGAGACAAAAATCTGGTCTTCGAAGCTGTAGGCGATCAACTCGCCATCTTTCGATAATTTTGGGCTGCCAGCGCGCTTAACCGCACTGATGTCATCAATGTTTATCAGCCGTGCCGCGCTGCCTGGGTCGGCCGAAATTGCTGGTCCGCTCAGAAGTGCTGCAAATAAGGCTATTGACAGGTTTAAACGACAAGACATGTTGCCCCCAGGAGGAAAAATCACTGATACAGACCAGTATAAGTGAGCGAAATTAGCAACACTACGTGTATCGCGTATTGTGAGTGATTAATTCTTTGCGCGCGGCGATCCAGCACGCACGTCTGCAAAAACCACAGGGTGAAATGGCCATACTATCGGCCTACAGATCGTGGCATTCTTTGCCATTCAAACTGCCACCAAGCGCGTGATCGGTTGTTTCAGCGGGTCACCTGATCTATCAGGATTGCAAGCAATGAATAAATTAACGATCTCCCGTAACGAACTCATGGCAACGCTGGTTTGCGCTGTACTTTTGCTTATTAGCTGCTCTCCAAAACAGCACGACGCCCAGCCGTCACAACAGTCATTGCTGATCCAGGGCGTATCTATTGTGGATGGAACAGGGGCGCCGGAGTTTGAGGGCGACGTCCGAATTATCGATGGGCGCATAGCCGCAGTGGGTAAGCTCGAAGTCATTGCCGGGGATACCGTGTTCGATGGCGAGGGTAAAACCCTGGCTCCCGGGTTTATTGAT
This sequence comes from Woeseiaceae bacterium, assembly GCA_024640365.1. Taxonomy (GTDB): domain Bacteria; phylum Pseudomonadota; class Gammaproteobacteria; order Steroidobacterales; family Woeseiaceae; genus JAHEFE01. Next base: position 6,932 of record JAHEFE010000046.1, on the reverse strand, counting down.
ACTCACAGTCATGCGGATCGGGCTTTGCTCGATCTCCCGGATGCACTGGTTGCTGTGAGCCAGGGAATCACGACCGTAGTGGTTGGTCAGGATGGTGGGTCCAGGTATCCCCTCAAAAGCTTTTTTGACGAAGTCCAAGCCACCGGCGTTGCTATTAATGTCGCTTCCTACGTTGGGCACAATACGATTCGAGCTGAGGTCATGGGTGATGATGCACTGCGACCCGCCACTGCCGACGAAATCGCTGAGATGGGCAAGATAATCAGCGCGGAAATGAGTAATGGGGCGCTCGGTCTTTCAACAGGGCTGGAATACGACTCCGGAATAAACTCGGAGACCTCGGAAGTCATTGCGCTGGCGCAGGTAGCGGCCGATGCTGGCGGGCGCTACATCAGTCATATTCGCAGCGAAGATCGTTGGTTTGAAGATTCGATTGCTGAAATTATTGACGTTGGCCGGGCCACCGGTATGCCAGTGCAGGTTTCCCACATCAAGCTTGCGATGAAGCGGCTCTGGGGTACAGCGGACGATGTCATTGCTACCCTGGACGCGGCGCGCGCCGAAGGCATTGATATCACTGCTGACATTTATCCGTATGAATTCTGGTCATCCAATTTGATGGTGTTGTTGCCAAAACGCGATTACAACGATCTCGAAGAAATCGCGATGATGCTGGATGAAATTGCTCCGCCTGAGGGTATTCGTTTTACGACTTTTTCTGCGCAACCGGAGTACGTGGGCAAGACCCTCGCGGATGTTGCTGTATTACGAGGCATAGACCCTGCCATTGCGTTTAGCCAGCTTGCCGCCGAAGCAGACGCCTATGCGCAGGCGCATGACGTTTCGATGTCCAGCGTCGCGAAGATTACCGGTGCGAGCATGCGTGAGGATGACATCAAGAAACTGTTGGCCTGGAGCGAAACCAATGTGTGTACGGATGGTGGGCTCAATTATCCGCACCCGCGCGGCGCGGGTACGTTTACTCGCATTCTCGGGCGTTTTGTTCGTGAGCAAAAACTCATGAGCCTGGAAACGGCGATTTACAAAATGACCGGACTTGCCGCGAAGCACATGGGCTTCAAGGATCGCGGCGTGATTGCCGCGGGCAATGTCGCCGATCTTGTGCTTTTTAATCGCCACACGGTGATAGATAAGGCGACCGTTGAGTCACCACAGGAACTTTCTGTGGGTATCATTTCCGTATGGGTGCACGGCGAGCAGGTCTACGCCGATGGCAAAACAGGCGCCGCCCGACCGGGCCAGATTATCAGACACGAGTAATCCAATGCTGACATTAAATAGTCCCTATCTGGTTTTTCTTGGGTCCACCACGAACGCCCTTGATGCCAAGACAGGCCGCGGGTTGGTTGACTGGAGACCCGGGCTTTGCGTCGGGCAATCACGATTGCCAGGTTGCACGGTTGATCTTGGTCTGCCGGACATGTCGCCGGCCGAAGCCGCGGCTGCCGGAGCCGGCAGCTTGGTCGTTGGTATCGCTTTGACCGGCGGTGCCATAGACAAGAGTTGGCTTGCTGTTTTTGAACAGGCAATTGATGCCGGTCTCGATATTGTCAGTGGTATGCACACTCGACTTGCATCAATTGACTCACTTAGAACCCGAGCAGAGGCGGCCGGCACACGACTGGTTGATGTCCGAGTACCCCCGACCGATATTTCGGTTGGTACTGGCCGCAAAAGATCCGGCCAGAGATTGTTGACCGTCGGCACCGATTGCTGCGTCGGCAAAAAATACTCGGCACTGGCCATTCATGCAGAACTTGAAAAGCGTGGCATTGCTGCGACCTTTCGTGCATCGGGTCAGACCGGCATTCTGATTGCCGGAGAAGGTATTCCTATTGATGCAGTCATTTCTGATTTTGTGTCTGGCGCCGCAGAGAAACTGTCACCCGACAACGACGCCGCCCATTGGGACGTTATTGAAGGTCAGGGCTCTTTATTTCATCCCGCTTACGCAGCGGTAACGCTGGGTTTGTTGCACGGATCTCAACCGGACGCTCTGGTGCTTTGCCATGATGCCGCACGGACTCACATCGATGAGTATCCTTTGTATCCCATTCCGCCACTCGATCAATGCCTCGAAAGTTATCTTGCGGCGGCCAGGCTAACGAATCCGAACGTGAAATTTGTGGGCGTCTGTATGAATACAAGTGGACTTACGAAAACGGAAAGAGAAGACTTGTTTGCCGCCACCTCTGAGCAACTTAACTTGCCAGTTGTTGATCCTGTGAAGACCGGAGTTGCGGCTATCGTTGAGCGAATAATTTTGGAACGGGAGTAGGTCGTGAAAAATAACTGCAAAAGGTCACAGTCATTACTGGTATGGGCGATGGCCGGCCTTGGTTTGATATTGGCGAGCCACCTGACCCTTGCGGAAGAGACCGTTGGTTACAAGTATTATCTGATTGGTAACGCCGAAAACGTGGTGCGCGATACAGAGGGACTTATTGTCATGCAGGGTGGTGGCGATGACGTCGACGAGAATTATATCCAGATGGGTGCCAAGGGAGGTGGCGGCGATTTTGTTGTGTTGCGGGCCTCAGGTGCGGCGGAGTACAACGATTACATCTACGAGCTGTGTAACTGTGATTCGGTTGAGACGATAGTTTTCGAAAATGGCGAAGCGGCCAACGATATGTTCGTTATCGAAACGATCCGTAATGCGGAAGCCTTATTTATAGCGGGTGGTGATCAAGCCAATTACGTACGTTTTTGGCGAGGTACTCCGGTAGAGGACGCGATTCACCACGTTGTGTCGAAACCTGCCCCAATCGGCGGCACCAGTGCCGGGATGGCAATTCTCGGGGAGTTTGTATACAACTCGATGACCGAAAGCGTGACGGCCGAGCGTGCGTTGCAAAACCCGTATTATGCAGATCTCACACTGGCACGAGATTTTTTGCAGCTACCGAAAATGAACAACATCATTACGGATCAGCATTTGCAAGAGCGCGATCGTATCGGGCGTACGGTGGCTTTCCTGGCCAGGCTGGTGGCCGATGGCTGGAGCGAGCAGGGCCGAGCCATCGCGGCCGATAGAGAAACTGCGTTGCATGTGGATCCGAAAACCGGCAAAGCACGGGTCTTTTCGACAGCAGATCACGAAACGCCGTATGTCTATTTCATGCGGACGCCAGGCAAGCCTGAGCACTGCGTCGCCGGTGATCCATTAACGTTCAAGAATATCGAGGTCTATCGTCTCGGGAGCGAAGGTTCGTTTGATATAGACGAATGGCGGGGCGAGGGAGGAATTAGCTACACTTTGAGTGCGGAGAACGGCAAGCTGGTTTCATCACGTGGCGAATTTTATTGAGGCATAAAAAAGCCCGCGCCCAATGTGCGCGGGCTAATTGTTAGCGGCCGTTCTAGTGGCCGGGAATAACTACATAGTTGATGCCTTTCTCTTGGGCCCATGTGTTCAATGGCCTGATGTCGTTATCGGTGATTTCCTGCAACTCGGCGCGTCGTGTTTCCCATTCGGCTTTGAGATCTGCCAGTCGTTCCATGGCACCACCGGTCACCGGTGCACCGGTTTCGTCGATCACATCAATCAGGTAGCGGAACTGTGCGGCCAGCATGCTCTCCCACGCATCTTCATCTTCATAGGTCTCATGCTTTAGTTGCGTGATTAATGCCTCCCACGCATTGATTTTGCCAACAGCGCGTTCACCGGCTTTCTGCAAATCGCCCTGATCGGGATAGTCCTCCATCAGAGTGTTTATCTGACTGCGTGCTTTGCGCGCAGTATCAAGGCTGATCAAGATGTCATTCATCAGCGCCTGCACTTCCGTGAGTCGCACCGCCCAGTCGGTAATTTCGGCTGTGGTGGCCGTAGTACGCGTATCCTTATTAACCCTGAAGCTCACCGTTTGTTCAGCATCGCCGATGCGAACTCGAGCCTGGTACGGCCCCGGTGCAACAGTTGGTCCGTCGAATCCGGCAAACAGGGCGATGTCATCAATGCAGTGCAGTTCATTGCTGCGCAAATTCCAGCTCCACTTGTTGAGGCCTTTATTGGTGCCCGGATATTTAAGGGTTAGGGGACGGCGCGGATCCTCGTTTCCGAGCAGGCAACGGTCATAATCACTTTCTTCGCTGGAATAATGCCGTACTACATTATTATTGCTGTCGAGAATGTCGATTGATAAAGGACCATCCTGTTCGTCGCGAATGAAGTAATAGATCTGGGCTCCGTAAGCCGGATTTTTTCCAGAGAAACTATCGCCGCTGCCACCACCCAGGCCCATCGTTACGGTGGGAGGCGTATAGACGTGCAGTGCGTCCTTTTCAATTCCGGGTTTGGCCTGCCGCAAAATAGACAGGTCATCCAGCACCCAGAAAGCTCTACCCTGGGTGGCCGCCACCAGGTTGTCTTGGCGAATCGTCAAGTCCGTGACGGGTACGACCGGTAGATTGAGCTGAATGGATTGCCAGTCTTTGCCGTCATTATAAGAAACATAAATGTTTGTTTCTGTGCCGGCATACAACATACCTTTTTGCACAGGATCTTCGCGTACTACGCGGACGAAGGAATCCAGTGGTAGACCCTTGTCTATTCGGCGCCATTTTTTGCCGTGATCCGTTGTTTTGTATATGTATGGTTTGAAATCATTCATTTTGTATCCGGTCACCGCAACATATGCCGTGGCAGGATCAAACGGACTGATTTCAATGGCGTTAATTTGTGCCTCACTGCCATGCGGTGGCGAAATGTCGGACCAGTTTTTTCCGCCATCACGCGTGACGTGCAGCATGCCGTCGTCACTGCCAACCCAGATGGTGTCTTTTTCTTGTTCGGATTCGACTATGTAAAAAATATTGTTGTAAAACTCTGCACCGACATTTTCAGGCGTTAGTGGTCCGCCATTACGACCTTGCCGTTCGGCATTATTTCGCGTCAGGTCTGGGCTGATTTCGCTCCATGATTGTCCACGGTCAGAGGACTTGAGCAGTTTTTGTGTGCCGTAATACACGACTGACGGATCGTGGGGCGATACAGCGACAGGCGAGTTCCAATTTGTGCGGTATTTAAGGTCACGAGCGTCTTTCCCGTACACCATCTCGGGATAAGGAATGATGGAGCGGGTCAGTTTCGTATCGACATCGTACTCCGTGAGCGTGCCATTAATTGTTGTGGCATAAATCAGTTTCGGGTTTTCCGGATCGAAAGCGATGTGTGCGCTCTCTCCTCCGCCAACACCGAAGTAATCCTCAACTCCGATACCGCGATCATAAGTCTGGCTGGCTATGGCAACCGTATCGTTGTCCTGTTGACCGCCGTAGATGCGATACGGAGTCTGATTGTCCGTAACCACCCGGTAGAACTGGGCAGTGGGTTGGTTCATGATGCTCGACCACGTTTTGCCGCCATCGAAGGTGACTGTTGCGCCACCATCGTTGGCATTGATCATATTGAGGCTGTTGTGCGGATTGATCCAATGATCGTGGTGGTCGCCATGGGGTGTAGACATTTTTTCCCAGGTCTTGCCGGCGTCAACTGATTTCATGATGGGTACGTTCATTACCCAGACGGTGTTTTCATCCATGGGGTCGGCGGTGACACGGTTGTAGTACCAGGCACGTGTGTGCAATACGCGGTGGCCATTTATCAATTCCCAGGTCTTGCCGGCGTCATCACTTCTGTACAGGCCGCCTTTCTCAGGTTCTGCTTCGACAATGGCATAAACGCGGTTTGGATTGCTCGCGGAAACATCAACACCGATTTTTCCGATCAGTTTTGGCAGGCCTCCCTCGAGCTTCTCCCAGGTCTCGCCGCCATCTGTAGTCTTGAAGATGCCGCCGTCCTCGCCACCCGATTTAATAAACCAGGGTTTGCGACCGTGATTCCACATCGCCGCGTACAGGATCCGCGGATTTGTCGGGTCCATGGCAAGGTCTGACGCGCCCGTGTTGTCACTGACTTTCAGAACCTGTTGCCAACTCTTGCCGCCATCAGTGGTTCGATAGATGCCGCGTTCTTTACTCGGCCCCCAGATACCTCCTTGTACCGCAACAAATGCGATATCCGCGTTTTTCGGATTGATCCTGATACGGGAAATCTGTCCTGCTTTCTTAAGTCCGACATGTTTCCAGGTTTTACCTGCATCTTCAGATTTATAGATGCCGTCGCCATGGCTCGTCGTTACGCCGCGTATCGGCGCTTCGCCTGTACCAACGTACAGCACATTGCCATCGGATTCCGCTACTGCAACCGCACCAATTGAGCCGACATTAAAGTAGCCATCAGATATGTTCTCCCAAGTCGTTCCGGCATTCTCGGTCTTCCAGACGCCGCCGCCGGTAGCGCCCATGTAATAGAGCAAAGGATTGTCTGCAACGCCGGTGACCGTCGTGACACGACCGCCGCGGTGTGGGCCAACCAGGCGCCACTCGACGGCAGAGATTAATGACGGATCAATGACGTCATTAGCGCGGGCGCTTGATGGCATGGTCGCAATGGTAATTGCGCTGCAGAAGATCGTGGAAAGAGTGATTGATTTCAGGCGTGACAAAGTCATTTACGGCTCCGTGTTACTAACAAACAAGTGCCTCGAAGTGCGGCACTCTGTACTTCCCCCGCAATCAACTTGGCAGTATCGCCTGCGTTGTGCAAGACAGCCCGACGACAATGAGCGGGCGCCTCCAGACCAGTCTTTGGCAAAGCACGTTAGCGGTGTCCATCGCACCAACGTCATAACTTCTTTTTTAGCTTGTTTTCAAAGAATTGGGAGTGATTCGCTGGGCCCGCCAACGACTATTTCTGGTCGAAAACCGTTATAGGCTAACGGCTACGCCCCCAAAAAATTGATATTTGTCTCTCATATTGTGGAACATGAGGGATGAAGAAGACGAATATGCGCTGCCCGAAAAAAATATCGCAGCCGACGGGTTGCTGCCTAGTCTTCCTGCTGCGA
>JAHEFE010000082.1 GCA_024640365.1 Woeseiaceae bacterium | reverse complement strand
GTCTGCAATCTGTGCAGCTTGCCACGGCTCTGACGGTAACAGCGTGAATCCGGTGTGGCCCAGTATCGCTGGACAGCACCCAACGTATATTGCAAAGCAGTTGCACGCATTCAAGGATGGCAGCCGCAGCAATCCACTGATGAGCGCCCAGGCAATGATGCTTTCGGATCAGGACATCAACGATCTGGCTGTCTACTTTAGTGGCAAGCAACTCACGGCCAAGACCGTAGCCGACGCCGCCACAGTCGATAGCGGCAGAGCCATATATCAGGCCGGCAACGCCAAGAAAGGGGTTCCAGCCTGTATGGCATGCCACGGGCCTGCCGGCAGCGGCAACCTGGCCGCCGCGTATCCAGCGCTGAGTGGCCAGCACTCCGATTACGTAGCCGCCCAACTCCGGGCCTACGCCAAGGGCGAACGTACCTCTGATGCCCCCACAAAAATGATGCGCGATATTGCCGCACTTCTCAGCGAAGAAGAGATTCTGGCGGTTGCTTCCTATGTGCAAGGGCTGCACTAGTCCCGCCGCCGTACTTCGCTGTACACTTTTTTCCTTAGGCCTTACCAGGGTAACTTCATGAAAAAAATATTGTTCCTGTTTTGCACTGCATTTTTGCTGCTGGCCGCATGCGGCTCAGACGAAAAAACTGCGACGGATTCTAACGCTCCCGTTATTGAAGAAGCCGCTCCTGAAATCACGTCCGAAGCAGCTCCTGAAGTTGTTCAGACTGAAGTAGCAGAAGAAGCAAAACCAGAACTGGTCGAAGAATCTGCCGCTGAAGCACCGGCCGCCAGTGATGCGCAGGACTTGAAGTTGCCGGAACCAAAGGCAACAGCTGCAACACAAAACTGGAAGTACACCGAAGGTAAACACTATTTTCGCCTCACGCCGACCCAGCCAACAGTCGGCGGAGCCGACAAAATCGAAGTAGCGGAGATCTTCTGGTACGGCTGCGGGCATTGCTTTGACTTTGAGACCTACATAAACAAGTGGAAAGAAACCAAGCCGGCCAATGTTCGATTTGTTCGCATTCCTGCTCTCTGGAATAAACTCGTCGAATTACACGGTCGCCTGTATTACACCGAAGAAATCCTTGAGAAGAGCGGTGCGATCGCCAATCCGGCAGAGTTTCGTACGGCTGTATTTCAGGAGTATCATCAACGAGGTAATCGCTTGACGTCAGAGGCAGCGATTCAGAAGTTTTTTGAACGTCATAACGTAGACTCGGACACGTTCTACAAAGCATGGAAGTCATTCGAAGTAGACCAAAAAATCCGCGTTGCTCGTGACCTTGCCGCTCGTTACGGCATTACAGGTGTACCGGCAGTTGTCGTCAATGGCAAATATCGAACCAGTGCCGGTGACGCAGGTGGCTATCCTGCATTAATCGAATTAATTGACGAGTTGATTGCCAAAGAGACCGCTCGCTAGATACCTACCTATCGGGCTGGCTCGCCACTCTAACGAGCCCGAGTCAGCCCGTATCCTCTGTAACTATTTGCCATCCATTTTCTGCAGAGCGACGCCAGTAAAGTCTCTTGGTGATGCTCATGATCGCATCGCCACTGCTCACGACCTCCACGAAACGACTTATGAAGAGCCCAGGCTCCTCCGGGTCTGCAATCAACATAACTTCGTCAACTTTGATTGCCGCGTTTCCGCGACTAGCAAAGACACCCTGTTTATATTCTGCCCAAAGTGCCTTGTCCATGCCCTGGTAACGGAACTCAGCGGCATACAAACCAAGGTGTTCAAGCAAGTCCGCTCGCTCTGCACTCGTGCGCCATGACTCCAGCGCCTGCAGCAATCCTGATCGAGTAGCCTCCAGTTTGGCCGGAGAAATCCAGTGCATCCTGCGAGTAACAATTACCGGCGTAACCAATGGCTCTAGCAAAGGCGCTAAACGCGCCAGCTCATCATTTGGCAAAGCAAGACAACCATCAGTATCGAGAGGCGGTCTTTTTGGCGTAGCCGGGTTTACACCGTGCAGCCATATCCCGTTCCCGGTTCGTTCCTGGTAACGATCCCACCCATTCGGATAATCCAACGGGTATGCCGCTATGCCATATTTGGCCGGTAATCGACTCGTATCCATCTCATGGGTAATAAAATACACACCAAGAGGCGTCTTGCGATCCCACGCCCTTTGCTTGCCGACACCGTTAGTACCAATGGACATGTAGCGAGAGTCAACACGCCTGAAGCCACTCTGATTGCGCTCGAAGCGATACAACGTCGATGCACCCGTATCGGCTACCAGAACATCAGTAACGGTCACAGGCATGGCTATCAACCAAGCGAGTACGAGACCGTCCACTACCCCGGCCGGTGGTGGAGCAGGGTGTTCTGCGGTAGCTGCTGCACTGGCAAGCAAGCACAGCAAAAAGATTTTTCGGACAACTTTCATGGCAATCATTTAACACCAATGGACGTCAGATAGTACAGCGGAGCCGCAAGTCCGGGTATTATCAGCCCAAGGCGCCCTGCCACCCGCAAATGGAGCAACAGCGTATGCACTACCAAGCCCGGCATATTATGCGAATCAAGTCTGTGCTACTCATAGCCATTCTCAGCCTTCTCACCGCAACCACGGCATTTGCGGAACAAAAAGCTGACGCTGATTTTGAGGCGCTGGCCGCGCGCTACCTTGATGAAATGCCTTCACTTTCGCCGGTTAGCGCCACCTCAATCGGCGACCATCGCTACGACGACATACTGGACCAGGTCAACGCCAGCGCACGTAAAAAGAGCAAAGCATTTTACAGGCGTTATCAGCGCGAACTTGATCACATAGATTCTGATCAGCTGAGCAGACCTAATCAGGTCGACGCGGAGCTTTTGCGCAACGAAGTTCAATACAACTTGTGGAGCATCAACAAAAGTCAGGAGTGGGCCTGGAATCCGCTGTACTACAACAGCCTGGCAGGCAACGGTGTCTACGGCCTCCTCGCACGCGACTTCGCGCCCCTGGAAGAGCGCTTGGATAATGCTGCCAGCCGGCTCGAACAGTATGGTCGTTTTTTTCGCCAGGCTCGCGCATCTATGGACCCGTCCCGTGTGCCAAAAATAAACGCCGAAACAGCAATAAAACAGAACCGGGGGCTGTTATCAATCATTGACACAATGATCACACCGGAGCTTGCGAACGTTTCGCCAACAGTCCGGGCTCATTTGGAAAAAGCGATCGCCGAGGCAAAACCGGCCATAGAAAAGCATCAGGCATGGCTTGAGAATGATCTCCTGCCAAAAGCGAGCGGCGACTTTCGAATTGGCGCAGAGCTTTTTGACGAAAAATTGGCCCTGGCGCTGAACTCGTCACTGACTCGCAAAGAGATTCGACAAAGAGCGGAAGACGAGTACGTCAGGGTTCGAGAAGAAATGTATGAACTTTCCAAGGGTATTTATAAGAAGCGTTATCCATACACGTATCTACCCGACCATCCAGACGAGGCATTGAAGCAGGCTATTATTCGCTCCACCCTTGAACTGGCTTATGAGGACCGACCAGAACGGGGCGCCATCGTTGCCACGGCCGAAAAATTTCTCGCCCAGGCGACCGAGTTCGTTAAGGAAAAAAACATCGTCGCAGTGCCGGCCGAGCCTGTTGAAATAATTGTGATGCCAGAATTCCAAAGGGGGGTTGCCGTCGCTTACCTGAGCTCCCCCGGACCTCTGGATAAGGGCCAAAAATCATTTTATAGCGTTGCCCCGCTGCCGGAAGAATGGACCGACGAACAAGCGAAGTCATTCCTCCGCGAATATAACAATCTGTCAATTCAGGATCTGACCATTCACGAAGCGATGCCCGGACATTACCTGCAACTCGCTTTGAGTAATCGCTATCCGTCGACGCTGCGCTCGGTATTGAGATCGGGCCCGTTTATCGAAGGTTGGGCAGTCTATGCGGAGCGCGTCATGGTTGACGAAGGTTATCTTGAGGATCAGCCCCTCATGCGCCTGATCATGCTGAAGTGGTATTTACGAGCAGTCACCAACGCTATTATCGACCAGGCAATCCACGTCGACAACATGTCCGAGGAAGATGCCATGCGGCTGATGATTGAGGGTGGCTTCCAGGAAGAAAGGGAAGCCGCCGGTAAGTGGATACGGGCGCAATTATCGTCGACCCAACTCTCCACCTACTTCGTCGGCTATCAGGAACACGCCGATATGCGACGAGCCGTGGAAAAAAGCTGGGGCGATGACTTCACTTTACGCCGCTATCACGATCAGGCGCTCTCTTATGGATCGCCACCGGTGCGCTATGTGCGAGCACTGATGCTCAATGAACCTATACCCAGAGCACCCAAATAACGCTCACAGAACGAACCTGGTTATTCGTGGCTTTAAGTCTGGCTTGTACGATGAACAAAAAAAGAGGGCGACCCCGAATGGGGCCGCCCCAGTTTGTCCCCAAAACCAGCTTTATTCGAAGTCGACCTTCAATCCGAGACGGAAGTAACGACCGCGCCAGCCGTTCAGCTCCCAAGCCGGGTTAAATCCGTACAGGAAGTAGGCCGCCGCCGGATCAAATTCCGGTTCAGTATCAAACACGTTCTGCATGTTTAGATAGACCTGCATGTTTTCAGTGGCCTGGTAGGTCGCAGAAAAGTCGAAATCCACGTAGGCTCCGTGAGTACACTTAAACGGCGTACCATC
>JAHEFE010000015.1:48680-56031 GCA_024640365.1 Woeseiaceae bacterium | reverse complement strand
CTTCGTTGTCATCAATCGACCGGCGATAAATCGCCTCATATTTTTCGGCGTTGATGGTCGCTGCCTTGGCAGCCTCCGCAGTTACTTTGTAAACCTTGCTCATGCAATCCCTCTTTTTTTTGTCTAGTGCATTTAACCGTTGTCGCCCAGACGTGCCGTCAATTCCAGCAGGTTTTTGGCTTTGATCAGATGTGGTCGATCCAGCATCTCGCCGTCCAGTCCGATAACGCCCGCGTCGGGATTTTCGGTGAACAAATCGACAATACGTTGCGCGTGCGCAATCTCTTCAGCAGTCGGCGAAAAAGCTTTATTAATAATAGCCACCTGCGCTGGATGAATGGCCAACATGCCGCTGAAGCCATCGCGACGTGCAGCGCTTGCATACTTCGCCAGTCCAGTAGCGTCCCTGAAATCAGTGTAGACGGTATCGATCGCATCGACGCCGGCAGATGCTGCCGCAAACAGGCAAAGCGAGCGTGCCAATTGATAAGGTGCCAGCCAATTTCCCTCTTCGTCTCGGGTGGCACTGGCACCAATGGCGGCACTCAGATCTTCTGCCCCCCAGCAAAGACCGGCCAGGCGCGGCGTCGCAGCGCGATAATCACCCATTGAAAACAAAGCCCGCGGGCGCTCAGTTGTGATGGGCAGTATGTGCGTGCTACCAACAGCCACTCCATTTTTTGCCTCTAGCGGCTCCAGCAATTGACTGAGCCGTCGGCTGTCCGCCACCCCGGTAGGCTTGGGCAAAACAATCCCCTCTGGAGCACCAGCCATAACGACGGCCAGATCGAGTTCAGCATCAGGCGTATCAAGTGCATTGATTCGCACCCAACAATGACGAGCATTACCGGCCAGCAAAAACTCTTTGACGAACTCTCGCGCAAGCGGACGCGACTCCTCATGTACCGAGTCTTCAAGATCCAGAATCAACGCGTCAGCACCACTACGTAGCGCCTTTTCCATCTTGCGCTCGCTGTCACCCGGAACAAACAAATAGCTTCTGATCATGCAGGCTTCCGCATCATGAGGGCGGTACGTTTGCACTCGCCCACAAGGACATCGTGCTGGTTATAGGCTTGATGCCGAAAAATGACGATACCGTTATGGGGTCTGGACTTAGTCTCCCGCAACTCAAGTACCTCACTGACGATATGAATCGTGTCGCCATGAAACAAAGGCTTTGGAAAACGCACTTCATCCCAACCCAGATTGGCAACGGTAGTGCCAACCGTCGTGTCACCAACAGACATTCCAACCATGAATCCCAGGGTCAAGCAGCTATTCACCAGCGGCTTACCAAATTCCGTGTTCTTGCAGTATTCGGCGTCGAGGTGCAATGGCGCCGGATTATGCGTCATGGAACTGAACCAGACGTTGTCTGCTTCTGTGATCGTGCGGCGCATCGCGTGTTCGAATCGCTGACCCACATTGAATTCTTCGAAATAAAGTCCTGCCATGGATTGTCACCGTTTTGAGCTGATCCCCGATGATAAGCCCTGTGGGGCTTTAATTGAACCGGAACCGGCCCCCAAAGCCGCGTTAAGCCTTACTTCCCGGTCGGATGCCCCTGATTTGTCTTCCCGTCGGCAATCAATCACCAACGCGCAATCGCCCCGAGACCCAAAATCTTGTCACCCAGCCCGTGTAAACCGTAGGTATAGATACCTAGATAGGAATCACTTGCAAATGATAATGATTCTCATTTAAGATACAAGCTATTGAAACTTGGTACTCAGGAAGACCCTACAATGACTAACATTTCAGCAACACCAATGACTTTCAAAGCATTCGTCGCGGTCATCGGCCTGACCCTGTCAGGTCTCGCCTCCGCGGCCGATAACGATGTGACCCTGATCATCAAGGACCATCGATTCGAGCCCGCCGAAGTCAAGGTCCCTGCCAACACACGGGTGCGCCTGGTCGTACATAACCAGGATCAGACCGCCGAGGAATTTGAGAGCTATTCGCTTAATCGGGAAAAAATCATTCCCGGCGGAGCAAAAGCGGTCATTTTCATCGGCCCGTTAAAACCCGGCAGTTACGAGTTTTTTGGCGAATTCAACGAGGCCACCGCACAAGGTGTAGTCATCGCTGAATAACAGCTGAGCAAGGGACACTATCATGTTTGCAACCGGTGTAATTGTTTTCAGAGAAACGCTTGAAGCCGCACTTTTCATAGGCATTATTGCTGCGGCCACACGCGGTCTTCCGCTGCGTAGCCGCTGGCTCGCTGCCGGTGTGGTCGCTGGCGCGCTAGGCTCTCTTATGCTTGCCGCAGGGATGGGACAAGTAAGTGCCTGGGCCGATGGCATCGGCCAGGATCTGATGAACGTCGCAATTCTGTCAATAGCATTATTGATGCTCGCGTGGCACTGCGTCTGGGTCTCGCCTCAGGCCGGGAAGATGGTTATGGAAGCCAAGCGCATGGGTCATGCTGCTCTTGAAGGCTCCAGCACTCTCTGGGCATTGTCGCTCGCGGTGGCCCTCTCCGTTTTGCGAGAAGGTGCAGAGACGGTGCTGTTCGTCAGTGGTTTCTTATCAGGTTCTAGCGAAGGATTGCTGATGGTACTGAGCGGTGCCGGCGTCGGACTGGCGACCGGTTCATTAGCCGGAATAATGATTTATTGGGGCCTCGCCCGTATCAAGACACAACACCTGTTTGCGGTGACTAACGTGCTGATACTGATCCTGGCAGGCAGTCTTGCCAGCCAGCTTGCGAAGACCTTGCTCCAGGCAGGCATAGTCATGCGCTGGTCAACACCGCTTTGGGATGGGTCTGCCCTACTGGCGAACGACTCAACGCTCGGCACGCTATTGCATGCCCTGGTCGGCTACGAAGCCCGCCCGGCAGGATTACAAATTATTTTCTATCTCGGCACGATCAGTCTGATCTGGTTCGCTGCCAAGCAGATGAAAGCATCAATCGACAACAAACAGGCGACGGCAGCAGCTGTCAGCTAAGAAGACTCATGGAAGATAATACAATGAAACATTCAATTTTTGCGGGGCTCGCACTGGCACTCGCCGGCCCACTGATCTCTGCAGACGTACAAGCCGGTCCGGATGACTATATGCGCACGCCGATCGTTGAAGAAGGCGAGAAAGAAATCGATCTCAAATGGGGCACGCAAGACAACCGAGACGGCACGAGCAGTTACGCCACCGCATTAGGACTTGGCTGGGGCGTTACGTCCCGCTGGTTCACTGAGTTTTATGGCAAGTACAAAGGTGGGACTGGTCAATCCGGCTACCTCGCCGCTTGGGAAGTGGAAAACCGTTTTCAATTAACAGAGACAGGACAGTTTCCTGTCGATGTAGGTTTCCTACTCGAAATGGAACGTCCCGAGGATCGTGCGGAAGGTTATGAGTTTGTCTACGGCCCGATGCTGCAATCGGAGTGGGGGAGAATTCAGGGCAACCTCAATTTGTTTTTGAAGAAGCATGTAAAGACAGATCTGCCTTTCGACACCGAACTGAAGTACCAGATGCAAATAAAATACCGCCAATCGGAGAAGTTTGAATGGGGCGCACAGGCCTACGGAGAACTGGGCCAGTGGAATGACTGGAGCCAGCGCTCGTCGCAAGTACACAAGTTTGGACCGGCCGTTTTCGGAAAATTCAAGACCACCGGCCGCCAGGCAATCAAATGGAACGCAGCCATATTGCGCGGCACGACCAACGCCAGCCCATCCACGACGTTTCGTTTGCAAGCGGAATACGAATTCTAACTCCTGAGAAAAGAAAGCCCGGTCGGCGCTGCCGATCGGGTGATCCCAGCGAGCGTTGTAGCCCCCAAGATCAAAAAAGCGGTCCCCCTACCCCTTGTGGTGAGTACCTACGGCTATATTAAAAACCTGACCCATACTCCTCATATCGACATCCGCTGGCCGGAAAGAGGATCTTCCAATGCGTCAGTTAACTGTGTTTTTGTTATGCGGCCTCGTCGCTTGCAGTGGCGGAGGAAGTGGCAGCGACGGCGGTTCCAACGGGCCCGGCAATTCGGCCCCCACTATTTCAAACCTGAATTTCGGGCCATCCATCGTTGAAGTAGGATTCGATGGCGGCGAAACGTCTGTCATCGGAACTTTTGACTTCCATGATGCGGATGGCAATCTGAGTTCTGTTACGCTAGTCGTGCTTGATGCCAACGGCCAAACCATTGGCACTGACACCATAGCTATTGTAGGCGTCGCCGGCATCACGGATGGCACGATCGAAGGTGAGATCATTGTTGGCACGACTGACGTTGGTGATTTCACGATACGAGTTAACGTGACCGACACCGGCGGCCTGCGGTCGAATACGCTGGAAGCACTGTTCAGAATTGTCGAACCAGCATGGGTACTAAAAACACCAATGCCCAATCCCCGACTCGGATTTGCGACCACAATGGTCGGAGGTATTGTTTATGTACTCGGCGGGCGCGACCCAACGTCCGGATCTACACCAGCCCCGCAGGTAGCTACAGTACAAACCTACAATCCTGCAACAAACATCTGGTCGACAGCACCTTCCATGCCCATCGCTGTATCCGAGCACGCCGCAGCAACCGTGAATGGCAAGATTTATGTTATCGGCGGCAACACGGAGTTTGAGCTGGGATCTGTAGGGCTGCAGGTCTTCGATACAGCGACCCAAACATGGAGCCAGAAAGCGAGCATGCCAATGGAGCGTGATTCGGCAGCTGTCGGCGTAATTAACGGCCTGATCTACATCGCCGGCGGAGAGGGTCCCGGAGTCACCTACAACTCTCTGCTTTGGTACAACCCGGTCACAAACACGTGGACCACCGGTACTCCCATGAGCGAAGTCAGGACCGGCGCCGGCGGTGCGATAATCAACGGCAAGTTTATAGTCTACGGAGGCTATACGCCCATGTGGATTCCGGATGCCGGGTACCGGCGAGTAGTCGAAAGCTATGACCCGGTCATGGATAACTGGTCATTCCGTACTGAAGGAGGGCCGTTGAGAGATTTTGGTATGTGCATACACGGTGGCCTTATGTACGTGTTCGGAGGTAACAATTGGGCTCGCAGCACGGACGGCAGCTCAGCTTACGACCATGCAACTGATACCTGGCATTACAAACAAGTAATGCCCGTCAGCATGGGCTATGCACGCGCAGAAACCGTTAACGACAAGATCTATGTCTTCGACAGCACAACGACATTGGAATATACACCGGCCAACGATTTGAACTGATAACCGCGCAGACAGAACCAGTCGCCAGAAAATTATTCAGATGCGCCGGCGAGCCTTATCCGCTGCAACGTGGACGACAATAGATGAACGCAGCGGCAAGCAGACGACTGTGTCTGTAATCTGCAATCTCGTGACTCAACTGCTAGGATAAGGCGTATATTGATTTGCTCGAAGGGAAAACTCTGCACAATCAAGTACCAAGGGGGATACAAACATGAAAAGACACTTCATTCTTCTGCCACTGTGGCTAATAATCACCGCATGTAGCCAAAGCACACCCACAACCGACACGACCACGTTAGAAGCTAGCTCGGCCGCCTGGGAAGCCGCGTGGAATGCTAAAGATATCGACGCTGTCGTCAATTTATATACGGCTGACGCTCGGCTATTACCACCGGACGCTCAGATGGTTAGCGGCCACGATGATATACGTGTTGCTGTCAGCGAAATGATCAATGACGGTCTTGCACTCAAGTTAACCGTTGTCGAGGCCACCGTCTTAGGCGATCTCGGAAACATTGTTGGACAGGTTACGATGCAAGTTGCAGGCGAAATCATAGGTACTGGCAAATATGTCGAAATCTGGCATCGCGGCACGGACGGCAAATGGCTCATCGCCAACGACATTTTCAACAACGATCCAAGCCCAAAGCCACAAATGACCATGACCCATCTCATGATTACGCACCAAGTTGGCGATGCTGCCAAGTGGGCCGCCGCGTGGACTGGCGAGGACAGCCGCAAGAAATTATTTACAGATAACGGCGCCGGGCACGTGCACGCCTTCCACAACGGCAACAATGCCGGGCTCGTCATTGCGGTTAAGGATATGGATGCACTTAATGCGATGCTGACATCCGATGCAGGCAAAGCCGCAGCAGCGGAAGACACCGTTAAGGCGGAGACGATCGTTATGATGACCGAAGTGGAATAAGCGAATCAGCAGAATAATCTGATTCAACAAGACGCTAATAGCGACAAAACAAGAAAGCCCCCTAAAACGGGGGCTTTTTTTGTGGCGACGAAATAGCGAGTTTGGACCAAAACCGATTCTATAAACGCAGCGACAACTAGTTGGACTTTTAACTAGCCTTGGGCTTTATCGCAACCGTCTCAATCAGGCTGACGCGCTCTTCATCGAGATTGCGATGCAGGTTATACGCTTTTGTACCGATGTCGTCGCCGACCAAGAGGTATACGCCCAATACTGGCAAATTTGGTTCACCGACGGGTTTACGCACTGTCGCAAATGCCTTTTTGGCCAGATCCGTCTTATCATTCCATACTTCGATATCAAAACCGGCAGAGGTAATGACCTCTCGAAATTCTTCCGGTGGAATCAGGAAACTCATGGAACTATCTTGTGCCCAGGGCACCGGAAAATATTGCGGCGTATTCTTGCTGCCACACACTTCATACAACACGGCACGACCACCGGGCTTGAGCACCCGACAAGTCTCCTTCAGCCATCCAAGTTTATCTTCAACGTTCATGTTCATCTGCAACGACCAGATGCCATCAAATTTGTTATCCGCATAAGGCAAATCCAACGCACTACATGCGTGAAACTTGACCCGTTGCTGCATATTCAATAGCTCGGTCAGACGCTGGGCAACATCAATATATTCATCACTCAAATCGATACCAGTTACGCGACAACCGATTTCATGCGCCAATCGGCGAGTTGAGCCACCGATACCACAACCGACATCGAGAATATGCATGTTGGAGGTGAAATGAGACAATGCGATCAGTTCGTTGGTCGCCGCATCACCACGAATATGGAATTCATCCACCGGCTGCAAATCGTCCGGTGTCACGTCTGCCAGATCGATACCAAGTTTTTTTAAGCCATTGATGATCTTGTTATACAAGTCATTTGGGGTGTAATAGCTGTGAATGTGTTTCATGTTTTTGACAACCTGCGGGCGTCTGTACGACGCCACCATTGAAACATACCGAGGCCGGTCGCAGTAAGAATATTAATTTTGCCAATTAATACGTGCAGAAATTGAAAAAGTCCGTTAATGGCCCCTGATGGGGCCTTTTTCTTGCTTGGCGGAGAGACAGGGATGGATTCAGATCGCCTGGCGGCGATCTTCACCCCGGCGGGGCGCACTTTGTGCGTCCAAAACGCATGCGCGTTTTG
>JAHEFE010000015.1:0-48580 GCA_024640365.1 Woeseiaceae bacterium | reverse complement strand
AAATTACCGAGCTGGTATTCAGGTGAATACGACAAGTTAATCCAGAATCGTATTGTCTTCTTCTATGCCGCTGATATCAAAACAGTTTGGGAACTTACAGCCGTATTCCGCATTCAAAGTCCAGCTTTTTATACCCTAAAAGTAGCCTCCAATGCGCTGCATTTCAGAGCATTCTGGGGTAGCCTGTCACTGCTGCTGGGGGGCGCGATCATGGCTGACGGCGCGATTACTTGTCAAACGATGAATTGATAATTACGAAAGAAGCAGCACGAGTTGAATTGTTGTAACCGGGTCGAAATAATTTTTTGTTCCGGGTGCCGCAAAACGACAGGTTACGGGGATCTGATTTGCGAATATTGTTTTGCATTTTACTAAGTGGCTTACTGGGCACCTGCTCGGCGCCACCGTCACTGCTCGAACAAGTTCGGAGTCTCGGCGAACTACGAGTCGTCACGCGCCAAAGTCCCACTACCTACTATCAGGGACCCGACGGACCTACCGGTCCCGAGTACGATCTCGTTAAAGGCTTTGCCGATCAACTCGGCGTAAAACTGGTGATCATTCCAGTCGTCTCGATATCAGAAATAATGCCGCACCTCATCTCCGGAGACGCCCAGATGGCCGCCGCCGGCTTATCGATTACACCGGCCCGTCTGAAGTACGCCCGCTTCAGCCAGCCCTACTCCCAGGTTGACACCTTGCTGGTCTATAAGCTCGGGAGAGGACGGCCAAGAGCCATTGAAGACATTATTGGCAGTGACATCGAAATCATTGCCGGAAGCAGCCACGCCGAGACGATGGCTGCTATAAAGAAAGGCTATCCGGACTTGCAATGGCACGAAAATGCCGACGTTGAAGTTTCCGACATGCTCGATAAAGTCGCCACCGGAGAAATCGATTACACGACAGCCGACTCCACCGATTTCAATATCCATCGCCACTTTCATCCCGACCTCCGGGTAGCGCTAGATCTGGAGATCGCTGATCAGATAGCCTGGGCGTTCAAGAAAGATATCGGCGACAGCCTGTTGGCAGAGGCGGATAACTATCTTATCGAGTCGAAGCGCAATGGCTTGCTGGCGCAAGTTCGAGAGCGTTATTACGGTCACGTAGATCGATTCGACTACGTGGGTACCCGATCTTTCATACGCCATGTTGACAGTCGCCTGCCCCGCTTTAAGGAAATGTTTGAGGAAGCACAAGATACCTCCGGCGTCGATTGGCGATTGCTGGCAGCCATCGGTTATCAGGAATCGCACTGGCGCGCCAAGGCCGTATCACCCACCGGTGTCCGCGGCATCATGATGTTGACCGAAGCAACTGCCGACTACCTGGGACTCGCTGACAGACTCGACCCGAAAAGCAGCATCGACGGCGGCGCTCGTTTCTTCGCGCGACAAATGGAGCGCATTCCGGATGCAGTGCCTGAACCTGATCGCACCTGGATGGCACTTGCCGCTTACAATGTGGGTTACAACCATCTCAGAGATGCCATGAAAATTGTGCGCCTGCAGGGTGGTGATCCCAACAGATGGGTTGACGTCAGTGAAGCACTACCGTTACTGGCGCAACACAAGTGGTATTCGAAAATGAAGTACGGCTACGCACGTGGCTGGGAGCCCGTTCTCTACGTAAAAAATATCCGCAGCTACTTTGACATTTTGTTGTGGATGATCGATAACGAAGAAGAACCGGAAGAATCAATCGATGAACCGATTCCGCCATCTGAAATAACAACCGCCGCGACAATCGCCCTGACTGCTCCGCAGATGCTTTACTAAACCGACGGCCATCTGGTATTTGGCGAGTCTCGTTATCGCTTGCTTTGAAAAAACTCTTTGAGCAAGGCGCTGGCCTCTTCTGCCAGCAAACCACCATTTACATCCAGTCGGTGTTGCAGACCGCGCTCTGCCGTCAGATCCATAGCGCTTCCCGCAGCACCACCTTTCTTGTCATAAGCCGCAAAAACCACCCGACCGATCCGGGCATGGGCCATCGCCGCCATACACATGGCACAGGGCTCAAGCGTCACATACAGTGTCGCGCCGGGCAGGCGGTAATTACGTTGCGCCGCAGCCGCTGCACGCAAAGCAACAATCTCAGCGTGCGCCGTAGGATCGTTCGTGTTGATGGGACAGTTGGAACCACTGCCAATTATCTCGCCATGTTGTACAACGACAGCACCAACCGGCACTTCGCTAGCTTCTGCTGCCAGGCCAGCCTCAAGCAGCGCTGAGCGCATGAATGCGGTATCTGTGTCTGACCAACGGATCATATATTCCTCTTGCTTGCCTCAACTGTCTGCCGGTGCCTAATCCAACTCGCTACTTTATTCGACATCGATTCTAATCTTGAATGGAACCAGCAAACTCAGCACATCAGGAGTGCTGAACCGCGCCCCGTTAATAGCGTTCTCCAGTGGGTTTATGTAATAGTTCACTGCACCGCGGAAATCACTTCTGTCCAACTTTGTATGACTGAATCGTGACTCCGCAAAATCCGTTCCTACCAAATCGGCCCCGGTCAGATCGCACTCGGTAAAATCGACATCATGCGCTTTGCAATGTCGCATAACCAATTCCGATAATTGCAAAGCGCTAAACACCGAGTAGCTCACATCACAGGATTCAAACACCAGTGGTGCCACCAGAGCAACGCTGGTCCAGTTCAATGAAGTCCAGTTAACACCCGTTATTTTGCATAGTCTGAAATCTGTTTCCAGAAACCGACTACCATCAAACCGAACCAGGCTGAGATTACTGTCCCTGAATTCACAATCGACAAATTTACATTTCAGAAATTCGGATTCAGTAAAATCGCAATCAATGAATTTACACAACTCGAACCGACTCGCTTTGACGACCGCACTTCTAAGTTCGAGGCCATCAAATGTTCGCTCCTCGTACAACGTATCGTCAGTTAGCTTCATTAACACTCAACTATTGGAGTCGAAGCAATCCTTGAAAATGAAGAATCACCTGCACATTAAACGGCCGCAAAACCTACTCGCAGCTGAATTTATTGCACTACTCTTGTGCTTTAAATACGCCGGCTTCATTCAGCCTTTTTTCGAGTTTTGCCACCCTGGAAAATGCCACTAGTCCGAAAATAAAACCCATTGCACCTATCCATTCCATTTTCTCTCTCCCCTCACCGTTTTTATCGAAGAACATCGCGATGTCAACTATTCAACACCAGCCTGGTGCAAATTACTTTTTCCTGACGTGCCAGAGAATATAGTTCAATATCGCCCACCACTGTAAAATCGAGCTTGGCCAGTACATGAGCCGAGCTTACGTTGCCGGCCATGTATCCCGATTTGATTTGTGAAACACCGGGCCCTCGCGTAGCATGCTGCAGCAACGCACGAGCTGACTCCGTCGCATAACCCTTCCCCCAGCACTCTTTAGCCAGCCAGTACCCCAGTTCATGCGACCCGTCGGGTTCTCGTGTCAGTCCGACGCCACCAATTAGAACAGAATCTCTAAATATCGATAAATTCAGTTCTTGCCGAGCGACTATTTCCAGCCACTTTTCTGCGTCATCCATTGTGTAGGGGTAAGGAACCCGGGACAACCATTTAGCGACGTCCCACTCACCAATCAGGGTGACAAGCAACGGCAAATCTTTGCGTTGCAGATTTCTTAAAACCAGTCTGTCCGTTTTAAGTTCTGTCATTCCCGATCACCCGTAAGGGCCCCTAAAAAGCCCCGCATTGGACCAAATACACCTCGCACCGCTGCGTCAACACGACGAGAATAGGCAGCTAGTCAATTTGCTTTCAGCAACATCATACGTGAGTCGCCCACGCCGTCGCAATTATGCTTCCGCACTGACCTACAAACACAATACGAACGATTTCTGCATGCGGCGCACACCCTTTGCTGAGCTGTCGCCCACCTGTTAGCGATGAGCAGCGGCTGTTAACGAGCGATCAGTTTTCCAGCAACGGGAAGCGATCGGCAATATCATCGCCGGTGAAGCTGGCGACCCAACCCTCCGGATTATTAAACAGACGAATTGCTGTGAATAACGGATTCGGCCCCATGTCGAACCAGTGGCGGGTGTTAGCCGGTACTGCGATCAGGTCATCTTTTTCGCACAGCAGTGCAAACACTTTGCTATTACTGTGAATAACGAACAGACCGTGGCCACGCACAAAAAAACGGACCTCATCTTCACTGTGGGTATGCTCAGCAAGAAACTTTTTTCTGAATTCGTTTTTTTGCGGGCTGTCCGGATTTATACTGACGACATCGTAGGACTGATAACCTTGCGCGGCGACCAGTCTGTCGATTTCACTCTGGTAGGCAGCAATGATGCTGTCATTATTGGCGTCAGCGGCCAATTCGCGGTCCGCCTGCCAGCGCTCGATGCGAATGCCTACGGCTGATAATTCCTGTTGAATACGTCCAAAATTATCCGTGTTCAGTGCCGGACTTTCTGGTCGAGATTCAGGGTAGATTGTTAAACGAGTCATATCTGTCGCCTGTTAATGAATTGGGCTATACCACTTTATTTAAAACACTATCTGGTCAAAATCATGTGCGGTAGCGTGTGAACCGGTAATAACATTGTTATCACGTACCAATTGGACAGTTGCCATTCCTGCATCTCTTGCGGCATCAAGCTCCTCAACTATGTCTGAGAGAAAAAGAATTTCTTCGGCCGGCAGACGGATCGATTTGCTTATCGAAAGGTAAGATCCCGCCTCGCGCTTGTGTCCTACTCGGGTATCGAAATAGCCCTTGAAGACATGCAGCAGATTGCCGACATCACTGTGCCCGAACAACAACTGCTGCGCCTTGACTGAACCGCTGGAATAAACATAGATATCAATACCTGCGTCATGCCATTGCTCCAGTTGGCGAGCCGCCTCTGGATAAATATGCCCCGTAAAATCATGGTCGCTATATCCATGTTCCCAAATGAGTCCTTGCAGAGCTTTCAATGATGTCGCTTTTCGATCTTCGCGTATCCATTGCAACAGTATTTCAATAGTCCGCGCAATATCGGCATCCGGTTCGCGCGCTTCTCTGCGCGTGTCTTCCAGCAACTTGGCGACTTCATCTTCGTTCTGATGCCTGTGCAGAAAATCAGGCAGCATTCGGCTGGCATATGGAAACAACACATCATGCACGAAGGAAATCGAACTGGTCGTACCTTCAATGTCAGTCAGTATTGCCTTGATATTCATTTGCCCGTCAACAGCTTTTCCTGCATTAAGCAGGCGAATAGAAATTCAAAGCCTTCAACGTGACGGCGTGCCTCGTCGATATCCCTCCCCCAGGCATAAAGACCGTGTCCGCGCACCAGGAACCCCGGTTGATCCGGCATATTTCTTTCTACCTTCGCTGCCAGCGCGGCAATGTTTTGATCATTGTCGAAAATGGCTATCTCAATTGTCTCGTCATGTGTCTTATTTACGGTAAGGGCTTTTTGCATCTCAAAACCACTCACGAATAGCTTGTCGGCATCGGTACGCGAAAGCACGGTGGACGTCACCGAATGAATATGCAGCACCGCACCAATATTGCGATCGGACCTGTACAGAGTGGTATGCAGTGCCGTTTCAGCCGACGGTCGAAGGCGGCTATCAACGGCCTTGCCGTCGAGTGAACACACCATCAAGTCGTTTTCGCTCAGGCGAGATTTGTCTTTGCCGGACTGTGTTATCAGACACTGATCATTATCCAGACGCACGGAAAAATTGCCTCCGGTCGCCGGACACCAACCGTGTGCACCGATAAAATTGCAGACTTCAACCAGAGCGCTGGCCTTGTTTTTCATGGAGATAGGGTTCATTCAACTGTATGAACACGATTTATAACCTGCGTGCATAACGCTGGCAAGTGGCAGCCCGCCAGCGGTCTTACCTGCGCTACAGGGTCGGAGCTCACCAATCTCTAGAAATTATGGAACATGAACCAGAGTACTAATCAGCGAAACTGCCGCTGAGGTCATTTGTTTCTGACCTGTTCTGAAGACATTAAACGGAAGACCACTGGCCTGGGCGGGAGCTGCCGTGCAATAGCGCCGCTTATTCCCACTCAATCGTTGCAGGTGGCTTCCCGGAAATGTCATAGGTCACGCGTGAAATACCATCAACCTCATTGATGATACGTAACGAGACATGCTCCAGGAATTCGTACGGTAAGCGAGACCACCGCGCCGTCATGAAGTCGATAGTTTCGACACAACGCAATGCCACCACGAAATCGTAGCGTCGACCATCACCCATGACGCCTACTGAGCGCACCGGTAGGAATACTGCGAACGCCTGGCTGGTCCTGTCGTATAGATCGTGCTTATGCAGTTCTTCGATAAAAATGTTATCGGCAAGCTGTAACAGCGACACGTACTCCGGCTTCACCTCGCCAAGCACGCGTACGCCAAGACCCGGACCCGGGAACGGATGACGGAAGACCATATCACGCGGCAGCCCCAGCTCGAGGCCCAGTTGCCGCACCTCATCCTTAAACAGTTCGCGTAACGGTTCAACAAGTTTCATACGCATGTAATCTGGCAAGCCACCGACATTGTGATGTGACTTGATGTTATGCGCTTTACCGGTTGAGGCACCTGCTGACTCGATGACATCGGGATAAATTGTGCCCTGCGCCAACCAATCAATTCCTTCCAGTTTGTGTGCCTCTTCATCGAAAACATCGATAAACAATCCACCAATAATTTTACGCTTTTCTTCCGGATCACTGACGCCCTTGAGCCCGGCAAAAAATCGATCCGCAGCATCGACGCGAATGACCTTCACCCCGAGGTGTTGCGCAAAGGTTTCCATCACCTGATCACCTTCGTGATGACGTAACAAGCCGTGATCAACAAATACACACGTCAGTTGATCGCCGATTGCTTGGTGCAATAGAGCTGCTACGACCGAGGAATCAACACCGCCCGACAAACCGAGCAACACTTTGCCATCACCCACTTGCTCACGGACTTTAGCAATGGCGCTGCTGGCAATGTGATCCGGCGTCCACTCACCTGAACATTCACAAATGTCGCGGATAAAACGGCGAATGATTTCCTTGCCCTGCAGAGTATGAGTCACCTCTGGGTGGAACTGCAGGCCGAAGTAGCGACGCTTTACATGCTCCATCGCGGCCAGCGGCGAGTTGATACTTTCCCCGACAATCTGAAACCCGGGTGGCACTTCCGTCACACGATCGCCATGACTCATCCACACTTTGAGCTGTGCATCACTCGCACTGTCGGCATCACTCAGGCCCTGCAACAGAATTGAATCGTGCGGCGTAATTTCAGCGTAACCAAATTCGCGATGATTGGACGGCTCAACTTTGCCACCAAGCTGCGCGGCCATCGTCTGCATGCCATAACAAATTCCCAATACAGGAACCGGCAATTCAAAAACCGCTTGCGATACATGTGGCGGATTGTCGAGATTCACCGACTCGGGGCCACCGGAAAGAATGACGCCCTTCGCACCGAAATTTCGCACAGCATCGGCGTTCATATCCCACGGATGAATTTCGCAGTAGACACCGCACTCGCGGACACGTCTCGCGATCAATTGCGTGTATTGCGACCCGAAATCAAGAATCAGAATACGGTGGGCATGAATGTCCGCTTTTGGCGCAGACGAGTGGCGTACAGCGTCGGTCATAGAAAAACCCGGTTATTCAAATCAGTCGCGACGATAGTTCGGCGCTTCCTTGGTAATCGTCACGTCATGGACATGGCTTTCACGCATGCCAGCACCCGTTATGCGTACAAACTTTGGCTTGCTGCGCATTTCCTGCATGTTGCGGCTACCGGTGTAACCCATAGCCGCGCGCACACCCCCGAGCAACTGATGAATAATCGCCACCATGCTGCCCTTGTAGGGAACGCGGCCTTCAATGCCCTCAGGCACCAACTTCTCAAAATCATCCGTCGCTTCCTGGAAATAGCGATCGGAAGACCCTTGTGCCTGGCCCATCGCACCTAGCGAGCCCATCCCGCGATAGGTCTTGTAGGACCGACCCTGGAATAACTCAACCTCACCCGGCGACTCTTCGGTGCCGGCGAACAAGCCACCGATCATGATCGTGTAGGCGCCGGCCGCCAGGGCTTTGGCAATATCGCCCGAATAACGGATACCACCATCAGCGATCAGCGGTACACCGCACTTCTTCAAAGCCTCGGCAATTTCGGCAACCGCTGAAATTTGCGGAACGCCTACGCCCGCGACAACACGCGTCGTACAAATGGATCCTGGCCCGATACCGACCTTAACCGCATCGGCACCGGCCTCAACCAGGGCAAGCGCTGCTCCGGCTGTAACGATATTGCCACCGATGACCTGCATATCCGGAAACTGCTGCTTGGTGCGGCGCACGCGATCCAGTACACCGCGAGAAAAACCGTGCGAGGTATCTACAACCAGGACGTCAACGCCAGCCGCAACCAGTTCAGCAACCCGCTCATCGGTATCACCGCCAGTCCCTACGGCCGCACCAACGCGCAGCGCACCACGATCATCCTTGCAGGCGTACGGATAATCCTTGGCTTTTTGGAAATCCTTGGCGGTAATCATGCCGCGCAATTCAAAGTTCTCTCCAACAACCAGGACTTTTTCAATACGGTGGCGGTGCAACAACGATAGGACTTCCTCCTTATCAGCACCTTCACGAACCGTAATCAGGCGATCTTTCGGCGTCATCACCGTGGATACCGGAGCATCCAGCTTGGTTTCAAAGCGCAGATCGCGATTCGTCACAATGCCGACCGTTTCTTTACCGGCAACCACCGGCACGCCCGAAATGTTCAGCGAATGGGTGAGATCGATAACTTCACGGATGGTCATATCAGGCGGAACCGTGATTGGATCGGTCACCATGCCACTTTCGAATTTCTTGACCTGCCGAACCTGGCGCGCCTGTTCGGAGGCCGTCATGTTCTTATGAATAACGCCGAGACCGCCTTCCTGCGCCAACGCAATCGCAAGACGAGCCTCGGTAACGGTGTCCATTGCGGCGGAGGTCAGCGGGATATTCAGGCGAATATCGCGGGTCAGCAAGGTGCTGAGATCAACGTCCCGCGGCAAAACCTCCGAATAATCGGGCTGCAGCAGAACGTCATCAAAAGTTAAGGCTTCCTTGATTATGCGCATTCTTCACCGCTGAGGTTGTCGAAATAAGCCGGCGATTGTAACCCTGCACCAATTTGCCGTAAACAAGACCCGGGTAAATCTTTGCCAAGAGACTCGAATCTCCATGTCGTATACTGGCTCAATGAATAGTCCCACCAACAAATCCAGCGCTGACGTCATTACCGTCACCGAGCTTAATCGACAGGCGCGTAGCATCCTGGAGGGCGGTCTGGGCCGGCTTTGGATCGAGGGAGAGCTGTCCAACCTGGCGCGCCCCGCCTCTGGACACCTGTATTTCAGCCTTAAGGATCAAACTGCGCAATTACGCTGCGCCTTTTTCCGCCAGCGACAGCGCATGAATACGAGCAACCTGGCAAACGGCGACAAAGTAATCGTATTTGGTCAGGTCAGTATTTACGAGCCGCGCGGTGATTATCAGCTGATCGTGGAGCAAGTCGAGGCAGCAGGCGAAGGCGAACTGCGGCGACGCTTTGAAGAACTGAAAAAACGCCTTGCGGACGAGGGCCTGTTCGCCGCCGAGGTCAAGCGGCCTTTGCCGGCCCTACCCCGTCGCATCGGCGTCATCACGTCACCGAGCGGTGCGGCTATCCGCGATATCTTGAGCGTATTGAAACGACGCTTCCCCGCGGTTCCAGTGGTCATTTACCCGGTCGCCGTGCAGGGCGACGCGGCGGCACCGGAAATCGTCAAAGCCATTGCGACCGCCGGCGAACGTGACGAGTGCGATGTATTAATCGTGGCACGCGGTGGCGGCTCTCTGGAGGACCTATGGGCATTTAACGAAGAACTAGTCGTGCGCGCAATTCGCGGCAGCCGCATACCGGTCGTTACCGGCATTGGTCACGAGGTCGATTTCACGATTTCCGATTTCGCCTCTGATCTGCGGGCACCCACGCCATCTGGCGCCGCTGAACTGGTCGTGCCAGACCAGGCCGAGTGGTTAAGAACGTTTACCGCGACGACCGCACGCTTGATCGCGCTCAGCCGCCGTGTCCTCACGGACAAGGCGCAGACGCTCGACTGGTTGAGTCGTCGCCTCGGTCGGGCAGGGCCAGCCGACTCAGTGCAGCGACAACGATCGCGATTAATTGCCGTTCGCGAAAGACTCATCCTGGCGGCTCGGCATGATGCCCTGCAGCGCCGCCAGCGCCTGGGCGCGCTAAGCAGCAAATTGCTGCAGGCATCACCTGCATTGTCCGTGCAACGCACAATGCAGCGACTGGCGGATCTCCGCCATGATTTACTAGCTAACGGACAACGATCGATCGAAAGATTACAGCTGCGCCTGCGACTGGCCGCTCGTGGGCTGAACTCGGTGAGTCCGCTTGCGACCCTCGAGCGCGGCTACGCAATCGTTAGCGATGCGAATACAGGCCGCATCCTCACCGATGCGACCAAAGCCGTGAAAGGCGAAATGATATCTGCCCGCCTCGCACGCGGTCATATCACAGCAACGATTACCGCCTCGTCCGACAAGGACAAGAAAGCGTGAAACCAGCCAGCGCTCTTCGCTGCGTCAGCGTAATTCTGATCGCCTTTGGCGGCGTGGCCAGTGCTGCGACGCCTGCTAACCAGCCATACCCAGGTGGTATAGCCGTGATCCCGATCTCGAATACCGCGGCAAACAAAGCTGCTCCTCAGGTTGTGACAGCCACCGGCAAGCGAGCCCTGGTGATCGCAACGGAAAACGGTTGGACCGCGATAGTTGGCGTTGCACTCGAGCAAGCACCGGGAGACTTTACGATTACTATCGCCCAAGCCGACGGCACGGACGACATCCGCACCGTAGTGATTAAGCCGTACAGCTATCGTGAACAGCGATTGACGGTAACGAATCAAGATTACGTCAGCCCCAAAGAAGATCAATTGCAACGCATTTCCAAAGAGCGAAAAATTATCGATGCGGCCCTGAATAACTGGCGAGATATTCCACTGCAATCCGTGGAACTTGCTGCGCCCGTCGCAGGAGTGCGCAGCTCGAGTTTTGGCTTACGACGGTTCTTTAATGATCAACCACGATCACCACACAAAGGAATGGATATCGCCGCCGGCAAGGGCACTGATATTCACGCCCCAGCGTCTGGGATCGTTACAGCCGTGGGTAATTACTTTTTTAATGGCAATACTGTGCTCCTTGATCACGGTCAGGGCTTGGTTACGATGTATTGCCATCTCGACACGACAGTCGTTGCAGAAGGTGAGACTGTTATACCCGGACAAGTTATAGGAAAAGTGGGTGCAACCGGACGAGTAACCGGTCCCCACCTGCACTTCGCTACCTATTTGAACGGGACGGCAGTCAATCCGGCGTGGTTGTTGTCTGCGACCGCTGCAACGCCCTAATTATCAAATCCAAGAGGACGACACACTTCACGGTACGACCCATCCGCTTGCTCTTCGAATATATTGCAGCTGATCATATCGCCGCCATAAATATGCAATGACACGGCAGGATTGCTGTCGCAGGGATTACTGATGCTATGGTATTCGTAGGGCGGAATGAGACAACCCGCGCTGCCGACGCCAGCTTCGTAGGAATTTTGCTTGGTAAAGAAGAAGCGCTCACCATCTCGCTTTGATAAGTCGTACTGCTGTACATTTATGCTTCCGCCCCACACACCTTCAACGCACCACATGCCGGCATGATCGTGTATTGGCGTTGCCTGACCCGGACCCCAGGTCATCACCACAACCGAATAGCCCAACTCTGCATTGCGATGCAACAGGCGACGCGCATATCGTCCTTCCACTGGCTGAATAAAAGCTGGCTGCAATTCAATTTGCCCCTGGCGAATCAGACGACACAAATCTGCTTTTATTGCGTTGACTGTTTCCGACACATCATTTTTTTGCACAGCGGCATCAATCAGGGCTATCAGTTCAGTTACACCTGTTTTACTCATTTAATAAGATTCTCTAGGACTTTGTAATACCAATTATTAGCTGCAGGTTTCATAAAAACTGCAGATGACTGGACGAAACGAATCCATGTTGACCAGGAATGAATCGTGGCCCTGGATACAATCCAACGGCACATAGCGAACGTCCGGAACCACTTTCGACAACCCATCCGCAAGTTCTTTTTGTTGGTGCGGCGGAAACAAAATGTCCGTACTAACACCGACAACCATCGCCCGTTCCAGTTGTATCTTGCTAAAGCCGGCATCCAATGAGCCACCGTGTTCGGCCAGGTCAAACAAGTCAGACGCGCGCGACAAATATAGATAACAGTTTGGATCAAAGTGACCCGTGAAATTGCGAGCACGTGATTCAAGGTACGATTCCACTTCGAAATCGAAACCAAATAAATCGCCGATGTGTCCTTCCGAACTGGCTCGCTCACGATGAAAACGTTGATCCCACTCCGCAGCCGATCGATAGGTAATCATGCCCAGCTTGCGGGCCAACCGTTGCCCACTGATCGGTGGATCCTCGGGGTCGTAGTTACCGCCCGCCCATTTAGAATCCTGGCGAATCATTTCCCGTTGCAATGAGCGTACTGCAATACCGAAAGGCGTCGATCGGGTCGCCGACGATACGGACACGAGTCCGGCACTGATACCAGGGTGACGGACACAAAGGGCCAAAGCACTCATACCGCCCATCGAGCAACCGACTATGCTATGCAGCTTGTCGATACCCAGGTGCTTCACTAACTGATAACCACCATCCGCCACGTCTTCAAGCGTATGGACAGGAAAACTCAGGCGATAGGTCGCGCCAGTAACAGGGTTAGTCGACGCAGGCCCGGTCGATCCGAAACAGCTGCCCAGGGAATTCACGCAAATGACGAAGTAGTGTTCAGTGTCCAAAGGCAAACCCGGACCAACCATATCCTCCCACCAACCTGGCGCCTGGTCCTCAGGTGAAGATGCTGCATGTGCCGATGGCGACAAGCCCGTAAACAGGAGAATTGCGTTATCCCGTTTGTCATTCAGCTTGCCCCAAGTCTCGTAGGCAATAGTCGGCGACTCAAGCACTCCGCCACGATGCATGACAAAAGAGCCTTCAATCTGCATGAATTTGGTTGCGGCGCTCATGATGTCAATAACGTCTCACCCGGTGGCCTCTAATCTTGCAAAGGGTACCTTAATCTAAATACCAATTGCGGGTTCGAAAACTAGCGTTTATGGAATTTCATCAGGCGCTCGCGCTTTTTCTCCTGCCGCGGCGAGAGCTTGTTGCGCTTGCCCTGAAACGGGTTATCGCCGGTCTTGAGTTGTATCCGAACCGGCGTTCCCTTCAGTTTAAAAGCTTTGCGAAAATAATTAATCAAATAGCGTTGATACGCATCCGGCAGTTTTTCCGTCTGGTTGCCATGGATAACAATAATCGGTGGATTGCGCCCGCCCTGATGCGCGTAGCGTAGACGAATACGCCGGCCGCCGGCCAGCGGAGGCGCATGCGCGGCAACTGCCCGCGCCAATTCTTCATTAAGCTCTGCTGTACCAATATCACGGGTGGCCGCTCTAAAAGCACGCTGCACCGCTGGTAATAAATCACCGACCGCGCTGCCATGCAATGCCGAAATCGTAAAACGCTCAGCGTAATCAAGAAACGGTAAACGTCGCTCCAGGTCTTCCTTAACGTGCTTGCGTTGATCGTTACTCAGTCCATCCCACTTGTTGGCAACAACGACCAGGGCTCGACCGCGTTGCACAATGAGGCCCATCAGACTGACGTCTTGCTCGGTCACACCTTCCTGGGCATCAAGCACTGCGATGACGACGTTGGCTCCTTCCATCGCCTGCAATGCCTTTACGATACTGAATTTCTCAATACCTTCATGAACCTTGCCGCGCCGCCGGATACCTGCCGTATCAATCAGAACATAGTCTTTCCCGTCGCGACTGAATGGCACTGCAACGCTATCGCGCGTCGTACCGGGCTGATCATAAACCACCAGGCGGTCTTCGCCGATCAGACGATTGATCAGTGTTGATTTGCCGACATTCGGCCGACCAATAACGGCGATACGCAATGCATCACTGCCGGGCGCTTTTTCCGCCTCAGGTTCGTCATCTTCTTTGGGTATAAATGGCGCCAGAATCTCGTCCATAAGTGGACTGACCCGATCACCGTGAGACGCCGAAATCGCAATAGGATCGCCAAGTCCAAGAGCCTGGAAGTCGCTGGCCGCAATATCGGTGTCCAGGCCTTCAGCTTTGTTGACGATCAACCATATCTTCTTGCCACTGCGACGCGCCAAGTCGGCAACATAGGAGTCGGCGGCCGTCAGTCCCTCGCGAGCATCCACGATAACGATTGCAACATCAGCTTCCTGCAGGCCGCGGACACTTTGTGCCGCCATGCGTTCGCTAATACCTTCTTCTCCACCGGATATGCCACCGGTATCGATAAGAATATAGGGAACCGGCCCGACTTTGCCGAAACCGTATTGGCGATCGCGAGTCAGGCCCGCGTAATCAGCAACCAAAGCATCGCGAGATCGCGTTAAGCGATTAAAGAGCGTCGACTTGCCAACGTTGGGTCGACCAATTAAAGCTACGACAGGAAGCATTCTTGACACTCTTCAGCACGACTCAGGAGCCATCGCTCGCGGTATCGGGTGCTTTTTTGCGGGCTTTCTTCGGTGCCACGACTCGAAATGCGGTCAGCGAACCAGAGGCCGATTGTATAAACAATGTATTACCAATCACTACGGGTGTACCCGTTAACGGCTCTTTACCCGCGCGTACTCGAGCAACCGGGCTACCATCAACAGCGTTGAAAAAATGCACATATCCTTCGAAGTCACCAATAGCCACAGCCGTATCAAAAGCCGTAGCTCCGGTCGGCCAGCGGCGCTGCAGCGCCTCCTGACGCCAAAGTTCAACGCCATTAGTGCGCTTCAAAGCAACCAGGTCTCCCTCGTCGACTACCGCGTATAAATTATTCCAGTCAATACCCAAGCCGTTGTAGGTCGAGTGTTCACGTGACCACAACGCCTGACCTGACTCGACCGCCACAGCGGCGATTTGTCCCTGGAAGCCAGCGGCATATACGTCTTGCCCGGCAACTACCATGTAGGAGTCAACGTCCACCAAACGCTCAAGATCGGAACGTCCGCTGGGGGGCGACAGCATCGCCTCCCAAAGTGTTTCACCATTAGTAATATCGACGGCCATCAAGCGGCCATTATCAAATCCACCCACGACTGTATTGCCGACTAGCGCAGGAGCTGATGTGCCGCGCAATGACAAGTCCGGCACGGGCTGCTCAACGCTCCAGCGCTCCTTGCCATCGACAGCTTCGAACGCTCTGAGCTTGCCATCGACCGTGCGCACGATGATCGCATTGTCAGCGATTATTGGTGCCGCCAAGACCTCCGAGGCTATATTTACGCGCCACAAGGTGTGTCCATCGATGGCGCTTACGCAAATCAGTTCACCGTCCGAACTGGCCACAACGACCATGTCATTCGCCGCCGCAGGTCCACCTGACAAACTCGCTTCGGTTTTCACCCGCCATAGACGCTTGCCGCTGTCGGGCTGGAAAGCACTCAACTCGCCATCAGAACCAGCCGCATAAATGCGCTTGCCGTCCCCTACCGGCCTCAGACCAAGACGCAAATACTCAGCATCTCCGCCCACGTTGGCCGACCAGGCTTTCTTGACGGCCAGGCTTGGCTTGAACTTGAGGAGTTCTTTTGGTGGCAATACATCTTTATCTTTGTCACCAAAAATACTGCAGGCGCTCAGTGAGGCCGCCAACAGAACGACTGTTAACAGGCGAAAATATTGAGTCACTTTCACTCGGTTACCTCAGTCTCAACTGGCGCAGGGGGACTTGCCTGTGCCAGGTCATTTATTTTCATCTGCACCAGAACACGGTCGATCGTTTGTGCTTCAGGCGACTCCTGCAAAGCAAGCTGGTAGGAATCAGCTGCCTGGGTAGGAGAATCAAGTGCCACATAAGCATCACCACGCAATTCGGCATAGCGCGACGCGTAAACGGCATTCGCTTGTCCGAGCAACATATCAATGACTTCCTGTGGTTTGCCTTGATACAACAGAATCTTGCCAAGACGTAACCGAGCGATATCTTTTAATTCGTCATAGCCATCCAAAGCCAACAAATCACGCAAGCTGTTCTCCGCATCAGCATCGCGACCCTGAGCCATGTACAAACGAGCCATGGCCAGACGACCCTGCACCGCGTAACTGCTGGAACCGTACTTGTCGTAAAGCTCTGCAGCGGCAGCCTCAGCAGCATCGAGCCTGCCGGCATCTACCGCTTCACCCATGGTTTGAAACGCGGCAGATGCGCCTTCAGCGGCATCGATCTTGCCCTGCTTCCATTGGTTCCATACGACCAGAGCGCCGATGCCGAGAATAAGTCCCGCTACGATCATTTTGCCGTTGTCCTGCCACCAGCTACGAATAGCCTCAATCTGTTCTTTTTCAGAAAGTAAATCGTCCACGTATTTGCCTTTATCTAAATGTAGAAACGAGAACAGTCAGCCTGCGCTGACTGTCTCACCCAACCTGTTGCAATTGACTCGCCAGCGCCGCCGCAAGCTTGTCAAACGGAATACTGAGTTGCTCACCATCGCTGCGCAATGGCTTTAAACCAAGCTCTTTCTTTGCGACTTCGTCGGCACCCAAAATGGCTGCGAACATCGCCCCGGATTTATCGGCCCTTTTCAGCTGCGACTTAAAACTGCCGCCGCCAAGATTGAGCTCGATTTTGAGCTGCGGCATTTCATCGCGTAACGTTTCAACCAACTCGAAACTTGCACGTAAAGCCGCATCACCAACGGCTACGACATAAACATCCGGGTTTTGATCAGGAGCCTTGCCTCCGCAAGCCTCAAAAAGACTTACCAGTCGCTCAACCCCCATCGCCCAGCCTATAGCAGGCGTTGCCTTGCCACCGAGCTTTTCAACCAGTCCGTCATAGCGACCACCGGAACATACGGCCCCTTGGGAACCCAACGCATCGGTGATCCACTCGAATACGGTGCGCGTATAGTAATCCAGTCCGCGCACTAATCGTGAATTAACCGTGTAATCAATACCCGCCGCATCCAGAATCTCACACAATTCAGCGAAATGTACGCGCGACTCCTCGTCCAGGTAATCCAACATTACCGGCGCTGCCTCAATGACTGCCCGCAGATCCGGGTTTTTGCTATCCAGGATGCGCATCGGATTTTGCTCAAGGCGCCGCAGACTGTCCTCATCCAGTTGATCGCGAACTCCTTCAAAGTACGCTACCAGCACCTCGCGATACTGCTGCCGAGACTCGGTCGTTCCGAGTGAATTGATTTCCAGCCGCAGACGAGATAACCCGAGTCGCTCCCAAATTCGAGCGCTCATGATTATCAGCTCGGCATCAACATCCGGCCCGTCGTAGCCCATTGCCTCGACATCAATTTGGTAAAACTGTCGATACCGACCTTTTTGTGGTTTTTCGTAGCGAAACATTGGTCCGGACGTCCAGAGCTTCTGTCTCTGGTTGTAGAGGAGTCCGTTCGTAATCCCGGCACGCGCCATTCCGGCGGTTCCTTCGGGTCGCAACGTAAGACTTTCACCATTACGATCCAAAAAAGTATACATCTCCTTCTCGACAATGTCGGTTACCTCACCGATCGAGCGGCGAAACAACTCAGTCTGTTCGAGTAATGGCAAACGAATTTCGCGATAACCATAAGACTGCAAAACATCTCGCACCAAGCCTTCCACGTACTGCCAGATAACCGTAGCCTCCGGCAAGACATCATTCATGCCCCGGACTGGTTGCGGCTTCATGAGACCACCCCGCTCGCACTGTCTATAGCCTGACTAGCGTCGTTCGACGAGGTTTTCATTAGTATGATTTTCATTGTTATTGCTTATCAATCGTAAATCGTGCGGTCAACCCGCTGCGACTCTCGTCTGGAATGGCATATACCCGTCCGTTAACCTGTATGCGAACACTTTGGCTATCACCCAACAGAACACGAATGGGAGCTACGCCGGACATACGCTTCGTTGTACCTGCCCGCGCCAGGTCGACAAATAGAGCTCGGCCAGTCGCGTCATTAATCTCGGTCCAGCAATCGCTGCTGAATGTTAGCTCGATCTGCAAATCTGTACCTGCCGGCACCACCGTTTCAGTCGGCGCGGGAATAGCTTCCACAGGCTCAACTACTGCGCTGTCAGGCTCGCGCGTATCGCCGAGAAACTCCTCCACGACGACGTCCGCGCTCGCCTGCGGTACGTCTGTACCTGGCTCGTCTGCAGGCAATTGTACAGTCCGGTTTGGCTCATCTTGACTCACGATAGACGCAGGCGCCGGGTCAATTTGTTCCGCTGGCGTTGACCTGCCTAACCACACGTAAAGCACAGCAGCCACTATTACCAATAATACGACCAGAATAATCCTTGGGCTCAGACTCACGCCATTAAGAGCTATGTCGTTTTTAACGACGATCGCCGGAATGCTCTCCTGTCGCGTCAACCGATAATAATCGGCGAACACCTGTGTCGAATCCGCACCGACAAATTCAGCGTAGCGACGCAGATAGCCCTTGGCGTACACTGGTGCTCCAAGCTCCGCAAAACGATTTTCCTCAAGAGCTTTAATCTTGAACTCGTCTATGTGAAGTTCCTTGGCGACCGCGGTGATAGTGATCTGCTTCTTTTCCCGCGCCTCTGCAAGGAGTTGACCAGCTAATGGACCAGCCTGCTCCGCACCTTCGTCATCGATGTTGGTCTCATCCTGCATCGTATCCAGCATCCAGGATTTTCTTGGCTTCCGCGGACGTCGGGAATTCACTCAGTACCCGACCGGCTAGCTCGTTACTCGTTTTATCGGCGCCGAGCGATTTTTCTATCTGCACGCCCAGGAAAAGGATTTCTGCAGTGGGTGGATTGCTGCTTAACAGGCGTTCAAAAAAAGCACGCGCTTGAATTGAGTTACCCTCGCTGTACATCAGCAACGTCATTTGCAAAAGAGCTTCTGCGTAGTTAGCGTTGAACGTCAGCGCTTTGCGGAAATACTCTTCGGCGCGTGCAGGATCGGGCTTCTGTGACAAACAAACTCCGGCATTAGTCAGAATTACTTCTGGATTGCGGTAGGCACCTGACGATACCGCGCTATCAAATTGTTTCGCGGCCTCATCAAAGTCGCGCTGTTGGCAAAGAAAAACTGCGAAGGTGTTGCGAACACCTGCATTTTTCGGCGCGATACGTATCGCTTTCTTGAAATGGTCAGCAGCTCTGACTGAATCGCCGAGTTGCTGATAAGTCATCGCAATAACCGAGTGTGCTTCGGCCAACTGCGGATCCAGTGACAACGACTTCTCCAGACGATCGCGTGCAGATGCGTAACTACCTTTGCGATAATACTCCGCGCCCACCTCGTAATACTTAAGTGCGGCATCGTGCTCATCAATTTTGACTTTAGGTACGCCGTTCGAGGTCGTAACACACGCGCTCAGTAATATCGCCAAAACAGAGCCAATCAATAAATTAATTATCGTCTTCACGCTCTAGCCACCCTTGTTTTTTTGTCGCCCAATCGTACTCTTATTCTATCGCTAACTTTACCAGCCAATTGCCCACAAGCGGCATCAATATCGTCACCGCGTGTACGCCGCGTAGTGGCCACGATACCCTTGCTCCGTAAACGGTTTTGAAATGCCGTGATGACGGCTTCCGGCGAGCGCTGGTAATCAGTGCCCGGAAATGGATTAAAGGGGATCAGATTAATCTTTGCCGGCCGCCCCCGCAGTAACACGGCCAGGTCATCAGCATCCTTGATCGAATCATTGATACCGTCGAGCATAACGTATTCAAATGTAATAAAACGGTTCGCCCGCAAGGCCGCGTAATTCCAGCAGGCCTCCAGCAAATTGGCGATCGGGTGCATGCGATTGACTGGCACAATTTCATCACGCAACGTGTCATTTGCCGCATGCAGGGAAACCGCCAGCGACACATTGCAGTCTTCTGCGAGGCGATTGATGTGCGGTACGATGCCCGAGGTGCTGACCGTTATTCTGCGTCGTGACAAGCCATACGAAAAATCATCGAGTAATACTTGCAGCGCTGGCACGAGGTTGCGGTAGTTAGCCAGCGGCTCGCCCATACCCATGAATACAACATTGGTAACAGCGCGCACGCCGTTTGCGCGCAACGGCAGGGAGTTATTGGCATGCCACACCTGGCCGACAATTTCTGCTGCAGATAGATTGCGATTAAACCCTTGTTTGCCCGTCGCACAAAACGAGCAATCCATAGCGCAGCCTACCTGTGACGAAATACAAAGGGTGCCGCGCCCCAGTTCAGGAATAAATACAGCTTCAACAACTTGCCCGGCACCCGAACTGAACAACCACTTCACAGTGCCATCACTGGACTGGTGCTCTGAAATAGCGGTTGGTAAATTTACTTCAGCAACGAGCGCGAGACGGCTTCGCAGCCCCTGCGACAAATCAGTCATGGCGTCAAAGTCGGTGACGCCACGCTGATATATCCATTGCATGACTTGCTTGGCACGAAATGGTTTTTCGCCCATATCGGCAAAAAACTGTTCGAGCCTGGAACGCTCCATACCGATGAGATTTGTCTTATCGACCACGGCGTTCACGTCAGTCATCAGTGCCGCTTAGCGCGTACGCGGACAAACGCCGCCGTCAGCGAAGAAATACTCGATTTCCTGAGCGGCAGTCTCTGGCGCGTCAGAACCATGGACGACATTTTCTTCGATGCTCGCAGCAAAATCTGCGCGGATCGTGCCCGCAGCTGCATCAGCCGGATTGGTCGCGCCCATCAGATCGCGGTTCTTGTTGACAGCGCCTTTACCTTCCAGCGCTTGCACCATGACTGGACCTGAAGTCATATAACTGACGAGATCATTGAAAAAAGGACGCGCTTTGTGAACCGCGTAAAAGCCTTCGGCCTGTTCACGAGTTAAATGCATCATTCTGGCTGCTACGATTTGCAAACCGGCTTTCTCAAATCGACTGTAAATTTCTCCGATCAAATTCTTCTGCACACCGTCAGGTTTGATGATGGAGAGCGTCCGCTCAACGGTCATACTTATGTTCCTTTGTTGGAAAACTCGAAAATAAAGCCGGTCAGGAAACTGCCGGCCATGCGTAAACCCTCAATTTTACTTGGAAAATTGCTCTCAAGCAATGAATCAGCGAGAGCGAACTTAATATACCTGGCTGCCGACCCGGCGCCTCAGACGCTAAAGCTCTCACCGCAACCGCACTGCCCGGTTACGTTGGGATTTCTGAACTGGAATGCTTCATTTAACCCCTGCTTGACGAAATCGACCTCGGTGCCATCAATCAGTTCCAGCGCCTTCGCATCTACCACCACCTTGACACCGTAGTGCTCGAAAATAACATCCGCAGCGTCGACCCGGTCAGCGTAGTTGACCACATAGGCATAGCCGGAACAGCCAGTCTTTTTGATTCCGACGCGCAATCCGATACCCTCGCCGCGCTCCGACAGGTAGTTCCTTACTCGCTCTGCTGCGGATTCTGTCAAACTTACTGCCATGATTTCCCTACGTTTTTTACTGAGTCTTGGGTTGCGAAAGCGAGGCCTTCAGTGCCTCGAGCGCATCTTCAAGGGTTAGTATACGGCCTGTTTTCTCAACAGGTACAGCCAATAAGCGTTGGACACTGCGAATATCAAATTCGTTCAGTTGTGCGAGCGGTTGCGATTCAAGTTCCCTGCAGAGCCACTCCGCCGCGGCGATAAAGTGGGGGCAGCCCCAGGCACTAAAGCGCATCTCGGAAATATGGTCGCCATCGGAGTGGCAGAGAAGGACAACCCGTGCACCAGCGGCCGATTCCTGCGCCCGACCAGAATAAACAGGGCCGCCCGGGGTCAATGGGCCTGCATGCCGTGGTGCGCTGAAGCACTCCAGGACCCTTTCGTTGTAGGCAACATCGCGATCAGCCACTAGCCGTTACTCCAGCCCTTTCGCAATAGACCGCAAGCTGACAATTGCCTCGCAGTAACGAGCGGCCGCGAAATCGACCTCAGCCAACGTCGTATAGCGACCGAAACTGAAGCGAATGGCCGACTGGGCCGTCGCATCATCACGACCGAGCGCCCGCAATACGTAAGAGGGTTCGGCATTTTTTGCATTGCAGGCGGATCCACTCGCGACGCACACCGGCGCCAACGCCAGCATCAGACTTTCACCTTCCACGCCAAGAGCGCTGATATTCAAAATGCCGGGGTAACTACGCTCGGATTCATCGCCATTGACCAGCAGGCCCGGTAATTGACTTATGCCGGCAAGCAGGCGGTGCCGTAACTTGCTCATATGCAACCAGTTATCCTGCAGCGAAGAAGCCGCCAACTCAGCGGCAAGACCCAACCCGACGATCTGGTGTACCGGCAATGTGCCCGGTCGCAGGCGGCGCTCCTGGCCACCTCCGAATAGAATTGGTTCGACCTGGCAACCCGGTCTGTTGGCAACGTACAGCGCGCCGATACCTTTGGGTCCGTAGAATTTGTGAGCAGTGAGCGACAACAGATCCACCGGCAGCGCCTGCAGATCCAGTGCAACCTTACCAACCGCCTGGGCGGCATCGACATGAAACAGGATGTCCCGCTCACGACAGATATTGCCGATCGCCTCTATGTCCTGAACGACCCCGGTTTCATTGTTGACGTACATGATAGAAACAAGCTGTGTATCCTCGCGCAACGCGGCTCGCAGCACATCCATCGAGACCAGTCCCGATTCATTCGGTGCTACATAACTGACTTCAAATCCCTCACGCTGGAGTGCCGCAAAGGCATCCAGAACCGCCTTGTGCTCGGTCTTCATCGTAACCAGATGCTTGCCGCGACGGCCCCGGTAGTGGGCTCCCCCGATGATCGCCAGGTTATCCGACTCAGTCGCACCTGACGTCCAGATCAGGTCAGCTGGGCGCACATTTAACAAGCCTGCCAATTGTTCACGCGCAATCTCGACCGCCCTGGCAGCTTGCTGTCCAGGAGCGTGGATCGAAGAGGGATTAGCGAAAACCCCTTCCCGAGTCAGAAAGCCCGCCATGAACTCGGCAACCTGAAGATCAACCGGCGTAGTCGCTGCGTAGTCCAGGTAGATAAAACGATTTGCTGCCGCCTTAACCATCACTGTTTCTTCCCGGGATCAAGGGCGGTCAGTATGCCTCGTAATATATTGATTTCATTTTTATCAGGCTCGGCCCGGGCAAAAAACCGCCGCAGCCGCCTCATGAGTTGGCGTGGATTATGCGGTTTCAGAAACCCGCTGTCGGTCAAAACCTGCTCCAGATGCTTGTAAAAATAATCAAGCTCTTCGCCCGTCGCCAGCGGTACCGCGTCCTCAGGGGCCGCAATAATTTCGGTGCCCGCAGTAACGCGTAACTCGTAGGTCATCACCTGCACGGCCATAGCGAGGTTCAAAGAACCAAACTCGGGATTGGTAGGAATGGTCAGCAACGTATTGCAGCGATCGAGATGTTCATTGGTCAGTCCGGACTTCTCGGGTCCGAACAAAACAGCAACTTTTCCCTTGGCGCTTTCTTTTAGCAACCGGGCGGCACATTCACGTGGCGGTAGCGATGGCCAGTCTATGCTCCGCGAACGCGCACTGGCACCGGCTACATAGACACAATCGGCTAGCGCCTCATCAAGCGTCGCGACTACACGTGCGGATTCGAGGATGTCATCGGCGCCGGAAGCTCTGGCAGTTGCGTCTGCATGAGGAAAATACCAAGGGTCTACCAACACAAGTTCGTACAGCCCCATGTTCTTCATTGCCCGTGCCACAGCACCTATATTGCCGGGATGGCTCGTGCCCAATAATATGATTCGGATATTCATAAACTATAATTTTATCTGCAAAATCCGTTCGTCTTAGCCAAGGTCTGGTATTCTAGCGCCCTCGCCGTCCAGTTGTCGGCGAATGCTCTTTCTAAATATGTCGGGAATTAAAAATGCATGCTTTGCTCAACGTGGCCATTATGGCCGCCCACGCCGGTGGCGATACACTTATTCGCAGTCTGAACAAGCTCGAACGACTAAAAATCGATCGCAAAGCCCGTAATGACTACGTCAGTGATGCCGACCGTATTGCAGAACAAGCAGTTATTGACACTATTAAAAAACACTACCCCGATCACGCCATCCTTGCTGAAGAAAGTGGCAAGCAGGGCGAATCCGACTATGTGTGGGTAATCGATCCGCTCGATGGCACCACCAATTTCCTGCACCGCTTTCCAGTATTCTCAGTGTCCATCGGACTCATTCATAAAGGCAGAATCGAGCACGCAGCCGTTTATGATCCGATGCGTCAGGAACTGTTTAGCGCCTCTCGCGGAGAGGGCGCTCAACTTGACGGGCATCGCATTCGGGTCAGCAAACACACAACTTTAGAAAACTCTCTTATCGGAACCGGCTTTCCATTCCGTGACAACAGCATGGCGCTGGATCCTTACCTGCGAATGCTCAAGAAAGCGATCAACACTACCTCCGGCATTCGTCGCGCCGGTTCTGCCGCACTGGATTTGTGCTATGTGGCAGCAGGCCGCCTTGACGGGTACTGGGAAAGTGGACTGGCCCCCTGGGATCTTGCTGCAGGTGCTCTGATCGTTCGCGAAGCAGGTGGAATCATCAGCGGTCTGGATGGCAGTGAAGATTTTCTCGATACTGGCCACGTATTGACTGGCAACCCAAAGATCTATGCCGCACTGGCACGAACTTTTGCCCCCGAGATCAAAGAAGTATTCGGCGGAGCAAAATAACCCGGGAGCGAACCCCCGGGTCACAAGATTATGGCAGTTCGTCTATTTCGCTGGAATCGTGTACCGGCGGCAGTAAATCTTTCGCACTCACACCGAGCACCAGCGCCGTTGAACTCGCGATGTACACCGACGAATAGGTACCCACTACGATACCGACGATCAACGCCAACGAGAATCCACTGACAGACTCACCGCCCAACAAAAACAATGCGATCAACACAATCAAAGTTGTCAGGCCGGTAATAATCGTTCGCGACAGCATTTCGTTGATCGAAATGTTGATACCCTCTTCCGGTTCGGTCCCGCGTAACTGAATAAAGTTCTCACGAATTCGATCGAAAGTAACGACCGTATCATTGAGTGAATAACCTGCAACGGCTAGTACAGCAGCCAAAACAGACAAATCAAATGAAAACCTAAAAACCGAGAAGAAGCCGACCGTGATGATGACATCGTGCGCCAAGGCAAGTACGCCGCCAGCGGCGAAACGCCACTGGAAACGGAACATGACGTACGCAAAAATCATCAGCAATGTGAAAATCATTGCAAGACTGCCCTGCTCTGTCAGCTCCTCTCCGACCTGGGGTCCAACAAACTCTACGCGACGCAACTCAACCGCTGGTTCATCAGCCGCCAAGGCGTCTCTGATCGAATCGCGAATAGCACTGGAGTCAGTGCCTTCGGACTGCGGGGGCAAACGCATCATCACATCGTCAGCCGAACCGAAACTCTGCACCTGGGCATCGGGATACCCCGCCTGAGCCAGAATTTGGCGAATCTTGTTGAGGTCTGCATCGCCTGGATAGCCAACCTCAATCAGCACACCACCGGTGAAATCGATGCCCAACTCCAGTCCGCGGGTAGCGATCGAAATAAGAGATACAACTACAAGGATGACCGAAATGGCGGCAGTCACACGACGACGACTGACACTAATGAAATCAATATTTGTTTTATCGTTAACTATCTTCATCGTTTTACACCGACACGCGTGACAATTTTCTGCCACCG
The DNA here is from genome assembly GCA_024640365.1 of Woeseiaceae bacterium. GTDB lineage: Bacteria > Pseudomonadota > Gammaproteobacteria > Steroidobacterales > Woeseiaceae > JAHEFE01. Next base: position 22,709 of record JAHEFE010000015.1, on the reverse strand, counting down.
AAAGCGAGGTTCACTATCGCCCGCGTACCAACGATTGCCGTAAACATCGACGTTATGATTCCTAGCGACAAAGTCACCGCGAATCCTTTGATAGGCCCTGTACCAAAAGCGAACAATACAATGGCCGCGATCAGGGTCGTTATGTTGGCATCCGCGATAGACGAGAAGGCCTTTTCGTAACCCGCGCTAATACTTGCCTGTGGCGACACACCGTTGGCAAGCTCTTCCCTGATGCGTTCAAAAATAAGTACGTTGGCATCGACCGCCATACCGACGGTCAAGACGATACCGGCGATACCCGGCAACGTTAATGACGCCTGTAACAAGGACAATAATGCGACGATAAAGACGAGATTGGAGAACAACGCGATGTTGGCGATAAATCCGAACCAGCGGTAGTAAACCAACATAAACAGAACCACCATCAGAAAACCAACCTGAACGGCCTCGAAGCCACGGTCGATATTATCCTGACCAAGGCTTGGTCCGATGGTCCGTTCTTCCACTTTAAATACCGGAGCAGCCAACGCACCTGCACGCAACAACAATGCAAGGTCGCGTGCCTCGCCCGGAGTCAGGCCGGAGATTTGAAAACGGTTCTTGAAAATACCGCGAATTACCGCCGTATTGATAATTTCCTCGGTCTTGATGACTCGAGAAATAGTTTCACCGTCAACAACTTTGGACTCGCGCCGTGTCTCGATAAATACCGACGACATGGGCTTGCCCACGTTGGATCGCGTGGTTTCGAGCATACGCTCGCCACCGGCCGCATCCAGCGTAATAAATACCGCCGGCGAACCCTCACTGAAGCCTGATTCAGCATCGATAATCTGGTCACCCGAAGCCACTATTTCCCGCTTCAGCATTTGTGCTCTTTCGCCGGATCTACCCTGGTAACGACGTGAACCGGGACTGCTGCCGTCCTGATCGACCAGACGGAATTCGAGAGTTGCTGTTGCGGTCAATATTTCGTCGAGGCGATTAGGATCCTGCACACCGGGCAACTGTACGACGATGCGATCAACGCCCTGGCGCTGAACTAACGGCTCGGCAACACCGAGCTGATCCACACGATTACGCAGCGTTGTTATGTTTTGCTCAATCGCAAAATCCTGGCGGGCCTTGATCTGTTGCTCGGTCATCCGCACCAGCAATGACTTGCCATCAGTACCATCAAGAATGAGGACATCACTGTCAGCTTTGTTGATGATTTCGCGAGTCTGCTCCAGATCTTCGGCGCGTGAAACCCGCACACGAATTGTCTGATCCTGCAATTCAACCCGATGGCGAATACGCGCGTCGCGCAAACGCTCATCAAAATCCTGTTCATACAGCGTCAGGCGGTTAGTAATAGCCGTATCCATGTCAACTTCCAGCAGGAAGTAAACGCCACCCCGTAAATCCAGGCCCAGACTCATCGGTGCAAGACCGATATCGCGCAGCCAAGCGGGCAATTTCGGAGCGAGCGTTAATGCCACGCCGTAGTTGCTGCCATAGCTTTCACGAATTACCGTGCCAGCTTTTTGCTGGGTATCGACGTCTGCAAACTGAAATACGATACGGCTGTCTTCCATGTATGCGTTGGACGGTGACAGGTTTTTCGCGTCAAGCGTCTGTTGAAAGTTCTCGAGAGCGTGCGCGGCTAATGCAGCGTCATCGGTCCGGACAATCTGAATTGCGGGTGCACTACCGTATATGTTGGGCAATGCCAGCAAGATGCCGGCAATGACGAGCACGAGCACCAGCAGGTTTTTCCATGCAGGATAATGGTTCATTAAGATCGCTTCTCAGGAATCGCTAATAAAATCAGGCGGCGTCAATTGTGCCTTTCGGCAGCACCGCGGAAATCGTCGTCTTCTGTACCTTTATTTCGACGTTATCGGCAATTTTCAAGGTCGCATAGTGATCGCTAACTGATGTTACTTTGCCAAGAATCCCACCAGATGTTGCCACTTCATCACCTTTTGCCAAGGCTGCAACCATTGCACCGTGTTGCTTTTGGCGTTTTTGCTGGGGACGAATAAGTAGAAAATAGAATGCGCCGAAAATAACCACCATAGGCAGAAGGAAACCAAAAGGATCAGCCTGGGGGCCCGCGGCAGCGGCATGTGCGTTAGTAATGAAAAAGTCCATAATTCTCTTCAATGTGGTGCGGGCCCCGAATTGGTACCCGGTGGAAAAATTAGCGCGCTATTATGCCACAACATCGGCACGCTATGGTGTTTGGCGATAGATAGCCCGAATGTCGTCGGCAAACCGCTGCATACGCCCCTCTTCGATCGCCAAACGAATCTGCATCATCAGATTTTGGTAGTAATGCAAGTTATGAATGGTCGCGAGTCTCGGACCCAACATTTCACCGCATTTTTCAAGGTGCCGAAGGTAAGATCGAGAGTAGTTTTTGCAAGTATAACAATCACATAGAGGATCCAGCGGCGACGTGTCTTCAGTGTGGCAGGCATTTCGGATTTTGACCACGCCTCCTGAGGTAAACAGGTGTCCATTACGAGCATTGCGAGTAGGCATGACGCAATCAAACATATCCACGCCGCGCACGACGGAATCGACAATATCGACTGGCGTACCGACCCCCATCAGATAACGAGGGCGCTCTACCGGCATTATCGGACCCAGGTATTCGAGTACAGCGAGACGCTCTGCCTCCGGTTCACCAACCGCCAACCCGCCGATGGCATAACCGTCAAAGCCTATGTCCTGCAGGCCCTGGAGCGACTCGCGGCGCAAATCCTCATACATACCGCCCTGGACGATTCCGAATAACGATTCACCTCGCTCCGGTGCATCCTCGCGCAAGGCATCGAATCGATCTCGACTGCGTCGCGCCCACCCCAGCGATAAGTGCATCGAATCACGAGCTTCAACCGTTGTTGCAGGATACGGCGTGCATTCGTCAAAAATCATAGCCACATCGGAATTCAACTGATGCTGCACCTCCATGGAACGCTCCGGAGTCAAAAACACCTCATCGCCGTTGACAGGTGACCGAAAGCGCACACCCTCGTCGGATAGCTTGCGCATGGCCGCCAATGAAAATACCTGAAAGCCACCGGAGTCTGTGAGGATGGGGCCATTCCAGTTCATGAATTCATGCAGTCCACCGTGCTTGCGAACGATGTCTTCACCCGGCCGAAGCATAAGGTGAAAGGTATTACCGAGGAGGATTTCTGCGCCGCTTTGCCGCACCTCTTCCGGTGTTACACTTTTGACTGAGCCGTAGGTGCCGACCGGCATGAACGCCGGCGTATTGACGATACCGCGACGAAATACCACGCGGCCGCGCCGCGCCAATCCGTCTGTATTTATTAATTCGTAATGCATCAGGCGGCTATTCCTGGCGGAGTAATTAACATGGCATCACCATAACTGAAAAAACGATAGCGCTGCTCGACCGCATGTCGATACGCGGACAACACAAATTCACGACCCGCAAAAGCAGACACGAGCATGAGAAGCGACGACTGCGGCAAATGGAAATTAGTCAACATCAAATCAACGCTGCGAAATTGGTAACCGGGCATGATAAATAACTCGGTTTCGCCCTGATAAGGCTTCAAAACGCCGCTTGCCGACGCCGTTTCAAGGGAGCGCACAGCCGTGGTTCCGACGGCAATCACGCGGCCACCAGCGGCACGTGTCTTGGCGATTGCATCACAAGTCTCCTGCCCAACCGCCACTCGCTCCGCATGCAAGCGACCGCTGGCAATATTTTCGGGCCGTAATGATTGAAATGTTCCCGCACCGACATGCAAGGTCACGTAACAATGCTCAATTCCGGCTGTTTGTAACCGACCCAACATATCTTCGTCGAAATGCAAACCGGCAGTCGGCGCGGCCACTGCACCCGGCACCCGAGCATATACTGTCTGATAACGCACCTCGTCTGCAGAATCAGCATCACGATGCAGGTATGGGGGCAGCGGCACTTCTCCATGCCGCTCAAGAAAGGGTAACAGAGGCGTTGAGAATCGCAGCAAGAACAGATCAGCGGCGCGACCTAGCACATCCACTCTTTCGCCACCGGCCAGACGCAAGCCGCTGCCCGGTTTCGGTGCCTTACTAGCCCGAATATGAGCTAACGCCGTGCACTCATCCTGGGCACGCTCGATGAGAATCTCTGCCTTGCCGCCACTATCCTTGGTCGCTGCGAGTCGTGCATGGATCACCCGCGTATCATTCAGCACCAACAAATCCCCAGCGCGGAGAAATTCGGGCAAGTCCACGAACTTCCGATCGTCGAGCTCCCCTTCCCGAGCATCCAGCAACAGGAGACGGCTGGCGCTGCGCTCTGTTAATGGGTAGCGCGCTATAAGCTCATCCGGCAGTAGAAAATCATAATCAGTTAGTTGCATGGGCGCGCATGGTAGCAGAGAGAACCTTCCTGGCCACCCCTTATATAGTCAGCCCAAAAACAAAACGGCGGCGACCTTGATGGTCCCCGCCGTTTATTCAGGCCAGGTTTGGTGCAATCAGGTACGTTCTTTGGGTGGCTTGATAATGATTTCCTTATGGATGACCGGGCCTTTATCTGTCGGGGCCTGATGCCATTCCATTTCATGATCACTTTCCGGAATTTCAACAGTAATCTTCTTACGCTTCTTATCCCGCATGATTTTCAGCTCAAGCTTTTCGCCGGACTGGTACGACCCCAGAATTCGCATTGCATGCTGCACCGACTGTGGCTCACGCCCATCAATACTCTGTATGACATCACCATCCTGCAATTGCAGCGAACGTTCGCCAGGCGCCTTAATCACAAGCAACCCGCTTTCGGCACCAAAATATCGACCAAGCTCTTTGCTCAGCGACACCAATTCCATATCGCCCCAACCACGATCGTCGCCAAACATCAGAAACCTGTTTGGACCTGAACCCGGGAGACCGCGCGGCGCATACATTCTCGGCAACCGGCTTTCGCGACGAAACTCAAGAATTGCTGAACCCTCTTGCGGCACAACCTTAACGGTTTTCGATTTACCTGCACGTACATAGGTCAGAGATAACTCGTTACCGGCTTTAACAGTAGCCATAAATTCGATCAACATTTCACTTGCCCGCTCACTGCTATCAGCACTAAACGACTCGCCATTAATGGTGATGATCTCGTCGCCAGCCTCGAGCCCCGCCTGTTCAGCCGCTCCGCCCGGCGTCACGCCAGCAATGCTGACGCCGCTAACCGGGCCCTCACTATCCTTGGCATCAAGCATGACGCCGAGACGAGCCCGATCGCCTGCTCTTATTAACTGGGCATTATTCATCGACCACACCATTGCGGTACGGTCCCGGCTTAGTTCTGCGATTTCTTGAGCCGCTTCTTCCATCCGCTTTTCGGCTTCAAGCATTGCCTCCTCAGAACCATGGTTCGCATCCTGCATTTGCTTCGCGGCTTCCTCTAGCTTGCGATGCGCATCACGCATGGCATCTTTATCAGTGTTTGTTTGGGCGCCGGCGATCAATGGCAGTGCCAGCAGTACGCTTGCGCACAGTGTCAAAATCTTTTTAGTAACCCGCATTTTCTGTCTCCTCATTCAAGAGATTTATCGTGCTCCAGACCTGTTGCACCGCGGCTAAAAAGCCGTTTTCCGCGCTTGCGCATAACGCAGCTGCAACAGGACATTCATTAATCTGACCCGTTCCTGCCAGTAATAACGATGTTGTTCGACCGTCATCTGCGAACCTGGGTAATTCAATTGGTAATCAATCATCGCAATCCGATCTTCGATTTGCGCCATGGTCGCGGCCGTGCTGGCACGCATGACTCTTGGCTGATTGGGCATCGCCCGCAAATCCCGCTCCAACTCTTGGGATTGCACTTTCAACATTTGCAACGTAGGCACAGCCAGGCTGGGTGTTTCGGCAACGTACTCCGGCACCGTGTCAAAGGGATGGCCATTGTCTAACACAACCAAGCCGGGCACGCTGATCGCTATCATTGCGACCGTTGCCGCAACCGCGGCACCTGCCAGCCAGCGAACGACAAGGCGGCGACGCCCATTGTTCAGCAGGCCTTCGGCTCGTCCGAGCTCCTCAATGCGGTTCCAGACAGCGCGCGGTGGCACTGTGTCCGGCTGCATTTGAATTGCGCGACGAATCCTCTCGGCTTCAGCTTCACTGACACCGATAATTTTTTCAGCTGTATTCACTGTGCTTTCTTTCATCATTGCTCAACAACCTCCTGGCAGGAGGCCCTCAATAGGGTTTTCGCAAGTTGTGTTCTCGACCTGCTCAAGTAGCGGTCGCAATCGTTGATACGCTCTCGATAATTGCGATTTTGAAAAGCTTTCCGTTTTTCCCATCAAGTCCGCTATTTCCTTGTGGGTATAACCCTCGACATCGTGCAACCAGACAATCGACCGGCTGACAGATGGCAACGCGCCGAGTGCTGCGTCCAGATCCATCGCGTTGTCTATGCTGCTGCGACGACTCAGGTCCTGCTGTCGACCTTGCGGGCCTTCCTCCCAGTCATCTTCCAGACTTTGGCCTTTGCTGTGCCAGGAAGAACGCAAAAACATCAAGCACTTGCTTAGTGCTACACGTCGAATCCAGCTGCCAAGCGCGGCCTCGCCCCGAAAACCGGGGATACTCCGCATTACTTCTATAAATGTGTCCTGCAGCAGGTCTTCAGCATTTGAAGGTACTCGAGTGAGTCGCAAACATAGGGAATAGACCGGTGTGGCGAACGCGCGATAAATTACGGCATGGGCCCGCGCATCACCGCGCGCCGCTCGTTTCACGATACCGGGATCAATCTCAATGTCGGTAAATCTGCTCATATCTTGTTAGCCTAGATGCGCCGCAAAGAAAAAACGTCGCAAAGTCATATAAATTGTGGCGGCCGACCGCGACCACGCTTATACTTACCGGCTTTCGCGCCGGGGTGGCGGAACTGGTAGACGCGCCGGACTCAAAATCCGGTTCTGGCAACAGAGTGCGAGTTCGATTCTCGCTCCCGGCACCACTAAATTTCGACAGTTTACAGCGAGCGGCGTTCGCCGCTACTGCAATTAGACTTATGAAACATTGTTCATCATGCGGCAGCCTGCTCAGCAAACGAATCCCGCAAGGTGACAATCGCCATCGCTGGATTTGCGATGATTGTGGTGAAATTCACTACCAGAACCCCAAGATTGTAGTCGGCTGCGTTCCAGAGAAGGATGGAAAAATCCTGCTTTGCCGCCGAGCCATAGAGCCTCGCAAAGGATACTGGACAGTACCGGCAGGGTTTATGGAGCTCGATGAGACCATGGCGGAAGGTGCTGCTCGGGAGACTCTCGAGGAAGCCTGTGCCATCGTCGAGGTTGGTCACTTGTTCGCCTCCGTCGATGTTGTACACGCGGGGCAGGTGCATGTCTTTTTTACCGCTAGCCTTAGTGGCAATTTCGCAGCCGGGGAAGAATCCCTGGAGGTGGCGCTATTTGCAGCTGACGAAATACCCTGGTCTGAAATTGCGTTTCCCAGTGGCGTTTACGCGCTCCAACGCTACCTGGAAGACAGTGGCGAGAATAACGGCGTCCATCTCGGACGCGCAGAAAGGAAACGTTATTAGGCCGCTAATCGGCCGCTGAATCGAGGGCTTTGGCGAGCTGTGAAGCCGGCAAATAGCCGCTAACCAACGTGCCATCCTCAAGCATGATTGCGGGCGTACCGCGCAATCCTACGTCGCCGCCGAGAGCGTAATTTTTCGTAATTATTGACGCGTCGCAGCTCGATGTTTCGAACTTCTGATCCAGCTTCGCCAGCGTCAAAGCTTTGTTACGATCCTTGGCACACCAGACATCAGTTGCGTCCTGCCATGCTTTGGAATTCGGCCCATTGCGCGGGTATAACAGGTAACGAATTTCTATACCCTGATCGAGGTACTGCTGAATTTGACTGTGCAGGCGTCTGCAGTAGGTGCAGTCAATATCGGTAAAAACGGCCACGCTGTGACGAACTTTCTCGGGGCTGAATGTAATGTAATTCTCCGCAGGCACTGCATCTATCAATTTCTTGCGAGAAACGTTGCGACTGTCCTCAGTGATATTGCGTTGGGACTGCAAATCAATGATGTCACCCTGCAACAGGTATTTACCGTCCGCAGAAACATACGCCACGATGGTGCCTTTATTAATTGCAAACCAGCCGTCAACCGGGCTCGGAATAACATCTTCCGGCTTAATTTCGGGGAACATCGTTGAAATCGTTACGCGAACTGCCGCCAACTTTGAATCAACAGCCAATTCCTCAGCCAGTGCCGCATTGCAAAAAACAACTAATGCCGCAAGTACTGCAATTCGCTTACCGAACATTCCCATGCAAAAAACCTCTCACTAAAAAAACGGGGTATTGACCCACCTGAGGACAAGTTTGACCCGGCATTAGCATCGCGGGTTCCCTATCGCGGACGGATTGTATCAGAGTTATTGGTGTGCGCAGCCGATTGCCTGGAGGCACTAGCCGCGTGGGTGGTGCTGCCCGTGCAGATCTTTGAGGCGTTCCCGCGCTACATGTGTGTATATCTGAGTCGTCGAGAGATCGCTATGCCCCAGGAGTAACTGCACAACGCGCAGATCTGCTCCGTGATTCAGCAAATGGGTTGCAAATGCGTGGCGCAGACTGTGAGGTGACATCTTCTTCTCGACGCCAGCCTTTTGCGCGTAACGTTTGATAATGTGCCAAAACGCCTGCCGGGTCATAGAGTTTCCACGGCGGGTCGGGAACATGTATTCAGTCTGCCGCTCCAGCAAAATTTCCATGCGCGGGCCTTCCAAAAATTCTTTTAGCCAGTGCAGCGATTCTTCGCCAAGCGGGATCAGGCGTTCACGATCACCTTTACCAATGATACGTAAAACACCCTGGTTAAAATTGACCTGTGACTGGCGCAAGCTAATGAGCTCAGATACACGCAATCCTGTCGCATAAAGGAGTTCCAGCATCGCGCGATCACGATGACCGAGCGGTTCATCAGTATTTGGCGCTTGCAATAATGCATCAACCTCATCTTCGGTCAGGGTCTTCGGCAAAGACCGGCCAATCCGAGGCATTTCGATGTCGGCGGTTGGATCCGTGGTGCGGTACCCCTCGCGCATCAAATAGCGGTAAAAACGGCGGAAACTTGATAACTGCCGAGCGGTGGAACGGGGTTTGGAGCCGCCTTCAACGCGACAGGCAATAAAATCCAGCAAATCTGATTTTTCGGCGACTTCAACGACGACACCAAGCTTGGCAAGATCCTTGTTCAGTGCCATCAGGTCAGCTCGATAGGCTCCCAGTGTATTAACTGACAAGCCGCGCTCCATCCAGATAGCGTCAAGAAAACGATCGATTAGCTCCTCGGAGCTCATCGCTTCATTTTTTGCCAATTTTTTTTGTGCCGTTGTTGCCATGTTCCTTCACTACCACTTTGGTGACCGTATCAAACCGCCTCTTGTAAAGAAGCGAACTATCACGATACTTTGTCGGGACTCCCAAAACCGTGAACTGGTAGCGTATTATGCGCCGCGCAGGCAATTAATACGTTTTCCAACCTCACGTGGGCAAGGTCCAGAACTAGTCGTCAACTTCGCGACTTTCAATGAATTCACTATATTTCCAATGCGTTAGCGGAGGCGTGATCGCTGTCACATAATAGGCATTCCGTTAACATAAAGCTGATTTGACGCTGTCACGGCAGCGTGCTGGCTGGGAATCACACCGCCAACTTGGGCAAATCATCGATTCCGAGGCGACATCGAAGAATGAGAATAGTACGTAACATTGCACTGGTTATATTTGGCATCTACGGATGGTTGGTGCTGGTCGGCTGCGTTTTGTTCGGCATTCTTGCGGCGTTATTCGTGCCGTCCCTCGCCGGGCGCCGCAAGTGGGTGAAGGTTGCTGCTCGATCGGTATTCACTTTGACTCTTACCCCCTGCCGTGTAGAGGGAATGCACAATCTCCCGGTAGATCACTGCGTCGTGATAGCCAATCACGCCAGTTACCTCGATGGCATAATTTTGCAGGCATTCCTGCCACCGCGCTTCGCATTTGTCATTAAGGGTGAAATGCAAAAAATGCCTTTTGTGAGTTTCATGCTGCGGCGCATAGGTTCCAAGTTTGTTGAGCGCTTTGTCGCCGAAAAAAGCACCCGTGATGCGCGTGCCATTGTGAAATCTGCGCAGGCAGGAGAGTCGATCGCGTTCTTCCCGGAAGGGACTTTTCTGCTCGAACCCGGGCTCGGCGCTTTCCGGGCCGGCGCGTTTTCAGCCGCAATCAAAGGAGCCCTGCCCGTAGTGCCCGTCATTATTGAAGGCGCCCGGCAAATGATGCCCGCAAACCGGCGATTGCCGGTCCCGGGTAAGCTATCTATCGAGGTCCTGGAGCCAATTCCGACCAGTGACATCGCATACAGGTCCAGCCGCTCGCTAGCAACTCTCTCCCGCGAGCGCATGTTGGCCGTCGTAAGTGAGCCAGATCTCCTTTCAACCTCGCAATCGCAGGATTGACCTGGCGGACAGTCCTCGAAATATGTAGAGATGATGCAGCGCACCTCCCTGACGGGCCTATGCTTCTTTTTAATGCGGGCTAATGCGGTAGAATTGCCGCTGCACTAGTGACGACGCCGCTTGCTCGCGGCGAGACGAGAATTGTGGATTGCACTTATTTGGTAGCGGACAGGCCGCAGATAACATGTTGACAGCGTCGGCTCGCAGGAAAATGTCGATCTCGTAGATCGCAAATAAAGTTACATCGAAGAATTGGAGAACACTTACCATGCAAGACCCAATCGTAATTGTCGCCGCCCGCCGTACCCCGCTTGGCGCCTTTCAAGGCTCTCTGGGCACCGTCAAATCAACGGATCTTTCGGCAGCCGCCAGCGCAGCTGCAATTGCCGACTGCGGACTTAAGCCCGCCGACATTGGAGAGGTCCTGCTGGGTTGTGTGCTACCCGCAGGACTCGGTCAGGCACCAGCCAGGCAAGCATCCCTGGCGGCCGGCATCCCTATTGGCACGCCGTGTACAACTATAAATAAAGTCTGTGGCTCCGGCATGAAAACAACCATGCTTGGACATGACCTCATTGCGGCAGGAAGTGCTGCGATTGTCCTCTGCGGCGGCATGGAAAGTATGAGCGGTGCACCGTACCTCATGCCTAAGGCCCGCGAAGGTTATCGCATGGGGCATCAGGAAGTACTCGATCACATGTTTTTCGACGGACTGCAAAATCCGTATGACGGCAACATGATGGGCCACTTTGCAGAACTGACGGCGGTTAAATACGGTTTCACCCGCGAGGCGCAAGACGCATTCGCCATCGCTTCCGTCACCAAAGCAAAAGCCGCGGCCCGAAACGGGGCATTTGCTACTGAAATAGCGCCAGTGACCGTAAAATCCCGCAAAGGCGAAACGGTTGTCAGTGAAGATGACGGTCCAACGCGCGCCAATATAGAAAAGATCCCGACTTTACGACCCGCTTTTAGCAAAGACGGCACCGTTACGGCGGCCAGCTCATCATCAATTTCTGACGGGGCAGCTACTTTAATTTTAATGAAGGAAAGTGATGCTTTGCTGCGAGGTATAAAACCGCTCGCACGCATCAGCGGACATTCGGGATACGCCCAGGAACCTGAATGGTTTACGACGGCGCCTGTTTTCGCAATCAAGGCTCTGCACAAGAAACTGGGATGGAGCCCGGACAACGTCGACCTTTATGAAATTAATGAAGCGTTCGCCTGCGTTACGATGGCCGCCATTGCAGATCTCAACCTGGATCCCGACAAGGTCAATGTCAACGGTGGTGCTTGCGCACTGGGACACCCTATCGGCGCCTCTGGGGCACGAATTATAGTAACGCTCCTGCACGCGCTCCTGAATCGCAATAAAAAACGCGGGATCGCATCGCTATGCATTGGTGGTGGTGAGGCGGTCGCTATCGGCCTTGAAACAATCTAGATGGCCAGGCTGACATCAAAACTGGACAAGAACCACGCCGAGTTTGTAGCTAATACATCGAAGGCGCAGGCGCTGGTTGACGAATTGCAGCAAAAACTCGCAGCTACGGCGGCTGGCGGCGGCGAAAAAGCTCGCCAAAAACATCTCGAGCGTGGCAAATTATTACCGCGCGAACGTATTGATGCTTTGCTTGATCGCGGCAGCCCCTTTCTCGAGTTATCGGCGCTCGCCGCCAATGGGCTGTATGAAGACAAAGCTCCGGCCGCAGGAATAATTACCGGCATCGGTCGCGTCGCAAATCGCGAGGTAATGATCGTTGTCAACGATGCAACCGTTAAAGGCGGCACCTACCTGCCTATGACGGTCAAAAAACATTTGCGTGCGCAGCAAATAGCACTCGAAAATCACTTGCCGTGTATTTACCTGGTGGACTCGGGCGGAGCCTTCCTGCCATTGCAGGACGAAGTATTCCCGGACAAGGATCATTTCGGCCGCATTTTCTTTAACCAGGCGCAATTATCATCTCGTGGCATTTATCAACTTGCGGTCGTCATGGGTTCCTGCACAGCAGGCGGTGCTTACGTGCCAGCGATGTGTGATGAAGCCATCATTGTTCGCAATCAGGGGACGATTTTTCTCGGCGGACCACCCCTGGTGAAAGCCGCAACGGGTGAAATAGTGGATGCGGAGTCACTCGGTGGTGGCGAAGTACACAGCAAAATATCCGGCGTGACCGATTACCTCGCTGAAAATGATGCGCATGCTTTGTTGCTGGCGCGACAATGCCTTGAGCAATTGCCGCCACCCGCCACACCCAGCATTATGGAAGCACGCAAACCGCTCGTCGCAAGCGACGACATGCTCGGCGTTGTGCCAGTAGATTTGAAACAACCAACGGACGTCCGAGAAATTATTGGCCGTATCGTGGATGCTTCCGAATTTCATGAATTCAAAGCCTTGTATGGCAAGACGCTGGTATGTGGCTTCGCCAATATAGAAGGCTATCGCGTAGGCATCATTGCCAATAATGGAATTCTGTTCTCGGAGTCTGCGCTGAAAGGCGCGCACTTTATCGAGTTGTGCAATCGGCGCCGAACGCCACTGATCTTTCTCCAGAACATCACTGGCTTCATGGTTGGACGCAAGTATGAGAATGCCGGCATCGCAAAGGACGGAGCCAAGATGGTGAACGCCGTGGCGACAGCCACTGTGCCGAAGTTGACAGTGGTGATCGGCGGATCATACGGCGCCGGCAACTACGCGATGTGCGGTCGAGCTTACGGTGGTCGTTTTCTGTGGACCTGGCCGAATGCACGTGTTTCGGTCATGGGTGGCGAGCAAGCTGCAAACGTACTCGCGACTGTGCGTCAGGATGGCTACGACGCAGCCGGTAAAGAATGGCCTGAAGCGGAGCGAGCCGCGTTTATGCAAGAGATAAATGCCCAATATGAATCTCAGGGCAATCCCTATTATGGCAGTGCGAGACTTTGGGATGACGGTGTCATTGATCCCCGCGACACACGCCGCGTACTTGCATATGGACTGGCCGTCACCTGTGCTGCTCCCGATTCCGGCGAGGCTCCGTACGGCATTTTTCGTATGTAAGCGATTGATCACCCCCGGGTAAAACAACTCAATGCTCAAGAAAATACTCATTGCAAACCGTGGCGAAATCGCCTGCCGAATTATTGATTCCTGTCGGCGTTTGGGGGTCCGAACTATAGCCGTCCATTCAAGTGCCGACGACCAGGCGCGCCACGTCAAGATGGCCGATGAACGTGTTGCAATAGGCAACCCGCCAGCGAGTGAGTCCTATCTATGCATTGATAAACTAATTAACGCCGCCAAGCTGACCAATGCAGAAGGAATCCATCCCGGTTACGGGTTCCTCGCCGAAAACGCAGCGCTTGCCAGTGCCTGTGAAAAAGCCGGGCTGGCCTTTATCGGCCCAACTGCAGAAACAATCACGGCCATGGGCTCTAAGCGCGTTGCCAAAGATATTATGCAAGCTGCCGGTGTCCCTGTCGTACCAGGTTTCCAGGGCAGTCAGGATGATGCCGACCTGGCCGCCGGCGCCATCAAAACCGGTTTTCCGGTCTTGATTAAGGCATCTGCCGGCGGTGGCGGTAAAGGCATGCGCGTCGTTCACATAGAAGCAGAATTTAAAGAAGCACTAGCGGCCGCTCGCCGTGAAGCACGCTCCTCATTCGGTGATGACGAAGTAATCATCGAAAAATATATTCAAAATCCGCGTCACATCGAAGTACAGATTTTTGGCGATTCACACGACAACCTCGTGCACTTGTTTGAACGCGAATGCTCGGCACAACGGCGCCACCAAAAAGTTATGGAAGAAGCTCCTGCCCCGCGCATCAGCAATCATCTGCGCGATGCCCTGCATAGCGCTGCACTCGCAGCCGGCCAGGCAGTCTCCTATCGCAACGCAGGAACCGTTGAATTCATCGTCGGCGCGGACGAATCATTTTTCTTTATGGAAATGAATACACGACTGCAAGTAGAGCATCCTGTCACCGAATACATTACGGGATTAGACCTGGTCGAATGGCAACTTCGAGTCGCCAGTGGCAAAAAATTGCCGCTAAAACAGGAACAGATAACGGCACGTGGTTCAGCCATCGAGGCACGCATATACGCAGAGCGACCCGAACAAAACTTCTTGCCAGCGAGCGGCACCATTACGACCTTTCAATGGCCAATCGGACAAATCGGTGTACGCATGGATCGGGGCTATGATGCGGGCGATACTGTGACTCCATGGTACGACCCCCTGCTCGCCAAGTTATGTGTACACGCCGACAACCGAGATAGCGCGATAGATCGGCTGCAAAATGTGTTGCAGCACACTGCTCTATTTGGACCAGGCAATAACCTGGCTTTCTTGCGGCGCATTGCCGTCAGTCCGGCTTTCGAGCAAGCACAGATTGACACCCTGTATCTCGACCGCAACCTCGCGGAACTCGTGCAACCGCTGGATGTGCCCGTCGCAGTGCTGCTGGTCGCAGCCGTCAGAGCGAGTGCCAACCAGAACCCACGCAATGGAACAAGCCCATGGCAGGCTGGCGACGCCTGGCGGATTCAGATCGATGCCGGCGCTCGACTCGTGTTGCGCGATAATGGCCGTGAATGGCGCTTCCAGGTTCGCGGCAATAATGGCCACTACCGCATTGAACATGAACAAAACTGGCATAACGTTGCAGTGCATTTCAGCGACCACCATGAAGGCGAACTATGCGTTGACGGCGGGGAACCCATGCCGGTCTGTTGCATACAAGATTCCGGCCATGTGCAGGTAATCTACGACCAACGATGTTATGAGTTTGCCATTGCAGACCCTTACACCTGGGAGGCGGGTAAGACAATTGAAGACATACACCCCACGGCACCCATGCCTGGAAAGATTGTATCAATAGCTATTCAAGTCGGTGATCGTGTCGAGAAGAATCAGCTACTCGTCAGCATGGAAGGCATGAAGATGGAGTTCGCGTTGCGTGCCGCCACTGCTGGCACCGTGAAAAGCATACATATTAAGGAAGGCGATTTCGTCGAGGCCGATGCGGTCCTCGTCGATTTGGAATAAAAACACTCATTTTAGGATATCGGAGAACACTATGGATCTTGCATCAGCCAAGGCAATCATTACCGGTGGCGCCTCAGGGCTCGGACTTGCAACGGCTAAACGAGTTATTGATGCCGGCGGCTACGCCGCATTGCTTGACATAAACGAAGAACTTGGAGCGAAGAGCGCTGCCGCATTGGGTAAACGGGCAGTCTTTATCAAAACCGACGTCAGTTCCGAGGACAACGTCAAAAGCTCTGTAGCCAGCGCGGCAAAATTCATGGGTGGTGTGACATTGGCTGTGAATTGTGCCGGCATCCTGCTACCGGCGAGAGTGGTCGGACGCGAAGGTCCGCTTGCCACTGAGTCATTTAATCGTACGATTCAAATTAACTTGATTGGATCGTTCAATGTCACCAAGGAAGTTGCATTCTTGATGCAAAAAAATGAGCCCAATGCTGATGGCGAACGCGGACTTATTGTGAGCACAGCCTCTATTGCCGCATTTGAAGGACAAATCGGTCAAGCCGCATATTCAGCCTCGAAAGGTGGCATTGTTGGAATGATGTTACCGATCGCGCGCGAAGTCGCTCGTTTTGGCATCCGGGTTAATACCATTGCTCCTGGAATATTCATGACACCGATGATGGCCGGACTACCGGAAGAAGTTCAACAATCGCTGGGAGCGCAGGTACCGTTTCCGCCTCGTCTGGGGCGCCCTGAAGAATACGCAGACCTCGTCTGTCACATGTACGGCAATACCATGATCAACGGCGAAGTCGTGCGGCTCGATGGCGCCATACGGATGCAACCTAAGTAACCATCGCGTCAGGAACCATTAATGGAGCCACGGATTACCCGTGGCTTTATTTACATGCCACTGTAGTTGGGACCGCCGCCGCCTTCTGGCACTGTCCAGACTATATTCCGCGACGGGTCCTTGATATCGCAAGTCTTGCAGTGCACACAGTTTTGCGCATTGATCTGGAACTGCGCCTTCCCGTCCTTCTCGATAACCTCGTACACACCGGCAGGGCAATAACGCTGCGCCGGTTCCGCATAGCGCGGCAAATTGACGGCTATCGGAATTGAAGGATCCTTCAACTTCAAATGCGACGGCTGGTCTTCTTCATGGTTGGTACTCGACAGGAACACGGACGAATTTCTATCAAAGCTGATGATGCCATCCGGCTTTGGATAATTAATCACTTTTACTTTATCGATAGTCAGCAAAGACTCATGATCGTGATGCTTGTTATGCAGTGTAAACGGTAGTTTTCCGCGGAATATGTTTTGATCCACGAACGTAAAAGCTGAGCCGAAAAAGGCACCGAACTTGTGTAGCGCGGGACCTAGATTCCTGGCGCCATACAATTCTTTATATACCCATGACTCGCGGACATTTATTTCAAAATCCGCAAGGTCAGAATAACCCTCATCTCCTTTGTCAAAAGCGGCAAAAACGCTTTCCGCCGCGAGCATGCCGGTCTTTATTGCGGTATGAGCACCCTTAATCTTTATGCCGTTCAAAAACCCGGCATCACAACCCACCAACATGCCACCGGGAAACGTCAGCTTGGGCAGTGACTGCACGCCGCCCTTATTTACGACGCGCGCGCCATAGGCGAGGCGCTTGCCGGTCTTCAGGTATTTGCTGATACGCGGGTGGTGTTTCCATCGCTGGAACTCTTCGAAAGGCGAGAGATAGGGGTTCTTGTAATTCAATGCCACTATGAGCCCCAAAAATATCTGGTTATTTTCCGCGTGATAAAGAAAGCCGCCGCCCTCGGTTCGATTATCCAGCGGCCAGCCCAGCGTGTGCTCGACAAGACCTTGCTGATGCAGCTCCGGATCAACCTCCCACACTTCTTTGATGCCAAGGCCGTAGTGCTGTGGATCTGCATCGGCGCGCAGATCAAACTTTGTCTCAAGCTCTTGACCGAGGTTGCCACGGCAACCCTCTGCGAAAATCGTGTACTTGCCCAGCAACTCATAGCCAGCCTGATAGGTTGACTTGCGCTGGCCATCCTTAGCAACACCCATGTCACTCGTGACAACTCCGCGCACCCTGCCTTGATCATCGTAAAGCACTTCGGCAGCCGCAAATCCAGGGAAGATATTTGCGCCGGCATTCTCGGCCTGCTCACCCATCCACTGACACAAGCGACCCAGTCCAATAACGTAATTACCTTCGTTATGCATGGGTTTTGGCACAAACATCGCCGGAACTTTTACGCCTTTGTTAGCGCTTGTTAGATAATGAACAGCATCACCCTTGACCGGATTATTGAGCGGCGCACCGCGCTCTTTCCAGTCAGGGAAAAGCTCGGCAAGGCTGTGAGCTTCAAAAACATTTCCGGAGAGAATATGGGCGCCTATTTCAGAGCCTTTCTCAACAACAACGACTGAAATTTCCCGGCCCGTCTTTTCCGATAACTGCATCAGACGATTGGCCGCCGCTAAACCGGCTGGCCCGCCTCCGACGATAACCACATCAAATTCCATGGATTCGCGTTCGATTGTCTCAGTCATACCTGCCATTCCTTTATTGTGAACCCCGTTATTCTAACACCACTAACCGCTCGCTGGCGGCAGTCAACCCGGCACTGTACTCTACAGCGACCAGTCACACCGTACGCAATATGTATTAACCACGTTCACCTGAGAATCGGGAAAGAATGACAACACGGAACATCCGGAAAGCCTACCGCGAAAGTCTGCAGCAAGAGGGGCATCAGCATGATGCCGCGCAAGAAGCTGTAGTTGAGGTGCTGGCCGATATTCAGCGACAACTTAGAGGCCAAGCCGGCTCTGTGAGTGTGTTTGGCACCTTCTTTAAAAGGCGTTCCAAACCAATCCGTGGCTTGTACCTGTGGGGTACTGTCGGTCGCGGCAAGACTTTTTTGATGGACCTGTTTTTCGATACGCTGCCGATAGAGAAGAAGAAACGCATGCATTTTCACCGCATGATGCATGACATCCATGACCGTCTGAAACAATTTCACAACACCAGCAATCCGCTGGAGAAAATAGCCGTGGATATTGCCCAAAATACGCGGGTCTTCTGTTTTGACGAGTTTTATGTCAGCGACATTGGCGATGCGATGTTACTGGGACGCCTGCTCGAGCACCTGTTGCAAAATGGCGTAACGCTGGTTGCAACATCAAACGTGCCACCCGTGGATTTGTATCGTAACGGCCTACAACGGGAACGCTTTTTACCGGCTATAGAGCTACTGCAATCGCATACGACAGTAATCGAATTGGAGGGCAATACAGATTATCGACTGCGCCTGCTGGAGCGCGCTGGGACCTATCACGTGCCACCGGGTCCAATCGCCGATAATCATATGCACCGCTATTTCGACGAGGTTTCTCCAGGACACGTTATAGAAAATGCAGTCATCGATATATTTGGACGCCAAATCCAGTCCCAGCGCTGCGGTGAAGGGGTCGCCTGGTTCAACTTCAGCGACATTTGCGATGGCCCTCGCAGCCAAAACGACTATATTGAGATCGCCCGCCTGTACCAGGCCGTCATCATCGCCAACGTGCCGGTATTTGACCATGGACAAAATGATCCTGCCCGGCGATTTATTGCCCTGGTTGACGAGTTCTATGATCGCCGCGTCAAACTCATTCTTTCGGCCGCCGCACCCATCGAAAACCTGTATACCGGTGAGCGGCTAAAATTTGAGTTCCAAAGAACGAGCAGTCGCCTGATTGAAATGCAATCTCGGCATTATCTGGCGGCCTCCCACCTGGCCTGATCATCGCGCAACCAAGAGACTTTCCCCCACCCTTGCGCAGGCATATGATTGGCCACCTGATACTTCGTCGGATCCGGTTAACCCGGCAACCTTACTGACTAATGCCAATATGACCGCAAAATCTAATCGTGAACTGGTGCTTGAAGAGTTTTTGCCGTACACCCTTTCAATCTTATCCAATTTAGTCAGCCGCGAAATCTCCGCGATATACGCGGATCGCCATATGCTCTCAATCCCGGAGTGGCGTGTAATGGCGATTCTCGGACGCTTTCCAGGCTCATCGGCCGTCGATATTGCAGAGCGAACTTTGTTGGACAAAGTCGCTGTTAGCCGCGCCGTTGCCAAACTGCTGTCAAGTGGCCGCATCCAACGTAGCGTGGCAACCACGGACAAACGTCGCTCCGTATTGCATTTGAGCCCAGAGGGGATCGCTATATATCTTGAAGTAGCCCCGCTGGCGCTCGAATTTGAGGAGCAATTGCTGGAGGGCCTCAACGATCAGGATCTGTCGACATTTCGCGATATGACGCAGCAATTGCTTGACCGCGTGCGAAACCTAAATCGGGACCGGTTTCAGGGCTTCTCCACCTCAGAAAAAATTTAGCTCAAATATCACCACAAAAGCTGTCAATGCGCTTTTTTGATGTATAATTTCGCCGTGTTGGAACCCTAAATTCTGGTATTCATCGCGGCTTTGGCTGATTGCTGACGATATTGTCGAAGACTTCCAAAAATCCGCTGGAAAAACACTATCTGGAACTCTAATTTGCAACCGAATACGTAGCGCCTTAACAAGCACAATCTGGGCGCGATCAGACGGCGGTTAATCAAATAAAAAGCATCCGAATTATTAATGAATACCCCAACCCTCCACTCCCATTTCTCATTACCCGTATTGCACAGTGAAGCGCGGCATCAAACCATGCTCCGTCGGCTGGTGCCTAGCGTTGTAATGCACCTTTAATCAGGGCTGGTCCTACTGACCAGCTGGAGAACCAATCGTGACCAAAGTACAGCAACGCCGCAGTAGCGATCTTAAGCAAAGCTTAATTGACGATATAGTTGCTGCATGCCCCGAGCAAAGCATTCTCAAATCGAGTAAGCGGCTCCGCACTTTTGTGCAGCAATATTTCCGTGATGTATCGATTGATGATTTGCAAAGTAACAGTGCAGAAGATATGGCGCGTGCCGCTGTTGAACATTTGAGTTTTGCGCGCACCCGCAAACCCGGACAATTATTACTCAAGATTTTCAATCCGACTGATAGCGAAGACAGCAAGCTGGGGCGCCGTACCGTTGTCTTGATTGCCAATGACAACATGCCATTTCTTGTTGACTCCGTAACGGCTGCTATAAACCGTCAGGACATGTTGATCCATATGACGATCCATCCGTTATTGCGCCTGGTGCGCAATGCCAAAGGCCAACTGCAAAGTGTCCACGAAAAAGCGGCCGGAGTTGGTGAGGTCGAATCATTTATTCGCTTTGAGGTCGGTCGAGACGGGGACAAGCAACATCTGAAACTGCTGGAGCACGAAATACTCAAGGTCCTGGCAGATGTTCGCCTGGCAGTTAACGACTGGAGCACTATGCGTAGCAAAATGCTCCAGGCCTGCGAAGAATTCACGCACCCTATCCCGGGAGTCGATCCCGCGTTACAAGATGAAAGCAAAGGCCTGCTGGAATGGCTCACTGATGATCGCTTCACATTCCTGGGTTATCGAGAATATTCATTAGTACAACGCAAGAACAAGACCTTTTTGCAGGCCGCCTCTGGAACCGGACTCGGCCTGCTGCGCAATGATGGTCGCGGTACCAAATCAGTCGAACTCAGTAAAGAAATGCAGCGGCATACGCGTGGCAAAGACATTCTGATTATTACCAAGGCCAATTCCCGCTCTACCGTGCACAGACACAGCTATCTTGATTATGTTGGTATCAAGAAATACGACAAGAACGGAAAGGTTATTGGCGAAAAGCGCTTCATCGGTTTATTTACATCGGTCGCCTATAGCGAAAACCCGCACGACATTCCCTTGCTTCGTTTGAAAGTGCAACAAGTTGTTGAGCGCGCTCATTTCGAGCCCTCCGGACATCGCGGAAAAGCCCTTACTCACATTCTGGATTCTTATCCGCGCGACGAATTGTTCCAGGCGTCCGTCCGCGACCTGTCGCGCACGGCGATTGGCATTCTGAATTTGCAGGAGCGGCAGAAAGTAAAATTCTTCGTTCGCCGCGATAGTTTCCGGCGCTTTTTCTCATGCCTCGTTTACGTTCCCCGCGAAAAATACAGTACCGCAATTCGGCGTCGTATTGAAGCTATCTTGCTGGATGAATTCGCCGGTATAGCTGTTGACTCGCGGGTAGAGATTTCGGAATCGCCGTTGGCGAGGGTACACATCATTGTGCGCACTCCGCCTGATGACAAACCACGCATCAGCAATCGTCGTATTGAAAAGCTAATCGAAGAAACAGTCATCACCTGGCGTGACCGGCTGCGCGATGAAATGACGGCCCAGCTCGGTTATGAGGCGGCCCCGAAGTTACTGCGTCAATACGGCAATATCTTCCCATTGGCTTATGAAGATGACGTCACACCGAAAAGGGCGTGCGCTGACTTTATGCGCATTCACGAAATTCTTACCGGCCAACACCACCATACTTTGCAGCTATATCAACCGTCAGCCGAAGACCCGTCAGAACTTCACTTCAAGATTTTTCGCCTTGGCAAACCGCTACCGCTGTCCGAGGTGCTTCCCGTGCTGGAGAGCCTGGGCGTTCGAGTCATTAGTGAACGACCGTACAAACTGCGTTTACTAACCAACGACCGTTTTTGGGTTCAGGATTTTGAACTCCGCAATGAAAAAGACTGCAGCATTGATCTTGATTTTTTGGCGACTCGATTCCAGGACAGCTTTGCGCAA
Organism: Woeseiaceae bacterium; assembly: GCA_024640365.1. Lineage (GTDB taxonomy): Bacteria > Pseudomonadota > Gammaproteobacteria > Steroidobacterales > Woeseiaceae > JAHEFE01. The sequence continues at coordinate 507 of JAHEFE010000015.1, read as the reverse complement.
GCAATCGCAGGGAATGCGGAAGTCGATGGATTTAATAAACTGGTGCTCGCCGCAGGCCTGGACTGGCGCCAAATAACGTTAATTCGCTGCTACGCCAAGTTCCTGCTGCAACTGAAGCTGCCATTCAGCCAAAACTACATGGAACAGGTACTGCTGGAACACGCCGGCCTTGCTGCCAAACTCGTGCATCAATTTGAATTACAGTTTGATCCAACCCTGACCAACAAAGAACGTGAGGCTGAACTGACAGAGTGTCGGAAGGAAATCGGACGGGCCATCGGTCGCGTTCGAAGCCTCGATGAAGATCGTATTCTGCGCGCCTTCTCCGGCGCTGTCTCCGCGACCGTTCGCAGTAATTACTACCAGACTGACAAAGCTGGCGATCCAAAATGGTATCTGTCAATCAAGATTGATCCAAGCACCTTGCCGGAGACGCCGAAGCCCAGGCCTAAGTACGAAATTTTCGTTTATGCCCCCGAAGTTGAAGGTGTTCACCTGCGAGGTGGC
>JAHEFE010000081.1 GCA_024640365.1 Woeseiaceae bacterium | reverse complement strand
CAACTGCTCCTGTTCGAAGCGTTTGGCGCCGGATTCACCTGGGGATCTGCCCTGGTTCGATTCTGATTTCCAGCCCCAAAATGGGGCATATACGCCAATATTTTCTTAATAATAATTCGAGAAAAACGGCATATATTATTGTTTATTAAAGTAAAACAATAATTTTCTGCACCTGCTATGATTTTGCCACCGCAACACGCGGTGCTGCGCAAAAACAAAAGAATGCAGCTTTCCACATCAAAATAAAAACAAATACAAAAATAAATACAAGGGGAACAAAATGGGTGTAGATAAAATTGTCAAACTCGTGGGTGTCATCGTGGCCGTTGTCGGCGCTTTTGTTGCGATTCCATACGGAGCGGCGCTGGTCGCTTTGCTCGGTATTGCTGGTGGTTGGTTCACCGAAGCGGAGGATCGTCAAAGACTCCTGATCGGCGCTCTTACGTTGATCGCAGTCAGCGGCGCTTTGGGCGCGATTCCTGCGGTTGGTGAGTACATCTCGACGGCGCTCGGGGGACTTAGCGGCCTGCTCAATGCTGCCGCGGCAACAGCAATCGTCCTGGGTGTGGTCGATAGACTGAAGCCATAAGTACTATCGCGCCGGCACAATGGCGCGCGGAGAAGGCCGCTTCAGTGAAGCGGCCTTTTCTTTTGCCCGGGAATATTGCCCAAGCTGACATAACGCGCGTAAAAAGCCCGTTTTTCGCATTTTTTATGTGATTCGCTTCACACTTTTGGGGTACGGCTGTCTCTATACTGCGACAAATGGATCTGTCGCAATAGTGCGACAGGTAAAACGGAAAAGTCTGTATGGATACAAAAGACATGAAAACGCCGCTTTCCGAATCGAGCGTGTCACTGAAACTCGAGGAGATTCAACGTCGCTGCAATGAACTCATGGACGAGCCCAACGCATTGCTGGAATTAAGCCTGGAGGAGCCGCCTCTGGCAGACCCGTACTCAAACGACCCCTACAATCGTCTTTGATCCTGCGAGGCTGTGTCCTGCAGCGCGCGGATCAGCCTTAAGCGCCATAGCCAGATAGAGACGATGAGCAGGGCAGCGATGGGTAACGAGCTGTGCGGGCTCGGTATCGCCACGAAATCATAGATCCCGTGCAACGCCGCAGCGATCAGCACACTCACGACAACAGCTTGCACCGTTGAGCGCCCCTGAAGTCGCGCCTGCGTAATCCAGTAGCCCCAAATTGACGCAAACACAATATGCACAACCGGACTGGCGAATCCGCGTGCAAACGCCTCAGTCAGCGTCAGATAGTCCAGATATTGCCAGTTTTCCACGGTCGCATACCCGAGACCAATGAACGACGCGTAGATGATGCCGTCCAGGCGTTCGTCCAGTTCCTTGAACCGCAGCACCACGAGCAAGAAAGGTACCAGCTTGGCCAATTCCTCAATTGGGCCGATGGCGAGCAGGGTATAGGCAAGAAAAGCCAGACGATTCGTATCCGCCAGGTTGCCAGCGTCAAAACGTAGCCCGATAAGACCCAGTCCGAGGTACAGCAGGTGGCCCAGACCGACGGACAGCATACCCAGCACAAACGTCAGCGCTAAATTGCCGACAGGCTCAGGAAGGTACCGATCCTTGTGGTAGTGATACGCCGCCCAAAAAAGTATGGGCAGCGCAATTGGCAATATCAGTACGAATTGATACATCGGCCGAAACGGCGGCCGACTGGCTTAGAATCTCACCCCGGCTTGCAGGCTCACTGTGCGACCCGTACCGAAAAACGCGTAGTTGGATTTCGCACCGAAGCTACTGCCCGCCAATGGCGTATCGCCACCAAAACTCAGGATATTCTCGTCGGTGATGTTTTTGAACAATACTGCGATGTCCCACTTGCCAGTTTCGGCGCCAAGACCCAAACGCGCGTTAAACAGGGAATAGCTCTCCTGTACAAGCGCCGGGTCAAATGTCGCGGACGCGTCGTAATCACTCGTGTAGAAAACGTCGAGCAGCACACCTAACTCCATGCCGCTGCCGAACGGACGTCTGTAGTCAAACGTCAGATTGCCCTGGAAGTCCGACACCAACTGGTTCGAATTACCGGTGTAACTGCAGAGCTCTGGTGTTCCGTTACCGTCGAGATCGACGTCAGGCACGGCGCCAAAGTAGCACTGACCGTTTTCGAAGTCTTCAAACTCGAAATCGGTAAAAGCAACGCCGCCGGAGACAGTCAGGTTGTCTGTGGCCGCCAGGCGCATATCCAGCTCAAGGCCTTGCACCTTGGCCGAAGCCGCGTTGCCGACATTGAATCCCAGGCTACCGTCGAATATGGATATCTGCAGGTCGTCATACTTGGTGCTGAAGAGCGCAGAATTTAACTCGAAAACACCACCGGCGAGCGAAAATTTGCCACCGAGTTCAATGTTGCGCGCATTCTCATCCTCGAACTCAAACGAATCCTCCATCGTGCTGTAGAAGTTCTTGTTGTTTGCTCGAAAATCGAAGCTACCGGACTTGAAGCCCTCGGACCAGCTTAAATAGAACAGGGCATCGTCACTGGCATCCAACACCAGCTTCACTTCCGGAGAGACTTTCGTCTTGTCGCGGGAACCTTCGACCGGCAGGCTGCCCAGCAGGCCAATCAAGGCATTAGCCGGTACCGACAGCTGCGGCACTGGCGACTGGGCCAGTGCATTCAGATTGGTCGACGTGATACCGAACAAATTGGCATACACCAGCGGCGCGGCAACCTGCAGCGCGGGCAACGGCTGGTAGTCGAGGTCGGTAATCGACAGTGTTCTGAAGCCATCGCGCTGGTCCTGGGTAATACGGCCGCCGACTTGCAGCGTGAAATTGTCATTCAAGTGCCAGTTGAACTGTGCAAATGCAGACAATACGTCGTTATCCACCCCGGCTAACCTGGATGCCTGGGTGTCCGGAATCAGGCTACCATTGCCTGGCGACAGAAGATTAACGACCGGGACGAGAATTGAATTGGCCTCGATAACGATCTGATCGGCAAAGTCATGTTCGCTGGTCTGATAATACAGTCCCGCTATGTAGTCGAAGTTCTCCGCAAGTGGCGATGACAGCCGGAGTTCCTGGCTTATTTGCTTGTAGGATTCTTGCAATGCCGCGCCAAAAACAACGGCGCCCGTAAAGTCGCAATCGCAGAACTCGTCATACTCAAAATTGGAGTAGGCGGTTATCGATTCGAGGTTGTGATCGCCGAGCGCCCAGTTAAGTGTGAGGACGAAATTGTCCGAATCGTTATAACTATAGTCGCCGTTTGAGGTGCGGATTTCGTCTTGAACAACGTTGCCCAATGTCGCATCGGGTGTCAGTCCCTGCAAGCCCTGAACAAATTGCAAAATCTGGTTGTATTGCAGACCGGCGAAGGGTCCGCCGAGCGCCGGGCTTTCATTGATGATCTCGATGTGCCGTCCGATGACGTCGAATTTGCTGACTTCGGCCTTTAATGTCGCAGTCAGGTTATCGGAAACATCAAGTTCGAAGGTACCGCGAACCGTCCAGTCTTCGCGGTTGGGCTCGTTCCTGCCCAACGTGATATTGGACATGTGGCCATCGTTTTCGCGCGTTCGCGCGGCGAGTCGATAGCGCAACCGGTCGGAAATTGGCCCCGATAGCATGCCCTCGAGGATGCGTTCATCGTCTTCAAATTCGTAGGAGGCGCGCAGGCTGCCTTCAAACTCCGAGGTCGGCCGAGCTGTGGAAATGTTCAATGCACCAGCAACGGAGTTCTTGCCGAAAAGGATTGACTGCGGGCCCCGCAATACTTCAACTCTTTCCACATCCAGGAACGGGGAGCGCCATTGTTGTGCCCGGCCAAAATAGACGCCGTCGATATAGGTGCCGACCGATTGTTCGAACGCCTGGTTAATTCCGGAACCAATGCCGCGAATAAACGCATTGGTGCCGATACCGGTTTCTGTCAGGGTAAAGTTGGGTACCAGGAACTGAATGTCTTCCGCTTTTTGGAGGGCGGTCTGGGTCATCATTTCACCGGTTACGGCGGACACCGATACCGGCACGTCCTGCAAGCCTTGTTCGCGATACGCGGCTGTGACAATGATTTCGTCGAGAGATCTGGGCGAATCATCCTGCGCTCGCACACCCGTTGCGTTGAGTGTCAAGACGCCGGTGACGGCGACAAGCATGAAAGACTTGCGGAATTGGTTAGTTTTCATATCGCTCCCCCTGTATGAGCTATATTTGGCATTAAACGCTTCACATCTGAGTCAGTCAACAATTCGCCCGCGACCAGGACGCTCAAGAAACTGTTTTTACTCGTATTCATCGTTGCGCCTGAGTTTGCTGGTGGACAACTATTGTCACCTGCGCAAAATCGGGATTTATGACGCAAAATGCAGCCTGGGCGACAAGGATATTAAATGAGCAATTTGCTGTTATATGCGATCACGGTGCTGATCTGGGGCTCGACCTGGTTTGCGATCGAATTCCAGCTCGGGATCGTGGCGCCGGAGGTGTCCATTGTCTATCGCTACGTTGGTGCCTCCGCGCTGCTTTTCGCGTGGAGTCGCTATCGCGGGCTTAACCTTGCATTTGGCCTGCGTCAGCACGGCTGGTTTGTGCTGTTGGGGATTTTTTTGTTCGGGTTAAACTATGTATTCGCCTATCGAGCCCAGGTTTACATTACGTCGGCGCTGACCGCGATCGTATTTACCTCGATCGTGTGGATGAACATTATCAACGCAAGGCTGTTTTTTGGCGTGCGGGCAGGGGGGGCGGTTCTGCTTGGCGCCACCCTGGGCATCGCTGGAATCCTTACGC
>JAHEFE010000080.1 GCA_024640365.1 Woeseiaceae bacterium | reverse complement strand
ACAGTATTCAGATCCGACGTAACCGTAATACCCAGCAATGTCACACTGGGCTGGGACACAGATTCAATCGGTGCTTTCAGGATGACTACGTCATCTGCGTCGTCCCGTTCAAGCCGGGTAGCCACTACCGTAGTGCCGTCAAGATATGCACGCACCTCAACACGATCACCAATTGCAAGATCGCTCAATGAGAATTCTCTGACACCCGAATTGCTGTGATCTCGGAACATAGTTGACTCATTAGTCGTGACTATTATGCCAAGAACCGAAATTGAAGCAGCAGCCGTATCTATAGATTCAATATCGGCACCTATTTCAATGACAGAAGGCAGGTGAAATACGATCCTCTCGGCAACCAATACTCCCGAAGAATCGACGGTACCCATCACGGACAGTTTGACGTCAATGGCCAGCGTGCTCACTGTGCCATGCACATAAACCGTCGAACTATTAGTCGTAACTGGCGCGCCGTCCACTTCAAAGTCGGTTGCCGATACAAATGCCGTGATATAGCCATCAAGATCGAAATCACAATCCCCGTCGCAAAGATGGTCTCTGTCGCGATCACGATCACGAGCGGTAATGCGATCAAGAATCATATCGCCATTCGACAATGCCGATGAACTGGATACCTCGACATACATTCCGTTATCAAGGCTGGCACCACCAAGTTCCAGCATGGCCCCGGAGTAATCGCAGGCTTGCGAACCTATGTTGAATCGTTGCAGACCTGAATCAAGACCGCTGATCTCGCCTTTGACCTGCATTTCCATTCCAGCCATATAAGCGTTAGCTACACGTTCCAAATGAGTGGCCTGAATCCGTTCTTGACTGCGCCACTTACCACTCACTTGCACCATATTGCCTACGGCCAGATTGTCGAGTGCAGCATTATCGACAACGGTTAATTCGTCCACGAAGACAGTTCTGCCAAGAACCACAAAGCTGTTGTTGGCCATATTCATGCTGGTGATAGGACCTTTCGCTTCGTCCGAGAAGTTAATCGCACTTGCGGTCCCTACACCGGCTTGACCACCCAGTGTTCCTCGAATCGAGACCATCATGCCGAGACGCAAGTCCGCAAGATTACCCGGCTGACCGTTCATCGTTACCGTCGCTGAGTCCGTATTGAACCTGATGCCATTTGAAATGACACTGCCAAATCCCGCAATGGTGCCGACGGTTACAATATCGGACTGACCCGGACCAATATTCGGAGAATCATTCGAGTTGCTACCACCGCAACCGACGACCGCCAAAGCACTGACTAGGGCCAACAAACTCCTAATATTCATGATCCGTACCTCAGTTAAAGGCCACCCTGGGATGGCCTTGTGGGTCTATACTTCAATTAGCATGGCGAGGTTGCCTCCGCGGTGTTTCCGGCGGATTTCGGGAACAGGTCAATTTGTTACAGATTGTTACCAATGAGCCATACACAACCGACACGAGACAGTGGTAAACCACAGCTCTTGGTAGTGGATGATGATGTAGAAATTTGCGATCTCCTCTCGCTCTATCTCTGCGAGCAAGGCTTTGGTGTAGTAAGCGTTGGCAGCGGCACTGCCATGGATCAATGGCTCGCCGATAACAAGCCCGATCTTGTTATCCTGGACCTGATGCTCCCCGGGGAAGACGGACTTTCATTGGCCCGCCGCCTGCGTGGCGACTACAAATTGCCGATTATTATGATTTCGGCCCGCGGCGAGGAAATCGATCGAATCATTGGTCTGGAGGTCGGCGCCGACGACTATTTGCCCAAACCGTTCAATCCTCGTGAACTCTTAGCCCGTATTCGAGCCGTATTGCGTCGCAACTGGCCGGACACTAGTCCGGAGTCCGAAGTCAAAAAAGTGCACCAATTCGGTCCATTTCGTCTCGATGCAGAGAAGCGTGTCCTGTACAAAGGGTCAATCGAAGTGGACCTGCCACGAGCGGAATTCGAGCTACTCCACGTTTTCGCTGACCATCCGAATCGTGCACTCAGTCGCGACTTCATAATGGACTGCCTCAGCGGCAACGACAGGGATCCATTCGACCGCAGCATTGATGTCCGAGTCGCCAGACTGAGAAATGCAATTGAAGATGATCATACCCAGCCACGATTTGTCCGCACAGTCTGGGGAATTGGCTATCAATTCACTCCTGAGGCCGCGACACCTTGAACCTTAGCCCGAAAACACTATTCGGGCGCACCGTAATTACCATTGCGACGACGCTATTGGTCTTCATGGTGATATCAATGAGCGCCGCCGTGTATTTTATATTCATACCCATGGCGCAGCGTTCGGCAGATGACTTCGCCGCAGTTGTCGTATCGGCAGCACATTCGCTGGAGAGTCTGCCCGAAGAGTTGCAACCGCAATTGCAACAACAGTTGCTCAAAGATCATGGCCTGATAGTGACCGAACAGTCTTCAATGCTGCCTGCAAAATCGTTTGATATCCCCTACTACATTTTTTTTCAACAATCATTGGCCCGTCGAGCTGGAACGCACTTGCATCTAACCGAATCCGAGATGAGCCCGCTCATCTGGATTGACGTACCCGCCCACGGTAAAACGTTTCGCATTGGGTTTGACCGCAAGCGCGTGGGAACCAACCCACCTGTTGTCTTATTACTGGCGATAACCGTCGGTGCACTATTAACGTTATTTGCAAGCCTCTTCGAAGTCCGCAGAGTTGTAAAGCCGCTGCAACAACTATCACGTGCCGCCCAGGAACTCGGTCGTGGACATAACCCAAAACCACTACCCGAAGAAGGACCCGAGGAAATTGCCGCTCTCGCCCGGGCATTCAATCGCATGTCCTCCGACATACATGAGCTCTCCGAAAACAGAACCATAGTTATTGGCGGCATCTCACATGACCTCCGTACGCCACTAACGCGTCTCGGCCTTGCTGTCGAGATGTTGGGCAATGACACAAAGCCGGAACTTGTTGCCGCTATACGTCGTGATCTCGCTGCGATGAACAAGCTCATTGGACAATTCATGCAGTTCACCCGAGGCATCGAAGAGTACAAGACAGAAGAACTCGACTTATGGGATTTGATTGAATCGCAGGCCAAGGATCTCGAACGTGAGGGTGCGACGCTACTCCTCCACCGCCACAATCCACCGTGTAAATATTATGCCGATGCGGTTGCCTTGGGACGCGTCGTCGGCAACTTGATGTCGAACGCGGCGAAATATGGCAACGGCCTGCCCATCGACGTTGATTTGCACTGTACTGAGCGAATAGTCTCGATAGAAATCAGTGACCGCGGCCCCGGCATTCCTGACAACGAACTGGAAGCAATCTTCAGACCCTTTCATCGTCTGGAAAAAGCACGCAGCATGACAAAAGGCGGAAGTGGCATGGGTCTCGCCATTGCTCGTCAGCTCGCTAATAAAAATGGATGGACGATAAATCTCGTACGCCGCGAAGGTGGCGGGACCATTGCAAAACTTGGCTTGATTCCGGCATTGCGGCGATGCGGCCATTCTACCGATGACGAAACATCACAGCCCGTGACCTAATCCAGTTCACAGGGACAGGATGATCGTCCTGAAAAGCGTCGCCAGTTCGCCGGTACTTACAAAGGACTTACTCAGTCTCGTCGACCTTCAGATCAAGCGCTTCAGACCGTTCCTTTATGAGTTGTCGATGTTGCTGTTCAAATGCCGCCTTCTCCTGATCGGTCTTTAACCAGCGAAGTTTTTCGCGGTATTCATTACGCTCCTGAACACTCATCAACTTGCCACCATAAATCTGTCCCTGGCCGGGTGGAACCAAATCTTTGCCCTGTTGCATGGCTCGATCACGCATTTGCGTCTCGTGCTGTAACTGAAACTGATCCCGCTCCCGCTGCGTTTGCAGCCGGCTGTAAATATTACGGTATTGATTGCGCTCAGCGTCACTCATCAGGCCACTACCATAGATATCCTGATCACGAATTCTTTTCTCGCTTTTCGCGTTCTGTCGATCCATGTCGTCTACATGAGTGCGATCGCGGTTTTGCATTTGATCGTGAGTCTGCGCACGGTCTCTATCTGTCTGCTGAGGGCGATTGGACTGTTGCGACTGGCCTGCCTGGGCGCCCTGTTTCCTGGCCTGGCCTGCATACGTTGACACGGTGGTAGCCGTGAGTATTAAAGAAATAATAACGCCTATGACTATTTTGCTTTTCATCGACACTTGCTCCTCATCGCATCGGAATAAGATTTCCTGCTCATAATTGAAGGGGCGGTTCTCGCCCGGAATTTCACTATTCTGGGATTAATGTCCGGTTGAAGTGTTTCGTGGCGATTTCGGAATTGGTCGGTTTTGTTACGACTTGTTTCCGGTGACTGCCGATTGGGCGAGATTTTGAACCCACCCGTCAAGTCAGTTCGCTCACCTTCAACACAGCAGAGCCACTCGATGGACGAACGCCGAATGACGATGCATACTGGGTTCGCGGCAACGGCTATTTCATGTCGTTGCACCTCCAGGGGGAGACACAAAATGTTCCATCGATTTATTGCGTCAACAATTATTGTCGCGTTCGCCATTCTCGGGTGCCAGCAAAGCGCCATTGCTCAAGAAACCAAAAAAGAGACGCAAAAAGCTATTCTGGTCACCGGCGCCACATCCGGTATCGGCCTAAATATCGCTAAAACGCTCGCAGCCAAGGGATACTACGTCTACGCAGGTGCCCGCAAACAGGCGGATATTGACGAGCTCAACAAGATTCCGAACATCCGGGCCGTGCGCCTCGACGTAACCAGGCAAGACGAAATCGATGCAGCGGTAAAAACAG
>JAHEFE010000003.1 GCA_024640365.1 Woeseiaceae bacterium | reverse complement strand
CTTTCGCACCTCAGCGTCAGTATTGGCCCAGGAAGTCGCCTTCGCCACTGGTGTTCCTTCCGATATCTACGCATTTCACCGCTACACCGGAAATTCCACTTCCCTCTACCATACTCTAGCTAAGCAGTTTCGAATGCAATTCCCAGGTTGAGCCCGGGGCTTTCACATCCGACTTACAAAGCCGCCTACGCGCGCTTTACGCCCAGTAATTCCGATTAACGCTCGCACCCTCCGTATTACCGCGGCTGCTGGCACGGAGTTAGCCGGTGCTTCTTCTGTAGGTTACGTCAAGACTCAAGGCTATTAACCTTAAGCTTTTCTTCTCTACTGAAAGTGCTTTACAACCCGCAGGCCTTCTTCACACACGCGGCATTGCTGGATCAGGCTTGCGCCCATTGTCCAATATTCCCCACTGCTGCCTCCCGTAGGAGTCTGGGCCGTGTCTCAGTCCCAGTGTGGCTGATCATCCTCTCAGACCAGCTACGGATCGTCGCCTTGGTAGGCCTTTACCCCACCAACAAGCTAATCCGACTTAGGCTCATCCATTAGCGCGAGGTCCGAAGATCCCCCGCTTTCCCCCGTAGGGCGTATGCGGTATTAGCTCGAGTTTCCCCGAGTTGTCCCCCACTAATGGGCAGATTCCTAAGTATTACTCACCCGTCCGCCACTCGACGCCTGGAAGCAAGCTTCCATCGTTTCCGTTCGACTTGCATGTGTTAGGCATGCCGCCAGCGTTCAATCTGAGCCAGGATCAAACTCTTCAGTTTAAAGCTTTGAGCTTTTATCTAAAGAACGGATCCCCATTTACGAAAATTACTAAGAATTGAAGTATTTGGTTCTCACGTTTGATATTCACCATCGGTAAATTCCAACGCGAGCACCCACACAAATTATCTGATTCAATTGTTAAAGAGCGGTCCCAACTTTTCGTCGGGCAGACCCACAATTATACAGGCGTTTCGGGGTTTAGCAACAGCCCTTTCGTGCCTGCATCGTATTATTGTTGAGTCCGTCTGAAGGACATCGTTCCCTCAGAGAGCCGCGCATTATAGCGACGAATGCCAAGCCGTCAACAACTATTTACAACAAAAATAAATGGGCCGCTTTCCGGGCCCGTCACGCCCCAGTCCAGACCCGCCCAATGGGAATAAAACCTCTGTTTTTATAGGAGATAGTCGGTATCGGAACTCGCAGGCAGAGTTTTCTCAATCCCGCCCTTCCGGTCGCCAAAGTATGTGTACCAGCGGCATGCCTGCGCAAAATATTTAGCTGCAAACAGCGATTTCGCGGGTCGATGCGGTCCGTCCCGCCACGCCCGAGGTCATTTTCCGACTTATTCCAGATAAACGACCCCTTGTTTCTGCATTTTGCGCAGGTTTTTCAGGCCTCTTGCCAACATGAATAACACCGTCTTTTAAGGCAATTGTGGGAGCGAATAACTACGGCATGTATGCCATGTAGACATTGGCTCGCTCATATATAGATGGCCCGCCAGGCCTTGCGACAGGTCGAAAACCAATTGATTCGTATAGTGCTAGCGCAGGCCCAAGGCTGCTGTGGGATTCGAGATAAAGGTACTGCCCGGCACGGGCCTTGTATGAGATTAAAGCAGCCTCCGCCAGCAATCTGCCCAGGCCTTTCCCTTGCCAGCAGCTAGTCACAGCCATTTTGGTGAGTTCATAACGCTTCTTGCCATGGTGCTTCAAGGCCACCGTTCCGATGATCTCTGCGCCAGCTTTCGCAAACAGGACTTCGCCGCCATGATTAATAATCTGTGCAGCCGGGTCAGCCAGTACGACTCGGTCTACATCTTCCACGTAAAAATATCGTTCCAGCCACTCTATGTTCAGGCGCTCAAAATCAGCTGCGTACTGCGGATCCCACGTCAGGATCTCGCAGTTGATAGCCTCACCGGAAGGGATGCCGGTCAATCCTTAAGCCAGCGTTACCCGTGCAAACTTACGTTTGCCGACTTGAAACACATGAGTGGAGCCGCACTTGACTACGCAGTCTCTGTCATCGATTCGCTCCCCATCAATTCGAACGGCGCCTTGCTTGATCATCCGAAATGCCTCAGAGGTACTGGTAACCAGGTTGGCATTTTTCAGCAAATGGGCGATGCCCATGCCTTCTGCGGCGGACTGCAGCGATATGTCTTCAATTTCCTGCGGCATCGCGCCTTTCTGAAAGCGAGAAATAAATTCTACTTTCTGTTGTTCTGCGTCTTTCTCACTGTGGAATCTCGCCACGATTTCCTGCGCCAGCTCAAACTTTATATCGCGTGGATTGCGGCCTTCATCCGCTGCCAGTTTCAGCCCATTGATATCCGAAAGCGGACGGAAGCTTAATAACTCGAAATAACGCCACATCAAATCGTCAGATATCGACATGATTTTGCCAAACATTTCGCCAGCATCATCGGTAATACCAATGTAGTTACCGAGCGACTTGGACATCTTCTGTACGCCATCGAGACCCTCCAACAGCGGCATTGTCAGTACAATTTGCGGCTCCTGCTTGTAGTCCTGCTGCAACTGTCGGCCGACCAGCAGATTAAATTTCTGATCCGTTCCACCTAACTCAACGTCAGCCTTGAGCGCCACCGAGTCGTACCCTTGCACAAGCGGATACAGGAACTCATGAATTGCGATTGGCTGGCCAGCGCTGTACCGCTTATTGAAATCGTCCCGCTCCAGCATGCGGGCAACAGTGTGACGAGAAGCGAGGCGGATTAGCCCCGCCGCATCCATCGGCCCCATCCAGGTCGAGTTGAACTCCACGCGAGTTCGCTCAGGATCGAGAATCTTGAAAATTTGTGCCTCGTAAGTTTTGGCGTTGTCCTTGATTTGCTCTGTCGACAATGGCGGCCGAGTAGCATTCTTACCACTTGGGTCGCCAATCATTCCGGTGAAGTCCCCTATAAGGAAGACAACATCGTGGCCAAACTCCTGAAATTGCCGCATTTTGTTTATCAGTACCGTGTGGCCAATATGCAAATCTGGGGCGGTAGGATCAAACCCTGCCTTAATAATTAATGGCCGGTTTTTCTTCAGCTTTTCTGCAAGGCCATTTTCCGGCAAAACCTCTTCGGTGCCTCTGGTCAATTCAGCCAATTGTTCTTTCATAGTGCTCATTAACGCCCTGCAATAAATTTATGTACGTTAGTTCACGCGGCCATGTACTACAGACCAACATCGATTTTGACGACGGTGCTTTCGCAATATATCAGGCAATCAGCCACCACCTGAGCGGAATCATAACTTGGCTGAATCACGTTGTGGCATAAACATTCATCAAGATTCCACAAGCAGACTCCAGAATCGACGAACTCCAATTTCCCGAATACTTGTAAACCACGACCAAAACGGCCGACCATAGAGCGGTGCAAACCGCATCGTTTTCACACCCATTTAGCCACTTTTAAGAGCCTGACTTATAACAGTTTTCTTTGACGAAATCTGGCGATATGGGTAGAGTACCGGCTGTCCGCAACTCGGAGTGAAAACGTCTTGAATCGGCCGACTAGTCCGCTATTACATGACTACAAGCCTTCGGCCAACCCGGCACGAGAGAAATTCAGCGCATTGCGCTGGTTTGCGATCGGCCTCGGGCTTCCGATAATCGGCCTGTCCATTTTTATCGCTTTTCCTGCCGCATCGGGAACGGGCAGCATTGACTCTGTGAGCGAGCCAATGATAGCCGTCAATGAAGTAACTCCCGTGCAAGTAATCAGCGCCCCGCTGCCTTTCGAGCCTATCTCAATTCCCGACAACCTGGCTCGAGGCGTCGGCCCTACGCCAAAGTACGAAAAAGTGGTATTGACCATCGGTCGGGGCGATACGATGGACGAACTCTTCCGCAAGAACAAACTTAGCGTTGGCGACCTGGTTCAGATCGCGCGGCTTCCAGACGTTGCTCCGCATATGCGCAAATTGATTCCAGGGGACACCTTCGAAATTGAACATGACGAGGGCCGCGTCATGCGGCTCTATCATGAGCTGGATCTGACTCATTCGCTGATAGTCACTCGAGGCATAGGCCAATTTGACGCCGAAACAATTATGCGGCCAACCGAGATTCGCCAGAACGTGGCGCATGGGCGCATAGAATCATCGTTATTCGAAAGCGCTGCCGCAGCTGGCATGTCCGACAACCTGATTATGAACCTTGCAGGGATATTTGCCTGGGACGTTGATTTCGTGCTCGATATCCGCGCCGGCGATAATTATTACATTCTGTACGAGGACATTTATCAGGACGGCAAGTACATCAAAAACGGTGAAATACTCGCCGCAGAGTTTGATAACAACGGACGCACTTTCCAGGCCATACGATTCATTGATGCAGATGGCCGGGCAGACTATTACACGGCGGACGGCCACAGCGTTCGCAAAGCGTTCATTCGAGCACCTGTCGATTTCTCCAGAATCAGCTCCAATTTCAACCCGCGAAGACGCCACCCCATACTTAATACGATTCGAGCTCACCAGGGGGTCGATTACGCGGCTCCATCCGGCACGCCCATCAAAGCGGCTGGTGATGGCAAGATAATTCACCGAGGCAGAAAAGGCGGCTACGGCAATACAGTCATTTTGCAGCATGGCGGAAACATCACGACGCTCTACGCTCATATGTCCAACTTCGCCAAGAACGCGAGACTTGGGCAGCGCGTGAAGCAGGGAGACGTGATCGGGTTTGTCGGCAAGAGCGGCTTGGCAACGGCCCCACATTTGCACTATGAATACCGCCTCAACGGGACACACCGTAATCCACGCACTGTGCCACTGCCCGACGCTGATCCAATCGAAGCGCGATTCAAATCAGAGTTTCTTGCCAAAACCAAACCCGTTTTGGAAGAACTGGAAAGGTATAAAGCATCCCAGGCCGAACCCCAGCAAGTCGCAGCGGCTAAGGAATCGTGAAGGGCTACCCCAAGGGCCCGCAAAACTATGGCTGAATTATTTGTAGGCCTGATGTCTGGCACGAGCATGGATGGCATCGACGCCGCTCTCGTCAGTTTGGACGACTCTTCCTGCGACCTCCAGGCTACTTGTAGCCGAGACTATCCCAGTGAACTGCGAGACAGGTTGCGTCGGGCAATCAATGCGCCCAATGAATGTACCGTTGATGACATCGGCATGCTTGATCACTGGGTTGGCGAGTGCTTTCGGGATGCGGCCAACGCCCTGCTGCAAAAAGCCGGCGTCGCCGCGAGTGCCGTGAGAGCAATCGGCAGCCACGGACAAACCATTCGTCATCGACCTCGAATAGACACTCCTTTTACTCTTCAAATTGGTGACCCCCATGTTATAGCAGCCGGCACCGGCATAATGACCGTCGCGGATTTTCGCCGCCGTGACATGGCCCTCGGCGGAGAAGGGGCGCCACTCGCGCCGGCGTTTCACGAATGGTTATTTCGTCGCCTCGATTACAATCGCGTCATCCTGAACATCGGAGGTATTGCGAATCTCACCCTGCTACCTGCAGACACGTCACCGGTTACCGGCTTTGATAGTGGCCCAGGCAACACCTTGATGGATGCCTGGATCTGGGAACAGCAGGGAAGTTCATACGACTCAAATGGCAAGCTTGCGGCTTCAGGCGCTACCGCTGTAGCACTCCTCGAAGAATTGTTGAACGACCCTTATTTCAGTGCCAATGCGCCCAAAAGTACAGGGCTCGAGTATTTCAATCTTCACTGGCTGCAGTCATTTTTGAAAAACCGCCCAACCCCGACCAGTGCCGATATACAAAGCACATTATGCTCGCTAACTGTGAATAGCATTGCTACTGCTATCAGGACATACGGCGGGGAGAATCCGGAGGTCTTCGTCTGTGGAGGTGGAGCACACAACACGGAACTGATGCGGCGCCTGCGAAATGAGCTAGCCAATGAGGCAACTATCGCAAAGACCAGCGATATTGGACTTGATGTCGACTGGGTCGAGGCTTGTGCGTTCGCCTGGCTGGCGAAACGATGTATAGAGGGTAAACCGGGAAATTTGCCTTCGGTTACAGGGGCCAGTCATGCAGCCATCATGGGCAGCATTTTCCCGTAAACCGCAACAGCAATTTGGAATTAGCGGCAGAGCACGCCGGCCCTACGAGTGCTCTAGATGACTACACCGAAAAAGACGAGCCACAACCACAGGTAGTACTCGCATTTGGATTGCGAATAATAAACTGTGCACCCTCCAGACCCTCCTTATAATCAATTTCAGCACCCATCAGGTATTGCACACTCATTGGGTCGACCAATAGTACTACGCCGTGATTTTCAACCTGGGTATCGCCTTCCTCAACGCTTTCGTCAAAGGTGAATCCGTACTGAAACCCTGAACAGCCGCCACCAGAGATGTAGACTCTCAATTTGAGCGCTGGATTAGCTTCTTCCTCGATCAGCTGACCGACCTTTTGTGCAGCCGCATCCGTAAAAACGAGCGGTGCAGGGGCCGCGCTAGAGCCAATTACCGGGGTTGCTTCTTGCATATCAATGTCTCTGGATTAGAAAATCAGGCTTGGTCATCCGCGCCTGCAGGTACTACTATTTTACTCGATTGTTCCAGCAAAGGTACTTTACCTTCAGGCTGGTGAACCAGTTTGCCATTTATTTCGGCGCCAATAGCCATTTCAATCAGATTGTAATAAACATTACCAATAACGCGCGCCGTCGACCCCAACTCAACCCTCTGATTTGCAAACACATCACCTTTAATAATACCGTTCAGAGTCACGTAGGGAACAGTTACGCCGCCCTCAACGCTACCGTCTTCACTTACGCTAAGCGCCGAATTGGTATCGGGATCCGCGCTGATATTGCCGTGTACCGTACCATCCACATGGCAACCACCAACAAAATAGACATCTCCCTTCAACGTCGTATTTGACCCCACCAGAGTATTTATGACGTTATGCCTGCGCTGTTTACGACCGAACATTAATGACTCCCTCTTATTGATCAACTTGCCAGGCGAAATCTTGCTTAACATCGGGCACTGACTTGCTTTGCGAGTCGAGCTCAATATTTACTGTTTCCGGCACAAACCCTTGCGGCAATCTAAGTTCACGCTCAAAATTCTGAAAATACCGGAACGAATACGGCCACGCTGACTTCTCTCCTTCCGGCAACATGCTTGCCAACTCAAGCGTAACTGGGGAACCAGACCGAGAACCGTCTATCGTTAGGTTCACCTCACCCTTTACAGTCCGATCATGCCGCATGGTCTGTATGAGTACGAGCCGAGCATCGAATACACCTTCAACGGAACTCTTCCGAATCTTGAAATCTTGTACCCGTAGCCCCTTCTGACCATCAGCCGGCGCAACAATTCCACGATAGAACTCAATTGTTTCCAACTGCTCCTGAATTTTGTTACGTAACCGTGCGAGGCGCGCCTCGACATCCTTGTAACCTTCGCGATCTACTACAGCGTCAGTTTGCAACAAAGCAATCTGCTCGCGGAGTGCACGTATCTCACTTTCTAGTCCTGCGATGCGATCTTCGTAGGAGCGTCTTTCCGCCGCCACATCGACTACGTTGTAATCAGCTTGAATGCGCCCCAGCTCAAAGATGAGATATCCCGCCAAAACGACAACGACAAGAGCGAGCCCCCGGAATAACCAGAACTGACTACTGTGACCTTGATGCGCTGATTTTTGATGTCTAGCCATGCGGAACTGCCGGGCAAAAGAAAGGCGCTATGTTACGTTGACCACCGTGAATACGAAAGCTTGACCGCCAGAATACTCGCACTCCGGCAATCCGGCCATTAACTCTCCGGGTCGTCCGTGAGGTAACGCCTTATGTCCTTATCAAAGACTACGCGCCAGCGCCTCGGCCACCAGCGAGGCCGATCCGGCACGCCATCCGGGAAGACATGAGGCCCCAGTTCATGCAGCGCCCGTGCATAGACCCTGCGCTTGAAATAGATAACCTCGTTTACCGGTCGCCAAAATTCTACCCAGCGCCAGCGATCAAATTCTGGTGTGTGACTCTTTTCAAGCGAAATTCGATCCTCTGAACCAGCCAACCGCAACATGAACCAACGTTGCTTTTGGCCAATACACAATGGCTCACTATGCTTGCGGACGAACTGTTCCGGCAGTTTGTACCGCAACCAATCGCGGGTTACTCCGAGTATCTCGACATCTGCCTTTTGCAGACCAACTTCTTCCTCGAGCTCCCGGTACATGGCATCTTCCACAGTCTCGCCAGCGGCCATACCCCCTTGCGGGAATTGCCAACCCTTGGCGCCAATGCGCCCACCGAGCAATACCTTCGCGTTAGCGTTGCACACAATAATGCCAACGTTTGCGCGATATCCTTCCGAATCTATGCAATCTCCAGCCATAACTCGTTCTCAAAACTCCTGCCCATATTTTACATCTCTCTTCAATCCTGTGCTTGTACCATTGCCAACCATTGATTAGCCTTGTGTTAACTGAAGGAGCTGCAACTTGAACCTGCCCCGCCTAGGCCTGCTGTTTAGCATCCTGGCCATTGCCACACTCTTGTCTCTCTTGCTGTCGCTCGCAGCCGGTAGCGCTGACATTAGCTGGGGCGAGTTATGGCTTGCGTTGAGTGGCGGCGGTTCGGAACATACTCGCAGTCTGATTATCGAATTACGCCTGCCGCGCGCGCTGACAGCATTCGCGGTCGGTGGTTTGCTCGCGGTCGCCGGCGTATTAATGCAAGTTCTGTTACGCAATCCACTCGCGGAGCCTTATATCCTTGGCAGCTCCGGAGGAGCAGCCGTGGCGGCATTATTGGGCCTCATGCTGGGATGGAGCAGCACCTTCGTAGACTTGGCAGCCTTCGGCGGCGCCATCGGCGCGATGATTCTCGTATTTGCAATTGCCACCGGCACCGGCAGCTGGACGCCAACTCGTTTATTGTTAACCGGCGTTGTCCTTGCCGCGGGCTTTACCGCCGCGACAACCCTGCTACTAGCGCTCAGCCCCGACCAAAGCTTGCGCGGAATGCTCTTTTGGCTGATGGGTGATTTCAGCTTTGCCTATGCGCCCGGAGAAAGCTTGTGGTTGCTGGGAGTCTTGCTGGTTGCTGGAATGCTGGTAGCGCGCCACCTGAACATTCTCGCCCGTGGTGAATTACAGGCGGCGATCGTCGGCTTGCCTGTAGCGCCTTTTCGCCTGGCCATCTTCATAGCAACTTCATTGGCAACCGCAGTCTCAGTGACTACAGCTGGGGCGATTGGTTTTGTCGGGCTAGTGGTGCCGCATCTTGTTCGCCTCGTTGCCGGGAGCGATCATCGAATCGTGCTCCCCGCTTCCGCTATCGCAGGAGGCTGCCTGCTAGTCATAGCGGACACGCTAGCGAGGACTCTTCTGGCTCCAAGGCAACTACCTGTTGGGGCGTTAACAGCGATTATCGGCGTGCCGCTATTTCTGATACTGATGAGTCGCAGCCGACGTTCATTTTAGAGTGCCCACATTGAGAGCGGCACATCCGGCGCAGACTTGAATTACAAATCTGGATTTGTACATGCTGCAAAGTGGTAGCCACGCGAGACGAACTTTACGAGTCTACTTGGGCGGGTCCTGCCGAACGCAATTACGACCTGCTGACTTCGCGGCATAAAGGGCAACATCAGCGTGCGCCAATAATGATTCACCTATCGTTTTCAAATCGTTCTCACTATTTTCCGGCATCACTCCTGCAACGCCAACGGACAAGGTAACAATTTCAGCCACACCATGACCCATCTCGACAGGTTCAGCACAAACAGCGCCCCGAATGCGCTCCGCAATTACATTCGCACCTCGCAAATTTGTCGCCGGTAGCAGAACCACGAATTCCTCGCCGCCATAACGTGCAGCCACGTCATTAACGCGAATTTCGGATTCAATTCTTTGAGCGACCTCACGCAACACTGCATCACCCGCGAGATGCCCATGACTGTCATTAATTCTTTTGAAGTTATCAAGATCGAGCATCAGGCAACTAACCATGCAGCGCTCACGCTTAGAACGACCGAGCTCTTCTTTCAAGCGAGCCTGCAAGTAACGGCGATTGTGCCAGCCTGTCAGCACGTCTATGGAGCCAGTGCGAAACAGTCGCGCACGATTGACGGCGTTCTCAAGGGCGAATGAGGCGATAGTACCGAGGTGAGCCAGCACGTCAGTAAAATGATCGTCGGTGTATCGATGAGGGTTGTCGCTGCCAAAATTAATGCTGCCCATCAGCCTGCCCTGACGCTGCAACGGAATAAGCGCGACACTCTTTAAGGCGACACTCCCCGGAAACAACAACTGATGGTCCGCCGCAGCGTACGAACCAAGCCATGGAGCTCGCATTGCCACGTATTGGGGCGCGAGTCCGCTCAAACCGTCAACAAACTTTAGTTCCCGAAACTCTTCAGGCTGATTGCCACCCGCAATCAAGAGATGTCTTACCTCATGATCAGGATCACAAAGAACCAGGGTAACTTGTTGCAAACCATAGCTTGCCGCCAGACCGTCAATAATCTGATGAAACAGATTAGCCAGATCCTCGGCCTCCAGCAAATCAAGCTCGAGTCGCTGCGCGCGGCGCAATATCTTTTCATTCTTCGCCGACTCTTCGGTCAGCTGTGCCAATTGTCGCCTCAGTCTGTCGGCTACCGCCTGTTGATCATTGTCACTAAGCATCTCTTTGCGCCCGGCTAATCCCAAATATCATTCTCGATAATACTATCTATAGCATGATCCGGGCCGCTACTGACCCGAAGACTCAATTTAGCTGCGGCGAGCCAGATACTCTTTGCCATTTTCCATAAGCTTGACGAAAGCCGCCTCATCCCCGGACGCAACCAACTCCCGAACACGTCCAGCGGCTTCAAATAATGCATCAAGCGGTTGCTGCCCGAATTGATTGAGCTTTTGAATTTCAAAATATAGGTGCGGATTTTCTCGAGCGACATTTGCCGCCACCAACAATTGCGAATCAAACGTTGTTGATGAAAGCCGCGCGAGTTTTGGTGCGGCCTCCCCACTCTCCGCAAGTGCGGTAAAAAATACAATATTTAGCGCATGTGACAAACCAAGCACATACGCGATCAAGCGATCGTGATCATCCAGCTCCATATCAAGCTTTTCAACCATCGTCGCAGCGAACATTGCCTTAGCCTGGGCGGTAGCGTCAGGGCATCCTGCATTCACAAATATCAGATGTCGACCGGATAACAGTCTGGTATCAGGACCAAACATTGGATGTAAGGAGGTAACCCGACAGCCGGCTTTGCATAATTTGTGCAGCCCTTCCTTTAATGGGGTTTTTAAGGATCCTATGTCAAAGATTAGACCCTTTGGGCTCTTCGTCGCTAATTCGACAAGGATTTCTCCGGACTTTGCCAAGGGCGCTGCAACAACGATGACATCGAAATCAATGCCCGCCTGCCGCCAGTCCGGGAAATGATGATCATCTTCGGCTACGCCCGGATCAGCGATAAAAACCTCAAATCCCTGAGATTCAAAAAACTCGACGAACCAACCGCCCATTTTACCGGCGCCACCAATTACCAGCACGGATTGACCGTCACCCTTGCCCTCCGCGACGACCCGATCACGTTCTTGATAAGTAAGAGAAGACCGAATCAGCAGCTGCATGATTTGTTCGGCGAGGTCCGGGTCCACCTCCAGCTCATGGGCAGTATTGCGGGCAAGGTCAAGAACATCTTTCTCGCGTTTGAAATCGCGAGTCGATTTACCGCTCGTTACTTTGGTTCGACCTATTTCGGCCACAATTTCCTGGCGTGCAGCAATTAATTTTACCAATTCCTGATCAAGCGAAGAAAGCTTCGTACGTAATTTATCCAGTTCCATTTTGCTGCTGTGTACCTCGGGTTCTCGGATGCGTTTATTGATACCGCTTTTTTACAGCCCTAAAGAAGGAACGGCAAGCAAAGAAAAGCCCGGCCATGCAGACCGGGCTATATTTATGCTGGAACTAATAATGAATCACTGTATCACTAACGTCGTCTGCGACGGTCATCATTATCGCGCCGGCGCTCACCGCGATGATGGCCATTATTGTGCCTGTCATAGCCGTATCGCTCGTAGCCCCGATAGGCTCGATCATTATTCCAGTCGTGGCGGTCGTATTTGTGATGCCGTTGTTCATGACGCTGCTCATGCAGGTACAGATCGAACAATCGAGCCCAGTTTAGGTGGCGATACTCTCGGCCATGGTGATAAACGCTGTAACCGTACCAGCGCCAAAAACTGCGATCCCGTTGCATCCAGTGCGGAGCATATTGGTCGTTCCGCTGGTAACGATAATCAGTTTGGTAAATCTCATTTACCGGATACACGTTGATGTCCGTTCCGCCGGCATTCCCTGACGGGGAATACGCCAACAACAGGACGCCTCCAAAGACCAAACACCAGGTTATATTCTTCATCAGAGATTCCTTTTGTTACGAGCCTGAAGACAGACTAAGCGTGCTCACCTGAATTACTGCTGAATCTAAATACTTGTTTTTACACATTTTTATGAACGAAAACTGAACACTGGAACAGCGCAGTACAGTTTCACTAGCACCCTTGGGCATGTCGCAACACGGCGAGAACTTCAAAAGCGCGGGAAAGCCGTGCTACTGTCTGCGCTGAAATCTGATACCACTGGATGGAGACGAATAAATAATGAAGAGTCGTGCCGCGGTAGCGTGGGAGGCCGGTAAGCCTCTGGAAATTGAACTGGTCGATGTCGCTGGACCAAAAAACGGCGAAGTTCTGGTACGTAATGTTGCCAGCGGCGTTTGCCATACCGATGCATTTACGCTTTCCGGTGAGGATCCCGAGGGTATCTTTCCCGCGATCCTGGGTCATGAAGGCGGTGGCATCGTTGAAGAAATTGGTGCTGGGGTAACAAGCGTCGCAGTAGGCGATCACGTAATTCCTTTGTACACACCCGAATGTGGGGAATGCAGTTTCTGTACGTCCGGCAAAACCAACCTGTGCCAGGCTATCCGTGCGACACAAGGCAAGGGTCTAATGCCGGACAGCACGTCGCGTTTTTCATTAAATGGAAAACAGATTTATCACTATATGGGCACGTCTACATTCAGCGAGTACACGGTACTCCCGGAGATCGCCGTGGCCAAAATCAGCAAAAAGGCTCCACTTGAGAAAGTCTGCTTGCTGGGCTGTGGCATCACCACCGGTATTGGCGCAGTACTAAATACTGCGAAAGTAGAGCCTGGCGCGACCGTCGCTGTGTTCGGTCTTGGCGGCGTTGGCTTGAGCGCCATACAGGGAGCCATGATGGCAAAAGCCAGTCGGATCATCGCTATCGACATTAATCCCGACAAGTTCGAGCTGGCCAAGCAAATGGGCGCGACCGATACCGTTAATCCAAAAGATTACGATGCACCAATCCAGGACGTTATCGTTGAATTAACGAATGGTGGAGTCGATTATTCATTTGAATGTATTGGAAACGTAAATCTTATGCGCTCCGCCCTTGAGTGTTGTCACAAAGGATGGGGCGAATCGGTAATTGTGGGTGTCGCCGGAGCAGGCCAGGAAATTTCGACGCGACCATTTCAACTGGTAACCGGACGTGTCTGGCGCGGAACCGCGTTTGGCGGTTGCAAAGGACGCACGCAATTGCCAGGCATGGTTGACCAATACATGCATGGTGACATTAAGGTCGATGAATTCATTACGCATACCATGGGACTCGAAGATATCAACAAAGCGTTTGATCTAATGCATGAAGGCAAGAGCATACGTTCTGTAATTATTTTTTAGTCACGGCGAGGCCGGGCCTGCCCCGTTACCGCCTGCAACCGAGTCAATCATGAGCAAAGTAGCCATTGCGACAACGTCGCAACTCGCCGCGGACGCGGCTGCCGAAGTAGCTGTCGCCGGCGGCAATGCCGTCGATTGCGCGCTTGCGGCTTCTCTACTGACGATGAACACAGAGCCGGGAGTGTGCGGATTGGCAGGCGGCGCCTACATCACCGTCTGGAAACCTGGCGAAAAGCCGATCACTATCGACGGCAATGTCGATGCCCCAGGTCGTGGCCTAAATCCTGAAGAGCTCGGTCGTGGCGGCATCGAAGTCACTATGGAATACGGCGGCGGTGTAACAACGATTATTGGCCCCGGTTCAGTTGGTGTGCCAGGGTCCCTTGCAGCAGTAGAACTGGCCTGGCAACGCTACGGCGCTGCGCAATGGAAAGATCTGTTCAAAGGGAGCATTGATGCAACTCGAGCCGGCTTCCCCCTATCCAGCGCCTGCCACCACTATTTGCACTATTCAGGCAAACCGATTTTCGGAAAAAGTAAAGATGGTTTTAATGCTCTGCACGATCGTTCAGGCCAATTGCGTTCAGAGGGCGATAAAATTCATGTTCCGCACCTGGCCGACAGTCTTGAGTTAATCGCGGAAGAAGGAGCACGCTCTTTTTATACGGGCGAGCTCGGCCATCGTATTGCCGATTTTTTGCAAGAAAGCGGCGGCATGCTAACTCGCAATGATTTGACCGCCTATAGCGCGGTTATTCGTGATTCGCTTTGCATTAAAATCGGTGACTGGAACATTGCCACAAATCCCGCCCCTGCTATTGGCGGAGCAATGCTGGCCGCAATGTTGCTGGCATTCAGTCGTGAACCTGTTTCTCAATGGGACATGACAAGCCTCGGACGCCTGGTTGAAGTACAGGCCGCAACGCTTGATTACCGCAAACGCAAACTAAACTCTGCAGTCCATGTCGACGCAGCGGTTGCAGAAATGCTGCTGCAGGCGCAGTCGGGTCTTTTGCTCGACAAGTGGGCATCTGCTTCGACCGTACACACATCAGCCGTCGACGCGGACGGACTTATTTGTGCCATCACGGCTTCCGCCGGGTACGGCTCTGGAGAAATGGCGCCTGACACTGGAATTTGGCTGAATAACTGTCTGGGCGAAATTGAATTGAACGCACGCGGCCTGCTGATCGGGCCACCTGGTACAAGACTTCCATCCAATATGGCGCCGAGCGCCGCGCGCCGCGGTGTAGAAGTCCTTGCTGCCGGCTCACCCGGTGCTGATCGAATAACCACCGCCCTGCACCAGTTTTTTGTCAATTACACACAACTGGACATGTCGCTTGAACAGGCAATCCGGCAACCCCGCGTACACACAGACTTTGGCGGCGCCGAGCCTGTGGTCGCTATTGAGCCTGGCATTCAACTACCTGAAATTGCTCACGCAGTTAAGCGTTACCCGGAAATTGGCATGTACTTCGGCGGAGTTGCAGCAGCATCCCATGACCCGCGTAACGGCTTTAACGTTTTCGCCGATCCGCGTCGAGCGGGAGGCACTCGAATCGTCTGATTTTGATCATTCGTAGGCGTTTTCGTGAGATACTTGGCGTCTGCAGTCGCATAGAACCGAATTCAGCTTCCTTGATTTTATTCTTTCAATTTTTGCTGCCTAAATAAGACCATGCCGAACACTACACTACCGGAAAAACTACCCAACTCGCCCTTCCCGACTATCGCTGACTGGCTACGTCAGGCCACCGAAAACGAAGTGCAGAGAAACCCCAATTGCATGACGATGGCTTCAGTCGATACCACTGGCCAACCCACCGCACGCATCCTGCTTTGCAAGGAAATTATTGCCGACCCTGGCTATCTGGTGTTTTACACCAACTACAAGTCCAGAAAATCACGCGAAATTGCCGCAAATCCAAAAGTAGGCATCGTATTTCACTGGGACAGCATGGGCCTGCAAGTAAGGATGGATGGATTAGCGGTGCGTTGTCCGGAAGCGGAGAGCGATGAATATTTCGCAAGTCGCGACCGCCGCAGTCAATTAGGCGCCTGGGGCAGCGACCAGAGCGAGCCCATAGGGTCGCGGCAAGCGCTCATTGACCAGGTACGAGAAAGAGCCAAAAAGCTCGGCTTCACTTTGTCGCCTGATCTGCACACTCTCACCGAAGGCGATCAGGCCAAGGTCCCCCGCCCGCCGCACTGGGGTGGATTTAGAGTCTGGCCAACGCGTGTGGAACTGTGGATAGAAGGAGCGAATCGGGTCCATGACCGAGCGGCCTGGGCGCGGGATTTGCAGCAAGAATCGGCGCACACGTTTAGCTGCAAGCCTTGGTCTGCAACCCGTGTGCAGCCCTGAATCCCGTACATCTCGTATTGCATGAGCAACTGGTTGACCGAACATCAGATTCACTGTCCTTTCTGTGGGGAAAGCCTGACCGTGCAACTGGATTTATCGGCCGGTGATCAGACATACATCGAAGATTGCCAGGTGTGCTGCCAACCTATCGCCCTGTCGTTCCAGGCTGACGGCGATCAATTATTGGCTGTGCAGGTCAACAGTGGCAGTTAGAAGTTTGCAATTGTTGTACGCCCTGGTTGCTTCCGCCTTTCTGGCCGGCGCATTGCATGCCTCTGAGTTGGTTCTCACGCAAGGGACAAACTTCTCAGTTGATATATCGCGAGCGGACGGGCGCCTTGCGATCGATTTGCTTGGCCACATATGGATATTGTCAGCACGCGGCGGTGAAGCCCATGCCATTGGCAACGACACCGGATCGGCCAGCAAGCCTCGCTGGTCGCCAGACGGCCGAACTATCATTTTTGAAGTTAGCTCTCCTGGCGCGAGCCAAGTATGGGTGCTTAACCCAGACACGGGCGTATCTCACAATGTTGGCAGCAATCGATATTTTAACAGGCAACCAGCTTGGCACCCCGATGGTAAGAAAATTGTCTTTTCTTCGCCGCGCGGCGACACCGGTTTCGATATTTGGCAACAAGACATCGACGGCGGTGCAGCAACCCAAATTACAGCAACTCCGGGCAATGAAAGCGAACCTGCATGGTCGGCTAACGGTCGCGCACTGGTCTATGTCCGTGAGGAAAATAACCGTTGGTCCCTGATCATCAATCGTGACGGACTGGAACAGACTTTGGTTACCTCTGGCGACCGCCTGAGCGCACCTTCATGGCGGCCCGACGGTACGTTGATAATGTATCAGCGCTACGCGGCCACCGGCGCCTCGATGGAGATGGCGATACTTTCAGAGCCACCAATCATTCGAACCTACGCGGATGGTGAAGACATATTCGCAGCCGCTGCAAGCTGGAAAGATCGAGGCCAATTTTTTTACACCGCCGACGGTATTATCAAGAAACGTAATTTCGATGCCAGGCATTCGCAAAGAATTTCGTTTCGCGCCTACGTCGCGGATTTGCAGGCAACGAGTCCAGTCCAACGTCTGCAGCGCACACTTAGAATTTTGGACGAAACAGCACCGCGCCTGGTTATTCGCGCCGCCCGCCTGTTTGCTGGCAATGACGCCGGCTACCAAATTGATCAAGACATCCTCATGGAAGGCGGCCGTATCCTTGAGGTCGTTCCGCGCCACGAGTGGCCGTCCGAAACTGTTCTGGACCTGGGCGACGTAACCGCCTTACCGGGATTTATTGACAGCTACGCCGCGCTACCTCCAGGACAGCTGGAAAACTCAGGGCCTCTAATGCTTTCGCTGGGCATCACAACTTTGGTCGCCGCCGACACCGCACTTAAGCGAAACTTCGACAAGTGGCAAAGTGATCAATATCCGGGGCCACGTGTTTTAAGAAGCGCGATTGCGACTGAGCCGGTTCCTGCAAAAACTCCTCCGGATCTGGCTTTGGTTCAGGTACCGAGCCTTACTGCGCTAGACGAACGGCAGCGCGCCAATATCGAGAAGTGGCGAACGTCTGGGGTCCCCTTGCTAGTCAGAAACTGGCGCGCTGGCCTTGGACTGGATGCTGATCTTGCTCTCGGCATCCACTCGATGCCGGCATCTCCAGGTGGCAAGCGCTACCAGGATCTGCAGCTCAGCAGTAATCACAATCCCGTCACCTTAATTTCTGGACTGGCAGGAGCAAATACTCCTGACACACGGGCTCTGCTTGAGTCGGATCAAGGCAGGCTACTTGACCGAGGCGCTCCCCCGACTTCCTCTTATGCCAACAATGACCAAAGATTCGGCGCCGAACAACCAGCTGTAATTCTCGGTAGTCAGCCCAATGGTTTCCCGGCCGGACTGGCGCTGCACGCTGAACTCAGGGCGATGCAAGCGGCAGGCCTCAGCGCTGAATATGCTTTGCGCAGTGCCACTGCCAATGCGGCGCAAGCGCTCGGTTACGAAAATGACATTGGTACCATTCGAGCCGGCGCTATGGCTGACATAGTCATCGTAAGTGGGGACCCTCTCTCCGACGTCAGGGATGCCTTCAATGTAGTCGCTGTGGTACATGATGGTCACTTCTACAGTGTAGGCGGCTTGCTTGATCGGGCTACTGCGCCAGTCAATCTTGACGAGTAGGTTTTTCTTATCATTAAAAAACGTCAATTTCATTGCCTGACAGTGTCTTCTCCCGAAAACTTTTGACACTATGCGAGCCTACACGCGGTAACCTGTTGGCCTTGATAATTTTTGCAGTGAGATTTCGGGCTATGAAAAAGACACTCGCGACAACCTGCGTATTGATACTGCTGTCAGCGTGCCAATCCGCACAGAAGGAACAAACGCCAATTAGCAATTACGCCGAAGTCGATATCGCTACACTTCAAGCCAGCATGGAAGCAGGCGAATTGACTGCACGCGAATTGACCGAGTATTACCTGCGACGTATTGACACTATCGATCGCAACGGGCCGACTTTGAATTCAATTATTGAGTTAAATCCCGATGCCTTGATGATAGCCGATGCCCTCGACGCCGAAAGAAAAGCACAAGGAGCAAGAGGACCGTTGCATGGCATTCCTGTTGTTCTTAAAGCCAACATCGACACGGCTGACAAGATGGCAACGACCGCCGGGTCACTGGCTTTGGCAGGACATATCGCGCAGCAGGATGCTTTCCTTGTTCAAAAACTGCGTGAAGCGGGAGCCATTATTCTCGGCAAAACGAACTTGAGTGAATGGGCGAACTTTCGTTCGACGCGCTCGTCCAGCGGCTGGAGCAGCGTCGGTGGGCAAACTCACAATGCTTACGACACAGCGCGCAACCCGTGTGGATCATCCAGCGGGTCTGCCGTGGCCGTGGCCGCCAGCCTGGCAAGCGTTGCTATCGGAACGGAGACGGATGGTTCTATTGTTTGCCCAGCAAGCAGCAACGGAATTGTCGGTATCAAGCCAACCTTGGGCCTGGTATCGCGGAGCGGAATCATTCCAATAGCACACAGTCAGGATACCGCCGGGCCGATGGCGCGTACCGTTAAAGATGCCGCCCTGCTGTACAACGCAATTGTTGCCCAGGATTCCGCCGATCCGCTCGCCGCTAGCTTTCCAATAGCTGCTGAAGACTTTGCGGCCCAATTGGATGTTGCCGCCTTGAAAGGTGCTCGCATTGGGGTGCTACGCAGCTATAGCGGTGCCAACGAGGACTCCCGGGTTGAAAAAATATTTAACGCCAGCATAGAAAAACTACGCCAGGCCGGAGCAGAAATAATCGATCCGTTGGAAATTGACACGAAAGGCATGGGTGATGCGGAATATGAGGTACTGTTGTACGAATTCAAAGCAGACCTGAATGACTACCTGCAAAATTCGCAAGCTCCCATGCACGATTTGCAAGCCATCATCGCATACAACAACGCAAACGCGGCGGCCGCGATGCCTATTTTCGATCAGGAAATACTGGAGCTGGCTCAAACGAAGGGCCCACTCACGGAAACTGCTTACCTGGAAGCGCTGCAGACCAGCAAAAATATCGCTCAACAGGGAATTGATCTGCAAATACGCGAACACAAGCTCGACGCTATCATAGCTCCAACACGCGGTGCTGCATGGCTGACCGACCACATCAATGGAGACTCGTCGTCAGGAATTTCCAGCTCTGGCCTCGCAGCTGTAGCGGGATACCCTTCCGTCACCGTTCCGGCTGGTTCAATTAGCGGTCTACCGATAGGTATTTCATTTTTCGGGGCCGCTTATACGGACCATAAGCTCATCAGGCTGGCCTATGCATTTGAGCAATTGACCGCGGCGAGAATACCTCCGCCTTATTAAGTCTTACCGCGATCGAATATCAAAAAATGCGACATAAGCACTGTCGATTGCAACGCGTTCACGGTTAACTATCGAAATGTTTAAAGCGGCACGCATCACTGTTTTGTCTCTCATCCTGATAGTAGTAGGACTGAACAGCTGGCTCTCTAACGCCCGCACCACGGACTGGCATGAAAGTCTGTGGGTCACCGTGTATCCAATCAACGCGGATGGAAGCGATGTAGCAGATGCTTACCTGAAAAAGCTCACGCCGAACTCATTTGTTGATATTGAAAAATTTATTGCCAGGGAATCCGCTCGATATGGGCAGGCAATCGAGCGCCCCGTCAGCATGCATCTCGGTCAGGTTGTTGCTGAACAGCCGCCGACAATTGCGCCGGGAGCTAGCGTTCCAACAATCATGTGGTGGAGCCTTAAATTGCGCCTTTGGGCCTCCCGAATAGTCGGCTCACAAGACGGTCCGCAACCCGATATTAAAATTTTTCTGCGACTGCATCAGGGCGATGGTGACCAACTTTTGGACAACTCCATGGGATTAAGAAAAGGCATGATCGGCATTGTCAATGCTCGAGCCGGTCGCAATCACCAGCGATCGAACAATATTGTCATTGCCCACGAATTGCTACATACGCTGGGGGCCAGTGACAAATATGAACCAGGCAGCGGTCAGCCGTTATTTCCCGACGGAATTGCCGACCCCTCCAGAGAGCCGCTGTACCCTCAAGTCCAGTCTGAAATCATGGCCGGTCGAATACCCATTGACGACTTCACTATCAAGAATCCAACGAGCCTGAATCAAGTCATCATAGGGCCGAAGACGGCTCGGGAGATACGTCTCATAGATTAAAAAAAGGCCCGCTTGAAGCGGGCCTTTTACGATTCCTCTTCTACAGAATTAATGGAAGCTATTGAAGACTACCGTAGTAGTGCACCAAGGCTTCAGCCTCAGCATCATCCAGTGTATTAATCTTGTCGAGCATATGCTCTTCCAGTACTGGCCTTTCTCCGCTCCGGAATACTTTAATTGCCTCCTCGAGATAAGGCATCCATTGCCCACCCAGAATACTGCTGTCGTCGTCGGCGTTGGTACCACCATCGGTATGGCAAATTCCGCATCTCTCATTATGAACGCGCATGCCCACAGCCGCTTTTTCGGCGTCAAATGTTTGCTTGGCCGGAACAAACTTCACTGCCGCATAATATTCCGCAATCTCTGCCGCCTTCTCCGGCGTCACGCCTTTTGATATCCCGCACATATCGGCAACCATCTTGCCTTTGCCGGTAGCCTTGCACGGCCGCGAGCTCTCGCGATACTCCTCCATGTAAAACTCAAGAATATAGGGCGATATTCCAGCAAGTGTGGCCACGTCTTTATTTGCGCTGACGCCATTCGGACCATGGCAGGCGTTGCACATAAAAATTACAGGGCCCGGGTCAGCTAATACGGTGGATGCCAGCAAAACCATGGATGCCCCCACCGCTAACCAAACTTTTTTAATCCACTTGTTGCTTGAAGAATACATCTTGATTTTTCCTTGGTTTCCCGGAATCAGTGGTCGCATACCGACCCCCACTTTGTACTGTTTAAAGGTAAAGAAGCCCAAATCCCATAAGTAGTACTACCAATAACTATTCAGCCCCATGCCGCGATAATAATAGCGCGCAGAAAAAAGGTACAATATATTCAGACGATATCCTAATCCGGTGCTGTAGCGTTGAAACAAGGAAGATGATACGAAGGCACTCAGACGGTTCAAGAGAACGGCAATTGCAATATAGGCGCTTGATAATGAACAAAAATAGATTGATGGTGCAGCGGTTCGCAACAATGCTTTTAAGTGGTTTCCTGCTCGCAGCCTGTAGTGGTGGTGGCGAAGGACCGCAAGGACCAGCGGGTCCTGATGGCTCGCAGGGATCTCCAGGACCTACTGGTCCAGCCGGAACTTACTCTGGAATACCGGTTACGTCCGCCGACAAGATCAATGTCTCCTGGTCAGACTTTTCGCTTAACGGCGAATCATTGACTGTAACGGTAGTGCTGACCAATGATCTCGATCAGGGCCTGGCAGGCCTTCCGGCCGCCAATATTCGTTTTGCTCTGGCGCAACTATCGCCAGGGGTTAATCGCAGTTCCAGCGAATGGCAGTCATATCTCACCCGCAGCAGCAACGGAGTTGCTGACGCCCAGGGAACAACAGAAACGGCAACCAGTGGTACCTGGGTAGACCAGGGCGATGGTTACTACGACTATACGTTCGCGGAAAACCTGTCTGCATACCCGGGCGGCCCTGCATTTGATCCGCTCAAGACGCACCGAGTTGCAGTCGAAGTGCGCACCGATGCAAATGGCTTCATGGCCGCCAGAGTACCGGCCAACAATGCTCCTTACGACTTCGTTCCTGCGGGCGGCACGCCGACATTTACGCGCTTAATCGTCGACAATAGCACCTGCAATGCGTGTCACGATGACCTGGCATTCCATGGCGGCGGCCGAGTGGACGTCGAATACTGTGTTGTTTGTCACAACCCAAGCTCAACTGATGAAGACACCGGCAACACTGTCGACTTCAAGACTCTTATACACAACATTCATTCAGCCAGACCCGATTACGATATCGTAGGTTACGGTAATGCGTTGCATAACTGGGGCGACCTGGAATGGCCACAAGACATCAGAAATTGCCAAACCTGCCACCAGGAAGGCAACGCCAATACCCCACAAGCAAGCAACTTCAGAAAGGTTCCATCGCGCGCTGCCTGTGGCACCTGCCATTACGATGACGGCATACCTGGCAACGGTGAGCATGAATATGCCATCCAAAACGGTGTGCACCCTGACGGATTCAATTTCACGGATGACTCGCAGTGTGTTGAATGTCATGGCCCTGACGCGACCGTAACCAACCCGGAAGGAAGGCTGGTTCAGATCGTAGTTGCTCATGAAATTCGTACCAAGACAGCCGGTGAAAAATTCCAGTTCAACATCCTGAATATTGCCGGCACAGCACCTGGCGAGTTCCCGGTTGTGACCTTCTCGGTCACTGATCCCACCAACGGCGACGCCGCATACAACATTCACACTAGCGCGCCGTTTACGGTATGTGCCGGTGGCGCCAGCCGGATGTCGATCGATATTGCCTGGGACACCAGCGATTACCACAACTCCGGTATAGCGGGCGGCTTGAGTGTCAATGGCTTGCCAATTCAGATTAACCCACTGGCCGCCTGTGGTGGTGCATCTACAGACAACGCTGACGGTACATTCACAGTGACTTCAACTGTTGCGATTCCGGACACAGCCGTCGGCACTGCAGCAGTAATCATCGAAGGTCATCCGGCCGTGGACGCGTATGAAAATGGCACGATTGATCGCATCGCGGTAACTAACGCGATTGCTTACGCGCCCATAACCGCAGCGACGGCGGTATCCCGGCGCAATATTGTCGACATCAACAAATGTAATGATTGCCATAACCAGCTTTCATTACACGGCAACAATCGTACCAACCGACCGGACGTGTGCGCCGCCTGCCACAACCCTAATATGACGGATCAGAGCAAGCGCGCCGGCGCCTGCACTACCGCATTTGGCGCCGATGACCAGACGATCGATTTCAAGCGCATGATTCACGGCATTCACGCATCGCATGAAATAGGGAAACCGTTTGAAGTTTGCGGCTACGGTAACAGCGCACATTCCTTCGACGTTCACTACCCAGGAAAGATAGCCAACTGTGAAGGCTGCCACGTCCCCGGTACGTATTACCCGGTAGATCCAAACGTGGTATTGGGAACAACCATGGATGCTAATGATCCGACGACACCAACAGATGATCTGGTCATTTCTCCAAACAGTGCTGTCTGCTCAACCTGTCACCTGAGCTTGCCCGCAAAAAATCATATGCAGCAAAACGGCGGCGATTTTGCCGCCACCAAAGCGGCTGATAATTCGCTGATCTCAGCTAGCACCGAGACCTGCAATGTGTGCCACGCTGCAGGGCGAATGGGAGACGTAAAGGAAGTACACAAGGTCAGTTCATTCCAATACAACTGATGAACATGATGGGGCTTTCGCTGATCGAGGGCCCCATCGTTTCGTCTGGAACTTATAATTAAAGTGCTTAGTTAAGGAGCGCTATCGCATGTACCGGCACTCATTCTCACTATCTTCTGCAGTCTTGCTGCTGTGCTGCTTGCTCGCGTTCGGAGCAAGGGCTCAGGAGGCAGAAGTTTCGTTCAGCAAGAAAGGGGCGGATACCTGCCTTCGCTGCCACGATAATCAGCAAACGCTCGCTATTTTTCAAAGCAACCACGCCGTTCCCACGGACCCCCGCAGCCCTTTTGGCGAGGGGCAACTACAATGTGAAGCCTGCCATGGCCCTGGCGGCGAGCACACTGGCAGGGTGCGGCGTGGAGCTGAACGACCACCGCTAATCCGCTTCGGCTCGGACAGGCCCACACCGGTTGAAACACAAAATAATTCCTGCTTGGGATGCCACGATGCGGATGTCGGCGTTGGCTGGCATGCCGGCCCTCACAACAGCAATGATATTGCTTGTGCTGATTGCCACACTATTCATGCAGACAAGGATGCGGTTTTACAGGTCAACACCCAGGCTGAAGTCTGCTTCGGTTGCCATCAAGAGGAACGCAATGAAACGCTGCGTGCGTTCTCGCATCCCATGGCTGAAGGAAAAATGGACTGCTCCGGCTGTCATAGTCCCCATGGCGATACTACTGAACTGCAGCTCGTAAGACAGACCATTAATGAAACCTGCTATCAGTGCCACGCTGAGAAGCGCGGTCCATTCCTATGGGAACATGCTCCTGTCGCAGAGAATTGCATAAACTGTCACTCACCTCATGGCTCAAACCATCCCGGCATGCTGACCAAGCGCGCTCCTCTGCTATGTCAGGGTTGTCACTCACAAGATGGTCATCCAAGCCTTGCGAATGATGCAACTGGGCTGCCAAGTGGCGTGCCATCGCAGTTCTTACTGGGACAAAGCTGCCTGAATTGCCATGAACAAGTGCACGGGTCTAACCACCCTTCGGGTTCGAAGTTGATGCGCTAAACGGATTTTGTCAGACAACGAATTCTGACTGGACAATAGAAATGAAAAGTCTAAAACAATACAAAACAGGTCTGCTTACTACCTCACTGCTGATGATTGCCGCGCCCGCTTTAGCGGCTGATCCTGGTGGCTGGAATTGCCAGTACTGTCCTTTTGAGGATGGCTACCGTGCCGAATACTCGGCGGGAGTCAGCAACGTCAGTGATGACGCGGCACATTTTGGTGATGCAACCGGCTATGACGAAAAGGGCACCTACCTGAATCTCGGCGGCTCAGGATCATTCGCCGAAAAAGGGTACCAATTGAAGTGGCAGGCTGAAGACCTGGCTCTGGATTCGCGCTTCATTGAAGTGGAAGGTGGTAAACAAGGCAATTACGGTTATCGCGTTGCCTACAGGGAAATTCCACATCACGTTTTCGATACGACCTCGACCGTTTTTCTGCAAGATGGGTCGAACAGCCTGGTGCTTCCGAGTGACTGGGTTGTTGCGGGTCAGACCAACGGTTTCACAGCACTCGACGCAAGTCTTGTGAAACAAAATATTGAAAGCGAGAGAAAAATAATTGAGGTCGATGGTCACTATTTGCCGAGCACGAAATTAAAATTCTTTGTTGATTATCGCCAGCAAAAACGTGATGGCGTGGATGTCACCGCGGGCTCTTTCTATGCTCAATCTAGTTTGTTGCCACGACCGTTCGACTACTCCACTGACGAAGTAGATCTTGGTTTGCGCTACCGCGGCGATGATGGTTACGTGCAACTTGCCTACTACGGTTCGTTCTTCTCGGACACCAGCGTCGATTTTTTATGGAACACACCGTTTACCTCAGCGCTGGGATCAACCCAGGCAGCCCTCGCGCAACCGCCAGATAACAGCTTTCAGCAAGTGGCCCTGTCAGGCAGTTGGCGTGCCCCGATTTACCAAACCGTCGCCTCTTTTTCGGCCGCACGCGGCACGATGAAGCAAGATGATGCACTGCTGCCCTACACAACCAACCCGAACCTGGTAACGGGCGCACTTCCGGCACAGAGCCTGAATGGCGAAGTGGTTACGAGCAACATTGCGCTTACCCTGACTTCGCGTCCTATATCCAAGGGACGAGTTACGTTTGCTTACCGCCTGGATGACCGCGACAACCAAACAGCGCAGAGGGAGTGGAGCCGCGTTATTGCCGATACTTTTAATTCCGGCGAGCTGACAACCAACCTGCCCTATAGCTTCAAGCGGATGCGATTTAATGCAAGGGCCGACTACGACCTGTTCAATTCAGTCAAAGTATCGGCAGGATATGATCGGACCGACTTCGATCGCGATTTTCAGGAAGTCGCCTCGCAAACAGAAGACTCCGGCTGGGGCCAGGTACGCTGGCGCCCAAGCGGTCTGGTGGAAGTAAAGGTCCGCGGCGGATCTGCGGAGCGCACCATCAATAGTTATGATGAAGCGTATGCGAGCGGCCTCGGGCAGAACCCGTTGATGAGGAAATTCAATCTGGCATATCGCTATCGCGAATTCGGCGACCTGACCGCCACTGCCTCACTTCCTAATACACCAGCATCGATTACTGTCAGCGCATTGTACGCAGATGACTCCTATTCGCATGCCCTGCTCGGCATTAACGACTCACAGAAACTTGAAGTCTCAGCAGATCTTAGTTGGGCAGTCTCCGAAAAAGCATCTCTGTACTTGATGAGCGGCTACGAGACAGTTGATTCAACACAATCAGGCAGCGAACAATTTTCATTCGTCGACTGGCAAGCCGATAACGCGGATACGTTCAACACCGTTGGTGGCGGATTCCGGGTCAAAAATATTGCTGAAAAAGTTGATTTGCAGCTTGATTACAGCAAGTCCGATGGGACTACAGAAATTGCCTTGTCCTCGGTCAATAGGAATCTGAGCCAACTGCCCGATTTATCCTCCACCCTGGACTCACTGCGATTCAAGGTACTCTACCAACAGTCGGAACGATTGCAGCTCAATTTACAGCTACGCTACCAGTCATTCACAACTGAAGACTGGTCACTGAATGGCGTTGAGCCGGCCACTATTCCCACGGTGCTGACTCTTGGCGCGAATCCTTATGATTACGATGTTTACGTGATAAGTCTTGGATTCCGTTACTGGATCGGTACTGACAAGTAAGCGGATCAGATTGTACATGACTAACAAAATGCCCTGCCAAGCAGGGCATTTTTTTTGCACGGTCACTAATCACCCTTTAACCGCAGGCGCGGCTAGGCTAGTCTGCGTGCATGACAGAAACGTCCCAGCCACTGCTGCAATGCCAGAACCTGCAAATCTCTGTAGCGGGCAGGCTGCTCGTCGAGAACCTGTCGCTCACCATCAGCAGCGGCCAGTTTATTGCAATTCTTGGCAAAAATGGCAGTGGCAAGACACTTTCTCTGAAAACACTGGCCGGGCTGCGGACTTTTCAGTCTGGGACACTCGCATTACAGGGGAAGACTCTTTCACAACTGAGGCGCAGCGAAATTGCGAGTCAGCTAGTACTTCTGACTCAACATGATGAAGACACGTTCCCGTCGACAGTCCTCGAAACCATACTTGTTGGCAGGCACCCGCATATAAAACCATTCGCGTGGGAGTCGGCACGGGACTTTGCTATAGCCAGAGCGGCGCTGGCAAAAGTCGACATGTCCGAACTGGAAGAACGCCGAGTGGAGACGTTATCTGGTGGCGAGCGGCGCCGCTTGGCGATCGCTCAGGTTCTTTGTCAACAAGCGAGTCTGTACCTGCTGGACGAGCCCATCAATCACCTGGACCCGCAGCACGAGCTCGATATTTTGCAGATTTTTCGTGAACAGGCAGATCAGGGAGCCGCTGTTATCGCAAGTCTGCATGACGTCAATCTAGCATCCCGCTTTGCGGATCGCTGCCTCCTTTTATTTGGTGACGGTCGCTGGTTGCTCGACGACAGCGCTACAGTGCTCACCGAAAAGAACCTGAGTGAGCTTTACGCCACGCGCATCTGCAAAACACACTGGCAGAACCGGGATATTTTTATTACGGCTGGTAATTAGTGCGACCGACTAAAACGATCCTAAGGCCTCGCAGGATCATCTCACAGTAGCACTGCCCATCATCACAACCCCAAGGTTCAACTTCGTGGCAGACGTCCTCTGACGATCCTGAGGCGTCTCAACGACGCCAGTTTGCAAAGCGATCAAGCAGCGGTCGATGCAGCGCCGGATTAGCGGCCAATACTGACGTTGTATCCAGATCGAGCGCCTGTCCGTCCAGATCTGTAAATACTCCGCCCGCCTCTTCGACAATAATCGAAAGGGCGGCAATATCTAAAATATTCACGTCAGATTCGATCACTGCCTCGATCTTGCCCGCCGCCAGCAAATGATAATGATAAAAATCACCGTAGCCCCTTATGCGATCCGTGGCTCGAATAATTTGGCCCAGTGACGCCCACCCTGAACCTGCGGCCAGCGACTTCAAATTGCCTGTCGAGACCGCCGCATCTGCCAGGGAATTGACTTCGCTGACAGCTAACTTTTTGCCATTTAGCCAAGCCCCTTTGCCACGTTCGGCGCAGGCAAACTCGTTAAACATACTGCCACTGGAAACACCGACGACGATCTCGCCTTTGTGCAGCAACGCAATCTGTGTGGAAAAGAAGGGGTATTGCCTGACGAAACCCTTGGTTCCATCAATTGGATCAACCAACCACAAATACTCGGCATCTGCTTGGCTCTTGCCGGTTTCTTCGCCATAAAACCCATGTTGCGGAAATTTCTCGAGGATGATCCGTTTAATCTCGTGTTCGCATGCAATATCAGCAACCGTTACCGGGCTTCGATCCTCCTTGTGCATAACATCAAGATTGCTGCAGTAATAACTACGGCTAATTTCAGCAGCGGCGCGTGCAGCATCGATAGCTATGTGAAGAAATTCAGAAGCAGATTGGGGCGCGCTAAAATTCAAAATATAAATCTCGTTTGTCAGATTATGGAACTCGTTCACTATGGTGCAACGCTCACAAGGAACAAGCAACTACACTGCTTGACAGGGCAACGCTGCATCCCTAGTGTAGCGGCCTCATCAGGTGTGCTCGACCAGATATTGTCGAGACAACGGGAAGCCGGTGCGAATTGCTTGTCAATTCCAGTCCGGCGCTGCCCCCGCAACGGTGATCGAGTTAAGCCCGTAGCACCCAACTTGCCACTGCAAGTTCGGAGCCACTGCGACCAGGATGTCGTGGGAAGGCGCTACGGAGCGGATTGTGTATCCACTCGTAAGCCCGGAGACCGGCCTGTTGCACGACGAAAAACGCGGTGGGCGTGAGTTCGGGCGCCAATCGGTTGCTCGCCTTCCCTCCTCCGCCACACAAACTTAATAGCGTGCGGGCGGCATGCAAGGGAAGACCTATGTTCAGACAGCCTATCGTTGCCAGCTTGCTGGCTTTTCTACCTCTAGCCGTAATGGCAGACGACTCCAATCCTCTGGAGCTGGACACAATTATTGTGACGGCAACCAGAACCGAAATCAGTGTTGGCGACGCCATCGTGCCGGTCACCGTTATCACGCGCGCACAAATCGAGCAATCTCTCGCGTCAGACGTCTCTGAAATACTGCGCTTCGAAGCGGGACTGGACCTTGGTCGTAACGGCGGACCCGGCCAAAGCACATCAATATTCATGCGCGGCACAGAAAGCAATCACACATTGGTACTCGTGGACGGCGTACGCATCAATCCCGGAACTATCGGTGGCGCAGCCTTGCAAAATATTGCCCCGGAAGTCATTGAGCGTATTGAAATCGTCAAAGGGCCGCGTTCCGCACTGTATGGAAGTGATGCGATCGGTGGCGTAATAAACATTATTACCCGCCGCCCCGTGGGCAACACCACTGATGCGCGCGTAGGCATGGGTAGCTATGCGACACGATCCGGCTTTTTCTCCAGCGGACAACAACTCGCAAAAGGCGAGTTGAGCGCGAGCGTAAACTGGCAACAAACGGACGGATTCTCGCCACTGGCTAGCAGTGACATCGATCGCGGTTATCAGAATTTATCGGTCAATTTATCGGGCACCCACAAATTTGGCAGCTCAACCGTAGCCCTTAGGCACTGGCAAGCGGCAGGCACGATGGAATACCTCGATTTTTTCGAAGCGCCAGTTGATCAGGATTATCACAACGCAAGCACGGCACTGGAAATTTCTGCCCCTGTAGGTATGCGCGGCCAAAGCAAGCTCATCACAAGTTATGTAGTTGATGACATCCGTCAAAACCAAAGCCAGGACTTTGTCGAATCCGAGAGAGTGACCCTCGACTGGCAGCACAGTCTGAATTTGACAGATCACGTTCTCGTCGGTGGCATTTATGTTGTTCGCGAAAAGGCATCTACTTTGTCATTCGGATCCGGATTCGCGGAAAACACAAACGTCAACGCAGTATTCCTGGAAGATCAGTGGGTTCGTGAAAAAAATCGACTGCTAGTTGCCACTCGCCTTACCGATCACGACTCTTTCGGCAATGAACTGACCTGGAACGCCGAGTTTGCGCACCGCTTCAATGATGCATGGAAAGTTACCTCGGGCATCGGCCATGCATTCCGGGCGCCAGATGCGACCGATCGATTTGGATTTGGAGGCAACCCTGATCTAAAACCGGAAGTGGCCGATGAGATCCAGCTTGGCCTGCATTATCAGCCTACAGATAAACATTCGTTCGAACTGGCACTGTACCGTAACGATATAAAGGAGTTGATTGATTTTGATTGGGCCGACTTCTCATTGCACAACATAAATGAAGCCAATATACGCGGTGCACAACTAACCTATGAATTTAGCGGAGCTGGCTACAGCCTCCGAGCCGATGTAGTCAAACAAAGAGCAGAAAATGGCGCGGATGGGTCGCGGCTGCTGCGGCGAGCGGACAAAAGCTTGTCTCTCAAACTGTTGAAAAACATTGGTCAGCACAGCATCGGGATATCAATGCTGGCAAATGGGGATCGGGAGGATTACGGCGGCGTGCAACTACCTGGCTATGCACTTACCAATCTGACCGGACAATTCCGAGTAGCACAGCGCTGGACGATCAACACACGCATTCAAAACATTCTGAATGTAAACTATCAGACTGCTGCAGGCTTCAATATGGAAGCGCGTAGCCTTTATGTCGACGTTGGCTACCGTTGGGACTGACAAATGGGTAACAGACTGAGCAAGATTTATACGCGCACCGGTGATGACGGAACTACCGGTCTCGGAGACGGCAGTCGCGTCGACAAAGACAGTCTGCGCGTCGAAGCTTATGGCACAGTTGATGAAGCAAATAGCTCCATAGGCCTGATTCTCGCCATAGCCACTGTCCCGGACGGCATCCGCCAGTCTTTACTTCAAATTCAGCACGACCTGTTTGACCTGGGAGGCGAGCTTTGTATTCCCGGTCATTCCGCAATTGAAGGACCATTCATTCGCCGTCTTGAAAATACTCTTGATGCATTAAATGAAGGGCTGCCAGCACTTAAGGATTTCATACTGCCCGGTGGCGGTCAGGCCGCCGCTGCCAGCCACCTGGCCAGGACGATCGTGCGACGTGCTGAGCGCAGGGTCATTAGCCTGGCTCGCACCGAAAGCGTTCGGCCGGAAGTTATCGAATATTTGAACAGGCTATCAGACTTGTTATTCGTAATTGCACGCGTATTGGCACGA
The DNA here is from genome assembly GCA_024640365.1 of Woeseiaceae bacterium. Lineage (GTDB taxonomy): Bacteria > Pseudomonadota > Gammaproteobacteria > Steroidobacterales > Woeseiaceae > JAHEFE01. The sequence goes on along the minus strand of JAHEFE010000003.1, from coordinate 97,913 downwards.
GCCGAGTCGGGGCAGGAAGTTTTATGGGACCGCTCCAGGCTTTAGCCCTTATTCGCCATCTCTCCGCGATTATTTTTTGAACGTAGCGCGGTTCTGGCGACCCTGCTGCAACGCCTCACAGACGGCCGCACCCGCCTGCAGCAGTCGAGGTGTATCGCGGGCAATCAAATCTGCCGGGATTCGAAATCGGTTACCATAACGATTAGCGCTCAGTTGCTGCCAGCGATCCCATTCGGCAAACGGCGATAGCGAGTCTGTCCCAGCCAGAATGACTTCGGGATCACGGTCCAGAACAGCCTCCGTACCGATTAATGGAGCCAGCTGACTCAGATCATCAAAAATATTCTTGCCGCCGCATATTTCAATGAGCTCACTGATCGCATGATCCTTGTTTATCGTATACAGCGGTCGCAAAGAAATCTGGTAGAAAACACGTATCGAAGGCAACGTGGAATAGCGCTCGGCAAGATCCTGCAATCCGCCCTCAAATTCTGCGGCGATAGCGACTGCTTTGCCTGTGGTGCCTGTTAACCCACCAAGTTGGCGTATCGCCGAGCTGACACCGCTCAGCCCCTTGCTATGTATCACCTCGACCCGATAGCCCCGCTGACGTAATTCGTGAACAACCTGCTTTGGCGTGCCGCTGTCCCAGGCGAGAATCAGATCAGGCCGAGCAAGCGCCAGCTGCTCCTGATCAACTCGAAAAGCATCACCGATGCGGGGCAAGGCACTCGCGGCCGAAGGGTAATCTGAATACTGACTTACGCCAACCAATTTATCTTGCGCGCCAAGCGCAAAAATCAACTCAGTCAGATGTGGGGCAAGCGAAACAATTCGCTGCGGTTGGGTAGTATTAGCAACCACGTCCTCAACAGGCCCGATCTGGCGCTCACACGCAAAGAGGCCGAAAATACTGGCTACGATTACAATCAGGCGTAACAACGATCCGTCACGCAAAGGAGCCGTGCAACGTCATTATCGCAATGACGGCCGCCCAGATAACGAACGACCTGAAGACCAATCCATTTGCAGCTGTCGCGCCGCGAATTCCACGCTCCGAATCCGTCTCTCCGGCCTCGGTCTCAAGCAACAGTGCGCCGGTACCGACGCGCGCCAGCAATCTCTCGCTATGCTCCGACAAAGTTAGCAGAGCATCACTATCCACCGTCTTCCAGGCCGATCTTGCGCCATCGAAACTGCCCGCCATGCCATAAACAGCAGCGGTCAACCGGGCGGGTATCCATGCCAGTAGGCCATGCAGATTCTCTACCGCTTCGCGCTGCAGTTCGATAGTGTCTTCTGTATCCGCAGACTGCGCCGCCAGAAAAACAGCACGCCGTCTTATCAAATCCGCAACCCTATAAAACCAGGCCCCCACAGGGCCTAACAAAACGAACCAGAAAATTACCGCAAACAGGCGATTATTTGCCTCAATACAAACCGCTCCTTCTACTCGGCGGATACGTTCCTCGGTATCGTCCGGAACCTCTGCTTCCAGCAAAGCTGCAGCGGCCTCAATTATGCGCTGCTCGTCATCCGCTTCGAGTGCGGAGCAATAGTCATCTACCTCTTCACCAATATCCTTGGGGCCTAGCGAGAAAAACAACACGATAATGGCAAGTACAAAGTACGGCACGCCTCCAAATTCATTGCCAATAAAAATACGTACTAGCAGAATTGGCGCGACCAGCAAGAACGCGAGCACCAGGGCTGGCACGATAGCCGGCCAACTCGACAACTTCGATGCCAGCCGAATTCCCCGATCAATAATATGATCGAGCCAACGAAGATCGCGCCAATGAAACAGATGTGTCGCGAGACGCTCGATCAATAATCCAATAAGTAATGCCAGCAGTTTCATATTTTCCCAAATTTCCGGTCGCCGGGACTAATTCCCCGACGTCGCACCAAGCCCATCATACAACCGTAACCAATCGAAAGCAGTTCCAGGGTCCGTTTTTCGCCCGGGAGCGATATCACAATGACCCACCACGTGCCGCGGATTGATGCCTCGATAGTGCCCAAATAGGCTTCTCAGCACATCAATCAGAGTCGCATATTGGCAATCCTCGTACGGCGCGTCATCCACTCCTTCCAACTCAATGCCAAGGGAAAAATCATTACATTGGGCGCGCTCACGAAACCGGGACAATCCCGCATGCCATGCGCGCAAATGCAAAGGCACGAACTGCAGCAATGCCCCGTCGCGCCGAATAAGAAGATGTGACGATACCTTCAAGCCTCGAATTTCTCCGAAATAAGGGTGACTGTCCCAGTCCAATTGATTGGCAAATAACTGCTCAATGTGTGGTCCGCCAAACTCGCCCGGCGGCAGACTAATACCGTGCAACACAACCAGCGACGGCGCTATGCCAGCCGGTCTCTCGTCACAATTTGGGGATGGCCGCTGCTCTGCGCCCCCGACCAGTCCACTGGTGGCGTCGATTTTATAATTGCCTGACTTACTCAGAATCCCGCCTCCCTGGATGCGCTCGACCACCGCACGGATCGCCTCGAATGGTATACCACGTGGTAAATAGATAGTCGTGCGAATGCCCAACTCTTGTCAACGAGAACGGCTTGGTCCAATGAGTTCTTGGGTCAACGGGATAGTCTGCCTACAATAGGCTGCTGGCAACCAACCCCGGAGTTCAACCACGATGCGCGTAACCCGCTTGTTCTGTCCGCTCCCGCTCTCGGCGCGACAAGACGTAACCCTGGGTGCCGAACAGGCTAACTACGTATCCCGGGTTTTGCGGCTCCGTGTTGGCCGAGAATTAATTATATTTGATGGCCGTGGCGGCGAATATCTGGCAGTAATTAATGCTGTCAGTAAAAGCGAGCTCAGCATCACGCTCGGCGAGTATTGCGCGGACGACCGCGAATCACGATTGAACCTGCACCTCGTGCAATGCGTATCAAAAGGTGAACGCATGGATCTGGTCGTGCAAAAATCGACCGAGCTTGGCGTACGCCAGATCACGCCGTTACTCAGCGAGTATTCGGTAATCAAACTCGACCCCAAACGAGCAGAAAAACGCCAGGATCATTGGGCGAAAATAGCCATCAGCGCTTGTGAACAATCGGGAAGGAACCGCCTTCCTGACATTAACGGACCGCAGCCACTAAATGGCTGGATCGAGCAATCGGCAGCAGTGAACGCTACCAAAATAATGCTTTTACCGGGAGCCCAAAAGCAATTTCATAGCATCGCAGCGCCCGCCGGTGAGGTTATGTTATTGATCGGACCGGAAGGTGGACTGAGTGATATCGAATGTGACATGGCGCAACAGGCCGGATTCGTAGGAGTTTCGCTCGGGCCAAGAGTGCTTCGGACGGAGACCGCAGCATTGGTAGCCTTGTCTCTTGCTCAAGCGTGCTGGGGCGATCTGGACGGATAAGACTAACGTCAGCTTTGCAGCGTAATCTCGGCAAGCCGTTCCTCGACGCTCTCAAGATTCGGAATAAGAGGAAACTCGTTAATCATCTTGACCCGACAAAAGACCGGCGCCTGCTCTGGGAGTTCAACCGACGTATCCAGCTTCAGTACTTCGCGATTAACACGCACGAGCTGCGGAAATCCTTGGGTCAAAATCCCAAAAAAACCACCCCGCAATTTCCCCGCACTCGCATAGAAAACCACAATTCGTGTTCGACCGGTCATAACAGGAATATCACTACCTATCATGCCTTCGAAAGCAACCACGGGTAATTGGCGGCCGTTCCAGTTCACCGTCCCGAGATACCAATCCTCACTTCCCGGTGAATTTTCAGGCTCGATAAATCGTACAACCTCGGCCACACAGGCGCGCGGTACGATCAGGCGATCCTCGGCGAGGGGAATCAGCAAACTGTATAACTCTTCTACCGCGTCACTCACTTTAACCTGATACCTCTATCGTCCAGCAAGCGTTGAATTGCCTCCAATAATTGAGACTCCTGATACGGCTTGCCAAGATAATCATTAACACCAATCTCTATCGCCCTGGCCCGATGCTTATCTCCCACACGAGAAGTAATCATAATAATCGGCGTATCCGATACGCGTGGATCGTTGCGCACGTGCTTTGCGAACTCATAACCATCCATACGTGGCATTTCGATATCCAGAAGAATGATATCGGGCTTGATATCACGCAACTGGCTCACGGCATCTAGACCGTCTTTGGCGGTAATCACGCGAATACCGTTACGTTGCAGGAAGCGCTCCATGACCCGGCGAACCGTTATCGAGTCATCAACGACCAGAGCTGTAGGTCGTTCGTCGCTCGGCTTGGGTGGCAAAGTCCTTATCTCAACCACGGGCGCTCCGCTGCGAACCAGCGCGCCAACATCAAGAATTAAAACAATACTGCCATCACCGAGTATGGTCGCTCCGGAGATACCGCGAATGCTCGCCAACTGCGGGCCGGCAGACTTGACCACCACCTCTCGACTGGCCAGCATCTCGTCAGTCAGTAGTGCGGCCGAGTACTCTCCGGCACGGACCAGGATAACGGATATATGGGAGTCGTCATCTGGCAACTTCGCCGCCTGCCCGCCAAGATACATTCCCAGATGGCGGAAGCGATACGTCTGCTCTCCGTACTGATACGTTGGGTCCGGCTTGCTCAGCATGTTATCGAGTTCGGCTCGTGAAATTCTGGCGACACCTTCTACAGTCGGTAAAGGCAACGCGTACACTTCATCGCCAGTACGTACGATCAGTGCTTGTGTGATTGCGAGTGTAAATGGCAGGCGGATCGTGAAATTACTACCTTGGCCTGCAACAGACGAAATACTCAGTGACCCACCGAGTTTTTTCACTTCTGTTGCAACGACATCCATGCCAACGCCACGACCTGCCGATTGAGTGAGCACTCCCGCCGTGCTGAAGCCCGAAGTAAGTATCAGCTCAATGATCGAGGCGTCATCCGCTCGCGCGCCAGGCTCAAGTAATCCACGCTCATACGCTTTGCGCCGAATGGCATCAACATTCAGGCCGGCCCCATCATCCGCGACGTCTATTACCATTTCCGCACCTTCACGATGCAATCGAATAGTAATTCGTCCGCTGGCAGGCTTGCCTGCAGCCTGCCGATCGCCAGGTGCTTCTATGCCGTGGATAATTGCGTTGCGGAGCATATGCTCAAATGGCGGCAACATCTTATCCAGCACTTGCCGATCTAGCTCACCGGATCCTCCTTCCACAGCGAGCTCGGCCCGCTTGCCCGTTTCAGTAGCAAGCTGGCGTACCAGTCTGGTCAAGCGCGGCACATGCCGTTGGAACGGAACCATGCGCGTACGCATGAGACCATCCTGTAGCTCCGCAGTTACCCGGGCTTGCTGTACTAGCAACGTATCCGCTTCGCCGGTCAAATTTTGTAACAAATCCCTGAGGCTGCCCATGTCGCTGGCGGACTCCGCCAGAGCTCGTGACAACTGTTGAATATTCGAATAGCGATCCATTTCCAGCGGGTCAAAATCGCGCTCCGTCAGAGTATCCTGATGTCGGTGCATGATCTGCGCTTCAGTTTCCAATTCAAGCTTGCGCAATTGTTCCCGCAATCTGTGGACAGTCTGATCGAGCTCCTCAAGATTGAAATCAATCGAACTTACTTGCTGACTGAGGCGAGAATGGTAAATCGATATTTCACCGGCCGCATTGAGCAGATCCTCCAACAGTTCCGCGTCGATGCGCGCAAACTCTTGCCTTGGCTCTGTCGTCGCTTGTCCCGGGAACGGCCTGACGTTAGTCGAAGATTCCGGCGGCGTTGGCCGAGTGACGTCTTCCTCTACTTCCGCTTCGGTATCAGGTGTTTCAGGTGTTTCAGGTGTTTCAGGTGTTTCAGGTGTTTCAGGTGTTTCAGGTGTTTCAACAACATCAGCGTCGATTCGGTCCGCAACCTCAAGATCCAACTCTTCCTCAAGATCGATTTCCGCAGCGCCCTCAACTGCAGCATCAAGATCCGGCTCGCCTGCTTCTTCCAGTGAAGGCTCTAACTCTTCGTCAACGTCGAACTCGGAAGCTTCCTCAACAGATTGCTGGTCATCCTCAACTGCAAGCTCAACGCCCTCCACGACACCCGGCTCAATTTCGGCATCAATTTCCGGCGATATCTCAGCAGCAGCAGGCACACCAATTTCTGCCGGGGCAGTTGCTACAGGCTCAACATCCTGGCCGCCGGTTTCTGCTCGAATGCGAGACTCAAGGTTGTTCGCCCTGTTGGCGCGCTTACCGGAAATAACCACATCACGCATTCGGTGCAGCTCATCAATGCTTTCCTGCAATAGGCCCTGAACCTGTGACGAATTTTCCAATCGACCATCTTCGACATGAGCAAGCAAGGTCTCAACTTCGTGGCTCAGATCACCCATCGCCCGGATGCCAGCCATGCGAGCACCGCCTTTCAGCGTATGCAGATGGCGCTTCAACTCTGCGACGTGTTGCGACCCCTGCGAACCAGACCAAACCGCAAGCGCCTGATCAGCAACCTCAAGTAGCTCGGCGGCCTCTTCCGAAAATATTGCAGCAATTTCGGCATCGTATTCACTGTCATCCTCAGCTGCTTCTTCAAACTCCGACACCTCTGGTGCTGCAGTCGCAGTAGTCTCATGCTCGTGACTAACCTGTTCATCCGTCTCCGCAACTTCTGCCGCCTGCTCATCAGGAGGTGCAACTTCGTCACACAGGAAATTAATGTGCTGCACGAGAACTGAAAAATCCTGCCGTGGGCGATTGGTCTGATTGATATCCGCGACAATATTCTTGATCGCGACAACAGCCGCCTCCAGCGCTTCAATACCTTGTCTATCCAGGCCTGCTTCATAATCATGCACGCGACGTACATAACGATTAAGGGCGCCAGCGACTGCTACACCACGCTCGACATTGGCCATGTTGGCACTGCCGTGCAATGTGTGACAGGCGCGATAAAGTTTGTCACTTACCTTAAACGGCGCACTGTGCTCCGCACTGGCCACAATGAAATCTTCGATGGCGCTCAAATGGCCAGCGGTTTCCTTGGAGAATATATCCAGCAAAACGGGATCCATTTCCAGACCCGCTGGGCCCAGTGCCTCTGCCTCCCGCTGGCTTGCGTTCAAGGTCAAGGCGGCGGCATTTGGATCCCCGTCCGCAAATGCGTTGGCGCGTGCAATCAGTAAACTGATATCGGCCTTAGGTTCAGTGCCGACCTCCAATTGTTCGACCAGTTCAGGCACCGCTGAAGCAGCCTTAATAATAAAATCGATCATGGGCGGCGTGCGCAACAAGGTCCTGTTAATCAACCGATTCAACAGGTTCTCGACCGCCCAGCAATACTCCCCGATGCGCTCCGCACCGACCATGCGGCCGCTACCTTTCAACGTATGGAACGACCGCCGCACGGTGATCAGCAATTCCATATCGTCCGGCGAAGTACGCCATTGCGGTAAATGTCGCTTGATTGAGGCGACCTCTTCTTTCGCCTCCTCAATAAATAGCTCAAGGAGTTCGGGATCGATGCGGCTGTCATTAACCGCCATAACATGAGTGGTTTGTGGCAGTAAGGCAGGCGTCTCGACTACCGGTTCGCTACGGCCCGCATCCTCTGACTTACTCGCTTCCGGGTCTTTAGCGACCGGTTTAGCGGCTATACTCTCCAGCAAACGTTGCTCAAGCTTGTCGATGGCTGCCAAACAGCCCTCGGCATTATCGAGCATGTACCAAGGTTCGCGACGACCCGCTTTAATCGTCTCCATGTAGTACTCGATACTGACAATGGCGTCAGCCAGACGATCAAGCTCGCGCTGGGTGAGGCGGCTCGGTCCGCCACCTTTGACCGTTAACGACACCAATTCACCGATGCGGTCAATAATGCCCGCAGCGCGCGTTTTCTCGAGCATCAACAACGCGGCCTTTATGCCGAGCAGCAGCCCGGGCAGACTGTCTAAAGCATGTGAGTCACCCTTTGTTGCGACCGCGTCCCCTAATGTCTCTTTAATTCGAGCAAGGTTGATGATGCTCTCGCGCATCACCGCGACCGCTACTTGCTTGAAGTCAGGATCGTCATCTTCGGCAGCCTCTGCCTGGCTACTTGCAGGTGCAATCAAGCGTAATAATTGTTGATCAAGACTGTCCTCCACCCGCAATAGAGTGGATGCGATGTCGATAAGAATTTTTTCGTCGGGAGAGTCCTGGATTTCCACCAACTCTTTTAGTCTCTCTATTTCGGCTTCGATGTCACCGCGCAAGCCACCTAGCCCAAGGACCCCCAATGTGTCGCTGATTTTTTTCAACAACTCAAGCTGCGGAACGAGCTCGCCGGCTTTGCGCATTCCCGTGCGAACAAAAATATCAAGGACGTCTTTCACCCGACCAAGATCTTCTTTGATTGCCGCGGCTACCGTCTTCATCAACTTGATGCTCGGCGCTGACAAGCTCTCGCGGGCATATTCGACCTGGGCGTCACCAGGTAATAATTCCGATAAATTGAATGCTGAACGAATTTCGCTGATACGAGGTCCGCTTTGACTGGAGCGCGCCACGTAATAAAGAAGGTTATTTAACAAGTCATCGACCGGGTGCTGGGCAAAAGCAGCCTCACCTTCGTCAATAACGTGCTTTATTTGTCGATCCGTCTGGCCGAGCAAGCGCTTGACGGAGATTGATGTTTCCAGGCCGCCATTCAACAGAGATTCGAGGATACCTCCTACGACCCAGCACAACTGATACATATCATCGCGTACAGCGCAACGCTCAAGTGCAGCCATGACCGATGACAGGGTTTCCAGATGTGCTTTTGGATCGGATCCATTCAACCAACCCAGCAACGCCAGCTGAAACTTGGGGCGCAGTTTTTTCGCGACAACCGCCGCGTCTTCTCCACTTACATTACGTACCAGACGTTCTGATTTGTCCTGTTTCGGACTCAAGTTAAGCAGCAATAAAGTGCCTTCTGACAACAACGGCTGCCCGCGTGCAGCTCGCAAATCGTTCAGCATCGGCAACAATACGAGCGCAATGTCCCGCCCACCGCCCAGCAGACTTTCAATATATGCTGGAAGTTGCACCATCGCTCTGGTCAGAGCGTCCAGACCATCATCTCGTCCCCGGCCGGCCCGCAAACTCGCCAGATAGGTGCAAATTGACTCCATCTCTTCCGTGAGTAGCGCGGCACCATAGATCTCGCACATACGCAATGCGCCACGTGCCTGATGTAATAACTCGCCGCATCGAACCAGGGCAGCCGTGCCACCGCGACCCTCAATACTATCTTCCAGCGCTAGATGCGCATTGCGAATCGTCTCGATCAGTTCTTTGCTGACCAGTACCAGCGTTCCTGCCGCGGCATCGACAGCTTCAGCTTCTGCTCGTTTCAGGTCCATTTCTGATTCGCTAGTCATCAATAGTTAGCTCGTACCCTTGTCAGAAGACGAAGCGGTCGTACCTGGTAGAGTGCCTGATCCATCAACACTCGGCAGAGTAAATCCATCGACTGTGTTACGCAGCTGTGAGGCCAACTCCGACAGTTTCCCGATTGATGCTGCCGTTGCACCTGTAGCCTTGCTCGCCTCCTCACTGATCTCTTTCAGGCGCGTAGTGCGCTTGGTAACGTCTGCCGCCGAACTGGCCTGCTCCTGCGCCGAACCCGAAATATTTTGTACAAGACTCGCTATCTGATTTGATACCTGTTCAATCTCGTCCAGCGCCGCGCCGGCATTTTCAGCCAACAACGCGCCGCCAACTACGTCAGTCGTACTGCGCTCCATAGAAATAACAGCTTCATTGGTATCAGCCTGAATAGTCCTCACCAACACCTCAATTTGCTTGGTCGCATTCGTTGAGCGCTCTGCAAGACGCTGCACTTCGTCAGCTACGACCGCGAAACCTCTGCCAGCCTCACCGGCCATGGACGCTTGAATAGATGCGTTTAGCGCCAGGATATTGGTCTGCTCCGCGATATCATTGATGAGCTCGACGATATTGCCAATCTCCTGCGAACTTTCACCAAGCCGCTTAATACGCTTCGACGTTTCCTGAATGGTTTCCCGAATCGTATTCATACCATCAATCGTCCGGCGTACCGCATCACCGCCCTTATGAGCAACGTCTACGGAGTGCCGTGCGACATCCGAAGAACGCTCTGCATTTCCTGAAACCTCTTCAATAGATGCTGCCATCGACACGATAGAATCGGTCGCAGCACTAATTTCGCGAGCCTGGTTCTCTGCAGCACGCTTCATATTGCTGGCGGAACTCTTGGTTTGCTTAGCGGCACCGTCCAGCATGATTGCCGTGTCATTAATTGTTGCAACCAGCTCCCGCAGCTTTTCGATCGCGTAATTAATAGAGTCCGCTATAGCACCGGTAATATCTTCGGTTACCGTAGCCTCGGCCGTGAGATCGCCATCAGCAAGGCTTCCAAGCTCATCAAGCAAGCGAAGAATTGCCTGCTGGTTACGTTCATTTTGTTGGGTCTGGACTTCGGATGTTCGTTTAAATACTGCGGTTTGGGCGTGCAGCACGACAAGCCCTGCCAGTGCCAGCAAAGCAATTGCCATGAACACATAAATCAGAAGTGGGCTGCCCAGCGTTGCCGGCAGTGCCGTATCTGCGACCGAAAATGATGAATTGAATAAGCCGAAAGCAACACTAAGCAACTGCTCCTGAGTTGCCCGAACTTCAGTCAACTGAACTGCGGCGTCGCTAACCTGCCCGACGCGAGCCTCTATATCCGTCAACACAAACAAAAGTGGCTCAAGCGCCGCTGCTCGAACGTTTTCCGTCAGTGCTGCAACTTTCACATTCGAAGGCTCGCCGTTTAGCGCAGCCGCTACAGCTCTCAAATAGCGAACATCATTATTTGCATTATCGGCTACAGATACCGGTGCATTGCTGCCCGGAAAACTTGCCAGTCCCTGCGCCAGGGATATGGCTCGGCTCTGAAACTCCAATGAGACATCAGTCGCGGGGAGCGTTGCAAACAAGTCGCTACCAGCCTCCAGAAGACGCGGCATATGCTCCTTAACAAAGTCGGCCGCTGCATACGCCTCTTCAACGACAGAGCGCTGCTCAAGAATTTTGTCACCAAGGCTTTGCATTTCCTGCCACGGTGCACGTCCACCAAGTTGAGCCTCCATGTTGCCAAGGCTTGCCAACTCAGAGAGATCATTTTTCAGGCGCACAAACCCCAGGGAGCTCCCAGACAGAGCGCTGGACGAATGCAATGGAATTGCCTGCGATAATGCAGCGAGCTTGAGTGACCCAGGAACTGAATCGGGTCGCTCTGCGGATTGCAGATAACTCAACCCACCGGCAGCCAGCAGGCTTACCGCCAATACCGCCGCCACTATAGTAAAGGTTGAAGAACGTTCTGCTTTTTGTACGTTAGCCATATTAGACTCAATTAATGTAGACAGCCGCCACCTATTCGGAAGCTGCCTGTAAAAACGATTTGCTCTCAATCAATGCTTGTAAGCTGAAAACCGGCCAAGTGTCCGCACCCCTTACATAGGCCGAGGACAGGTAGCTGTCACAACGCAGCACCGTTGGAGCCCATTCCTGAACTTGCTCAGATTCCACGAAACGGCGGAAACCCAATACTTCGTCAACAACCAGTCCTGCCGGAATTTCTCTATGATTGACGGAAATTACGCGGGTGTTACGACGAATATCTGTGCGGCCGCCGCCTAATATCATCTTCAAATCTATTAAAGGCAGCAAATGGCCACGCAAATTGGCGATACCCAGCAACCATCGCTTGGCGCCCGGAACTCTGGTAATGCTGTCAGGCATCATCAAGACTTCGCGAACTTCGTGGCGATTAGCGACGAAATGCTCGTCGTCTATCCTAAAACCTATACCAACCCACTCGTCCAGCAAGGAGCCTGCCGCGCCCTGCCCGGCGGCAGCGGCTCGACTACGCCGCTCTAACTCCTTCAGCAGATCGAACGGCTGCTTAACCAGGGAGGCAAGATCTACCGTCGCACCCATCCTATTCGCCCAGCACCGCTTTTATTTTGCTAATAAGCTCTTTGGCCGCGACCGGTTTCACCAGGTATTCAACCGCGCCCTGGCGCATACCCCAGATCTTGTCGGTTTCCTGATCTTTCGCCGTAATCATGATGACGGGAATTTTTTCCGTGGCAGGATCGTGAGTCAGCTTGCGAGTAGCCTGAAAGCCGTTCATGCCTGGCATGACAACGTCCATCAAAATACAATCCGGAAGTGCGTGCTGAGCCTGGCGCACGCCTTCTTCGCCGCTATCCGCAACGAGCGTCTCGAACCCGCTCTTTTCCAGCATCTGTTGTAACAAGTGCAACTCGGTCGGCGAGTCGTCGATTATGAGTATCACTGCCATATTCTGCTTCTCTCAGAGCTACGTAGTTAACCAAGCTGATTGGAAATAGCTCCAAGCAGCTCGTCTTTGGTGAATGGTTTGGTTAGGTATTGTTCCGAGCCGACGATCCTGCCCCGGGCGCGGTCAAACAAGCCGTCCTTACTGGACAACATGACGACCGGGGTATCCTTGAAATTCTTGTTATGCTTGATCAGCGAGCAAGTCTGATAACCGTCGAGTCGCGGCATCATAATATCGACAAAAATAAGATCGGGCTGATGATCGGCAATTTTTGACAACGCGTCAAAACCATCGATCGCCGTGAATACCTGGCAACCTTCCTTTGACAACAGTGTTTCTGCCGTCCGGCGAATCGTTTTGCTGTCATCGATCACAAGTATCTTGACGCCGCCCAAATCTCTAGGTGTATTGTTTGACACAGATTTTCCTCGCTCGTCTACGCACACACGGCGGATAACGCCGATTTTCCTGCTACAACGTTGACCCAATACAAAATCTGGGGAAAATAACTTGTACCACATTGGCCATTTGCTCGCTACGACCAGCGACACAAGCTGCAAATTGATGCCATTTCCTCAAATTTTCGGATTCTATTTTAGACATTTATGGCATTACCCAAAAACGTATTAGTCGCCGTCAGGCTTGTCTAAAAAATCAATTTTGAAGCCAGTAGCCGGTATTGTAAGTGATGCTGGCACTGTATAGTTGTAAATCTGTACCATCAGTACCCAGCCGGCTCTGGGTTCGGCCGAAGACATAAGGATTTATAGCAATGAGTCATCTTCGAATTGGCGTCGTCATGGACCCGATAGAGGCTATTTCACCGAAGAAAGATAGTACTTTGGCGATGATGCTGGAAGCCTCGCGGCGCGGTGCGGAAATACATTACATGCAACAAAAGGACCTGCGACTTCTCGCGGGGGTTGCAACATCGCGCAGCAAGATCATCACTGTTCGGGACGATCCGGATAACTGGTTTGAAGTCGTATCCACTCAGGAAATCGATCTCGGCAGCCTTAATGTAATTCTCATGCGCAAGGACCCCCCGTTTGACATGGAATACGTCTATACAACGTATATCCTGGAAAGAGCGGAACAAGCCGGCGCACTCATCGTCAACAAACCGCAAAGCCTGCGCGATATGAACGAAAAAGCCTACACGGCGTGGTTCGCGGATTGCGCCCCGCTTACCCTCATAACCAGGTCCATGGCTGAGCTCAAAGAATTCATGTTGGCACACGAACATATAGTCGTGAAACCGCTGGATGGCATGGGCGGGCGCTCAATCTTCGTAGTCCGTAAGGGCGACAACAATGCCAATGTCATATTTGAAACATTGACCGACAATGGCAAGCGCTTCGCTATGGCACAAGTCTACATTCCGGAAATCACTGACGGCGACAAGCGTATTCTCATCGTCGATGGCCAACCGGTGCCCTATTTGCTCGCGAGGATCCCTTCTCCTGGCGATAATCGAGGCAACCTGGTCACAGGCGCCAAAGGCGAGGGTCGCCCGTTAAGCAAGCGGGACCAGGAAATCAGCGAACGTGTCGGACCCGTCCTGCGGGAACGAGGCGTGTTGTTTGCAGGGCTTGATGTCATCGGCAACTACCTGACCGAGATTAACGTCACCAGCCCAACAGGAATTCGCGAAATCGACCGAGCATTCAATATCAATATTGCCGGTCTCCTTTTTGACGCGATAGAGAAACGATTACGCTGATGCCGGCAAGGGGCCGCTTGCCCTGGCTGTGGCTCATGCTTGCAGCCAGTGTCACCGCCTGCTCATCACCTGAGCGGGTATCGCGACACCAGTGGTACCTCTTCGGCACGGTTGTCACTGTCACCAGCTATGGGGCGGAGCCAGCGGCGGCCGAGGTTGCCGCGCAGGCCATTTTCAACGAATTCACCATTATCGATAGCAACTGGTACCCGTGGTCGACCGAGCGTGGCCCGGCGAGTGGCGAGATATTCAGAATCAACCGAGCCATCGCTACTGGTGACACGATTACCGTCAGCACAGCTACTGCCCAAATGTTGCGGCGGGCATCTGAACTCGAACTGCTGAGCGACGGCAGGTTCAACCCGGCGATTGGCGGGCTTATTGAATTATGGGGGTTTGCAGACCCTTTACAAACATGGTCCGGCCCGCCGGAAGACAAAGACATTAGTGCGCTTCTGGAGGCCGCGCCGTCAACCCGGCAGCTGCGCTGGCATGGCGACGATTTGAGCGCCACATCTACTGCAGTCGTGCTTGACCCGGGCGGCATCGCCAAAGGCGCTATTCTGGAAACGGCCCTTGCTATTCTTGAGCAACATGGCATTCACAATGCGGTCGTGGATATAGGAGGCGACCTTGCCGTGGTTGGTCGACACGACGGTAAATTAATGCGGATCGGCATCAAAAATCCATCTCCCGATAACGCCAACATGCCCGTGCTGGGCTGGGCCCTCTTGAGTGCGGGTGAGACCGCATTTACATCAGGCAGTTATGAGCGCTTTTTCGTAAGTCATGGCAAACATTATCAGCACATTATCGACCCGCTTACGGGACGACCGGTCGAGCATACGATTTCGGTCACTGTAATCGACAGAGACCCCATGCTCGCCGACGCCGCAGCGACTGCGCTGCTGGTTGCTGGTGCCGACGACTTCTCGGCCCTATCGTCGTCGATGGGTATACGTGACGCCCTACTGATTAGCGCCGGTGGTGAGCGACACATGACCGCATCAATGGCAAAGCGCATGCATTGGATACAACGCTAACCCCAACAGCTATGCGATAATCAGCCGTAGATTCACGAAAGTGGAGCCGGCTACCGGAACGATATGGCAACAACATTGACAAGCTTTGATCTGCAGGCACCACCGAGCACCGATCGGTTGCGGCCTATGCTTTTCCTGGCTGCTCTGATTCACGGTATCCTCATTATCGGAGTGACATTCAATGCCGCGTTTATGCCGAAGGCCGGCGAAAGTATCTCCCTCGATGTCACCATAGTTGCAGAGCCGGATCGCCGCCTGGAGCGACCTGAAAAGGCAGAATACCTTGCTCAGGCAACTCAGGAAGGTGGTGGTAATACGATCGAGGACGTGCGTCCGAGCGCACCTGCCGAGTCTCAGGCTGTAATCGACAATACCGGCACTCTCGATGGCACTCGCCTTTTCGACGCGACTCCGCACGAACAAACCGCAGATCAATTACTTACATCCCGCTCTGCCCAGGCAAAGCAGGTCCGGGACGACTTGCGACAGCCGCCGACCCCAGAAGCCGCAACCGCCTTGCAATTAGAAGCAGGAGTGCGACAAACCTTACCGTTGCCACAGGAAGATGAAGCCAATCTCCAAATTCATGATGACAATCTGCGGCAGTTGGTCATCGCGGCAGACACCCAGGAATCGAATATTTCCGGTTATCTGGATCGATGGAAACGGAAAATCGAAGCTGTGGGCGATGCGTATATGCCTGAACTGAGAGCAACCAGTGGCAGTCCCACGTTGCAGGTAACAATAGATGCCGAGGGTCATCTGGTCGACATCGTGGTACTACGGTCATCTGGATCTCCAGAATTAGATCAAGCGGCGTTGCGCATCCTGAGACGTGCAGCGCCTTTCGATCCATTCCCGGAAACAGTTCGCATGGAATACGATTCATTACGTTTTGCGTACAAGTGGCAATTCAGCAACAAGACTTAGCCCGGTTGTGTGCTGAGGCCACATTGCGGATACTGCACGTATGGAGTTAGAAAACTCATTCAGCAATCAATTCCTGATCGCTATGCCAGGCATGGCTGATCCCAATTTCAATCACTCTGTCACGCTGATTTGCGAGCACAACGATGAAGGTGCGCTGGGAATCGTTATCAATCGCGCGTCGAATCTCACTCTCGCCGAATTGTTTGGGCAGCTCTCTATCGACAAATTTGACCCCGAGATCGGCAATAAACAAGTCATGAGCGGCGGGCCGGTGGCCCCGGAGTGCGGCTTTGTCTTGCATGAAGCCGGCGGCAGCTGGGAAAGTTCGATGGCTATCTCGGAGTCACTGACCCTGACATTTTCTCGCGATGTACTGGAAGCAATGGCTAGCGGCGAAGGTCCAAAGCACGCACTCATTGCCCTCGGCTATGCCGGTTGGGAGGCAGGACAACTGGAAGCAGAAATGCTCGCCAACGCGTGGCTCAGCGTTGCCGCCAGCGACCGCATTATATTTGACACCCCGTACACCGACAGGTGGGCGCTCGCTACTCGCGAACTTGGTATTGATATCAACCAGTTATCATCCGATGCCGGCCACGCCTGACAATCGTTTCAGGCCAATTCTCGCTTTCGATTTCGGGTTGCGCCGTATTGGCGTAGCCGTTGGCCAACGTATCACCTCATCCGCGACGCCTATGGGCGTCGTCGCAGTTGATCAATCCGGCCCAGACTGGTCGAAGATCGAAGCATTAATTAATGAGTGGCAACCTGGCAATCTCCTGGTAGGCCTCCCGAGCCATGCCGATGGCTCAGAATCGGAAACCAGCCAGCTGGCACAGCAGTTTGCCGCCGAACTTGGCCGCTTTGGCATAGAGGTCATCATGGTTGACGAGCGTTTTTCGTCAGTCGAGGCAGAGTCGATATTCAAATCTCAAAGACAAGCTGGTTTGCGCAAGCGCGTCAAAAAAGGAGACATAGACAGCATAGCCGCAAAAGTAATTGCTGAGCGCTGGCTGGCTACCCAAGCCTGAGAAAAAATAACTGCACAAGCACACTTTACCCACAGCCATCAGGGACCTTAAACTTCCGCGCCATGAACATCCAAGAGCCGCTATCTGCCACCTCGAACCCAGAAGGTTCAGTTCTCCAGTGCGACGCAAATGGACACTTGCGTCATCTCCTGACCTTGCGTGACATCGACAAGCAAATGCTGACGTCCTTGTTGGACAAAGCGCAGGCCTATCGCTCCCCGCTAGGAACGCCAGTTATACGCAACAAAAAACTTGCTGGCCGCACGGTGGCCAATTTGTTTTTTGAAGCCAGTACACGGACACGCGCTTCATTTGAAATTGCCGCCACCCGACTTGGTGCCGACGTTTTAAATCTCGATGTCAACATGTCGTCGCGCATCAAAGGTGAAAGCATTCTCGATACGATTTATACACTGCAGGCTATGCAGGTTGATTTGTTTGTCGTACGCGATGCCAATGCGGGAGTTCCAGCAAGCATTGCCCAAGCCGTTAAAGACTATGTCAGCGTAGTTAATGCAGGCGAGTCTGATGTTTCGCATCCGACCCAGGGTTTGCTGGACTTACTGACCATGCGTCAGATCTATCCCGATTTCACCAACCTGACAGTCGCAATCGTCGGCGATGTAGCCCATTCACGAGTCGCCCGCTCCACGGCAGAAGGCCTGCAAACGCTGGGTGTCGGCGAGCTCCGGCTCGTATGCCCAACTGAATTTGCACCAGCGCCAAGCCTGTTTCCAAATGCACGGATACTTAGCAGCCTCGAAGATGGCTTACGTGGTGCTAACGTGGTGATGGCACTAAGAATACAACGCGAACGCATTAACAACCTGGACGGCATCCCAAGCGTCGACGATTACTATGCCAACTTTGGCGTCACGCGTGATCGCATGCGGGGCGCAGCGCCCGATGCCATTGTGATGCACCCTGGCCCGATGAATCGCGGCGTTGAAATAGAGTCGCAACTGGCTGATAGCTCTTCATCGGTCATCGAGATGCAGGTTACCAACGGTGTCGCGGTGCGCATGGCCGTGCTCGACACTATTACCGCAACTATGGATATGAAGTGAGCGATAAATCTCACCGCGGCACCATTTTCGTTGAGGATGCCAAGGTCCTCGAAATACGTCATTACCCGGGCGAGCAATTCATCATGCGCGTGGCCGCCCCAAAATGTGCGGCGAAAGCCATGCCCGGCAGTTTCGTCCATATTCGCTGCGACGACACGCTGCCAATGCGTCGCCCGTTATCGATTATGCGGGCCAATCCGACCGAGGGCTGGATTGAGATGCTTTACAAGATAGTCGGCGGTGGCTTACGCAGTCTGAGCCATAAGAAGCCCGGCGACATGACCAACCTCGTAGGTCCGATTGGTCAGCCCTTCATACCCTCACACCAGCGCCCCTATACTTTACTGTTGGGGGGTGGGGTCGGTATTCCGCCGATGATTTTTCTTGCGGAACACTTGAAAGACGACAGCCGCGATTGGCAGCCAATGGCATTCATGGGATCTGAAATCCCTTTCCCGTTTGCGGCGCAAAATTCAGTGCTGCCCTGTTCGTGGGCACCAACCGACGTTACCGCGGCAAACCCTTTGTTGGAGGAATGGAAGATCCCGAGCCGGCTTGCCACTTTGTCGGGGTTCGCGGGCTGCTTCAACGGCTATGTCACGGATTTGGCTCGGCTCTGGTTACAAAACCAACCCACAAAAGTAATTCGCCAAGTCGAAATATTTGCTTGCGGACCAACGCCAATGTTGCGCGCGGCGGCGGCCCTTGCGAAGGAATTTGATGTCGCCTGCCAGGTGTCTCTTGAAGAATTTATGGCCTGCGCGGTAGGAGGCTGCGCCGGTTGCGCGGTCGAGGTAATGACAGAGCAAGGGCCGGCAATGAAGCGCGTATGCGTCGATGGCCCCGTGTTCGAGGCCACCTCGGTATTCGGTTAGATTTTCTCGCGCCGGGCAGCTAGTCAGCCACCAAAATTGACCTTTGCTTCCAGGTTCGAACGCGAATCGGCATGCGACATTGCCTCTTCCAGAGTGATCGTGCCCGCCTTGTATAACTCGAGTAATGCGTCGTCGAAATTTTGCATGCCGCGCTCGCCACTGTCCTTCATGGCGTCCTTGACCGCCGATATATCGCCCTTCAAGACCAGATCCTTGATATGTGGCGTATTCAACATCAATTCGACGGCAGCAACGCGCTTGCCACGTCGAGTGCGAACCAGACGTTGCGAAATGATCGCCCGCAAATAATGCGCAAGGTCCATAAATACCTGGGCGTGCTGTTCCTGCGGATACATGTTAATTATTCGATCGAGAGTCTCCGGCGCATTATTCGAGTGCAGCGTCGCAACAACCAGGTGGCCGGTGCCGGCCATGTCGATCGCCGCTTGCATTGATTCGCGATCACGAATTTCACCAATCAAAATAACGTCGGGAGCTGCCCGCATAGCACTGCGCAGCGCGCGGTGAAATGATTGAGTATCCAGGCCTACTTCACGCTGGTTAATGATTGACTGCTTGTTCGGATGCAGGAACTCAATGGGATCCTCCACCGTAATAATGTGAGAAGAGCTTTTTTCATTACGGTGATTAAGCATCGCCGCAATCGTAGTCGACTTACCGCTGCCACTAGCGCCAACCATAAGTATCAGGCCACGCTTGACCATAATCAGATCTTTCAATTGCTCCGGCATGCCGAGCTGCTCAAGGGTTGGAATATCGGATGAGATATAACGCAACACTATCGCTACGTTGCCACGCTGGTGAAAAATATTGGCTCGAAAACGCCCCAGTCCAGCCTCCGAAACTGCGAAGTCAATTTCAAGGTCGCGAGTGAATGTCTCGAATTGCTCCTCGTTCATCAACTCGATAGCAGCTTGCTTAACCATTTTCGGCGTCATTTCATGGTTATTGACCGGCATGATTTTGCCGTCAATTTTCACTTTCACTGGCGCGTAGGGAGAAAAGAACAAGTCCGATGCTTTCTTTTCAACCATCAATTTCAGCAATGGCTTTACATTCATTCGTTAGACTCTTTGCAAGTTAGCTTGACCACTCAGAACTGCTGAGCGGTATCCTCTTCAAGGATGCGCAGACTGTCTGCCTGGCGATCCGCCTCTGCCGTTTCGCGCTTGCTATCCAGCTTGACCTTGAGCCGCAGCTCATTCTTGGAATCGGCATTGCGTAATGCTTCTTCGTAGGAAATCGCCCTATCCTCATAAAGTTCAAACAGGGCCTGGTCAAATGTCTGCATGCCCAGGCGCGTAGATTTCGCCATGATTTCTTTGATATGTGCGACTTCGCCCTTAAAGATCAAATCTGTAATTAGCGGCGAATTAAGCATAATCTCCATTGCCGCGACCCTACCTACTCCACTTTCGCGAGGAATCAAACGCTGCGAAATGATTGCCTTCGTATTCAGCGACAAGTCCATTAATAACTGGCCGCGTCTTTCTTCAGGGAAGAAGTTAATAATTCTGTCGAGTGCCTGGTTGGCACTGTTGGCATGCAACGTCGCGAGGCAAAGATGGCCGGTTTCGGCAAATTGAATGCCATATTCCATCGTTTCACGGTCACGAATCTCACCGATCAAAATGACATCTGGTGCCTGCCGCAGAGTGTTTTTGAGCGCCGCGTGCCAGCTTTCCGTATCCACTCCTACTTCGCGTTGGGTAATGACACAACCTTTATGGGGGTGCACGTACTCGACCGGATCCTCGATAGAAATAATATGCCCACGAGAATTTTCATTACGATGACCAATCATAGAAGCCAACGTAGTGGATTTACCGGAACCCGTGCCGCCGACAATAATAACCAGGCCACGCTTGTTCATGACAACGTCTTTCAATATGGGCGGTAATTCAAGCTCGGAAAGCGTTGGGATTTCAGTTGTAATCGTTCGTAAAACAGCGCCAACCAAACCTTGCTGAATAAAAGCGCTCACCCGAAACCGCCCAATACCCTGGGGACTAATTGCGAAATTACATTCCTTGGTCGCGTCAAATTCGCGGACCTGCTTGTCATTCATGATTGAACGCACCATCACCGCTGACTGCTCAGGCGTTAGGGGAGCATCGGTGGCTTTGTGGATTTGGCCGTCAACCTTGATTGCTGGTGGAAATCCGGCTGTCAGAAAGAGATCCGACCCTTCCTTTTCAACCAGCTTTCGCAAGAGGTTTTGTGTCAGACGTACCGCTTGTTCGCGTTCCATTCACTCATCTCCTTCTGGCGCTATCAATAATGCAATGACAGCAACTAGAAATTTTCTTTGTTTACGGCCCGGAAGCGAGCCTCTTCTTTATTAATTAGCCCCTTGCTCATCAACTCTGTGAGATTCTGATCAAGCGTTTGCATGCCTACGTTATGGCCGGTCTGAATAGCTGAATACATCTGGGCGATCTTGCCTTCACGAATCAAGTTCCGAATAGCGGGCGTCCCGATCATGATCTCGTGGGCGGCAATCCGACCGCCACCGACTTTTTTCAATAGAGTTTGCGAAATAACCGCTCGCAACGACTCGGATAACATGGCTCGAACCATCTCTTTTTCCGCCGCCGGGAACACATCCACGATACGGTCGATAGTTTTTGCCGCCGAACTCGTATGCAGGGTGCCAAAAACCAGGTGACCGGTTTCTGCGGCTGTTAATGCCAAACGAATAGTCTCAAGATCACGCAACTCGCCAACCAGGATCACATCCGGATCCTCACGCAAAGCTGAGCGTAATGCTTCATTAAATCCGAGCGTGTCGCGATGCACTTCGCGTTGGTTAATCAGAGACTTCTTACTTTCATGCACAAACTCGATCGGATCTTCGATCGTCAGAATATGATCCGGCTTGCTGTCATTGATGTAATCCACCATGGCTGCCAGCGTTGTCGATTTACCTGAGCCCGTCGGCCCGGTTACCAGGACGATGCCGCGTGGGTGCATGGAGACATCCTTGAATATCTTGGGAGCCCCAAGGTCATCAAGAGTCAGAATCTCAGACGGAATCGTACGAAATACGGCCGCGGATCCACGATTCTGGTTAAATGCATTAACACGAAAACGTGCCAACTTTGGAATCTCGAAAGAAAAGTCCGTCTCCAGATACTCTTCATAATCCTTGCGCTGCTTGTCATTCATGATGTCGTACACCATGCTGTTGACATCTTTATGCGTCAGCGCCGGCATGTTGATGCGCTTTATATCGCCGTCTACGCGAATCATAGGTGGCACGCCACCGGATAAGTGTAAGTCGGATGCGTTGTTCTTTACCGCGAACGATAAAAGTTGAGCAACGTCTACGGCCATGATTCTTCCTCGTTTTAAAGAGTATTTGGACTTACCATAACTTGGCAATGAGAAAGCTAGTATAGCGAAGCACACGGAGCAAAACGTGATAAAAGTCACGGAAAACCTTAGAAATACACGGGACTTGGTGACGCAGGTCGCAGTTGATGCCGGTCGCGACCCTGCAACTGTGAAGATTCTGGCAGTCAGCAAGCACCAGCCCCTGGAAAAGGTCCTGGCAGCAGCAAATGCGGGGCAACTCGATTTCGGAGAGAATTTCGTACAGGAAGGCGTCGAAAAGATGCGGGCGGCCGATAGACAGGATCTGGTATGGCACTTTATCGGTCACCTGCAAGCCAACAAAACCAGGCTGGTGGCCGAGAACTTTAGCTGGGTACATACTGTTGACCGGTTGAAGTTAGCCGAGCGTCTCAGCGCACAAAGACCGCCGGATCTGCAACCGCTGAACGTATGTATCCAGGTTAATATTGACGACGAGACCTCCAAGAGCGGCGTAGCGCCAGAGAATCTGCAGGAATTAGCTAAAGCCGTAAACAAACTGCCGCAGCTGCGATTGCGAGGGCTGATGTGCCTGCCAGCGATTCGCGACAACCTCGCCGAGCAGAGACAGCCGTTCGCACAATTAAGGCGACTTGCCGAATCACTCAATGCGGAGGGCATTTCAATCGATACACTGTCAATGGGTATGAGTGGCGACTTCGCGGCAGCGATCGCCGAAGGTGCCAACATAGTGCGCATCGGCACTGCAATTTTCGGTTCACGTAATTATGAAGAAGAAGCTAAATGATAGGTAAACAAATCGGTTTTATTGGCGGCGGCAATATGGCGAGGGCGATAGTGCGAGGATTAATTAATGCCGGTGTCAGTCCGGATTGCCTGCAAATCGGTCAACCGGGAGAAGCAAAACGGAATGACCTCGAACGGCAATTTCCGGGAGCCACAATTCTTGCTGACAATAGCGCGGTGGCCGACACCGCCGAAGTGCTCGTCCTCGCAATAAAGCCGCAAATCCTCCCTACCGTATGTGGCGGTATAAAGCAGTCTGTACAAAGAAATAAACCGTTGATCATCTCGATCGCCGCGGGCATCCGCTGCGCCGATATCAATCATTGGTTGGGAGACAATCTCGCTGTTATAAGAGTTATGCCTAACCAGCCTGCGTTGCTCGATCTGGGAATGTCCACACTGTTTGCCAACCAACTGGCAACAGATGGGGACAAGGCGGTCGCTGAAGATATGGTGCGCGCGGTCGGCAAGACCATTTGGCTCAACGACGAAAAGCTGGTTGATGCAGCGACTGCTATTTCCGGTACGGGACCCGCCTATTTTTACCTGATGATAGATATGCTTGAGAAAGCAGCCGTCAACCTGGGCTTTGATGAGCAAACGGCCAAGCTGCTCGTGACGGAGACAGCCCGCGGGGCAGGTGCCGTTGCTTGCTCGGAAGCAGATTCCATTGCGACATTGATACAGCGGGTTCGCTCGCCTGGCGGGACGACGGCCGCAGCATTCGACAGCCTCGATGCAACAAACTTTCGTGATATCTTTACTATCGCCGTCGCGGCTGCCAATGATCGAGCAGTCCGCCTCGCGGACGATGCGCGCGCTGCCAACCCCACGTAAACCAGAGTTAGACAAATGCAGAAAGCCCTATATTTTATCGTAAGTTCCTTGTCGCAGATTGTACTGCTGATTCTGGTGTTACGTTTTTGGCTGCCGCTACTGGGAGCGGATTTCCGCAATCCTATTGCACAGGCTATCTTGCGCCTGACATCTCCACTGGTCATACCGGTGCGCCGTGTCCTGCCACCGATTGGGCGTATAGACTCCGCCACATTGGTCGTAGCGTTCATCGTTCAATTTGTCGTTTTACTGCTTCTCAGCTACATCCACCAGATTTCACCGCCGTTTTCGCTGCTGCTGATTGCCAGTGTATTCGAACTGCTTTTGCTGTCTCTGCGAATGTTTGTGTTTGCCGTCTTTATTTACATTATTCTCAGTTGGGTTTCTCCTGGGGCCTATAACCCACTGTCCGCGGTACTTAGATACATCGTTGAACCTGTTTTAAGTCCCTTTAGACGAGCAATCCCCAATATAGGGGGTATCGATATTTCGCCAATTTTCGCTGTAATTTGTTTGCAGGCTCTGCTCTATATACTGGAAGATCTGAGCCCGTTGCATTAGCTCGGACTATAAAAAGTGGATGAAAACCGCTGTTTTCGATGGGACGCTGAAGACCTGATCCTCTCTGTAAGAGTGCTGCCCAGAAGCAGCCGCGATGAAGTACTCGGCATTGTGAATGCACAATTGCGTGTCAAAACTACTGCTGCACCCGCGGACGGCAAAGCCAACAAGGCCATTACAACACTGCTAGCAAAGGAATTTGGCGTTCCTGGATCGCGGGTCGAACTCCTGCGTGGTCACACCAGTCGGGACAAGCTGATGCGGATAGTTGGCCCCGTATTGCTACCGCCCTGTCTCTCTGTTTGAATAGAGAGCATCAGAACGCTGCAGTAGGGGCCCTCTGCAACACTTTCAGGACATTGGGGGTCAATGCGTTTATATTGTTAGTGGTGCGAATGAAGTAGCCAGTCACCCTGGGGGGGTACGCCATGAAATATTTTGCCGCGTTGGTCACCGTCGTTGTGAGTTCGCTGATAATGGCCTGTGGCAGTCCATCGGACAGCGCCAAGGTTGTTCCTCTCGCGGAACCTGCCGAATCTTCATTTGCCGATATCGGCGAATACATTGTGCATTACAGCGCCCAATCAACGGACCAACTTACGCCAACAGTTGCGCATGACTACGGTATCGTTCGGAGTAAGCAGCGCGCCATGCTGAACGTCTCCGTTGTTCGCAAAGCCGACGACCAATCCGTCAATGCAAACGTTACGGTTGCAACCCGCAACCTGACCGGGCAATTGAAACAAGTCAGCATGCGCATGATTGCAGACAGAGACGCCGTTTACTATATCGGCGAACTGCCCGTAGCTAACGCCGAGACATTAATTTTTGACATTAGTGTCAAACCTGAAGGCCTCGAAAAATCATCCGAACTGAGATTCAAGCGTCAGTTTTTTAGCAATTAATTACGAAAAAGTCGGACCACATCACGCGTTTTTAGCGTGTCACACAAACAACCCGCTGTGCTGCTAGCAGAAAACTCGCTTTTATACGGCAAATTAAGCCTGTTACGCCTTACGTAGCAGCATTTCTTGTGGTATCGTCGCGCTGCTTTATCACGCGGGCAAAGCCCGTTTTTTTTGTATTTCGAGGAGTCCATTTTTCATGGCAGCTAAAAAGACAGCTAGCGCCCCAGCGGCCAAGCCCCCTACTAAATCCGAAATTTATGCCCGCATCTGTGAAGATACCGGTCTTACACGCAAAGACATCGCTGCTGTGTTTGATTCACTCGCAGGCCAGATCAAGAAGAACCTCGGCGGCCGTAATGGCCCGGGTTTGTTCACGATCCCAGGTCTTCTCAAGATGCGCGTAGTCAAGAAGCCGGCGGTTAAAGCTCGCAAGGGCGTTAATCCTTTCACCGGCGAAGAGATGATGTTCAAAGCCAAGCCAGCATCGAAAGCCGTTAAGGTTGTTGCGCTTAAGGGCCTGAAAGACATGGTCTGATTCGCTCGCAAAGCGATAATTAAAAACCGGGCTATGCGCCCGGTTTTTTTTGCTCCACCACAAATGCCCCAAATACGCCTATGGCGCATGTTGAGCAATGAAAATAGCCACAGACTCCCTCAAATCCAGAAGTTTTCCATGAAAGAAGTGATCCGTATCCGGCTTTATCTGCAGCTCCGGTCCCGGCGCCAGACTGTTGATCCATTCCACAACCGCATCAACGTCGACCAGTTCGTCTGAATCGCCCTGCACCACCAGCCACGGGCACAGCGGTTGCTGCTCAAGCTCCTCTGCAAATTTTTGTACGGCAGGGGCAATTGTCACCAGCGCTGCTGGCTGTTTGCGAATAGCGCAATGAACTGCAACCATCGCGCCAAATGAAAAACCACCTAACCACCAGGGCAACCCGGGCCAACGGGCCTGCGCCCAATCGAGAACCGCAAATACATCATCTATTTCGCCAGCACCTTCGTCATGCGTGCCGGTACTTTTACCCGCGCCGCGGAAATTAAAGCGAACTGTAGCAAAGCCCTCGGCGACGAATGCTCGCGCCAGGGTATGCACAACCTTGTTGCGCATTGTGCCCGCGTACAGTGGATGAGGGTGGCAAAGCACTGCGATTGCCAGCGGCTCTGAGTCTGCCGGCATCTCTACCATTGCCTCCAGAGTTCCCGCAGGACCCGTTATGTTCATCAATTCAATTTTCGGTGGCTTTGCCATGGCGGCAACGTTAGCACCTCGCATCAACAACAGGAACCACCAACGCCACTAGCGTCGCAATGGCTATTGTGACTTGCGTGTTGCTCACCCGCGCATATATGCTCCAATAGGCTGCTCCCGGCGAGCTCTTGCCAAAGCGCACGCTGCTGGCTACCAATAGATTCTGCGATTAAACAGAATCACCTCCGTACTACGGCGAGTGACGCGCAACGGTACTGAGCAACAAGCCTACAAAAGTCACAAAGGTTAAATGTCAGCGGATGCCCGATTTTTCTTTCACCCTGATTGTTTTGGCGATTCTCGCGGTTCTTGTCGGTTTTACGATCGGTTGGATATTGCGAGCAAACCGGAACCATAAGGAATTGGATGCAATTAACGCAGGCTGGCGCGAGGAATCAGAAGCTCAGAATGGCGAGACCAATCGCTTGATCAGCCAGAATGCGGAACTACGCGCCGAAATTAACGCAAGCAAGGCAGAGCAAGAAGAAGCTATAAGTCGAGCTTCGGAACTGGCATCTGTATTGCAGGAAGCCTATCAATCCAGAGACGAAGCACGACCGAAACTGAAACAGGCGGCGAGAAACCTGCAGGCGGCTGAGAAGAACAGACTGCAACTGGTCGCAGAGGTTGCCGACACAAAACGTAAGTTTCATGCGGTTGCGGATGCGCTCAAAAAGAAGGACGAGACAATTGCGGCATTGGAAAAGCGGCTACTCGGCTGGCAAAGCCGCGTTCAGCCACTGGTTGCAAGTTTTCGCCAAAAGAATTCGCAGGTAGGCCTGCTAGAGAATGAGTTACTCAAGCTGCGTGAAGTACTGAATACATTCGAACATAACAACCTTGATGATCAAAGCGGCATAGAACCAATTGATTCCGATGCTCTAACCGCTGGGCGTGAAGCGTCCAATGAACCCTCGGCCAACGAACAGCACTCGGAACCCGGCCCTCTGAGTAGCCAGGATGAGTTGACTAGAATTAAGGGCATCGGGCCCGCCGTCAACAGCAAGCTCAATGATCTCGGAATTTTTTACTTCCATCAGGTTGCGAGCCTGAGCGAAGATGACATTGATCGGATTTCCAGCCACTTGAAAGGCTTCCGCAATCTGTTACAGCGTTACGATTGGATCAAGCAAGCCCGGACCTTGCGGGATCTGGATTAGATGTCAGATCGCTTGTCGAATACAATGCAGCGGGCAATCGTTCGTCTGCGCAATTCGCGAGTAGCGACCCTTCTATCAATGAAATACGGGTGCGGTCCAGTTGCGGCATAGAGTCGGGTGGCCGCTGGCATTCCTGTCAACACTGTTGATATTTTCCAGCGGTAATGCGATCGATCAACCCGCGCCAACAGGGACTCCCATACTTGAGGTATCGCGCCACCAAGGTGAATTAGTTGTCGTCGGTGCTATCAGCTCCGATGCCAACGAGGAAATCCTGAAGCGCACTATAGCAACCAATTTTGCGACGGATACGGTCACACTGGAGCTCAGCAAGCAACCTCCATTGCCTCCGCGGTGGGCATTGATATCGGAAATCGCACTTGCGTCATTAGCCGATTTCGGCAGTTTCGAAATGACTCTGCGACCCACCGAATTAAGCATTAGGGGAATGGCCCCGAAGGAGGAAAGTATTACCTTGTTGCTGCAGCATATCCGGCAGGTGCTGCCAGCAGAAATAAGGTTTCAGCACAACCTACAGGTAGTCCGGACAGGTCACTCTTTCGACCAGCTATGCCAGAAGCGTTTTGTCGCCGCCATAGAAAACCGGGCTATACAGTTCGACAACTCTGCCGCGGGCACATCGACTGACTCCCACCCCTTGCTCGATACCCTGGTAGAGATTGCATTTGACTGTCCTCACAGCTACTTCACAGCTGTTGGCCACTCTGACAATACGGGTGACGAAAGCGCAAACATGGCTGTGTCTCTGGCTCGAGCAAAGACCGCAATCGACTATATGCAATCGCAGGGAGTACCCGCCGACAGACTGGTCGCGGTGGCGGCGGGATCGGCAAATCCTGCGGCAAGTAATGCAACGGCGACAGGCCGCCGCAACAATCGCAGGCTAGAATTCAAGATGGAAATAAGAATACCCGAAAGCAATCAGTGAGTTTTCGCCGTATATTCGACAAATACCGGCTTCCAATTGAATGCATCCAGGAGGTTAAATCATGAAACTGACTTCGAGTGCCTTTGCCAACAACGCTCGCATACCCGACCGCTTTTGCTTCGGTAACCCCTCGAATACCGAGCACGTCAAACTTGGAGAAAATCACAATCCCGATCTGAAGTGGTCCGGAATTCCGGCTAATGCGAAATCATTGGTATTGCTGTGCGTTGATCCCGACGTGCCTTCATCCGGAGAGGACGTCAATCAGGAAGGGAAGACCGTTCCGGCCACATTGGCGAGAACGAACTTCTATCATTGGCTAATGGTAAACATCAAAGCTGCCGATGGGTCAATTGAGGACGGCTCATGCTCATCCGGGATCACCAGCCGTGGAAAGCAAAATCCAGCGGGGCCGGCTGGCAGCCAACAAGGCGTTAATGACTACACAAACTGGTTCGCAGCCGATCCTGAGATGAGTGGCGAGTACTACGGGTATGACGGTCCATGCCCGCCCTGGAATGATTCTCTACTCCACCACTATCACTTTGTTTTGTATGCGCTGGACGTGGCACACCTGGCAATCAAACGATCATTTACAGGCGGAGACGTGATGGCGCTTATAGAAGGCCACATCGTTGGTGAAGCGCGATTAATTGGAACCTACAGCCTGAACCCGGAGGTAAAGTAGAAACAATGCCCCGCTGAATCGGTGAACAATTGCCGGTACGGCGGGGCAGCAGCTATTCCGGCTACTCGAGGCCGACTAACTCGACTTCAAAAACAAGTGTCGAATTGGGGGGAATCACATCACCAGCACCCCGCTCGCCGTAGCCCATCGACGGTGCGATCGTCAGCTCGCGAATTTCGTGCACCTTCATACCAACGACGCCTTGATCCCATCCCTTGATCACTCTGCCTTCACCGAGGCCGAAGCGGAAATGTTGATCACGATCTCTTGAGCTATCAAATTTCGTGCCGCGTTTATCGGGTATCGAATCATCGTAAAGCCAACCGGTGTAATGCACGACCGCCACATCTCCGACTTTGGCTACAGCACCATCACCTTCGACAAGGGTGCGGAACGTCAAGCCTTCAGCCACGGTCGTTGTCTGATCGTCAGCCCCGCCGCAAGCTGCCAGTACGAACATCGCGGCCAATAACCCTAAGAAATAGTTCTTTTTCATGGTAATCCTCTAGGCAAACAAACGATGGAATCAACCGCCAATTGACGGCTCCCCAGTTTTCGGCTTTGGATTTCGCTCCACAGCCCTCAAGCCAGCTTATTGCTCCGCGTCAGTGAAATCCAGAGCTGCGGAGTTTACGCAGAAGCGCAACCCTGTCGGTTGAGGCCCGTCAGCGAAAACATGGCCAAGATGTGCACCACAGTTGTTACACAGAGCTTCGTCGCGGACCATCGCGTAGCTCTCATCGCGCGCGATAGTCACGGCGTCGCCAGCCAGGGGCAACCAAAAACTCGGCCATCCGGAGCCTGAGTCATATTTATGCTCTGAACTGAACAGCGCAGCATCGCAGACGATGCAATGGTAGGTACCATCTGCTTTGTAATCGAGGTATTTGCCGGTGAACGCCCTTTCGGTGCCCCTTTCCTGCGTCACTCTGTATTGTTCCTCGGTCAGGTTACCCTTGCCGGCTTTTGTGACTGAGCCTTTCTTGTCACTGTCTGAAGTCATGTGTCCCCCAATTGAAAAGTTGAGCCTAATCGCCGTTCCAGCACCCTACTCGGCGGCCACACCTGGCTGCAAATCAAGAATCAATTGATTAATGCGCTTCACGTAATCCGCCGGATCCTCCAACTGCCCGCCTTCCGCGAGCAATGCGTGGTCAAGCAAAATATGGGAAAGCGCGGTAAATCGCACCGCATCTTTTTCTGCCTCCAGTCGAAGTACAAGGGGATGCTCAATATTCACTTCCAGAGTAGGCTTTGAAGGTGGCAAACTCTGCCCGCTCGCCTCAAGCATGCGACGCAATTGCGGCGTCAAATCCTGCTCGTTGGCCACCAGGCAGGCTGGTGAACTAACAAGCCGCTGACTGACGGACACAGTTTCAACTTTATCCTCGAGTTCTTTGGCAATCTTCTCGACCAGCGCCTTGTGTGCTTCGGGGTCAATCTTCTTGCCTTCCTCGGCGGCGGACTCTGGCAGCTCCAGATTTCCCCGGCTAATGTCCTCAAATTTGCGGCCATCGAATTCGATCAACGCGTCCATTACCCACGGGTCAATTCGATCATATAACAAGATGACTTCAATACCTTTTGCAGCGAGCCTTTCCAGGTGTGGGCTGGATTTGGCGGTCGCATAGGAATCGGCAATGACATAATAGATTTTGTCGTACTTGTCAGCGGCACGACTCACGTAGTCAGCAAGCGACTGATCCTGCAACTGGCCATCACTGCTGCTCGTAGCAAAACGCAACAGACCGGCAAGCTTATCTTTGTTGGCGGTATCTTCAATGACGCCCTCTTTCATTACCTGGCCAAATTCATTCCAGAAAGTCTGATATTTTTTCCCATCATCGTCTTTCGATAATTTGCCAATCATATCCAGAACCCGCTTCGTTAAAGCACTCTGTAATGATGTAAGTCGGGCATCTTTCTGCAGCAATTCACGAGATACATTCAGTGGCAAGTCATTAGCATCAATTACACCTTTAACGAAGCGCAGATAGAGCGGTAGAAACTGGTCTGCCTGGTCCATGATAAAGACACGCTGAACATACAGCTTCAAACCTCGCGGCGTTTCACGATTCCAAAGATCAAAAGGTGCACTCGCCGGAATGTAAAGCAGGCTCGTATATTCGCGTTTACCCTCCACCTTGTTATGGCTCCAGGCCAGAGGATCTGTAAAGTCATGCGAGAGATAGCGGTAGAACTCCCGATATTCGTCATCACTAACCTCTGTGCGTGAGCGAGTCCAAAGTGCTGTCGCCGAATTCACCGCATGCGGTTTCTCATCAGCCTTGGTCGCGTCCGCAAGTTCGACCGGAAAGCCAATATGATCCGAATACTTGCGAATGAGACTTTCGAGTCGCACTGCCTCTGCGAATTCTTTTTCTGCCTTCTTCAGGTGCAAAGTCACGCGCGTCCCGCGTTCTGCGTAGTCACTCTTACCGACAGTAAATTCGCCTTGGCCGTCAGACTCCCAGTGAACGGCCTGCTCTTGATCAAGCCCTGCACGTCGACTATCAACTTCAACCTTGTCTGCAACAACAAATGCAGAATAAAAACCAACGCCAAACTGACCGATAAGCTGCGAGTCCTTTTTGCTATCACCCGTCATTTTCTGCAAAAACTCGGATGTACCAGACTTTGCAATCGTACCCAGGTTGTCAATCAGTTCATCTCGTGACATTCCGATGCCATTATCAACGACCGACAGGAGCTTCTTCTTGGCGTCATACTCGACACGAATTTTCAGGTCGGAGTCATCTTTGATGAGATCAGGGCTAGCCAATGCCTCGAATCGCAGTTTGTCTGCAGCATCCGACGCGTTTGAAATCAGCTCACGCAGGAAGATTTCCTTGTTGCTATACAAGGAATGAATCATCAAATGCAGTAATTGACGGACCTCTGTCTGGAAGCCCAGGGTTTCGCTACCCTTTGTTTCACTCACGCGTTATTTCTCCACTCTGAAAATTGTCACAGGCAAGATCGACGAAGCTTGCAGGAAACCTCCGACCGCCATCCGAACGGCAATACTAGTGACGAATTCCGGTTTTTCAAGGTGCGCGGGGATTCAGACACACCAATAGATGCGTGAAGCGGCCCGAAACGATCTAACGAAGGGGTGGTAAAACGCCTGTGACTTGATCAGTCAGGCTATACGGAAAAGTGAAAGTGCAAGCACACAAATCAGGACGGGCAGTGTGGCAAGCACTGCCAGACGCCGGATTTGTTCAGCCGACAGGGCGACCGCGTAAATAGCATCTTCGATGTCATCGAGGTATTGCAGCATTACTTCCATGGTTGTTCTAACCCCTTTCAGACGATAGTCCGCGATCCTGCCAGGACTTAAGTTGAGTTATTACGCTGTGCTGCGGCGCATCCGCCCTGACGTCGCCAAGTATCACTCGCCGATGACAGATAATCTGGGTCTTTCAGATGATTCATCGTTGGCGGCCTCCTCGGCTTCCAACATGCTTTGATTGGCAGCTTTAGCGAAAGCAATAGCGCGATGGAACATTTCCCAACGCTGTCGAACTGCGTCACTTTGCAGCCCTTGAAGTACTGATTCTTTGCTCGATATTTTGTCAGTCATGCTCATTGAAGTCACAAGTAGTTGTTACGAGTTCGAACTATAAAAAGAAGCAGACATCGCTACCGTGAGGTACATCACAGCTTGCATTATTAGTCTGCAAAAACATGCATTGTGACCTTGCCATTAACACTCTGTAACCATCTGTAAATCAACAGAAAGATCGCACAATTAACATAACTGAGGGACGCAATTCCGTATTTATTTGAATATTATTTTTAAAAAAAACCCGGTAACAAGGACCGGGTTTCTCACGTTATTTCTAAAGTCGGAATCTCGATTACTTTTGCTCCGTTTCGTTGAGCTTATCGTCGCGCATGCCACGACGTACCTTATCGCTCCAACTGCGATAGCCTTTCCATGTATATAAAGAAGCATCAGGTCCCGAACGACCAATTTTTGGCGCCGGTGCACGTGACACCCAACGTCGATATTGTTGCCAACCGTCAACGTCATTGGCAGCCGCTTCATTTACACTCAAATCAACGGCAACCTGATCGAAATCAGGTTCGGGATCTGCAGCGAAGTCATGTTCACTTGGCCATTTAAGTCTGTTTGCTTTGCGCATCTCAGTAATCCATATGCAAAATCTAGAATTAGATGCTAAGCGCTGCAGCGAACCGAACACAGGAACTGGATCACATTGCCCGCCTGTAATTATCTGCTTAGAAAACAAATGGTTGGGTTTTATTTTTACTTAATACGCGACTGGGGTAACACTTTGAACAATACAATGTTGGGTCAAAACTGACGGTAGATGAAACTTCAGTCGAGTTCGCTGTCAGGGGCGAATTTCAATGGGCACGTCGTTTGGCGTCATTAACCAAATATCAATCATGTCTGAATTTGATACGGCGATACAGCCGTTAGTCCAGTCCTGCAATCGATAATAAGCATCCGAGTAGGTCGGCGTATTGGGCTGACCGTGAATCATTATTTGACCACCCGCTGACACACCGCGCGCCTCTGCTTTGCGAACGTCATCCGCATTTGGATAAGAAACGTGTATGGACAGAAAATAATCGCTGCTGGTATTGCGAGCATCCAGGTTGTAATTGCCTTCCGGCGTTTTCAAGTCACCCTCTTCATGCTTATCACCGGTCGGAACCAGTCCAAGCGCAATATCAAAACTCTTCAGGACCTTGTCTTTTTGCAGCAAATGCAACTTACGCTGGCCTTTCTCAACAATAATTTTGTCAGCTAATGGAAAATCACCCGCAAGTACGTCGCCTGCCGACAACCCGAACCCGCACAGCACCGCCACGGAGCCCAGCATTACCATCATCCATTTTCTTGCGTCTCTAGACATTTACCGTATGCGACCTCCGAATCAATTCCGGGAGATTAGCAAAAATTCTACCCATATAAATAGACGAACCAATCACATTTTAGACGTTACGACCGATAATCCAGCCAATAGACAGCCCGATACACCCGGCAAACAAGGTATAAATCGGCAGATAGGCGAAGAGCATTTCGGGCCGCAGCGAACCGCTCACTATCCCGTCGCGATCAATCAGGTACCCAAAGTGCAAATAGATCGACAGGCCCACTGTTGGCACGGCAAATCCTAGCGTAGCCAGTGGCCAGCGCCAACCCGCACCAGTCCAGGTGC
The DNA here is from genome assembly GCA_024640365.1 of Woeseiaceae bacterium. Lineage (GTDB taxonomy): Bacteria > Pseudomonadota > Gammaproteobacteria > Steroidobacterales > Woeseiaceae > JAHEFE01. The sequence continues at coordinate 63,222 of JAHEFE010000003.1, read as the reverse complement.
CTCCACCTTTGCGCAATGCCAGCGCAGACAGCAGCAACAACATCAAAAGCGGAACTGCATTTCGGAAAATATAACCATCGGCCGACTCAACGTAGACGATGAATGCCAGGCAAACCACGGCAAGTGCTGCTACAAGGCTTAATCTCGAAAGCATGTGCTTACACCCCAGCAATGCGGTTCGACAGTCGGATCAGCTTCCATACCAAGACTCCCTATCACTCTAAATGTATAAGCCACCTTGCCGCGCAGTCTTAAACAATCAGATACGGGGCAGCAAAATTTATACACTTTTTCAGGTTTTCGCGTAACCTGTTTCAGCAACTCGGTTAACGAGAACCGAGATTCATCTTTAGTTCCGGACATATGATTTCACATCCACTTATTAACAATCGTCGGCTTTTGGTCTTTTTCGCGGCAATCTTGTTGTCACCTTATGCCACTCATGCCGAGGATGCAGGCCAAAATGAGCTCGCGAACGAGGTGCCAATAGCTAAACGCATTGCGCCCGATGCTGCTGAGTCAGAACAGACGCCGCCACCTGGACAGCCACTGCCAATGGAATCCGCCAGCGCGCGGCCGTTAGCAATGCCTGACGCTACTGAAGGCGTGTCCGCAGAACTCCCGCCGGCCAGGGCACCCATTGAAATTTTGGGGGCTACGGTACAACCGGGGACTTCCGCTCGCCTATCGTGGTCCGTCACGCAGCTATTTGAGGGAGTTCCTGTAACGACACCCGTCTTGGTCATACATGGCAACTCGGAAGGCCCAACGCTGTGTCTGACCGCCGCGCTGCATGGGGACGAGCTCAACGGCATCGAGATCGTCCGCCGCATCATGCACGAAATTAAGGCAGACCGATTATCAGGGACAATAATCGGCGTTCCAATTGTCAACGTGCAAGGATTTCGCCGCGGCGATCGCTATTTGCCAGATAGGCGCGATCTTAACCGTTACTTCCCAGGGAACCCGAACGGCAGTGCCGCCTCGCGCATCGCCTATTCGCTATTTAACCAGGTCATCAGGCATTGCGACTCGCTGGTCGACTTGCATACGGGTTCATTTGAGCGGACCAACCTGCCGCAACTGCGAGCGGATCTCCGCAATCCTGCTGTCATTTCGCTGGCTCAGGGATTTGGTTCGACCGTCGTTATTCACGGTGCTCCTGCCGTTGGAACCCTGCGCTACGCCGCCAGCAAGGCGGGAATCCCCAGCGTGACACTGGAGGCAGGTGGACCTTCACAGCTCGAGCTTGAAGAAGTCAAACACGGCGTGAAGGGAATAGAAACGCTGCTGACGACGCTCGGCATGGTGCGCAAACTTCGTTTCTGGGGAGAACCGGAACCCATTTACTATCGATCCAGCTGGGTACGAGCCAGTCGCGGCGGCATTCTGCTCGCCGATGTAAATCTTGGCAGTACAGTCCACAAAGGCGATGTACTTGGAACCATTACAGATCCAATGACCAACGCGATGACCGAGGTCTTGTCACCGTACGCTGGTCGGGTTATCGGCATGGCTAGAAACCAGGTCGTAATGCCGGGATTTGCGACCTTTCATATTGGTATCCAGACCGATGAGCCGCCCGTCCCCACCCCCAATGATCTCGATAATGACGTTGACGGGGAAGAGGAAAGTCGAATAATGTCAGGCCTCGACGATGAAGATGAAACGGAACAAAACCTGGATGGTCCGAACCTGGGTGACGATGATTCCATCGACGGAACCAACGAGTAACGACGCGAACTGGCGACGCTCGCAAGGCTCAGAGCGCTCGTGCCTCGCCTGACCAATGGGGCAATAACGGTATTGCTGGCCTGCCATAAGGGCCTCTGCTGGCTACTCCCATTCCGTTTACAAATGAGCGCTGGCGGCTTCCTTGGAGGCATTCTTTACTTGCTGGCCAGTAAACGCCGCGCCATAGCCCGCATCAATATTGACCTCTGCTTTCCTGACCTGACCACTGCGGAAAGGCAAGCTTTGTTATTTGAGAATTTTCGCAATCTGGGTCGCAGCTTCTTTGAAATCGGGAGCGCCTGGTGGGGTTCAGACCAACGTATCAATAAACTGGCACAGGTGGAGGGCGTCGAAAATCTTGAGCAAGCCATGGCCGCAGGCAAAGGCGTATTGCTTATCGGCGGTCATTTCACGGTTTTGGATATGAGTTGCCGTTTGCTTGGTACTGCCATTGATTTTGACGTGAGCTACCGGCCGACTGGCAACGCGGTAATTGACAAGCAAATCATTCGCGGCAGGGAACGTGGAGCACGCACGGCGATACCCAAAGACAGCTTTCGGCAGTTACTGAAAAGCCTGAAACAAAATCGAGCCGTGTGGCTGGCCGTGGACCAGGCACAGACGGGCGGAGTACCGGTGGCCGCACCCTTTTTTGGGATTACTGCTCCTACAGCGAACAGCGTCGCGAGAATCGCGTCCCGCCACGGTTGTGTCGTCATGCCGTTGTACTGCGCGCGCCGACCAGACAACAAGGGCTATGTACTGCGCCTGGAAGAACCGCTGATTAATTTTCCAAGCGGTAATGACCTGGATGATGCGACCAGAATTAACCAGATCATTGAACAGCATGTTCGGGAAGCGCCTGATCAGTACTTCTGGATTCATCGCCGTTTCAAGAGTGATCCACAGCTTTACGCCAATATTTGAAACCAGGCATTTTCGGCAGATTTCATACGCAGCTCGGCTTTCGTTATCATGCAACCATATCGATCAGTTACTGGTCACTTTAACCACAATTCAGGCAGCATGACCGACAAGCAACAATCACTTTACCGATTCTGGGCGCCGAGGCACTGGCCCGTCTGGCTGGGTCTTGCCCTGCTGAGAACCGTCAGCCTACTGCCACTGCGAATCCAGTTTACGATTGGTCGTGGCATCGGTCGGATTGCTTACCGGCTTGCGGGCAAACGACGCGGCGTTGTAAGACGCAATCTCGAGTTGTGCTTTCCAGAGCTGTCTGCGCAGGAACGGCAGCAACTGGTAAGGCGCCACTTCGGGGCGCTCGGCATATCAATCATCGAAATCGGACTGGGCTGGTGGGCAAGCGATAAACGCCTATTAGGCATTACTCAATTTCACGGTGCGGAACATATCGAACAGGCACTCGCAGAAGGACGCAGCATTATTTTGCTGACCGGTCACTTTACGACTCTTGAAGCCAGCGGGCGAGTTCTCCGCTTCCATAGCCCGGCGCCAGATGCCGTCTACCGGAAGAACCGTAGTGAGTTCGTCACTGAGCTGTTGCGCCGCGCGCGCGGCCGATCAGTTCGCACCACTATCGAGAAAAGTGACATCAAAAGCATGGTGCGCAGCCTTCGGCAGGGCGTGCCGGTATGGTATGCGCCGGATCAAAACTACCGCCGGAAGAACGCTGCCAACATTCCTTTTTTCGGCATCCCAGCCATGACCAATACCGCCACCAGCACGTTGGCCAAGCTGGGAAATGCTGTCGTTCTGCCTTTCTTCCCGCGTAGACTGGCTGACGACAGTTACGAAATTACCGTCCTCCCCCGGCTCGAAAACTTTCCCAGCGGCGACCCTGTCGCAGACACGACACGTTTCGTTGAGATCCTGGAAGAGCGCATTCGACTTTGCCCAGAGCAATATCTATGGGTGCATAGACGCTTCAAACCCCAACCAGGCGAAGCAAATCCTTACGAAAACCTCGATCTGTCGGCATAGCCTTCGAGTAATGCGCTCCAATCTGCAGCGCTAAACCGAATACTGGCATCAAGCATGCAAATCTTGCGCAGCGAGCGGTGTAATCGCTCCAGATTGGACTGCGCCCAGGAGCCCACCGGTTGAATGGCACTGCGATCAAAATCCAGTAGATAAATCTTGTCTGCCGCGTCAACCTGGACATTGTAGGCATTAAGGTCAGCATGATTCACTCCGTAATCATGAAACTCACGGATGACGGCACCGAGTCTATGCCAGAGCACCTCGCCACCGGCAACACCGGCAATGCGATCCGAAAAAGGACGAATACCCGGTATCCGTACCGTCAACAGATCTGCACTGTATGTCATGCCGCGTCGTGTAACACGTGTTGCAGCCGCCTGCGGTACCGGAAATCCTCTCGCGTGCAGTAATGCAAGCAAGCGCCACTCACAAAATGCCCTGGTGCGTTCGAGGCCGGTCCACAAATAGCTGTCGTGTAAGAAACGACCCACCAACCCACCACGCAAGTAATGCCGCAACACAAAATCACTGCGGTTATCAGCAACGATCAAGGTATTGCCGCGGCCGGCTGAGCCGAGCGCTCCTTGCACCGCGTGCACCCGCTGCCAGCCGGCGCTGCTGAAGGTGCTCTCCGAAATCTGGTTGATGAGGTCCGGATCGTATAGGATGGCTCCGGTCGCAGTTTTTACAACGGTGTGGGACAAGCTCGAAATTCCTCATATGGCATTGTTAAAAACATTCACCAAGTCTCCGCCACAAAACATTTGCATGATTCGCCTCTCTGCAATAGGCGATACCTGTCATGCATTAGCTGTCGCGCGTGCAATCCAGGACCAATGGCCGACAACTCGACTCACCTGGATCATCGGAAAAGCCGAAGCAAAGCTTCTGGGCGACATAGCCGACATTGAGTTTATCATTTTCGATAAATCAAAAGGGCTCGGCGGTCTATTACAGTTGCGCAAACGACTCACAGGACGTCACTTTGATATCTGCCTGTGTATGCATGCATCAATGCGCGCTAACGGCATCTACGCTCTGCTCAGATCATCGCCTCGACTCGGCTTCGACAAAGCGCGCGCGCGTGATTTTCAATGGATTTTCACCAACCACGCGATAAGTGCGCGGAATCAACAACACGTGCTCGACGGAATGATGCAATTCGCCAGTCATATAGGGGTGACGACGCAGACATTGCGTTGGGACATTCCACTGTCGGACGATGATCGAGCTTTTGCTGACGAACATGTCAGCGCGACGCAACCCATCCTGCTAATCAGTCCGTGCAGTAGCCAGCGCTCCCGTAACTTTCGCAATTGGAGCGTCGAAAATTACGCCGCCGCCGCCAACCATGCTCGCAATAAGCATAACTGCCAGATTATGCTCACAGGGGGTAATTCGGAGCTCGAAAAAGATTACGCTGCCCGAATCACTGAATTATCCGACGGCCATACAGTGAATCTGGTGGGTAAGACGAGCCTCAAGCGGTTACTCGCATTGATCGATCGTGCCGATGCCGTCCTTTGCCCCGACTCGGGACCCGCCCACATGGCCACGGCCGTTGGCACCCCGGTTATCGGCCTTTATGCAACCTCCAATCCACAACGTACGGGTCCCTATCTAAGCCAGCAACTGGTGGTCAACGCCTACCCAAATGCCGTACACAAGTATTTACACAGGAGGGTAGATGATCTGCGTTGGGGGCAACGAGTTCGCCATCCCGACGCAATGGAACTCATTCAGGTGTCGGAGGTAACAGAGCGCATTGACTTGGTTTTGGGTGGCTGGGAAACCGTGAAATAGCAATCAAACAATCACGTTTTTCGATTTTATAGATACTTAGAGTCTCAATATCAGCTTTTAGACGAAGTTAAATGATTTTACAGACAAAAGATCCCGAAAAACACTCCCTGCTGGCGAAACCAGGATACACAATCAGAGTTTTTTATGGTCTCGTTAGTATATTTTTAGCGATTTTCGACGATTTTTGACTATAAATGAAGCGGGACACACTTAACACAACCGGATTTCACAGAATTCGCAAAATAATGGCTATTCACCTCTAATTATAAGATTTTTAGCGATTTTGGCGACAATTAGGTCTTTTTGATGGATTCCATAATCAAGTCAGGCGTTATGTCTCGCAGGCACTTCAAATGCCCTAACGGGCACGTTCTTTTGAAACATGGACTGCATTCGAGGGCGAGGTAGTGCACATCGGCCTCATCGCTCAGCGGCGGCGTAAAAGCAGGGGTGGTCGAGCCATAAATAGCTATAACGTGCGTACCAACAGCTGCCGCCACATGCATCAATCCCGAGTCATTGCTTACCGCGTACTCGCAATAAGCCAGCAAATCAACAGCTTGCTCAATGTTCGTCCGCCCACACAAATTAACGGCAACGCCGCCACTCACGATTTGGTCCGCAGCTACCCGATCCTTTTCGGACCCAAAGAGCCAGACGGCATGGCCCGCAGCGTGGAGCTTGGTCGCCAACTCCGCGAAATATTCCAGCGGCCAACACTTCGCCGGTCCGTACTCCGCGCCAGGCATCATGGCAATGACCGGCTTGTCCGTTGCCAGTCGCAGGGCCGCAATCGCTTGCTGCTGTCCCTCTTGCGAGGACAGGAGTTGTGGATACGGAACCGAATCAATTTTCGCTGTCGCAGGCAATCCCAGTGCGACGAAGCGCTTAACGGTCTGATTGAGCTTGCGAGTGTCAAACGGGCGCATGTCATTAATCAGTCCGTAACGCATTTCCCCACGAAAACCTGTGCGGCGGGGTACGCGGGCAAACCAAGGCAGTAGTGCGGCTTTAAATGAGCGCGGTAAAACAATGGCTTGTTGGTAGCCTCGATCGCGCAATGCTTTACCCAATATGCGACGCTTGCTCAATGCGAATTCGCCATGCGCGGTGGGCGAAATTATGCCCTCACGAACTTCGGGCATGCGCGCAATTACGGGTAACGACCAACCAGGTGCGAGGACATCAATAACGCATTGCGGATCTTGCTGACGCAACGTTTTAAACAGGGATTGCGCCATCACCATGTCGCCAATCCACGAGGGCCCGACCACCAGTATTGATGATTCAGACATGATTTTACACCGCCGAAAGGGCGTCCATATAAGCCTTCACGCCTGCCTCGACGGATCGAAACTCAATGTCGCAACCAGCCCCGCGCAAGGCTGATAAATCTGCCTCGGTATAACTCTGGTAGGCCTCTTTGAGGCCGGCAGGAAACGGTACGTAGCGTATGGCGCCCCTCTTGTGCCAGGCAATTACCGCATTTGCCACGTCGTTGAATGGCTGAGCACGACCCGTGCCCACATTAAAAATACCGGACTGCTCGGGGTGCTCAAGAAACCAAAGATTGACCGCACAAATGTCCTCCACGTACACGAAATCTCTTTCCTGCTCACCGTTGCCGTAGCCAGCGCTGCCCTCAAACAATCGCACCTCGCCATCCTTGCGCAGCTGTTCATTAAAGTGAAAGGCGACGCTGGCCATCGAACCTTTGTGCTGTTCGCGAGGGCCGTAAACATTGAAATAACGAAGACCGACCACCTGGCTCTCTGCACCGAGCGCCACCCGCCGTACGTACTGATCAAATAACAGCTTGGAATAGCCGTAAACATTTAGCGGCAGCTCATTAGCCGACTCCTCAACAAATGAACGGCTGGCACCGTAAACAGCCGCTGAAGACGCGTACACAAAAGGCACTTTATGCTCGAGGCAAATATGGAGCAGCTCGCGAGAATAAGCATAATTATTTTCCATCATAAATCGGCCGTCCCACTCCGTGGTCGCCGAACAGGCCCCTTGATGAAATACCGCCTTAACATCCTGCAGATAGTCAGAGTTAGACTCCATTAAGTCGGCAAATTCATCCTTGTCGAGATAGTCCGCTATAGCGAGATCGGCAAGGTTTGAAAATTTGTGCCCATCCGTCAAATCATCAACCACAACCACCGGTTCCGATGACTTGGTATTGAGCGCCTTGACGAGATTACTGCCAATAAATCCGGCGCCGCCTGTCACGATGTACATGCTTGTTGCCCCTTAGTCTGTTGTTCCGGCATATATGCACTCACAATTCTGCCCGTATATCCATGCCGCTCTCCGCGCACAATACAAACTAAATATGTGCATACCGGTCGTAACAATAATGCATCTGCCAATAGCCAACAAAGAGTGCTGTCCACAATGATTGGCAACTCCCTTTATCAAGAGTTTTTATCATTCGCTTTGAACTTGGCTACTGCCCGCATGTACTTAAAAAAGACACCGGTCGCTTCATACCAGGCAATCACTAACCCGCGCCATCCATCCAGAAATCCGGCGTATACAATATAGACTCGAAAAAACGCCCATAGTGACTTCAAATAGATTACCGGCACCGGCAGAAACGAACTCGCATCCGCCGCCCTGATCGCGGTATAGCGCTCAATCTTGATCAGCAAACTACCCATCTCGCGAACTGCAGCGTGCCGAATTGGAGCTCTAAACCGCTGCACTTTGCTATCAGCTCGCCGCAAGATTTTCTCATGTACGTTGGCGTCATTATAATGATGATGTTTACGATGGTAGAAGCGCGGTAGCCAATCGCTACCCCAGCCCGAATACCTGACATGCTTGCCAAGCATGAAATTCTGCCGTAACACCTCATAAAGCACTCTGGAATCATCGAGAGCTGCATTTGCCAACTCTTTCACCAATTCGGGAGATAATGTCTCGTCAGCGTCTATAGAGAAAATCCAGTCTCGCTCAGCGAGCTCCGCGGCTTTATTCTTGGTCGGGCCAAAGCCGATGAAATTGCCTTGCACAAAACGCACGTTAATATAGGAACGAGCGATCTCCGCGGTGTTATCGGTCGAACCATTGTCGTAGATAACGACCTCAGGCAAGTCTTTGAGACTATCCAGTGTGGCCGCCAACGTCTCCGCCGCATCGCGTGTGATTATTGCGGCGGCAATATCACCGAGCGACATGAGCTAAGCACACCATTGCCTGTCGTACTAACAAGCTAATCGCTCGAAACACGCAGCGTGTACCGCGCACCGCAATATGGGCATTTCGCCTCACCGGTTTCCTGAATGGGCAAAAAGACCTTCGGATGGGAGTTCCACAAATACATGCCAGGCATCGGGCAAGATAATGGTAGATCTTGCTGGCCAACTTCGTATTCATGTTTGGAGTTTGACGGAATCAGATCCTGATCCACTGTACCGGCTTTAACTGTCACTGGATTTACCTTGCAACAAAGAATGTCCGCGAATTATAACAACCGGCGCGCCAGATAGGCTAACTGAAAAGACTTTCCCATACCCGGCTAACCACCTCGCGCTCTTTGGCGAATTCCACCACCGAAACAAAGGGTGGCTGTTCATTCAGTGCAAGGCGGTGCAGGCGTAGCCGATAGCGCTGATATATTTGCTGCAATTCGCGAGCCGTCCTGGCCGCCAGCGAGCCGGCCGCTGAAAGGGTACCTAATTGCCGAATGTTATCCGGGTAATGAATCACCGCTGGATGCGCCCGTGCATCGCGCAATGCCAAATATTGAACGATAAATTCAATATCGCCAATTCCACCCCGACCCTGCTTGAGATCAAACCTTCGGTGGTCACTCTTGTCGAGCTCCTTACGCATCCGCTGCCGCATCGATCGAACATCACCCTTCAGCGTGTCGAGGGCCACCCGATAACGCAACGTATCGGCACGAACCCGCTCAAACTCGCGCGCGATCGCAGCACTACCCGCCACCGGCCTGCTGCGCAGAAGCGCCTGGTGTTCCCAGGTCCACGCATTTTCTTCCTGATAGCGCTCAAACGCTTCTACGCTCGTTACCATCAAGCCTGAGCGACCGCTCGGCCGTAACCGCATATCAATTTCGTACAAATTCCCGGAGCCTGTCTGGGTCGTCAGAAAGTGCACGACTCGTCGTGCAAGGCGCGCAAAAAACATACTGTTATCCAACGGCCTGGGGCCATCGGTCAACTGCTTGTCGCCGCGCGAATCGTGCAGAAAAACGAGATCCAGATCCGACTTGTAGGACAATTCCAGGCCCGCCAATTTGCCATAAGCGACGACCCCGAAACCAGCCTTCCGATGTCCATCGGCAGTTTCCATGCCTGGCACACCATGGGCTGCCACGAGGTCCAGATAAGCCACCCGCAATGCTTCGTCGAGCATTAGTTCAGCCATATCTGTCAGAGCATCGCTAACTTTCATTACTGGTAGCTGATTACTTATATCCGCAACAGCAATGCGAAACAAAGTGGCGCGCTGGTATTGGCACAACACCTCGACCTGCTGTTCGCTGTCAGCCGCACCCTGCCAGGCCAGGCGTTGCTTAACCTCATTGCGCATATCCTCCCGGGATAGCTGCGTGGAATACAACCGTGGATCAAGCAACTCATCCAGCAGTAACGGGTAGCGTGCGATCGTTTCCGCTAAATATGCACTGTTGTCACAAAGCGTCACCAGTCTCTCAAGCGCTGCCGGGTTTTCATTAAGCAAGGCGATGTAGGCGCTCCGCCTGACAACGTTGCCGACAATCCGCAGCACTCGGCCAAGTGCGATCTCCGGTTTACGACTTTGCCTGAGATGGCTCAGCAAAATTGGTACGAATTGAGCAAGGCGCCGACGCGCCTCGGAATCCATCTGCTGACTCGGTACCGAGTTGTTGAAATCGACGAGAATCCGGGCAAGCTCGACAGTATTGCCGAGTCCGCTCTGCTGCAACATGGCCTGCCACTCATCGGCACTCGCGCCCCGACTCCAGAGCGCCGCGAGCAACTCAGTGAAGCTGCCCTCGTCATCGCCCGTCTCATTACGAAATACTACATCGGCAAAGTGTTTGCTGACTGCGTTGCGGTGAGCAGAAATGTCCCGCAACAAAGCGGTCCAGTCGGTATAACCCATCGCCAAGGCCAATCTCGCCTGATCAATGGAGGTTGATGGCAAGTCATGAGTTTGGGCATCACGAATACCTTGAATAAAGTTTTCGAGACGACGTAAGAACTGATAAGCGGCAAGCAACTCACTGACCGCGCCGCGCGTCAGCGCATGCCCTCGCACCAGCAGTGGCATCACTTTTTGCAGCTGCCGTTCGCGCAAGCGACTGTCCCTGCCTCCTCTAACCAACTGGATCGACTGCGCGACAAATTCAATTTCGCGTATGCCACCCGGTCCGAGCTTAATGTTATCGACGAGCTCGCGGCGCTGCACTTCTGCGGAAATCATAGCTTTCATTTCCCGCAGCGATTCAAAAACCCCGTAGTCCAGATATTTTCTGTAGACAAAGGGCCTTATGACCTGTTCCTCAAGTTCGCTGGCTCCAACGTCAGAACCCGGCGTTCCTATGATCCTCGATTTGACGTAGGCATAACGCTCCCAGCTTCGACCGTGTTGCTGCAGGTAAGATTCCAGTGCGCCAAAACTGGTCACCGGTGGGCCGCTGTCACCAAAGGGGCGCAGGCGGGTATCCACGCGGAACACGAATCCGTCTTCCGTCACTTCATCAAGCAAACCTACAACTTCACGCGCAACACGCACGAAAAATTCGTTGGCAGATATTTTTTTCGGTCCTGCGGTATCGGCGGTTGCCTGGTGCAGGAAAATCAGATCAATATCTGAAGAGAAATTAAGTTCATTGCCCCCCAGCTTTCCCATTCCCAATACCAACAATCCGGGACTTTGCCCCGAATTTGCTTCGGGTTCGCCAAATCGCGATTTCAATTGCTCTGTGGCAATACGCACGCTGGAAATGATGACCTCGTCCGCGAGGCCGGACAGGCTGGCAAGCGCCTCATCCGGCGATGCGTCTGTTACGAGTTGCCGCCACAATATGTGCAGCATTTGCTGGTTGCGGTAACGGCGCAACTCCCGTTTGAATGCGGCAACCCCCTGAACTTGTGAATCTGCCTCCCACAACCGATCGAGACCTCCAACGCATGCAGGTTTGGCGAACGTACCGCTTTGCAGTTGCTCGCAGAACCATTGCCATTCTCGCTGCAAAATCCTTCCGGCCCACTCACTGCACGCGAGCGTCTTTACCAGGTTCGGCAACACAGACACTGCGGAGCTATTCTGATCAAGTGCCCCGGGTTGTCTTTCGAGCAGATTCTCGAACCAAACGGCAACAGGAGCCTGCAGGATCAACGGCAATTCGTGAACCAGATTCTGGAGTTTGATCGTTGCGGTGCTGCTCATCCGGTCAGTGTATCCAATAAACCGACGAAAACAGAGTAGAGGACCTATAGAAATCTTTCAGCTCAGGCTAGCGAATGAATCGCCTGGCCTATCAGCAACACGGACCGTCAAGGCAGTCGGGACCTAACTTGGTCGGGCGTTGGAATAAGGTGGCTAAACCAGGAAACTTAACCGACTACCGAAACCGCCGCGTCCGAAACGCCTGCAAGAACCTGCTCAAGCGGCATCGGTTTGCCAACTTCATGGCCTTGTACGAAATCCACACCTAGTTTCTTCACGAACGCCAGAATTTGATCGTTCTCAACGTATTCGGCGACCGTGTTCAGCCCCATAACTTCTGCCACCTGGGTAATAGCAGCTACCATGGCCTGGGAAATTCGATTTTTGTTAATGTCGCGGACAAATCCTCCGTCAATTTTGAGGGTGTCCACTTTAAAGTTTTTCAAATAGGCAAACGAACTCAGTCCTGCGCCAAAATCATCGAGCGAAAAACTACACCCGCGTTTGCGCAGGGCATTAATAAAGGACTGAGCCTTTTTGCGGTTCGATACGGCAGCGGATTCTGTGATTTCAAAACAAATCGAAGATGGAGGTATATTGTTAAGCGTGATTTCTTCTTCAATAAATGCCAACAAATCATCATCGCCCAGCGATTGGCCCGAGAGATTTACGGCAAATATGTAATCAGCCTTATTCAGCACGGCTGACTTTTTTCGGAGTGCGCGAAATGTTGAAGAAATCACCCATCGATCAAGTTGCGGCATCATTTGATAGCGTTCCGCGGCGGAAAACAAATTTTTGGAGGACACCAAATTGCCCTTCTTGTCTTTCATGCGTAGCAGAATCTCATAACGCTGACTGCTATTGGTAATCGAAAGCGGCACGATAGGCTGGGCCATCAATTCAAAAAGATCGTTATCAATACTTCGTTGAATCTCCGATACCAGGTGCATATCGTCATAGCGCCGCATAATGCTGTGATTGTTGCTGTCATAGACTTCAACGCGATCACGCCCATGATCCTTGGCGCCGTCACAGGCCATACGAGCCGCGGTCAAGACGTCCCCGGCGGCGCTGGATTCAGCACCCAATTCGGCGATACCGATACTCACGGCAACCTGCAAAGATTTATCGCCGCTCAGGTAACGCAATGACTGCATTTTCGTCCTGATACTGCTCGCCAGGTCCAGACCGTCCTCATTATTGGCACCCGTAAGGATGATCGCAAAATCATCGCCTGCGAGTCGCGCGACAACACCGTGTTTGGGAGTAACCTCCTGCAACAGCATGGAAAAGCGTGTAATGACTTCATCACCAGCCGCCTCACCAAATGTTTCATTCAAAAGGTGTAAGTTGTCGATATCGAGGTAGAGAATACAGTGCGTGTCAGCATCCCCTTCCAACTTGCTTGCTGAGTCCTTGAGCTGTGCCTCAAAACTGGAGCGATTCATAAGACCCGTATGTGGATCAAAGGATTCCTGAATCACAAATTCTGCCTTATGCATCACATGCGACATGAAACGCAGGTTTTCGTCGCTGAACCATTCGTTCTTGACCCTGGCCATCAACGCGATCACGCCTTCAGTATTGCCTGCAATATCGAATAAAGGACAGAGCATGACTTCGTAACCCTGATCGTTGATTTCATTTGAGCCCACGACTTTTGGGACCGCAAACACAACCGGTGAACGCTGCCCGTCCAGCTTCGGAATAAGCTTTTCGATAAGCAAAGAATCAAGCACTTTGCGATCAACATTGCTCCAGGTCGGATGTGTCGCACTGATACGAATACGCTTAGCAGGTAGCATTAAGACGCTGTAAGCGATACCTAAAAATCGGCCACTATCGCCCAAAAGCCGGGCAAGACCAGAATGGCTGCTGGTCAGGCTACGCAATTTCTCCTCAATGTCGTAAACGAATGTAAGCTCCTTTTGCACCCCTTTGGCCATCGCGCGCATCTCTTTCAGCTTGTGCTTGGTCTGAATAATTTCGCTAATCACGCTCGCTGCCGGAAGCAGGATCGTTCTCAAAACGTTCGAATTAAACCAGGATGAGTTGCCCGAATTTTTGGAGAACGAACTTATTAACAAACCCAGTCCGTTATTCGCCGCATCATAAACGGGCAAAATGAAAAGTGTGCGTCCGGATTGCAGCGTTCTCTTTTGCAGTTCTGCGTCTTTTTCAACGCCAGAGACTATCGCATCGGGCATCCGCTCGATGTAGTTATCAATCTCGAAATCCACTGCGCCGCTGCTGCTCCACAGACAGGATTTGGATAGGTCATAAACATAAAAGGCGTCCGCTTTCGGTACTAGCGACCGCAACAGGTCTGCGCATGACTCAAGCTGCTTGCTCATTGCAAGCTTCTTGATCTCCTCATCCATCTATCGACTCCCAACAACAAACGCCACTGGGCAAAATCACCCAGCGCATAATCAAGTCCAGCTACAGTGCCTATTTTCGACGTTATTCTCTGTGACTTGGGTCTCATGCGAGTAGCAAGATGAGTATTTTTTGGTTTTTTTGAGGACCAAATATCAGATTTAGAGCCGAAAAGTCACATCTGCCCGGCCATTGCGCGACCAGGCAGAGAACTCGTGCTCAAAGGTAATGCCGCCTAGAGAGTGGCTAACCACTCATCATCGCTGCCCTCATTCATGCCTTCGAACAATGGTGTACTGAGGTAGCGCTCGCCAGTATCTGGCAGCATGGCAAGGATGACTGAACCTTTTTTAGCGGCTGCAGCGACCTTGAGTGCGGCGGCCATTGTGGCTCCAGATGAAATGCCCGCAAAGATCCCCTCTTCCCCGGCGAGCCTGCGAGCAGTCTCCAGCGATACCTCGTCGTTAACCGTCACCAGCTGATCGAACACTTTCGGATCCAGCACATCGGGAACAAAGTCAGGCGTCCAGCCCTGTATCTTGTGCGGCTGCCATTCTTTTCCGGACAGCAGTGATGCGCCCTCAGGCTCAGTTGCAACAATTTGAATTGCGGGACGGGCAGCCTTCAGCATTTGACCGGCACCCGTCATCGTACCGCCAGTACCCCAGCCGCTGACCCAGTAATCAAGTCGCTTGCCAGCAAAGTCACTAAGAATCTCTGGCCCTGTTGTGTTGCGATGAAATGCGGGATTCGCCTCGTTCTCAAACTGCCTCGCCATAAACCAGCCATGTTTCCTGGCCAGCTCCTCAGTGCGACGTACCATGCCTGAGCCGCGCTCCGCTGCCGGCGTTAGAATTACCTTGGCACCCAGGGCACGCATTATCTTGCGCCTTTCGATTGAAAAGGAGTCCGCCATAATCGCCACAAAATTGTAGCCCTTGGCCGCGCAAACCATCGCCAGAGCGATACCGGTATTGCCCGAGGTCGCCTCGACGACCGTTTGCCCA
The DNA here is from genome assembly GCA_024640365.1 of Woeseiaceae bacterium. GTDB lineage: Bacteria > Pseudomonadota > Gammaproteobacteria > Steroidobacterales > Woeseiaceae > JAHEFE01. The sequence goes on along the minus strand of JAHEFE010000003.1, from coordinate 47,923 downwards.
GGGCTTAGCAAGCCGCGCTGCTCCGCATCATTAATTATTGCTAAAGCCAGCCGGTCTTTTACCGAGCCCATCGGGTTAAAGGACTCAATCTTGACGTATATTGTGATGCCATCGGGTGCCATTCTATTTATGCGAACGACCGGAGTCCGGCCGATGGTTTCGAGGATGTCTGCGTAAATCATGGTCTTTCCCCCACTAGCTACCCAAAGTTCAGTGCTATCAAAATGTTAAGCCATTAATAAATTCGAATACCACCATGCCGTTTGCGATTTCTGGAGTCAACCAACCAGAGTGCGCCGATAAAACCGATCAGCAAGCATACAATTGAAGCTCCTAATACCCATTGCCACGGTAACTTGTATTTGTACATCTCGTTATGTTGACGATGATCTTCATTTTCGGCAAGTAATTCTGCGTTGCGTGCAACAGCCTGCTCCGCAGTCTCACGGCTTGCCAATAATTCTGCCTGCAGAGAATCAATTCGTGCAGCCGGATCGGCGTAGGCAGCACGCGTATCCGCCAATTGCTTCGCCAGAGCATCTCTGGCTGCCTGGGTTTCCTGGACTATGAGCTTGGCAGGCTTATCCGTAACGAGGTAAGCAAACTTTACATAGCCTTCCGTGCCATCTGGAACTCGAACTTTGGCGTAGTTTCGACTGCGCTCAATAACCTCCAGCTGCTGACCACTATCAAGTGTCTTGAATGGCCTGTCACTAGTATCTTCGAGCTTGTGCAAACCCAGTTGCAGGTTATCTGTCACATACATCGTGTCTCCATAGGCAAGTACCGGCAAACCGAGGATGGCCATGACAACGAGAAAGTGTCGGTGCATCATTCTTCTCCAGCTACACAACTATAAGGACAAACAGATCATACAGAACACCGGTGCATAACGCTTCGCAATACGTCCAGGGAAACGCCTATAAACTAAAGACCATACAACCACTTCATTAAAGCCGTTTGTACTTCCTCGCCGGGTCCGCGATGCACATCAGTATGATTCAGGACAACCACGACTGACAGGCGGCGTCCCGAGTGAGTTTGTAAATAACCCGCCAGGCCCGAAACATCATCGAGGGAGCCTGTCTTGACGTGTGCCATGCCGGTCAATGGATCATTGCGAAAACGCCGCGCCATAGTCCCGTCGAGACCGGACAGGGAAAGTGATGAAAGAAACTCGGGCATGAATTGGCTTCGATAGCCGAGCCGCAATAGATCACTCATGTGACGCGCCGAGATACGAGACTCCCGCGACAGCCCCGCACCATTGTCAAGGACCAGCTCAGGCACTTCGATACCGTTTCTATTGAGCCAGCTGAATATTGCCAGGCGGCCACTTTTCTCGGTCGCCGGCACCACACCACTTTCAGCACCAATGGTATACAACAGCTGCCGCGCCATGACGTTGTTACTATGCTTGTTAACCAGGCTGATAATCTCACCGAGGGAAAGTGAATCAAAAACAATAAACGGCTCGGCATCTTCTGTCGCCTGCCCGACTCGCCAACCGCCAGCGAACTCTCCGCCGACCTCGGACCAGAGCGCCGAAAATAGACCGTAGGCATATCGGCGGTGATCGAGTACAGCCCGCCCCATCGAGTACTCCCGGCAGCGGCTCGGAAAATCACCGGTAAACACAATGCGATCTACACTATCGTTCGCATTGATTGTTATTCCACGCTGGTACCCACCGCAGCGACCGCTTACAACATCCAGTTTGTTAATGACCTGCAGATTGCTCAGTTGTGGATCAACTCGCAACTCCACCCCGGCCTCGTTTTCTTTAGGAGCGAAGTGGTAATGCACCATTTTGAAATTCAAAAGTAACGCGTTGGGTATCACGTTATAGGCACGTAGTGGCTCTCCATCGAACGCCCCTGGATCCGACAACGGCACGTCGAAATAACTGTCATCGATCAATAGGTCGCCGGTTATTTTGCGAACCCCATGTTGGCGAAGCTCGCGCAGCATGCCCCAAAACCGCTCCGTAATCAGATAAGGATCCCCATAACCCTTGATCAATATATCGCCCTCAAGAACACCGTCCTTGAGCGGTCCGAGCAGGTAGATTTCTGTTTTCCACTTGTAAGCCGGACCCAACATATCGAGCGCGGCCAGCGTGGTTAGCAATTTAATGGTCGAGGCAGGACTGCGTGGCACATCCCCGTTAATGTCCAGCAACACCTTTTGCTGGTCGAGGTCCTCAACGTAGATACTTATATCTTGCTGCGGAATATTTCGCACAGCCAACGCGCTACTAACGGCTTGCGGTAATACCGATTGGGCTTGCACAGAAGAAGCAAGCACTAAGAACAATGTTGCGATTCGTTTACTTGATTGCCACATAACGCCGGAAAACCGTCTCCAAAGAATATTACGCCAGATTAATCAACTTCTTCCGGTAAATGTAGATGGCGCCGGAGCGTTTTACTAGCCGCCCGATGCACGATGACTGCTATGACTATGACCGCGAGCAATCCCACTGCAAATAAGACCTTTCCAGCCGTTCCGGTTTGCAGGTCCCCGGACACTAGCTGGTCTAGATTGCGCGCAAGACTGCCAAAATAGACATACATGCAGACGACCGGAATAGCGCCGACAGCTGACGCAAAGAAATATGGCACTCGCCTTACGCTGGTGAGGCTAAATGCGTAGTTCATAACGGCAAACGGCACTATGAGGGACAACCTGGCCAAAAAGACGATTAGCCAGGCCTCGTTCCTGATGCCGATGTCGAGAGCTGCGAGACGCGGGCTATTTACAATTCGCTGTAGCACCAAGGGACGAGCAATTGTTTGCCCCGCAATGAATGCAGCGAAAGCGCCCAGCGCGCTCGCCACAACGGCTATCGGGATACCGTAAACCAGCCCAAACAAAAAGCCACCGACCATCAACATGATCGAGCCGGGCAGCATAAAAACCGCGCCGAGCGTAAACAACCCTACGTAAGAAAAGCCCGCGGCCACCGGGTTGGAGCGAGACCACGAAACTGCCGTATCAAGCCATTCCTGCAATGGAAGTACAAAGATGGCAATCAGCACCGCGGTCAGCAATACCAGAGCTGCGACCATGCGTGGCCAGTTAGAGGGTACTAGTGGTGTTGTAACTTGTCCGCCCCTTTGCTTCAACGACTCACTGAATCGGCTGCCGGCGCCGCGCCGGTTGAATTTCCTGGACCTATTTTCTGCCAGTTTCTCCTTAAAGCCTCCGCGCCCAATTTGCGATCAGGATAAATGGCAACAGGATGTCCGACAATGGTTAACAGATGTAAGTCGTGGATGGAGTCACCGTAAGCAAACACTTCAGCCAAATCTATAGAGAATTCACCACACAACTCAATGACCAGCTCGGACTTGCTCTCGGCAAATGGATGGCGAAGCGGCGGGGCAGCCATAAAGTGGCCCCCATCAACTGTACAAATGGAACCGATACTCCGGTCAACCTGTAAGGCCTCGCCCAACGCAGAGGCTATCGGCTGCAATGTTCCAGACAGCAATACCACCATATCGCCTGCCGCCTGGTGCGCCCGCAAAATCGTAAGAAGCTCCGGGCGAAGACGAGGCAGTATCTCGGCAGCTACATAGCGGGCCGATTCTTCATCAATCAAATCAGTACGCAGGCCGGTGAGATAAGCTTTGTTTTTTTTGATGACATCGCGACCGAAGCGAAAGCTCCAACGCAAATGAAAAGACAAGAACTCCAAAATACCGTGAATACTGAGCATGCGGCGTCGCCACAACCAAAGAGCAAACCCTCTCTCTGTGCTCATGCCGGATAACAGCGTGCCGTCAACGTCGAAAACAGCAAGTTTCATTTATTTCGCAACTTTCTCTTTTTGCGAGTTGAATAATATGCTGTTTCGCTCGGCTGTAACGAACTCAATAATCACCGGAAGACCACGCACGATACAAAGCACAACCGAAAGGTAGATCAGGAAGGTGCTGATGCCTGTCAGGAGCCAACCCCACAGAGACCAAAATACCGGCAACAATGCATGTACGGGCGCTATCAATAATATCCAGCAAAAAGTGGTGCCTTTAACAGCTGCATAGAAGATGCGCATAAAACGCCCCGACACCAACCACCTTCCTAACTTTGAGGTCATCAATGCAAAAGGTGAGTCATGCTTGGATGACACCTGCGCAGCACGAATCGCGTCAACTATCGAACCGCGCACCACGAAGACTATAGGCACCCAGACAGGCACGAAACCCAGATCTGCAGTGACTATCCACAGGGTCAATTCGGTTATACGATCACCGGCAATATCAAACACGGCTCCAAAAACCGACTCCTCATTGCGCTTTCTGGCGACGTAACCATCGATGCCATCGCTCGCAAACACCAGAATTAGCAAGGCAACATTAAATACATGCCATAGGGAGTACGGCTGGTATGCAAGAACCACCACCACTACCAGCAGTAATAGACGAGCCAAGGTCACCATGTTTGCCATGCGCCCTAGTATATCTAAATGAATTCTGATTTCGATTAAAGAATAGGGACGTGTTGGTTATGAGCGAGCAACTGCAAGAGTTGCAAGGCGCGTAAATCAACGTCTGGTGGGCTTTTTGATGCCATATGACTGCATACGGTCAGTCAGCGTTGTCGGCCGCATACCGAGAAGCTCGGCCGCCCCACCCTTGCCAGATACCCGCCACCTGGCCAGACGCAATGCCGCAATGATGTTTTGTCTTTGCTGTTCGCGCATTTGGGCATCGGTCATGATACTTGAATTAACATTGGCCGCTTTCGTGCTACTTTGTGTTTTCTTCGGACTGCCATGAACAGGCAGTGACAGATCCAGCCGCAGCGTATTACGGCGTGTAAGAATCACGGCCCGCTCAATGACGTTTTTTAACTCTCGAACGTTTCCGGGCCAGTCGTACGCCTGGAGCATATCCAGATGGCTTTGCGTCAGGACCAGCGGGTCTCGTCCAAAATCCTTGCAGGTAACCTCGAGAAAATGCTTTGCCAGCTGGACAATGTCTTCAGCTCTCTTTCTCAGCGGAGGCACTTCTATTGGAAACACGCTCAGTCGGTAATAAAGATCCTCGCGAAATTTGCCCTTGGCTACCGCCTCATCAAGGTTTCGATTGGTCGCCGCAATAACCCGCACATCAACTGTGCGCGTTTCATCGTCACCAACTCTTTCGAATTGGCGCTCCTGTAATACGCGTAATAACTTCCCTTGTAACTCCAGGGGAATTTCACCGATTTCGTCGAGAAAAATCGTACCGCCATCAGCCAACTGAAAACGCCCCAGGCGATCTTTATGTGCACCGGTAAACGATCCTCTGACGTGGCCAAAAAATTCACTTTCAAACAATTCTTTTGGAATTGACGCGCAGTTTACTTTCACTAGCGGCGCGCTGGATCGTGCGCTCTTGCTGTGAATTGCCCGAGCCACCACTTCTTTGCCTACTCCGGACTCACCGAGGATAAGCACGTTTGCGGGTGTCTGTGCTACGGCCTCAATTTGATCGAGCATGTGCGTAAGCACCGGGCTGGTACCCACGATTCGACCGAAATTCATCGCAACATCAACTTCCTCACGGAGATAATCGCGCTCGTGCTCAAGCTCTTCGCGCAATCGCGCATTTTCTGCGAGGGCATCGCGTAATTCCCGTTCCGCCCGATTACGCTCAGTTACGTCTTTCGAAGCAACCAGCATGCGTGTCACATTGCCCTGGGAGTCGCGCTCAGAGATAGCGGATACGATGAGATCAATGACAACGCCAGCCTTGGTAACCATTTGTCGATCTTCGTTTTTGAGTTCACCGAGCTTGATGACCTCCTTGAGCCTCCCCCCACCCAGCATTTCGCGGTATTTATCGGAGTGAAAGTCCATTACGGAGCGCCCGATAACCTCTTCGCGGGAGTAGCCCATTTTGTTAAGCCAATGGTCAGTCACGGTGATTATGCAACCGGCAGCATCCACGGTGTGCAACATTGCTGGCGTCGCACGATACAATTCTCGATATTTCCAGTCCGCACGCGCCAGGGTTGAGACTTCGGTATACATCGCGACCGTGCGGATGTGCGCTCCACCAGGATCGTACTCAACCAGTGAGTTCGTCAGACAGTCGACTTTCTCTCCACTGCGACTGACAAAGGCGACGGGCTTATTTTCAAGTCGCCCAGTGCGGCGCAAGGTCGGTGCCAATTCCTTCTCAATGCGTTCAGCGGATTCCCTGGTCACGAACTCGGCAGGCTTGGCACCGATCATGTCCTCTCTCGCATAACCGAGGCGCTGCGCCAAAGCGTCATTGACGTCCTGATAACGCCCTTCGGCATCAATCAACGACACCATGACGGGCGCGCGCAAGAACAACCAGCGATATGCATCAAGATCAACCATGCGCGCAGTATACACGGAATTCCGTAAAAACAATCACGACTTTTCGTTAATTACGGAAACCCGTGTATTTTAAAATATCACAAGTCTCTGTTTTTTAAGAAATAAAAAGTTGGCACGTTTCATGCATTACTAAAAGCGACGAATAGACTCGAATTGATACGCTTAGGAGGGCGACAAATGAACAGATTATTTTCAATTAGACATGCAGCATTACAAACGGTAGTTCTTTTGGCGGTGGCCCTGCTGGGCACAGCCAACGCCGGCGCGACCCGCGCGGCAGAGTCCACCGCAAATGCAACGGTGCCAAGCCATGTAGACAGCAGTCGTTTGCATGCGAAACAGGCGAACCAGGAAGCAGTAACTGAAGCGGCTAAAATGATTATACAAGCCACGAAAACTGATCTTGATTTACGGTTGATTGGCCCCACATCAGTATTAGTTGCAAGTCGCTAGATTTGTAACCGGGGTACTCAATGCCCCCGCGCTGTTTAACGCACTCTCCCCCGATTGTTGAACAGCGGAAGTCATTGAGATGCCGGCATGATGCCGGCCGATCGGATCTGGATGATCCTGCGGCACATCCCCTTAGTGCCGCGACTGCTGGGGAGCCGGATGTCACTCCACGTCGTTCAAGGCGTGTCGAATGTTCATCGAATTTCGAAATCCGGCTTCCCTCTTTTTACCCTGGCATAGCCAGAATCAAACCCTTTTTGAAGCTCTCGATTTTGCTGTTTGCTCACTTATGGTACGTCGAACCTTGTGCAACCAGGCCCGTGCCCAAGCGAATTCGAGGCTTAGGATGGCTAGGCCAAGGGGAATCACCAGAATGGCAGGGCCAGGCGTCACAATCATTACAACGCCAGCCAACAAGATAGTAGCGCCGATGACCGTAATAATGATCCTGCGAGCTAACTTGTACGTTACGTTTATGACACGATCTATCACAATTTTTGATCCCTGGCCCCAGACCTCGTTAGCCGCCGGACTTTGCTCTGTGGCGATGCATATTGGACAACCCCTTTGGATAAAGTTCTCGGGACTCTTGATATTTTCCACGTTAACCGTAGCCTTGGCGATATGAAAAAAATAGCCTCTAAACTTGTCTTGCTCATTCAACTAGTAGTTGTCCACGGTGCCCTCGCGCAGGAAGCGTCACAAACAGCGGCGCTGATTCTTAATGCGAACACGCCTCAAATCAAGATTGGGAGACTTGCAGAAGGTCGCCAGCCGGTCCTGCTGCCAACCCTGATATATACGTTGGCCGCCGAAGCGCACTGTCAGGAAGGCTGGCAACCCAGGCAGCTGAGCGTAAGCATTGCGGATAGTCGCAAGACAATTAGCGACGAGACTCTGCTGCAATCGTCGCCATTGACCATCGAACTCAAAATACCGGCCGAACAACTTTCGCCCATAATCATTGAAGAGTTCTGTAACACCAATATGAAAATGGCCGAATCGGCTGATTCAGTACCTGTAACCCTGACAGTGAATTCATTTATGTCGGCGCAGGGCTCTTGGCACTGCGCTACAGCCGATCAACAGAGCGTCACCTATGCGAGCCAGGCGCTCGACGTATTGTTGCTTTGCTCGGACCCATCTGACGACACAAATGGTGGCGCCGCCCCCACAGCCTCCGAGTAAACGCCCGTTACTGGAGAGTTGGCGCACCCATATGCTCAGTGAGAAACTCGAGCGTTGTCTTCCATGCCTGATCAGCTACTTCCGGGTTAAAATTCTGACCTGTTGGGTTAGCGAATGCATGCCCGGCCCCAGGATAAATCTTGATGATGTGCTGCTTATGCAAGTCTATGAGTGCATCGCGGAATTTTTCGACTGAAGCTATCGGAATACCAGTATCTTCCGCTCCAAAGTGTCCCAGGATAGGTACCTGTAATGGCCGCAACTTATCTTCGTCATCCTGCACTTGGCCGTAATAAATAACCGCCGCAGACAATTGGGTCGGAAACTCCAGCGCCGTGGTGAGCGCCCAGCCGCCACCAAAACACCAACCAATAACACCGACGCGCGGTGCGGAAGCTGCTTCAGACAAAAACTGGTAAGCCTGACGGATATTTTCGCGACCCTCGTCCGGGTGCTCCACAACATGGAGCATGAGGTCACGCGCCTGTGATGGGGATTGTGCAATCGAACCACCAAACAAATCTACTGCAAGTACCATGTAGCCCTGGCCTGCAAGCCTATCGGCCATTGCTTTCATATTATCGTTAAGCCCCCACCATTCATGAATGACAAGCAGGGCCGGCAGTGGCTCTACCATATCCTCGGGGCTTACAAAGTACCCGTACACCAGTTGGCCAGCGACCTCGGCATAGGCCCACATGCTGCCCGAAACAGGCTGCGCAGGTAACCCGGCGGCACCGCTCGCCTCGGTTGTATCGTCCGCGTGCACCCTCGCCATTGACTCGACATGCTCAAGATCTTTGACCGCAACTGACTCAGCCGATCCAGAGTCACCTTTATTGCAAGCACCAAGTACAGCGCTCAGTAGCAACACGGCAATTATTCCGACAATTTTGCTCGAATTATTTGTAGTCAACCTGCTCATGATCCCATCCAGCCAGTTTTTATTAGTTTAATCGAATTGCGTAAAGCGAGTCGATGGTAATCCACAAAGCGATCGCCTCCGATATTGCATAATAACCTGGCATTACACAGGCACTGCTACCGCTAGTCATCATCTTTCCACTCACGCAGCTTACTTTTATCCACGGCCCGCCATTGCTCATCACTTTTGCGCTTGTAGTAAATAACCTTGCTAATAACGTACGCAAATACAAGCGCGATGAATGCAACGAGAACCCAGAACCCGGACGGCATTGATGATACTCCTGATAAATACAGCTTCTGCAGAGACGGCAGCCAGCAAGCATCCCTTTTACGTCCACTCAGACAACAAAAATCACGCGTTTCAGGTCAGAAAGCTGTCTCAAGTGAGCCCTGTCACCGACCGCAAATTATTGACACCGACCAGCCTTAATACGCCACAATCTGCTACTGTTCTCCAGCCACCACGAATTTAGCAGTTTTTGAGCCCATGAACATACAGCAAAGCCACAGCCCGGAAGGCCTTACCATTAACCTGCGACGTCCAACCTTCGACCTGGAACCAATCCTGGCCAGGGACTGGCACGGTGACAGCGCCAGCAAGACAGCATTTTTTAATGCTATGTCAATGTTGTTTCCGCTTGGGGAAAAATTTTTTATTGATAGTGTGCGCGCATTTCGCAATGACATAGAAGACCAGAAACTCCTTGAAGAGATAACGGCATTCCAGGGGCAGGAAGCAATTCACCGACTGAAACACCAGGAATATAACGAGCTACTCTGCCAGGTTCGCGGCTATGACCTTGCAGAGTTTGAGAAACCAGCCCGAAAGCGACTCGCCTGGGTGAAAGAAAATCTGTCCGCGCGACGCCAGCTCGCCGGCACCGTCGCAAACGAACACATTACAGCGATAATGGCCGATGACATGCTGCGTCGCGGAGACTCACTTATCGGTGCCGATCCGATAATTGCCGACTTGTGGCGTTGGCATGGTGTCGAAGAAACGGAACACAAGGCGGTAGCATTTGATGTTTACATGGCCGTATGTGGCTCAACCAAGTTGCTCCGTCGCGCCATGCTCATGAGTACCCTGTTCTTCTTCAAGGATACTTTTCGCAACATGCGCATCATGCTGCGCCACGAAGGCAAGTTATGGAACATCCGTGAGTGGACCAGCAGCCTCAATTTTTTATTTGGCAAACCCGGCATCCTTCGCCGCCTTTTCCCGGCGTACCTGAAATTCTTTCGTAAAGACTTTCATCCCTGGCAGGATGACAATCGATATTTGGTCAAGGAATGGGAAGAACGCTTCAGCGATACGACCTCACCGTAATTCAGCAGCTACCCGACATGTTCGCAATCCATTCTTCGATCAACGCGGCACCTTCAGCGTGGTTCAGCGAGCGGCCAAGCTCAGGCATTGCGATAGCAGGATCACTGTGCTGCATACGAAACAGCAAAATTGATGAATCTGGTCTGCCCGGAAAGATATCATAAGGTCGATCACCACTGCCGCGGCCGGCGGCAACCGGGGGCTTGCAAATACCAAAGTTGCGATCCATTCGTGCATCAATATTCAAATGTAATCCAGATGTATCTGCGGCTCCCTTCGGATTATGGCAGTGGGCACAATTCGCGTCGAGGTATGCCCTGGCGCGCCTTTCAAGCGACACCGCAGCATCTGACCAATCCGCCCGGCGTGGCAATAAAGACAGGTCAGCGGGCACACGATCGAGCTTGCCAAGCTTCAACCAGTGCGACAACTGATTGTCTACGCCGTCATCGTAATTATAAAACTTGTTCAACTGATCGACGCGCGGCCCTATGGGAGATAGCTCCTTGTCGCTGTGATTCGGCGCATGACACCCCGCACACTGATTAGCGTCCGGAATAATATAGTTGAACACCTGTAAAGAGCCGTCCAAATCAGCCATCTCAAGCTGGCTCAGGGCCCCTGCTATTTCAAGTGAAGCATCGGTTTGCGCATCATTCCAAACATACGGCAATGCCCGCCAGCCCGTGTCGTAACGAATCAATAAGCGCGTTTCCAACAGACGATAATCGGACAAACTCAACGAACGCCGTGCATCGACGGATACAGCTGCAGCATCCTTGAGAACTCGGGAACTGTCTTGTACCGCATAATAAAATGTCTTGCTGATAACAGTACCTACCGGAAAATCGAGGGCCTGCCCTTCTCGGTAAGTAACGGGCTTCCCGGCAGGTAGATAAACAGCCCGCAATTTAAGCGCGTAATCAGTGAATAAAGGTGTATTCAAGTCATAGGGAATAACATCGCTCCCCAGGCGCAGCTGCCGACCATCGCTTCGCAATAAATTCCAGTCACTCAGATGTTCAGGAAAACTATCCGCCGCGAAAACCCGTACAGGCGCCGACTGCTGCCCGCAACCGCTTAACAATAACAACAAAAGTAAGGGCACCTTGCGAAGCCACATGCTTATTACCCACCGAGATTCGGCAATACAATCGGTGGCAGTTTTTTGTGGGTGCAGTGGAACTGCGCACCATCGACTGTAATATTATCGCTGCCATTGGCAAGATCAGCGTTCAATACCTGCGCGGAACCGTTATCTACACAAATCGCAAACTCTGGTCGCAGTAAACCGTCTTTATCCAGATTGGCCGGGTTCACATAGCCGTCCCACAGAATATCGGGGAGGCTCCCGCCGATACCAAACATTGCAACTTTCAGCGCCTTCAAATCCAGACCATCTGGTGCACTTCCGCCTCCTGAAAAATTATTGTCATAGACGAAGATGGTTTCTGGATATGGGTCATAATTCTCTGCGACTTCGATAGAGCTATCGAAACCAGTAGAATAATAACTGCTGATAATCAAGTTAGCTGTATTGTTGTCCTTAATATCGTTAGCAAATATCTCCACCCTGTCATTGGCATTGATGACGATTCCAGAGCCGGCCGGAACGCTCGAGACGGGCGTGCCCGCCGCCCCAAAATTTTCAGTATTGTTGGCAAACACCTTATTATCAAAGACGCGAGCGCTGTGCCCTTCCTGGGGCAGATCCGGCATATTGAATACCAGGATACCTCCCGTATTGTTCGTGGCAATATTTCCGTATACGTCCGCGCCAATCGTATTTTCAATTTCGATACCGGCAACATTAAATTCCGCACGATTATTTCTGACGATGACATTGAGTGACTGGCCAACGTAAATACCGGCATCCGAAGCACCGATAGCAACACAATCTTCCAGCAAAACGTTTTGTGTTTGGACTGGATAAATTCCGTAAGCGCCATTTTCCTCTTTTGGTCCACCAGTCCATTCGGTACGCACTCGCTGAATGACAATATTGCTACCCTCATTAATTTTGAGGGCATCGCCGCGAGTATCTTCAATGGCAAGATCACTAATACTGAAATCACTTGCATTGACCAGCAGCCCTTCGGCTCCTTGAACCTGCCCTTTGAAAGACAGCACACTCTTATCCATGCCCTCACCTTTGATCGTAACGCCGGACACGTTAAGAGAGAGGCCTCGGTTAATTGGGTGGAATCCCGCCGGTATGGTGATAATGTCACCGGACTTCGCGGTTATCAGGCGGGTCTGTAACTCTTTTTGAAACCCGTCATCAGGTGGCGTGGTAGATGCCGAATCCGAATTCTTGCCTGAACACCCCGCAAGCAGGCTGAGCATCAACAGTACAAGACTGGCTTTTTGATAGTTTTTCATATTGCTCCCTCGCCCTTAAAATTAAAGAGGCGTCACGACTATAGTCTGGGCTAATATTCATAGCAATTGATTGCTCTCTGAGCAGTTGCCAGCTGATGGAATCGCATGAATATTTTGATCGCCAAGTCAAAGAACTTGAATATATCGCGAACCTGGACCCGTGTAGTCCTTTTGATGGCCGCAATCTGGGCATCCGATGTAGCAGTCGCGGCGACTAATAGCGTCAATGCTGGCGACCTTCAAAACACCAGTATCGGCATGATGTTTTTCGTTGTTGCCGGTATCGTACTGCTGGCACTGATATTTCGTTCATCAGCGACACCTGTAATGAGAGCAGTTACAACATTTCTCGGTGAACGTCGCATTCGTAACGTACTGAAGAAAAACGGCCGGGATGCACTGCATCATTTCATATTACCAGGTGCGTTTGGCGGTCAAGCTCGCATTGATCACGCGCTGCTAACCAAGGGCGGCATAATTTGCATACTGACGAAACATTGTCGTGGGACAGTTTTCGGAAAATCAGCCGATCCGCAATGGACCAATGTGGACGGCCCGCTGCAACAAAAATTTCTCAACCCGATGATACAAAATGAAAGTCGCTGCAAAGCGTTAAGTATTGTTGCGCCCGGCGTGCCTGTTAGAAGCCTGGTCGTATTTACAGGCAGGATCAACTTCACCTCGCAACCAGACGACAACATCATTCCTGTAAAGCAACTGGATAGCTACATTGAAAAATTCAAATTTGGCCCCTGCCAAATCAGTGACTGGGACGCTGTCTTCCTCAACGTAAAGAGCGTTGCAATAAACGATAATAAAGTCGAATAAGTACGTGCAGGAAAGACCGGTTCAACCCGACACCTGTATGCAGACAGCCCGACTCGACAAATAATTTGGGTATACTCGGGCCTTCGAGCATTTAATAGGTCTCAGTTATGAGTGACGTGATAATCACTTCCCCGGGTGGGGTTGTCGCTGTTTTGTGCGCTGTGGCTGCATTCTGGTTCTGGATTGAACAAATAACACGTCTTAAGCTTTTTCAATACCTGCCGCCATTACTCTTCATATACGCGACGCCGGTATTCCTCAATAATCTCGATGTAATACCGAGTGACTCACCGGTTTATGGCGGTTTGAGCGACTTTGTATTGCCCATATTCATCGTGTTGATGCTCATTAAAGTTAACGTCCCAGCAGCGATTGAAGTAATGGGTAAAGGAGTATTGGTGATGCTCCTTGGTGCAGCAGGCGTTGTAGTAGGCGCTGTTATTTCCTATGTCCTTGTTCACCGCTGGCTTGCTGAAGATGCCTGGACCGGGTTTGGCGCGCTCGCCGGCAGCTGGATCGGCGGAACTGGCAATATGGCAGCAACGAGCGAAATGCTTGGCACCCCTCCCGAGCAATTTGGTCTTGCAGTGCTCGCAGACAATGTCATTTACATTATCTGGCTGCCAATACTGCTGGCATCAAAGAACTTTGCTGACAAATTCAATGCCTGGACAAAAGTCCCAGCGGATCGCCTCGAAAAAATGGACCGCGCATCGGCCTCGATACTCAATGACGAGCCGACACCAGTAATGCGTGACTACCTCTACTTGGCTGCCCTCGCCATCGGCGTAACGCTCTTAGCAAGTAATCTGGCGAGCGTAATCTTCAGCGCAATGATGGATACTATTCCGCAACTCGAAACTCTACTGTCCGAATCAACCTGGCGAATATTGCTCATTACAACTATTTCACTTGGGCTATCCGTAACACCCGTCGCCAAAATTCCGGGAGCCACTGCGATTGGCACCGCATTAATTTATGTCTTTGTTGCCGGCATGGGAGCGCGCGCATCGATCGCCGGATTCAGCCAAGCTCCTGCATTTTTGCTGGGCGCGTTAATCTGGATTTTTATCCATGGTCTATTCTGTGTTGCTGGCGCAAAGATATTCAAAGTTGACATACACAGCGTCGCAATCGCTTCAGCGGCAAATATTGGTGCAGCTGCTTCGGCCCCTATAGTTGCCGCTTTTCACAGGCCAAGCCTGGTACCTGTGTCTATCTTAATGGCATTGATTGGTTATGCGCTCGGGAATTACCTCGCGCCGATCGCTGGACACCTGGCACGCATGGCGGTCGGACAATAACGACTATGTGGTGCCAGATTTACGAAGGAAAGCGTAGCAGCAAAACCGTCGCTTTAGACCGTTTTTCGCGGTATATATTGATCCAATGAAAAAGGCATATCGGATATTCCGCAATACCTTAGCGGTAATCATCATAATCAGTGTGCCAGCGCTAGTCTGGCTATGGGACGATCGGCCGACCGTCTCCTCAATGAATCTGCCGACGACTAGTTCGATGGACTCTGACCTATCGGGAGTAAACGCAACCTGGCTGGGTGTCAGCACCATTTTGTTTGATGATGGCACGACGCAATTGCTGATCGACGGTTTTTTTTCTCGTCCGACGGCTCTCGATGTAATATTCGGTCGCGCGGTCAGTTCGGATGCCGCGACCATCAATTACACAATTGAGAAATACGGCATTAATCGGTTGGCTGCGATTATCGTGGCGCACTCCCATTACGATCACAGCATGGACTCCGGCGCCGTAGCATTACGTACCGGTGCGCAGGTTATCGGTTCGGAATCAACTGCCAATGTCGCACGGGGAGCCGACCTTAACGAAAGCAAGATTGTGGTTATGGACGATGAGGGCAGCCAGCAAATCGGTCAGTTCAAAGTGACGCTACTGCATTCGCGGCACGCGCCGGTCGGCAACCACAAGGCCCCACCTTTTCCCGGAAATATTCATCAACCTCTGCGACAACCGCAACCGGTAAGCGCCTGGAAGGAAGGCGGCAGTTACTCAATAATCATTGAACATCCGCTGGGGAACGCATTGGTGCAGGCATCGGCCGGTTTCGTCCCCTCGGCGCTGCGCAACATAAGCGTCGATACCGTTTTTCTAGGTGTGGGTGGTCTGCAGAAGCTGGGGGCCGAGTACGCCAATCAATATTGGGCGGAAACCGTCACGTCAACATCAGCCAGGAGAGTTATTGTCGTCCATTTTGATGACTTCACTCGGCCACTCGGCGAAGTAACACTGTTTCCACGCATCGTTGATGATCCGACAAGCACCATTGATTGGTTGCAACAAAGCGCTGCAGCAGATGGGACAGTGTTGGAAATTCCTGTTTTCGGTAAGCCTATCGCTCTGTTTTGATAGTCGCCGTATCGCCAGGATCGAGTCGCTGCAACAGGGGTTCCAGCAATGCATGATTCAGCAGCAGCGCTTCTTTTTCCTGCTTTGTAAGCTGCTTGATGATCATTTCGAGCCTTGTTGCCCGACTGCGATCTGTCACCGCACACTGAAACACCAACTGCAAAGGCCCTCGTCCGCGTAAATACTTGGCTCCGCGGTTGCCGTCACAATGTTCACTAAAACGGCGCTCCACATCAACCGTTATGCCGGTATAAAGGGACCCGTCAGCACATCGCAGCATGTAAATAAACCAGCCTGCCATCAGTTAACCACCGACCGCTTCATTGGGCCATTGTAAATCAGGCGTGCCCACCCTCAATCGAATCACCAAGAATCAGGAATGCGCCTTGCTCAAATGCGTTCTTGTTTTCTTCAGTAGCATCAAAGGTCAGGACTATCTGGCTGGCCCCGTCCAATGCCTCGGCAGGTTCTCGCAAGTCCAGTGTCAGCATGTTTTCTGAAAGATGTGTCTCACTGACAAGATCGTGACCGGAAAACTGGCGCTCATTCACTTCAACATATAAATCCTGGTCATAGTCTTCGCCAACCGCCCGCATCAACAGCAAATAATCCTCTATGTCGCCAGCGTCGGTAGTACTGGCAAAAAACAGCATGACAGCGTTGTCGCGCTTATCAAACGCAACGGTGTCATAGTCCTTACTGTATTTCATCGATCACCTCACTTGCAGACGCAAGGAAAATTCCATTTTACGTCAATCGACAGATGGAGCCATGCTCATTGACAGGCTCGACAAACCACGCTGTGACCGCAAAATATCTAGCTTTTGCGCTCAGCTGCAGTGATCAATTTGATGTTCCGGTCCTTATCCTGCCAAATCGAAGCGACCCAGGTATGAAAGCGCGCTCGATATTCACGATCCGTCGTGTAATCTCCTGCGGTCATCCACTCATCTATCGGCCTTTCATGCACGTCAATTACGACGTGTTTCAACTGACCACAGCACATATCCCAAAATTTTTGCACACCATCAGGATATACGATGGTCACATCAATTACAGAGCGAAACATTTTTCCCATAGAAGAAATTGCCAAGGCGATGCCACCCGTCCGTGGCGGCAACAAAAACTCATAGGGTGAATTTCTGGCAGCGCGCTTTGCTTCAGTGGCCCGAGTTCCCTCAACAAAATTAATAATGGTCGTCGGCGTATCGCGGAATTTTTCGCAGGCTTTCTTGGTTTCCTCCAGATCCCTACCCTTCTTCTCTGGGTGCCTCGCCAGGTAGGATTTTGAATAGCGCTTCATAAACGGCATATCCATTGCCCACCAGGCAAGCCCAAGAAATGGAAACCAGATCAGCTGCTGCTTAATAAAAAATTTCAAAAAAGGAATACGTCGACTAAAAGCCGTTTGCAGCACCGGAATATCAACCCAGGCCTGATGATTAGCAATGACCAGATACCACTCATCACGACGTAAATTGTCGATGCCGCGCACATCTATATGGGTATTGCGACGCAGGCCCAGAATCACGCTATTACAACTCACCCAGTTCTGCCCCATCGCCATGATCCAGCGTGACATGACTGTGCGAAAAGCGACCATCGGCAACAAAAATTTGAACAATGAAAATGTCATCAATGGAATAAACCAAATGACCGTGTTCACGGTGCACGCGGCAAATGTAACAACGCCGCGCAAATGAAAGAAAATTTTGCCTATCAAGTAAGTACCACCGTCATTTTCAATTTAATGCACATTCTAGCCTGAAACGGACCACGATCGTTTGCACTTTGCGCGTGTTCAACGACACTCAGCGCGATTAGCGGTCTCAGGTGCTATATTCGAGAATAGATTCCACCCATTTTCTGTCCACGGGCGTTGCAACTATGTCGATAAAGTTAACTGTAAATGGCGAAGCAAAGAAGGTCGAGGTTGATCCTGATACCCCGTTATTGTGGGTAATACGCGAACAACTGGGACTGCTAGGCACCAAGTTCGGCTGCGGCAAAGCCCTGTGTGGGGCTTGTACAGTTCACCTTAACGATAGGCCGGTGAGATCATGCACAACGCCAGTGCGAGCTGCTGCCGACCAACGCATCACAACCATTGAAGGTATTGGGTCCGCTGCAGGGACATTACACGCTGTGCAGCAGGCATGGATCGACGAACAGGTGCCACAATGCGGCTACTGTCAATCGGGTCAGATCATGTCCGCGGTCGCTTTGCTGGCGACAAATCAGACTCCCACCGACCAGGATATCGATCACGCCATGCGCGGAAACATCTGTCGCTGCGGAACCTACCCCCGCATCCGTAACGGCATTAGACGCGCCGCAGCAGTGCTGGCAACCGACACCGGCGCTAAGGAGTAATCGATATGGGCAAATGGACACGACGCGCGTTCATCGGCACCGGAGTCGTTGCCGGAGGTGCCCTCGTAGTCGGGGTCGCCATTCGACCGGGCAATCGAGCCGGAAAAGTTGCTGGACTGAT
Organism: Woeseiaceae bacterium; assembly: GCA_024640365.1. Lineage (GTDB taxonomy): Bacteria > Pseudomonadota > Gammaproteobacteria > Steroidobacterales > Woeseiaceae > JAHEFE01. Next base: position 29,575 of record JAHEFE010000003.1, on the reverse strand, counting down.
AGCCAATGAAAACGACACAGTTGTGAATGTCTGGGTAAAAATTGGCAGCGACAACACAGTCACGGCGATCATCCCGCACGCCGAAATGGGTCAGGGAGTCCACACGAGCCTTGCCATGATGCTTGCCGATGAAATGGATGCTGACTGGGAATCTGTACGCATGCTCGAGGCCCCGGCTCATGAGGAATATGCCAATTACCCGCTCACCCGGGGCTATGCGCTTGGCGATGTCGCCATCCCCAGGGCATTAATAGGGACGGTCGATGGCGCCTTTCTGAGAATTGCCCGTTCAATGGACCTGCAGATCACCGGAGGGAGCACGTCCGTGCGCCTCACGGGCCAGTTTGGGATGCGAATTGCCGGCGCGGCAGCAAGAGAGGTTTTACTCGAAGCGGCAGCCAAACAGTGGCAGCTACCGATAGCCGAACTAACAAGCTCCAACAGTACAATCACTCATTCGCCAAGCGGACAGTCCGCAACGTACGCTGAACTGGCAGATGCCGCGTCGAAGCTCACGCCACCGTCAAAGCCAACGCTCAAAACAGCGGATCGGTTCAGAATTATGGGCACATCCAGACCCCGCTTTGATATCCCGGCCAAAGTAGATGGCTCCGCGAAGTTCGGCATTGATGCAGAGCTACCCAACATGAAGTACGCGGCGGTCAAGGCGTCGCCGGTATTCGGCGGATCAGTGCGCGAATACGATGAAGCATCCGCCCTGGCAATGCCGGGCGTACTAAAGGTTGTCGATCTTGGCTCTGCACTCGCGGTTATTGCAGACGGCTACTGGCAGGCGCAGCAAGCTATTAACACGATACGCATAGAGTTCAACGGGGGCGACAATGCCGGCCGGGAACAGAGCGATATTTATCAGCAATTCGCCACGAACCTGGACACCGCTAACAGTGACGGCGGCGGAACAACTGACTTCAAGACCGGCAACGCAGAGAAGGCAATCACAAAGGCCGCCACGATTCTAGAGGTTGAGTATCGCGTTCCTTACCTGGCACATGCCGCAATGGAACCACTCAACTGCACGGCCTGGGTTCACGACGACTGCTGCGAGATATGGACCGGAAGCCAGAATCCCTTGGGATTTAGAGCGGCAGTGGCCGATGCGCTGGAAATGAAAGACTCCAGAGTAACCGTTAATAATCACTATCTCGGCGGCGCCTTTGGCCGCCGTAGCGATCCGGATTATGCCGTGCAGGCGGCGCGAATCGCCGCCACCGTTTCATATCCAGTAAAACTCATCTGGTCGCGGGAAGAAGACACCCAACAAGATCATTATCGGGCGGCAGCACTAAGTCGATTCAAGGGCGGGCTCAACGACAACGGCTATCCGATTGCGTGGATTAATCAGTTTGTCGACAAGCACGAACCCGTTGAGGCCTCTCACATACCGTACAAGATCGATAACCAATACATTCACTACACCGACAGTAAGACTCACATTCCGTGGGGACCATGGCGCAGCGTAGATCACACCCAACACGGCTTTTTTACCGAATCATTCATTGATGAACTGGCCCACAGTGCAGGCATCGACCCCTACCTGTATCGGCGCAATTTATTAGAGGACTCGCCTCGTCATCGGGACATTCTTGATCTGGCTGCAAGCAAGGCACGTTGGGGACAACCACTACCTGCCAATCATGGTCGCGGCATCGCCCTGCAGAAATCATTCAACTCGATCGTAGCCGAAGTCGTCGAGGTATCAATCATAGATGGCAAACTAAAAATCGAACGCGTAGTTTGTGCCGTTGACGCGGGCATTGCGATAAATCCTGATGGGTTGATCGCACAAATGGAGAGCGGAATCATTTATGGCCTGACGGCAGCATTGTACGGAGACATCACAATTCGTCGCGGTGCCGTGGCGCAAAGTAATTTTCATGATTACGAAATATTGCGGATAGACGAGTCACCACCCATCGAAACCTACATCATTAACAGTGGTGCATCGCTTGGCGGGGCGGGAGAACCCGGTACACCGGCTGTAGCGCCGGCACTCGCGAACGCGATATATGCGGCCAGTGGTATTCGTATCAGAAACCTGCCGGTCAAAAACCATGACCTCGGTGGAAATTCAGCCGAGGCCTTGGACATTGCCTGATGTATCCGGAGTTACCGCAGTTATGCAGTCCGTGCGGTAACTTCAAGGAGATGGTAACCAAACTGTGTTTTTACCGGCCCCTGGACCGTATTTACATCGGCGCTGAATACGACCTTGTCAAATTCTGGCACCATCATACCAGGACCAAAACTACCCAGGTCGCCGCCCTGCTTCCCTGATGGGCAAGATGAGTGCTTGCGCGCCAGGTCTGCAAAATCAGCGCCTGCTTCGATTTGGTCTTTCAGCGCAATACACTGTTGTTCAGTGTCTACAAGGATGTGTCGTGCTGATGCGGTCGTCATTAAATGCTCCGAAGTATTAATTATTGAAGCCCGTATTATTACAGGATTAGCTGTGAATTTCGCGGCCAGTCTGATCAAGACCAGCCAACCAGTACCAGGGGGAATAGCAACATGCCGTCCACTTCACGCTCAGCCGCGCCGTCATACCTGTTAATTGCCGTGACTTGTATTGCGATTATCGCCACGACTTTTGTCGCGCCCATAGCGCAGGATCCCGCTTATTATCTGTTTGCGGATTCGCGCAGCCTGCTGTCGATCGAAAATTTCGGCGACGTAATATCCAACTTGCCATTCCTTGTGATCGGCATTGCCGGGCTGAACTTCGTCCTCAGCGCCAGGGATAAGATGCAATCAACCTGGCCGGCCTACATTGCGTTCTTCTCAGGCGTCACGATGACAAGTTTAGGATCCGCCTACTTTCACCTCGCGCCGACCAACGACACATTGCTCTGGGACCGACTGCCCATGACGATCGCTTTCATGCCGTTGTTTACGATCATCATTAGCGACTTCGTGTCAGTGAAAGCGGGGCGCCGCTTGCTATGGCCCTTGTTGATCGCAGGAATAGGCTCGGTTTTTTACTGGCACTGGAGCGAAAGTATCGGTGCCGGTGATTTACGACCCTACGGGCTCGTCCAATTCCTGCCTATGCTGTTGATTCCCCTCATCCTGGTTTTTTTCAAATCCAGCGAAACCGGTAAATCCATTTACTGGGGGATGATTGCTTTCTACGTACTGGCGAAAGTGCTAGAAGCCTGCGACGAGCAGGTATTCGCGGCTACAGGTATGGTGAGCGGACATACGCTCAAACATCTGGCGGCGGCAGGTGCACCCTTGTTGCTGTTACTCAGTATTCGACGGCGCTTTGGAACACGCCCCGCAATAGTCTGAATTTAGCGACTTCGCCAAACCACTTCGCTGACACTTTCAATCTGTGCTTCCGCGAATCGCGGCGAACAACTGTCGATCACGTTGCTCTCTGCCATGCGCTCCAGATCTGGCCAGTACTTTAGAACCTCAGTTGCACCAACAGAAAAAGGTGGGCCGTCTGTACGTGACTGGTCATACTCGAGCGCAATTACCAATAAACTGGCGCCAGCTTCGAGCAGGGTTGCTGTATGCGCCGCATACGCTGGCCGCGTGTCAGGAGGGAGTGCGATAAGTGCCGCACGATCATAGAGCGCGTTAAAGCCGCGCTGATCGAATACCATGTAATCGCCACAATAAATACGTAACGGAAGCTCTCTGGCCTGGTAGCAATCAAGCGCACCAGCTCGTTTTACAGAGTAATCAATCTGGTTCTCCGCAAAAAAGGCCTGCGTACCGATGGTAGACAATTCGACCCCGGTTACGTCATGTCCCTGGCGCACCAACCACAGAAGATCAGCACTCTTCCCACAGAGCGGGATCAGCACTTTTTTGCCTGGCTTCAACGCCCCCCAATATGTTTGCAAGCCACTATTGCCGGTTGGCTGGTGCCAACCAATCTGCCCTTGCTCCCAACGCTCCAGCCATTGGCTATGACTCATAACCAGCCCTCAACCTGGATTGGCCAGACACTCATGGGTGGGCGTGATCCTACAAACAAACGAACCTTCATCTTCATCCTCCGCGACCGTCGCGATAATAACACTGCAATAAGGATATACACTGACTCAATAGACGCCGCCATTCCTGCCTGAACCAAGTGATCCTGATAGAATATGAGAAAATAATCGATGGCCTCCAATCCAACAACCTGACGAGCGCCTTCACACAGTAACAAGACCACTTTCAAGTCACCGGCAGAAGCGGTCACTATTCGTTTACAGGAACCAGTGTTATGACTGCAGCTAAAATTATTGACGGCAAAGCGAAAGCCGCCGAACTTACTGCCGTAATCACGGCGAAGACAAAAAAACTAATCGCAGAGCATGGTGTTACACCGGGACTGTCTGTCGTACTTGTGGGTGAAGACCCTGCCAGCCAGGTCTATGTGCGCAATAAAAAGCGAACAGCTGAAGCTTGCGGCTTTAATTCAGTGCAACACACGCTTCCGGCCGACACGTCCGAAGCGGACGTATTGAAGTTGATCGACACGTTGAATAGCGACCCGTCAGTGCATGGCATCCTGGTTCAGTTGCCGCTGCCCGATCACATGGATGAGCAAAAAGTTACTCAAGCAATACTGCCATCGAAGGATGTGGATGGATTTCATGACATCAACGTAGGCAGGTTATCCGCTGGCCATATCGACAAGGCTTTCGTGCCCTGCACGCCAGCCGGCTGCATGTTGATGATTGAAGATCAACTCGGGAAAGACCTGTCAGGGCTGAATGCCGTCGTCATTGGCCGCTCCAATATCGTGGGCAAACCCATGGCTAGTTTGCTGTTAGCGGCAAATGCTACGGTTACGATCGCACACAGTCGCACCAAGGACTTACCCGCCGTGGCAAGAGGGGCCGACATACTCGTCGCCGCCGTTGGTCGCGCGCGAATGGTGAAAGGCGACTGGGTCAAGCCCGGCGCTATCGTCATCGACGTCGGTATCAACCGTATCGAAGTCGAGATCGATGGCGAAAAGAAATCAAAATTGACCGGTGATGTTGATTTCGCCGCCGCCAGCGAGCATGCAGCAGCCATTACACCCGTACCGGGTGGTGTCGGTCCGATGACTATCGTCATGCTTATGGCCAATACGCTGGCCTCAGCTCAGCGCCGTGCCGCCAGCAACGGCTAGGGAGTCGCCTCCCGGGCTTCGGTTGATTCTTCTTCGTAGACCTGTGACTTGGTCTGCGAATAAGTCAGCGCGTCGCTAAATGTCACATGATGACTCGCAGGAGCCGGCGGCCGCCGCATGATGCGCAAGAGAATATAACTCACAAGCAGGATGTGAATGGCTGCCGTATAGACGTATAGCCCCTCCGGCCCCAGCAACGTCATCGCGGCCGATGCGATGAAGGGCCCAAAAATAGCGCCGATACCGTACATCAGCAGCAAACCGCTCGAGATCATCACGTATTCTTCTGGTTCTGCATAATCGTTCGCATGTGCGGCAGCAATCGAGTACAGCGGGAACGCCACAGCCCCCCAGGCTCCGCCTAGCAGCGCGATCTGATAATGCTGCAACCCGTCGACCATTAACCACATGACTATGCCAACAGCGGCCGACAAAAGAGCCGACATGACTATTACAATACGCCGATCGATCTTATCCGACAGAAACCCAAGCGGCCATTGCCCCGCCGCGCCTCCCAGGACTACTGCCGTCATGAACCATGCAGCCAGTGACACGTCACTGGAAAATCCGGCCGTAAAAACCGGCGCGAGGGCCCAGAAAGCACCATTGGCCAGTCCCGACGCCGTACAACCCAACATGCCTGCGGGAGACACGCTGTAAAGGCGCTTCACGTTAATGCGCACTATCTTGGGCATCTTCGGCGTAGGAGAGGTCGAGAGAGCTACCGGCACGGCTGCCAGTGAGACCAATACCGAAATCATCGCAAACAATGGCAGCTGGGTCGGATCGTCCAACAACAGCATTTGCTGACCCGCAGCCATTACAGTCAGATTAATGAATACATAAACAGAAAAGACTTTGCCGCGATTCTCGTTGGTCGATAACTCATTGAGCCAGCTTTCGATGACAACGTACAACACTGCAAAACAAAATCCCGAGATGAGGCGCAAAAAACCCCAGACCCAGACGTTGACCCACAAACCGTGTAGCAAAGGGCTTGCCGAGGCCGCAGCCGTCATCGCGGCGAAGACCCTTACATGGCCCACGCGCCGGAGCAAATGACCGCCCCGCAGGCAGCCATAGGTAAATCCGCAGAAATAAGCCGCACCAATTAGACCAATCGACAACGTGGAAAAATGTTCCAGAGTTGCACGAACCGGCAACAGGGTTCCTTGCAGGCCCTGACCAGTCAATAAAATGGCGACGCCGATAAGCAATGTGCTAACCGGAGCTATTGCGCGTCTCATGCGAAACCCTCCAAGGGGCTCTATTTGTGATATCGAAACCGCGCCGCTGGCGGAAGCGTATGAGGCGCTATTCTAGGGGTAATGAATCGGCGGAGATAGTCGTAAAGGCTTTAAATACAAGGTATTTTGGTGGTCTTGGAACTCTTGTCTTGTAATTACAGTCTCATCCACGATTAAATTGCGCCTCAGGGAGCAGAGCAAATTCCCCACCTGGCGACTTCCAGGTTCATTTTTATCCTCACTATCCGGCATCAGCAGTGCCTGACCCAGTGGTTTATCCGGTTCATGACTGCGACAGGTTTTTATGACTTTTGAATTTGCGAAACATTTGCGTGCACTCGGCCTTGTTCTCAAACCGTTCCTGATTTTTGCCGTTACAGCGGCTTGCACGCTATTGGTGTTCCGCATTGGATTTATCGCTTGGCACTGGAGTCGCGTGCTGGATGCCGGCATGCTCACCAATGTATTCGTTCAGGGATTGCGATTTGATCTCGTCCTGATTGGGCTGTTTTTTGCCATTCCTGTATTACTGTTCCCACTGTTTTGCAGCAACCGCTGGTTGCTGCCCATCTGGAAAGCAGTAATCGCAGTTTACCTGCCTGCGTGCTTGATGATCATCGTGCTCATGGAGGCATCATCGCCCTCTTTTATGATGCAATTTGATGCACGACCCAATCGCCTCTTTATTGAATATCTGATCTACCCAAAAGAAGTATCCTCGATGTTGTGGGCAGCTTACAAGCCGCAATTATTCATGGTGGCGCTGCTGTTGCCGGCTTCATTCTTGTTGCTAAGGCGTCGATTGAGGCCGCTTATCCAGCGCGCTACGCCCGTAAATTTCTGGCTGGTTTTAGTCGCCACGCCTTTGCTACTCATTGTTTGTCTCGCAATGATTCGGTCCACGCTGGCGCACCGACCCGTTAATCCCAGCACCGTGGCACTATCAAGTGATCCGCTCGTCAATGACCTGGCGCTGAGCTCAACATATACGGTGTTGTATGCATTGAATGAGAGCCAGGACGAACCCAATGGCGGTTTTCGCTATGGAAAAATTGATGATACCGAGGCCGTCCAAACAGTGCGGAAATCGATGCTGGTGGATGAAAGTGCATTCGTCGATCCCGAATTACCCACACTCCACAAGCAAGTCGCAACAACGCAGAGAAGCAAGCCCAAAAACCTCGTGATCATTCTTGAGGAAAGCCTGGGCGCGGAATTCGTCGGCTCCATGGGCGGCCCACCGATCACCCCAAACTTGGATGCTTTGAGACGAGAAGGCTTGTGGTTCGATAATTTGTACGCCACGGGTACGCGCTCAGTACGAGGTATCGAAGCCGTGCTGACCGGTTTTACACCGACGCCAGCACGCAGCGTGGTCAAACTTGGAAAATCACAACGCGGCTTTTTTACCCTTGGCGAATTGCTAAAGAATGAAGGCTATGCGACCAGTTTTATGTATGGCGGCGAAGCACACTTCGACAACATGCGGCGTTTTTTCGTCAACAATGGTTTCGAGACCATCATCGACAAGGCCACTATCGAAAACCCCGTGTTCGTCGGTTCGTGGGGAGATTCGGACGAAGATCTGTTTCGACAGGCTGACAAAGAGTTCAGCAAACCACATGACAAACCGTTCTTCAGTTTCGTATTCAGCGTATCCAACCATTCGCCCTACGATTTCCCGGACGGACGTATTGAGCTTTATGACGCGGAAAAAAACACCGTCAACAACGCGGTAAAATACGCGGATTACAGCCTCGGCTTGTTTTTCGAGATGGCTAAAAAGTCCAACTACTGGGACGACACAATATTCCTGGTTGTGGCTGATCATAACTCGCGCGTCTATGGTGCCGAGCTTGTTCCAATCAGCCGCTTTCATATTCCAGCCCTGATTCTTGGCGGCGGAATTAATGCAGGCAACTTTGCCCCAGTGGCCAGCCAAATTGACCTGGCCCCTACGCTACTCTCATTAATCGGGGTATCGGCAACTCATCCAATGATCGGTCACGATCTGACCCGGCCTGAAATGAAGGATCAACCAGGGCGCGCGATAATGCAGTACTACTCATCTCAGGCCTATATGGAAGGTGACGATGTTGTCATCTTGCAAAAAGATTTGCCCGCTAAACAATATGAATACGTAGACGATAAACTGGTTCCGGCAGCTACAGGTCGACCTGATTTGGAACACAAGGCGCTGGCCCACTCGGCCTGGTCATCAATCGCTTACGACAAAAGTCTGTACAGACTTCCAAAGCAAAAGCCGCTGTAGAGTTACTCAGAATCCTTGCTTGGTTGTCACTAGAAACTGCACTCGGTCGATCGTTGGCTCAGCATTAATCGGGAATGCGATATCGATGTGAATAACCTTGCCCATCGCGCTGCGCGTTGAACCCAGGCGCAATCCAAAGCCAACATCGGTTAACCAGCCCAGGTTCTCACCCCCTAGCGGACCCTCGCCCCAGGTACGGCCAACATCAGCGAAGATGGCGCCTCCAACGCGAAACAGGCGGAAGGGATACCAATCCGTGTAATAGCGCTGTTCAAGTGTCAACAAACCAAGGCTCGTGCCGCCCTGGTAGCGCAACGGGTAACCACGCAAGCCGTTATCTCCACCAAGCAATAGCGGGTTGTCGACATCAAGGTCCTTCGAAACCGCTACAGACACTGAGCTGAAAAACAAGGCTTTCTCAGACTGCTGATGGTAATGGCGCAAATCTGCACCCAGCATCGAATTTACATTTTCACCGCTCTCCCAGCGTCCGCTGAGATAGGCGCTGGCCAAAAGCATGCGATTCGTCGGAGAGCCAAAACCACTATCGATCCGGGTCGAATAAATAAGCGCATTTCTATCGGAGCCGATGCCTTCAGAGGCATAACCCAGCTCAGCGGAATAATGAGTACCCAGATAAAAATCTTCGGTCCGATCAATCTGGTCGTGGTTCTCCGCTATCTCATACGCATCCTGCAGCATTTCGAAACTAATGAACGGGTAAATAAGCTTGCGTGGCTCTGGTATCAATAAAGGAATTGGCTCGTCGACAGTCGCTGCGAACTCATGGTTATCGTAGACGAATCCCGTCCGCCAGCGCCTCACCCACGACCCCTCCAGGCCATCAGACCAGCCCCCATAAACGCGGTAGTTCTGCACATCATGTTCGTACTCGGTGATTTTTTCGCCGCGGTCATAGAGCGAGTCAATACGCTTGTCATTCAGGTAACTGAAGCCGCCAGCCCAATGCGTGTCCAACGCGTAAAACGGTCGATCCACGATCAGCTGAAAGGTATTGCCGTCTGAGCTGTTGGCTGCACGCATCGCCAACGACACCCAACTATCGCCAAGATGGGGATCATGAAAATCCATCATGACGCTATCCCGATCCACTTCCTTTACTGTCTTAAGGCTAAGCTTCAGACCTGTCCCCAGCAGGTTACGCTCATCTATCTCAAAGCCGGTTTTGTTTTCGCCGCCACCGCGCGATGCCGTAAACCCGATGCCCAGGGTCCAGGTGTCGCGAGTCGCCACCGATATATCGACGACTCCGTTTTCGTAGTGAATTGGAATAATCTTGGCGTCATAGAGATATTGATTGCCACGCAAGATACGCTCAGACTCATCCAGCAAACGGCGCTCATATTTATCGCCCCTCTTGATAACCAACTGGTTAAGAATTACGTCATCGCGAGTCTCAATATGCAGTCGATTGGCGAGCCGAAATAATGATTTGTTTTCACCTGGCTGGCTGGTGTCAAAGACGTCGTACTTGGCCAGAAATATCTCGCCAATCACCGCGCCCTCTTGCTCCAGCACATCGTCACCAGGAATTTCTGAGGTCGCCTCAGGAATAGTAAAAGTGCTTTCGCCGCCATCTACAGCCGCTTCGGCATGAGCGGAATCAATTCCCGGACAGGACAGGCATACGATAGCTGCTAGCAGGTATCGCGGCCAATATCGCAGCCTGTAAACATCAGTTTTCACTAACAATGAGGTTCCTCGAACCAGCCCCCGCAACCACCGGAAACGAGCAATAATTAATGCAAGTCGTACAGCCCTCATAATAGCCGACTGCAGGCCCAAGAATGCAACCAACTAGATAATCTGTCTATCGCGTAGTGACAAAATCATCTCTGCATCATAGCCAGCCTCGCTCAAAATCTCCCCTGTATGCTGCCCAGCTTCTGGAGGCGGGCTTTTGACTGCACTGGGAGTCGCTGCGAAGCGCGGTGCTGGCGCGGGCTGCGTTACGCCATCGCAAGTAATAAAAGACCCACGTGCCTTGTTATGGGGATGCTTCGCTGCATCCGCGAAACTTAGCACCGGCGCGAAACACACATCCGTACCCTCCAAAAGACCACACCACTCAGCCTGGGTTTTCGTTAAAAAAAGGGCCGTCATTTTTTCCTTCAATTCAGGCCAGCGAGACTTCTCAAATTGGCCTTTAAATTCAGGCGCATCTGCCAGTCCGCAGCGCACCATTAATTCACTGTAGAAAGCGGGCTCCAGCGCCCCGATCGAAATATGTTCGCCATCCGCACAACGATAGCAGTCATACCAGTGCGACCCGCCGTCAAGAAAATTGTCCTGCCGTTGATTGGTCCAGATGCCGGCTTCTTGCAGCCCATAAAGCAGTGCTGTCATCAAGGCTGAACCGTCGGTAATAGCACTATCGATAACCTGACCTTTACCGGTTGAACGGGCACTGATAATGCCCGCCAGGATACCCATCGCCAACAACATCCCACCGCCGCCAACATCGCCAACCAGAGTGGGAGGAGCGGACGGCACGGCGTCCTGATGAGCGCCGTGATAAAGAGCGCCCGACAGGGCTATGTAGTTAATATCATGACCAGCGGCGTGAGCCAGCGGCCCCTCTTGTCCCCAGCCAGTCACTCGACCATAAATCAATTTCGGATTGGACCGCAGACAAACATCGGGACCCAGTCCAAGTCGTTCCATTACGCCGGGACGAAATCCCTCGATCAATGCGTCCGCGTCAGCAATCAGTTCGAGCAGGACGTCGCTCGCCCCCGGTTGTTTCAAATCAATCGCCAGTGAACGCTTGCCGCGATTCGCGATAGCAAATTTACCCTGCAGACCGGAACGGATATTCGGCGCGTTGGCGTTCGAGGTTTTGCGATCGACTACGATCACCTCGGCACCCATATCTGCCAACACCATGCCACAAAAAGGCGCCGGCCCTATGCCGCCTACTTCAATGACTCGAATTCCGGATAGTGGTCCCATACTCTTAGCCTTCCCGATTATCCCTCGCTTTCAAGTGTATGCGAGAAAAGATGATTACGCCCATCAGCCTCAACTGAACAGCTTGCGTTCGGTGCAGACCTGGCGTGCGAACATCGCTAGAATGATAGCAACTGACAATAACTGAAGGCTTGGCGCTTTGACTAATTCACGAGCAGATTTTCGCACCATCTGGCTTAAAAATGAGGATGACTCGATCGTCCAGATTATCGACCAACGACAACTGCCGCATGATTATGTGGTCGCGGACCTTACCAATTATCGGGATGGGGCCTACGCAATCAGTGAAATGCTGGTGCGAGGTGCGCCGCTTATCGGCGCTACTGCAGCCTGGAGTTTATATTTGGCGGGTCTTGAAGCTGAAGGCACCGCCAATCCCCGGCGCTTCATACAGCAAGCGGCGGCCGAGCTCGCTGCCACGCGTCCGACGGCTGTTAATTTGCAGTGGGCCGTCGATAGAGTACTCGCCGTAATCGAGAATGCCGACGACAACGCTCTACCTTCGTTACTGCGATCGGAAGCAGAAGCGATCTGTTATGAAGACAGTGAAATCAGTCGCAACATTGGCTCGCATGGTCTCGCGCTGATTGAGGCAATTGCCGCAAATATCCCAGGTCGACCAATAAACATTCTCACTCATTGCAACGCCGGGGCGCTGGCAACGATAGCCTGGGGCACCGCAACCGCGCCCATCTACATGGCTCATGCCAAAGGTGTTCCAGTGCACGTCTGGGTGGACGAAACCCGGCCACGCAATCAGGGATCACAGCTAACAGCCTGGGAGCTTGGCCAGCGCGGTGTACCGCATACACTTATTGTTGATAATGCGGGAGGGCACTTGATGCAACATGGGCAAGTCGACCTGTGCATTACCGGCACGGATCGCACAACGCGCTGCGGTGATGTCGCCAACAAGATCGGAACGTACCTCAAGGCGCTCGCTGCCAGCGACAACAACATTCCTTTTTATGTGGCCCTGCCATCTACAACCATCGACTGGAAAATTCGCAACGGCGTTCAGGAAATCCCAATTGAACAACGTGATGCTCGCGAAGTTTCCCATATCGTTGGAATGGTTGATGGCCAGCGCAAGGAAGTCTGTACGACAGCCAACAATACGCCGGTCAGCAATTATGCATTTGACGTTACTCCGGCCCGTCTTGTCACCGGCCTTATTACAGAAAGAGGCGTCTGCGCCGCAAGTGAAAGCGGACTGCTATCGCTGTTTCCTGAACACAAGTGAGCCGCCATGATTGATGAAGGCTATATCAAATTTGATTCAGAATGGCATAAAGGCGCGCCATTGGCAGAAAGCACAATTAGCGAGCTCAACCGCTGGCGGCAGCAACTCTATACGGCTGGCCTGATTGGTTATTACAAAGACCTGAAAGTCGGTTTTGGCAACATCAGCATTCGCTACGGAAAACCGGGCCAGTTCATTATCAGCGGCACACAAACTGGACATCTGGCAGTACTGAGCAGCGATCATTATGTGCTGGTCAGCGAGCACAACGTGGCTCGTAACCATGTCACGTGCCGTGGTCCGGTAGAAGCATCGTCCGAGTCACTTACCCATGCCACGATCTATGATCTCGACCCTGCGATTCAGGCCGTGGTGCACGTTCACAACAAGACACTGTGGCAGAGACTCATAAATAAAGTCCCAACGACGGACGCCAAGGTTCCATATGGCACGCCCGAAATGGCCAATGAATTCAAGCGACTCTATCGCGAAACAGATTTTGCCAGAACGGGTATAGCTGTGATGGCCGGTCACGATGAAGGAATAATCAGTATTGGGACATCAGTCAAAGAGGCGGCCGAGCGTATTTTGGGGATTACAGCAACCAAGAGTGACGACGACTAGTGACTTTTTATCGGCGCTTCGATAGTTACGGGCTTCAGCGAAAAATTAAATAATCGGCATGCGTGAATACGGCCTGGCCGTTCCTGCAGCCCTAATGGCACAAACGTCGAGCGACGCATTGCTTCTAAAGCGGGTTTCTCGAACCAGCGATGGGTGCTGCTAATAACTTTTGCGGCCGTCACCTTGCCATCAGGTTTAATATCAAAACACACCGTGACAGAACCTTCGAGCCGCTCGCGCCTGGCTTTGTGAGGATAGAGCGGCACGACCGTGTTCTGTGGCTGCCTGTCCGTGACGGTGGTTCTAACTTGCACATCCGCGTTGGCCAAGACAACAATCGAAATCGCGCAGGAAAAAATCATGGCTGCAACTAACAGCGCCACGCGCCGCGGGATGTCCGTCGTTTTAGTTGGCGGGCGGGGCATCGTGGATCGGCGCCCGATCGTCAACCGTCACCTCAGGCTCCACCGGCTGGATTACATCAAGGTAGTACGCGCGCACGCGCCTGAGCATGGATGAATCCGGATTGAGTTCGAACCCCCTCTCAAGGTCACGTTCAACCGCTTCGTAGTCCTTTTTAAATACGTTAGCCAAGGCACGATTGCTATAAGCATGCCAGTTCATATCGTTGCGCTCGATCGCCAGGTCGCAATAATGAATAGCTTTATCCACCTCATGCAGAAGAATGTAGGCCGCACACAGATTGGAAAGGCCCTTTTCCTCTTCGCCGCCACCCTGCGCATAACCGAGACCAATTACCGTTAATTCGCTACCTCGACGAATCATTTCCAGGTCACCGCTGGCATTACCCGCCTTGATGAGATTGGCGCCGTTAAATAAATCGGGGTTACGCGGACCAATGACAGTACTGCTACCTATGTCCTCGTCGCCTGCAAATGCATTTGCGGCCAGGAGAATGCTAATTAGGAACAACAATCGCTGCATCATAAGCTTTGCCCTCTTCTTTAATATTAGCTCAATTGCGAGCGCTGCCATACTGTCTGCAGCTCTTTCAGTTTTGCGGCACTTGACGCATCATCACGCTATCATCAAAAACAAGGTCAACCCATGCGACGCGTGCCAGCTTATCTTGCGGTACTAACACTGGTAGTCGGCTGTGCCGGCGGCCCCAGGCCCGGCAACCAGTTTTGTGACGGAAGATCTGTACTCGTCGAGGCCTTTTTCGAGTCCGGCCACCTGACGCGCTGCCAATTCACCGCACGAGGTGATCTGGAAATCACGATACTCCCTGAGAGCAAACCACCTATTAATCCGAGCCCCTGGTATTCGTTTCGCCTTAATCCAAAGAAAGCTGGCAACCTCAAGCTGAAGCTACGCTTCGTCGACGGCTACGCACGCTACTGGCCGAAAATCAGTCACGACGGACATCAATGGCAAGCCATGCAAGAAACGGATGTTGTTCTGGATAATGATGGAAATGGTTTTTCGATATCGCTAACTCTCGGTAACGGTCCGTTATGGATATCCGGACAAGAGTTACTGGCCAGTAATTTTTACAATGATTGGTTGATGGAGTTTGGCGCAATCCCCGATGTCACCGTAAGCACCCTCGGGAGCAGCACCCAGGGAAGACCGATCAATGCACTGACCACTGTCGGTGGCGAGGAATTCGTCCTCTTGATGGGCCGTCAGCATCCTCCCGAAGTCAGCGGCGCGATCGCTATGCAGGCGTTTGTGCGTACAGTTCTCGACGACACCGATTTAGCACGTGCCTTTCGGCAGAGATTTTCATTACTAATCGTTCCGTTGGTAAATCCGGATGGTGTCGCCTTGGGTCACTGGCGCCACAACGTTGGCGGTGTCGACTTAAACCGTGACTGGGGCCCCTTCACGCAACCTGAAACCCGTCTGATCGCCAGGCAATTGCAGCAACGAGAAAGTGCGGGTGAAAAAATCCGCCTGATGCTGGACTTTCATTCGACCAAATCAAATGTCTTCTACACCCAAGCCGACGAAGAAAATACAATGCCAGCCAATTTTGCATCAACCTGGCTACAGCGTACCGCCGCGCGGGAACCCGGCATCGACTTCCAGCGCATAGCCAACCTGAACTCGGGACAGGCAAACGCCAAGAATTATTTCTTTACGCGTTACGGCATACCATCAATCACTTACGAGCTTGGCGATGAAACAGACCGGCAACAAATTACAAATTCAGCGCCAATCTTCGCTGAAGAAATGATGCGTTTGTTGCTCGAGCTCGATCCAGCTTTATAGCGTTCAATACTTCCGTGTGGATGGGGCCCTCAGTACTCTGCCCGGTCGCGCCTCGGTCATTTCTCCGTCCTGCAGTACCGCCTCACCGGCAACCCATACGTAATGCACGCCTTCCGCATATTGATGCGGATTCTCGAAAGTTGCTCGGTCTATGATTGTGGCGGGATCAAAAATCGTGATATCCGCAATTGCTCCTACCTCGATCCGTCCGCGATCCGACAAACCGATCCGGTCTGCTGGCATTCGTGTCATTTTATAAATAGCCGTGTACAAAGGAATGTGTTGCACCTCGCGCACGTAATGCCCGAGCACCCGGGCAAACGATCCGTAGTTGCGCGGATGGGGAACGCCGACGCCCGGTATATACACACCGCCGTCAGATGCAATCATCGTGCGTGGATGGCGCATAACCCGCAGTACATCCTCTTCCGAAATCGCGTGATAAACAGCGGTACAGCCGCCCTTTATTTGCAACTCAATAACAAGCTCTGCGGCCTCTTCAATAGTGACTGCTCGATTCTCTTGTTGCAGTAGCTCGGTAAGGTTCAGTCCGTTTAGCGAAGGGTCCCAGGTACATTCAGCAAGAACGACACGGGCCGGGTCATTACCGCCGCGATCCTCCACAAGATTGTATTGAATCGCCGCGCTGAGTCGTTTGTGCTCCACCGGATCCTGCATACGCCGCAGACGCGTCTGCCGATCGCCATCCAGAGCCCATTGCGGAAACAGGACGGACAATCCGGTAGATGAGGCTGTATAGGGATACTGATCGATTGAGACGTCGACACCACGCGCCACGGCGGCGTCAACCATGGCCAGCGTGTCGACGGTCTTGCCCCACATGCCGGCACCGATGACTTTGTGATGCGTAATCTGCGCAGGCAGGCCGGCTTCTTCACCAATACGTATGGTCTCTGCAACACTCTTGATGATGTCGCTGCTTTCCTGCCGCATGTGGCTGATGTAAATACCGCCGTACTCTGCAGCGACGCGCGCCAGCTCGATAACTTCCTCGGTAGGGGCAAAACTACCGGGCGCGTAGACCAGGCCTGACGACAAGCCAAAAGCTCCCTGACGCATTGCGAGATCAACTTCTTCACGCATACGTTGTAGCTCATCCGCCGTTGCAGGACGATCATCCTCACCGACCACTGCCGCCCGAATTGAGCCCTGGCCAACAAAGGTACCGTAGTTAATTGTCGGCGGATTTTTTTCAAGCCCAACCAACGTGTCAGAGATCGGTAACGGTGAGCCACCATCAGGCCCGCCAATTACAGTGGTGACACCTTGCCTTATCTGATTCTCCGCCGCCGGCCAGAGCAACAAGCCGCTGCGTTCGCTATTTTCCCGGATTGCGTGACTGTGTATATCAATAAATCCCGGGCTGACCGCCAGACCCGTTGCATCAACCCGTACATCCGCATCGCGGGTTGCCAGGTCGCCAATGGCCACGATCGAATCGCGCCGCACGCCAATATCGGTAACAACCGGTGGCTGATTCGTTCCGTTGTAGACAGTGCCGCCGACAATCAATAGCGACAAGTGATCGTTGCTCTCACCGTCCGCGGTAGTCTTATCGGAACAACCAGCACTGGCTAGAAGAAAAACCGCAAGACACAGCTTGCAAGCAGTTATTAAAGAGCTCGAGTGCATTTTGATCCCCTGTTATTGAAGCGCCTCAGGTGCGAGGAACAATGCTACCAATGTCACGATGACAATACCGATTAGATTCAAAAGGACGCCTGCCCTCACCATCTGCGGAATGGTCAGCGCACCCGTCGCGAAAACAATTGCATTCGGTGGCGTCGCTACCGGCAGCATGAAAGCGCAACTCGCTGCGATCGTTATCGGGACGGTAAGAATGAGTGGCGGTACGCCAGCCTGAATAGCAATCGCACCCATCACCGGCAGCAATGTGGCCGTGGTCGCCAGGTTGCTCGTAAGTTCCGTGAGAAAAATAACCAGCGTCACTGAAGCAATCACGAGAGCGGTAGTTCCCATCGCATTGAGTGGCGCCAGACTCTCGCCCAACCACAACGCCAGCCCGCTGTCGGAAACAACTGCAGCAAGGCTGAGGCCACCACCGAAAAGAATTAGCACTCCCCACGGCAATCGACTGGCATCATGCCAGGTCATCAACCGCGGCTGTCCCGTATTGCCGCTCGGTAGCATGAACAGCAATAATGCAGCGGTCATCACGATACCCGCGTCCGAAACACCCTGCAGGTCTAGCAGCTCCGTCAGTGGACGACGTGAGATCCAACAAAATATGACGGCTGAAAAAATGCACGCAACACGAAATTCCGGCTTCGTCATCGGGCCCATCGCCTCGCGCAGTTCGTGCAAATGCGTGTCAACCGCGTTGCTGGGTGGAATATTTACAGGAAACAGAAATCGAGTGAGTAGCATCCAGGCAATCGGCAACATGATCATACTGACGGGTATACCTACGAGCATCCATTGTGCAAAACTGATTTCAATGCCGTAATTGTCTGCAAGGTAGCCAATCAATAATGCGTTCGGGGGAGTCCCCACGAGAGTAGCCAGCCCACCAATGCTGGCCGCATACGCAAGACCCAGCAACATGGCCACCTGAAAATTACTGCGTTCCTTTTCAGTTAGATCGGGCACATTGTCGCGAATAACCGCAATTACCGACAATACGATGGGTAACAACATCATGGTTGTCGACGTATTGGTCATCCACATGCTGAGCAACGCACAGACCAGCATGAATCCGCCGATGAGACGCCTGCCATCAGTGCCTGTGCGATCAAGGATCGCGAGGGCGATTCGCCGATGAAGATTCCAGCGCTCAAGCGCAAGCGCCAAAATAAAGCCGCCCAGGAAAAGATATATTATGGGATTGGCGTAGGGTGCTGCTGCATCTTTCAGACTGGTAATGCCTAGCGGTTCAAAAACCACAATGGGCAAGAATGCAGTTACCGCAACCGGTATTGCCTCTGTCGCCCACCAGACCGCCATCCAAATTCCCACCGCCGCCACTTTCCAGGCGAGTGGGTCCATTACCTGCTGCCATTGCTGAGTGGCCAACATTAAAGCAAACACAGCTGGACCCAGAATGCGTCCGACAATCTGGTAATTCTCCAGCGGCAAATTGACCGATGGCTCAGTCGACTTGGTTGATGTGATCAAGGACCGTCTCCGACAATTGAGAAAAAAAAGGGGAGCACTAGGCTCCCCTTTTCAGGTGCTTATTATTGTTAGAAGTCCAGCTTTACACTCAAGTAGTAACTACGTGGCAAGTCACGATGCATATCACCGTTGTAGCCAAAGCTGTCGTCGGCCAGTGGAGCCCGTTCGTTAAATGCGTTAATGACACCAAGGCGCACCATCGCATCCGTATCACCAAACGCATTAAAGCGATAATCGACTGAGGCATTAAAGGTCTTCATCGAATCAAGAACCCATTCCTCCCCGGAATTCAGAGTTAACGATGGTTGAATAACATCACTAACCCGCATACCAGTTATCGCGGCTCCCCAGTTGTCGCGGCGCCATGATAGACGAATCGACTGCTTGTTATCCGGATTTGCGTACTGCCGAATCAAGCTACCAAATCCTTCAACCACAACACTCGCCGGCAAAATACCAGCGTCCTTGGCAGCCATGAGTGCTAATGCGTTCGGGCCTGGCTCCTGATCGTATTTATCCAGGAAAGAGCCGTTGTACGTAAAATCGAAAGTGCCGTATGCCGTGTCATAAGTGAAATAGAGACCAATGTCGTGACCACGAACAATGCGTTTATCAAGATTCTTATAAACGTCATCAACGTAATTTACGGCACCGACTGCACATAGCCCGGCCGCATCAAACATCGCGAGAGCTTCATCGGACAACCCTGAACTATCCGAACGGACGACCTGCGGATCGCCTATATTTGCTGAGCAATTGGAATTGCCCGCCTCGATACGCATCAACAAATCAAGCGCTGTGTGATTTGCTTCGCCAAACAAACCAATGGTGTCTTCTTTTTCAATCGACCAGTAATCGAGGGTGAATGTAATGTTCTGATTCAGATCAAAAACCACGCCAATCGACGTGTTATCTGACTGCTCCGGAATGAGCAAATCACTGCCGCCCGCTCGGCGCTGCATCAAGTAGTTGCCATCAAGATCGGTCAGCGTCTGATCCGGGTCAACATAGAGCATTACGTAGTCGCTTACGGAATTGACTCGCACTACGCCTGACTCGTTGACCGTAACAAGGTTCGGAACACGGTAGGCTTGTGACCACGAGCCGCGTACTAACAGCTTTTCAATCGGCCGCCAGCCCAAGGCAATCTTGCCTACTGTGGTATCGCCGACATCGGAGAAATCCTCGTATCGTAGTGCTAGCTGCATGTCGAGATTTTCCAGGACTGGAACCTGCAACTCAGTGAAGGCCGAAAGTGTATTACGACTGCCCGAACTATCCGCGCTGGGACTCGAGTTCATCACGTCAGAAATTTCAGGAAATGTCGGAAAGCCATAATACTCATTACCAACAAACGCGATGGTGCCATCCAGTCGCGGATCCCGATCATCAACAAAAGACTCCTGACGATATTCAGCGCCCGCAACCATACCAACGGGGCCGGCCGGGAGCTCGTAGAGATCATTCTTGGACATTCTGAAATCGATCGACTTTAGTTCAGCTTCATTATCCCTGCGAACACTCACCAGCGTACGTTCGATATTGGTCACCTCGCTACCGGAGAAGGGGTTGAATGCTGCCGAGGTAGGATCATCCAGCGCCGCCTGGAACAGAGTGTTGGAAACACGATTATCCGTTATGTCTGTTTTCGTTGAGCGCGACCAGATTGCTGCACTTTCCCAATCCCATTCTCCCAGTTTGCCGCGGAAACCTTGCAGCACCCTGAAATCTTTACCATCGTTATTCACGACGCGTGGCTCAATCACACGATAGTTATCGATCAGTATATCGATACCTTCGCAAGGCACGCCCGTACCATCATCGGGGCCAATAACACTAGGGTCGAGCCGATTAACCGATCCGCAAGGTCCAAACGGGTTCCAGTAATTGTCGGCGCGTATGACGAATTTGTTGAAACCTGATGCATTGTTATAAGAACCCTGGCGCATCGTACGCGTGTCAGACATGTATGCTGACAACTCAGTAAAGGCCTCGATGCCATTACCGAAGTCATGGTTCAAGTAGAGAAATACGTTGATACGATCAAGGTCTGAATACAAATCTCTATTTGAGTTGTTGTTGTACCGATAAATTGCTGGCCCATCGGGACCGCCGCAAGATGCGGAATACAAATCCCAAGCGCAATTGTCGTTGCCTACCGGATAGGTCTGAAATTCTCCACGAGCATCCGTAATACCCAGGGCAGATAGTCCATAATTAGTATTTCCCGAGCCATCTGGAACGATATCGTACTGTCCGTATTCGGAGTGCGAACTCGAATTATAAAATGAAGAACTGCCAAACCACGGAGACCATTCGGGTATACGTGGCCTGAAATCATCCGTAGCCCAACGCGGGTCATCCTGCGAATTCACGGGATCGCGATGATAGTAGTTCGCAAATACCGATATGTTTGTTCGGTCATCGTTAAAGTTCTTGCCCCATTGCAACGTGAGGTTCTGATCATCGCGCGGCAAGCCTTCGAAGCTCGTATACTTCGCACTTAGGCTGAGACCTTCATAGTCGGTTTTTAGAACGTAGTTAACTACGCCGGCCACCGCATCAGCGCCGTAAATCGCTGAAGCGCCGTCACGCAAAATCTCCACCCGCTGCAGGCCCGTGACCGGCAGTGATTGTGAATTGACAGAATTGACCGGAATGAAGCTGCCGCCAACTTCTTCAGTCTGATAGTTGGCCATATTGACCATCCGTCGACCATTGAGGAGCACCAGCGTATTACCAGTACCCAGATTCCTTAGGTTAAACGCGCCGACGTCACCGCGAGCCGAGTTAACGCCGCCACTAATGTTCTCGGACTCACTGAAATAGTTTTGCCCCTGTTCGGCCATGAACTCGATCAGCTCATCACCGGAGTCAACTCCGATACCCTCAATATCCTGTGCGGTAACAATGGAAACTGCTAACGCTTCGGCAATGTGCGCACCTTTAATCTGCGAACCAACCGTTACGATTTCCTCCAAAACCTCCTCGTCTGCTTTGGCCTTATCGCCGTCTTGCGCGGAAGCGGTGCTCATTGCAAGCGGCAAGGCACACGCGAGCAATAATGCAGAGATGATTCGGCCCTGCGTAAGAATTTTCCATAGCACTGACATAACTATTCCCCTTGTACAATGAGCTGTACTTATTGTTGGTTGGTGTAAGGTATACACCATGTCTTTCATCTATAAACGCGCGAGCCGGAAAAACCCGCTACCTGGATTGTTAGTTTTTTGCGAGCGGAATCGGCGCCTGTCGCAATACCACGAAATCTCCGTTGACATGGTCAACATTAAGGCCATATTTATCACGCAGTAATTGCAGAAACCCATCCGTATCAGTGGTTGCGAAACGACCTGAAATGCGCAACGTGTTCAGCTCGGGACTGGCTAAATGTATATGCAAATCAGCGTACTTACGCATATCAGCCACTACCGATTGCAGTGACTGTTCGTCAAAAATAACATAACCATCTCGCCATGCCAGGTCACTGGTAAAGGCCAGGTCGGTTACAGTCGGGTAGCGCTTCAATGACCCGGATATTTCCAGTCGCTCGCCAGCGGAAACGCGTTCTGTTTCATCCGTAAATTGCAGGGAAGTCATCCCATCGAACTCTGTGAGTGGCACCTTGGACTGGCCAGCGGTTACCGAAACAAGCCCTTCAAGCACCGACACCTGTAATATGCCATCGGTGGTATCCACAGCAAAAGAAGTGCCAAGCGCTGCAATCGTCCCCTGGTCAGTAACAACAAGGAACGGTCGCTTATCCTTGGCGACGTGGAAAACAGCCTCGCCAGCAAGCAGTTTGATATCTCTTCGTTGCTCGTCTATGCGAACCTCAAGGCGAGTCTCTACATTCAGCTCAGCGGTGGAGCCATCGGATAATGAAATCGCTGCCGTCTCGCCTTGAGTCGTTGAGAAAGTCTGGCTAGGACCGCCAAGCGCAATGTGCAACATGCTACCTACTACCACTAGCGCCACCGCAATTGCTGCGGACCAATCAGAACGGAACCGAACCGGCGTGGCAGCCCGTGCTCCCCGCGAACCACCATCAGCAGAAAAGCGTATGACGTCGGGATGATCCAGCATTGCAGGCACATCCGTCAGAATTTGTAGCCTGGCCCAAACCTCAGAAAGCTCCTCAAAAGCGAGCCGGTGTCGTGGATCGGTGTCCAACCAGCGGGCAAATGCCAGTCGATCGCTGACCTGACAATTGTCTGAATCGAGTACCGACAACCACGCAGCGGCGTCATCCATCACCACATCAGGTATGGCCTCACCCACCCAGTCATGCAGCGAAGTCACGTACCAAACTCCTGTAAAGGCATAGACTTCTGGTCCGGCTGCGACTGTTGATCAGCGGCAATAACAGCAATGTGTTGACGACAAAGACGGACGCCCCTTGCGATATGTTTTTCAACTGTGCTAACCGAGATTTGCAGTTTTTCGGCGATCGCACGATGACTAAAGCCCTCAATGACGCGCAGCACGAATACCTCGCGACATTTTGGTGGCAGCGCCGATACGGCGCGCAAAGCTGCGGCCAGCTTTTCGCGCTGGCCGAGCTGACGCTCTGCGCTGATGCGATTGACCCGTAACTCCTCAGCCACGCCAACGGCCAGAGCTTTCTGAGTCATAACTTTCTGATGGCGCAACCGACTCAGCGCGAGATTTCGAGCAGTTGTGTATAGGAGCGCTACAGGGGAATGATTAACTGCGCTGTTTTTGCGGAGCACGCAATAGATCTTGAGATAGGCCTCCTGGGCGACCTCTTGCGCGTCCTCAGGCGAGACTACAATCGTCCGCGCGTACCTGACCAGGCCACCCTCAGTAGTTGATACGAATTCGTCGAACCATTTATGACATGGCTTCATAACGACAGTCCCCTTGTACGAGGTTCTACTGTGCCACATTAAAAATGCGGCACTCAAGTCTCAAATCAAATTGTGACCTCAAGACGATCCAATGAGCATGCGCATAAGCCCGGCCTCACAAGAGTGACCGGAATCTTTTCTCCAGTTTCGCTGCAGCAGCATGAAGCTCGCGTTGCTTTTCGGTGACCCAGCGGCGTTCCTCTTGTAGCGCGCTCCGGTGCGCAGCCAACATGCGGTCCACTTCTGCAGGCTGAGGACCACCAAGACCCTTGCGGGCCTCGACCATATGCCTGGGATCCATCGCCGCGCGAATTAAATCAACACTAACTGGCAGCACCATTCCGTTCGCGGCAACATAAATATCGCGTAGTTCCGTATCACTTAAATCGACGGGTCTCTTGTCATGGGCGCGCCCGTATGAAGTCAACTCCGACGCATAGTGGTGCGCCACCCTGAACGGCACGTCTGCATTTCGTAGTAACGTATCGGCAACTTCGGTCATCGTTGAATAATCCGCGTTCACTTCATTCAGCGCTCGTCGCTCATCAACTTCCAGATTTGCCAGCACTGCCCTGTACGCGGCATACATTTGGAGCGCGTTGGTCGCCGTTACCAATGTCTGGGTCGCTGGCCGGTAGTCATTCATTCCGGAATTCGTATTGTGCGCATTCAAAGTCACAGCCATGCTCGAAGACACCACGGAAGAGGCCAGCAAGCGCACCAGATCCAGAGGGCGGGGATTGCGCTTCTGCGGCATGATACTGCTCACGTCGGTCACTTCCTCGGAGAGCAAAAACCATGGTGTTGGCGACTGATATTGCACATGCAGGTTTTGCATGAACTGACCCACAACAATTGCGGATGTCGCCAGTGCATTCGCAAACTCTATTTTCGAATCCACGGATGACACCAGGTTGGCATCGTAGGAATTTTCTATAACACCGGCAAAACCCAGCAGATCCGCCAATCGCTTCCGGTCGATAGCAAAACCGGATGTACCGAGAGCGGCTGCACCCAGGGGCGAGCGATTTAGTTGCTCATAACTGCTCTGCAGCCTCTCCGCGTCACGTTCAAATGCTGCCGAAAAAGCGAGTAAATAATGGCCCACAGATGTCGGCTGGGCCTGCACTCCGTGGGTATAGGCGGGAATGATCACATCCGCATGTGTTGCGGCAAATTCCAGCAACGCTGCCCGTGTATCCAACAACGACTCAACCACCTGCAGTGCCGATTCGCGCAGCGCCATACGCCGATACGTCGAACCAATATCCTGGCGGCTGCGCCCGGTATGCAAACGCGATGCCTCACTACCTGCCAGTTGCAGGAGCCGCTCTTCAAAATCCAGATAGTTGCTGGAACGAATCGCACCCGGTTCGCGCTGCTCGTCCTCAATACGTATTGAAGCTGTCGCGATATTCCTCGCCAGATCCGGTGGCAATAATTTTTGCTCAACCAGCATAACCAGCGATGCCTTATTGATCATCATGATATGAGCAAAATCATCGTGCTCTGTATCTTGTCTTGATGCCCACGATGGTGCGCATGCGAGAGAAACACCTACTAACAAAATGATTCGACTAATCACGAGCAAGCATATTCCTTTGTTGTATGGGTAACCGTTGACATCCGCAAGCAGGAGCCGCCGTGCGGCCCGCCAGACGACGGCTCTTGCCACTATTTAGATACAACGCATTACGACGGAAAACCCGCCATCCGATCGCTAGCCGCTGATGTACTGCCCCAGCTGCTCGATCTCTTCTTGTTGGTCAGCAATGATCGCGCCCACCAGATCACCGATTGATACCACCCCTACAACCAAGTCATTCTCAAGTACAGGTAAGTGTCGAAAGCGTTTTTTGGTCATGAGCTTCATACAGTGATTAACGCTGTCTTCCGGACTGGTCGTTACTACGCCAGCTGTCATGATGTCGCGAACCAAAGTCTCCCGAGATGAGCGCCCCTTAAGAATCACCTTACGAGCGTAATCGCGCTCGGTCACAATACCAACGAGCCCTTGTTCATCTATCACCAGCAAGGCGCCGATCGCCTTTTCCGCCATAAGCTTGATGGCATCAAGAACGGATCCATCAGGATGAATCGAAAGTACGCCGGGTGGCTTGTTTGCTAACAAATGCTTTACCAGTTTCATAATTGCTGCTCCCAGTTCTAGATGGCGAGGCCAGTGCAAAGTACCCAATGGCGAGTGCGGTTATCTCATCAGGCTCGTTTTAATTATTCTGGATATCGAAGCCGTGACCGAAGGTGATTCCACACCGAACAAGCAGTAAACCGCCAACCCGGTTAAATATCAAATGATCAACGAGCCATATCAATGGCTGGCGTGGGGCAGAGAGGGCTTTTTCCGCGCTGCACTGCTCGCGAGTCGCGCAATATGCGTGCCATGACCCGGGAAAAGCTATGCTGCACAGCACCATAAAAAAACGGCCGGGGATCGCCCGGCCGCGGTAGATTTCTTGTCGATTTATTTTTCGTCAGTCTGCACCCGGCCTTTCACCCCGTTAATACTCAAAGAACCACTGCCAGACTCCGTGACCGTCAAGTCGCCCTCAACATCGGTGACCATAATGCTGCCAGATCCGTCAGTAATAAATACTGAACCGTTGATTTCCCGGATATCCATATTGCCCGAACCATCGTCAATTTCGGCCTGCCCGGCCACCCCGCGTAAGTTGATGGTGCCCGAGCCGTCATCAAGCGCCAGATCACCGCCGACATTTTCAATATCGATTGATCCAGACCCGTCATCAACGGTCACATTGCCGCCAATACTCGCCATTTCAATAGACCCAGAACCATCATCCAACCTGACATTGCCACCGATATTCCGAATCACAACAGCGCCCGAGCCATCATCAACATCCAGATTAAAGTTCTCCGGCGTCGTCACCTCAAGATTAATCAGGATTTCGCGACGGCTTAGAAAGTGCAGCGAATCTGACTTCGCAATCAGCAGCGCCGAATCGCCAGCTCGTTCCAGTGTCAGCTTGATGTCGGAGGCGAGAATTTTTCGTGCCTTTTCTTCTGATACGCCCTTGATTTCAATAATTGCAATAACGTCCACTGAAGTTGCACCAGGTACTCCCCGAATTTCAAGGGATCCAGCACCCACATCTGCCTGCAGACTACCCAGCCCAGTCGCATCAAGCGTCAACTCGCGTTGCTCACTAAGATCAGCCCAGGCAATGCCCGAAACTGCGAGAAAAAAAACCGCCATGAATAATTTTTGCATTGCACTGTCCTTTGTTGGCACACAACATCGTCATTAGTTGTATTTAGATGCTTGTCGCCACGGAAAGGTTACAATTGATTTGATATTCGCTTGCTCACAACTCGAAATTCAGTCTGTTGGCCCGCATCTTCACAAAATACTTTTTAACGTATCTCGGCTTATATTGGCGCCACAAATTACCACGACTACATTGCGACCCTTATACTCCTCCGCCATCGCCTGCATTGCGGCAAGCGCGACTCCGGCAGACCCTTCCAGCAACATGCTGTGCCCATCAATGAACTCCCGCATAGCGGCGGCTATGTGAGCCTCGTCGACAAGCTCAATCTGGTCAATGACATCACGACATATCGGAAACGTTATTGCGCCCTCTTCGATACTGCCAGCCGTACCATCAGACAATGTGGGTCGATGCTCACACTCCACTATCTTGCCGGCCTCTATCGCCCTGGCCATGGCTGGGGACGCGGAAGGCAAACAGCCATACACCTTTACCGAATTACGAACATGCTTAAGATAAGATCCAACACCGGCTATCAGGCCACCACCTCCCACGGAAACAAAAACCGCATCGACATCCGGCAGATCGGCAGCTATCTCCATACCGCAGGTTCCCTGGCCACCGATAACGGCTAGATCGTTATAGGGAGATATATAGGTCATCTTGTTATCGGCAGCGTACCGGCGGGCACATATCTCGCTCTCGCCACTTTCCTTGCCGTGAAATTCAACTGAGCCGCCGTAACGCCGAATGCCGCCCACTTTCGTTGACGACGTCCCCTCAGGCACGAAGATCAGGCCGTGAGCACCTAGCCGCGACATCGCATAAGCCGATGCGGCCCCGTGGTTGCCGCTGGATGCAGTCACGCAGCCGGCCTCGAGCTCGGGTGCTGACAGTGACAATAACTTATTGAACGCACCGCGCGCCTTGAAAGAGCCAGTGTGTTGCAGGTTTTCGAGCTTCAGATAAACGTTCGCACCCGTCAGCGCACTAAAGTGAGGTGAAAAATCGAGACGTGTTTTACGCACATGCGGATACACGCGGCTTGCCGCCAGTTCAATTTGTTGTAATACCTTATCTTTCATGGAATCGCCTATCCTTTCTGTACCTGCCTGACTGGCCTCGAATGCAGCAATGTAGCAGGGAAATCACTCGTTGCGACCATAATGTTCTAGAATTGCGCCCTACCTCGCCAGACCAACGGATCTTTCCCCATGAAAACCATAATTGAGCCCTTTCGGATCAAGATGGTGGAAGCTATCAAGCTGACCACGCCCGAAGAACGCGATGCCATGATCAAGGCAGCCGATTACAACCTTTTCCTGTTGCGCGCTGAAGACGTCATCATTGATTTATTAACAGACTCCGGCACCAGCGCCATGTCCTCTGAGGCATGGGCCGCACTGATGCGTGGTGACGAATCCTATGCCGGCGCGAGAAGTTGGTATCGGTTTCAGGACACCGTTAAAGATATTTTCGGCTTCGAACAGGTTATTCCTACTCACCAGGGGCGGGCCGCCGAGCACATCCTGTTCGGCGTGACCGTCCAACCCGGAGCAATAGTCCCCAATAACACGCACTTCGACACGACTCGCGCCAACATTGAATTTCGCGGCGGAAAAGCCGTCGATTTACCCTGCGCCGAAGCCACCAAACTTCAGTCGGATTTTCCTTTCAAGGGCAACATGGACACCGCGGCACTGGAAGCACTGGTGGCGAAAGAAGGTGCCAAAAATATTCCGATCATCATGGTCACGATTACAAATAACTCAGGTGGTGGGCAGCCGGTTTCCATGGCTAATATTCGCGAAATAAGTCGCATTGCACGCAAGGCTGGAATTCCTTTTTATATCGACGCCTGTCGCTTCGCTGAAAACGCACACTTCATCAAGCGCAACGAGCCTGGCTTTGAAAACGTAGCTCCCATCGATATCGCACGGGAAATTTTCAGCTATGCGGATGGTTGCACGATGTCAGCGAAAAAAGACGCATTCGCAAATATAGGCGGCTTTCTCTGCACCAACGATGCCGATCTGGCTCATCGCGAACGCAACATTCTGATTCTTACGGAAGGTTTCCCGACGTATGGCGGCCTGGCCGGCCGCGATCTGGAGGCCATTGCGGTTGGTCTGCGCGAAGTGCTGGATGAGGCATATCTGGACTACCGATTACTGTCGACCCGTTACGTCGTCCGCCATTTGAATGATCAAGGCGTGCCAGTAGTTACCCCGGCGGGCGGCCACGCTGTGTATTTAGACGCGCGGCGCTTTCTGCCGCATATCGAACCCTTGCAGTATCCAGGTCAGGCACTTGCTGTGGAACTCTATCGAGAAGCTGGCATTCGCAGTGCTGAAATTGGCACTTTAATGTTCGGCTCCGACCCGCACACAGGTGAGGAAAAACCAGCGCGCTGGGAACTGGTTCGATTGGCCATTCCACGACGTGTCTATACACAAAGCCATATTGATTACGTGGTCGAGTCAGTAGTACAGGTGCACGAACGACGTGAAGACATTCGCGGCATGAAAATAATTGAGGCACCACA
>JAHEFE010000014.1 GCA_024640365.1 Woeseiaceae bacterium | reverse complement strand
GCAATCGTATTCGCGACGCCTCTAATTATCAGGTCTGCCGCTTCGTCCCAGCCGAGGTAACGCAACATCATTTCCGACGATAGAATCAGCGAGCCAGGATTGACGCGATCCTTGCCGGCGAATCCAGGTGCCGTGCCGTGGGTTGCTTCAAATACGGCATAACCTTCGCCAATATTACCGCCGGGTGCAATACCGATACCGCCGACCTGTGCAGCAAGGGCATCCGAAATATAATCGCCGTTCAGATTTAACGTTGCGATAACGTCGTACTCTTCCGGATGCATCAGAATCTGCTGCAGGAAGTTATCGGCGATTACATCCTTAATAATAATCTCATTGTTGGTACGCGGATTCTTGAAGCTAAGCCATGGTCCGCCATCTTTCTCGGCGGCGCCGAATTCTTCACGAGCAACTTCATACCCCCAGGCACAGAATGCACCCTCGGTGTATTTCATGATATTGCCTTTGTGAACCAGAGTTACTGATGGCAAGTCTTGATCCACTGCATATTCGATGGCTTTGCGAACGAGGCGTTCGGAGCCCTCACGCGAAACTGGTTTTATGCCGATACCAGAGCTCAAGGGGAAGCGAATATTCTTGACGCCTAGTTCCTGCTGCAAAAACTTAATTAATTTTTGCACCTCCTGCGAACCGGTTGGGTATTCAATACCCGAATAGATATCTTCGGTGTTCTCGCGGAAGATGATCATGTCGACCAGGTCTTCCTTCATCGGAGTCGATACACCCGGAAAATACCGAATGGGTCTAACGCAGGCAAACAAATCCATTTCCTGGCGAATAGAGACATTTAATGAGCGAATACCACCGCCTATCGGCGTCATCAACGGCCCTTTGATCGATACGACGAAGTGACGCAGAGCATGCAGCGTTTCCTCCGGCAAGTAATCGCCTTTGCCGTAAACATCAGCTGCAGCCTGGCCGGCATATACCTGCATCCACTTGATTTCACGTTCACCTGAATAAGCCAGACGCACAGCCTCGTTGACGACGTCCAGCATGACCGGCGTGACATCGATGCCGATGCCGTCGCCTTCGATAAAGGGGATTATCGGCTTGTTGGGGACGTTGATGGAGTGATCGGGATTAACGGTAATGACTTCGCCATCAGCCGGTACCTGGATATTGTCGTAATGCATGATTGCTCTCAATTGGGCCCGCCGCAATGACCGGCCTCGGAAAAACGGCGCATTGTACAGAGTGCGGCCGAGAATTTCAGAGCAGTTTGGCAATCACCAAAAATAAGGGGGAGAGGCTTGCGCCCCTCCCCCGGTGTCACTTTAAAGCACCTCTTGAGGTGACTCTATTCTTCGTCGAACTGCGCTTCTTCGGTCGATCCACTTAGCGCCGACAAGGATGAATGACCGCCGGAAACCGCCTGGGTAACGGCATCGAAATAACCCGCACCTACTTCGCGCTGATGCCTGGTAGCCGTATAGCCCTGTTTCTCGGACGCGAATTCCGCCTCTTGCAGCTGCACGTAAGCAGCCATTTGTCTGGCTTTGTAATCCTTGGCGAGCGTAAACATGCTGTAGTTCAGTGCGTGGAAGCCAGCCAGGGTGATGAACTGGAACTTGTATCCCATGGCCGCGAGTTCCTTCTGGAACTTGGCAATAGTCTTGTCGTCCAGGTGCTTGCGCCAGTTGAATGACGGCGAACAGTTATACGCTAGCAATTGATCTGGGTACTCTTTCTTGACTGCCTCGGCAAATAGCTTGGCTTGTGGCAGATCGGGAACGCTGGTCTCGCACCACAATAAATCAACATAAGGTGAATAAGACAGAGCACGCGAAACAGCCTGTTTAAGGCCTGGCTTAACCGAGAAGAATCCTTCTGCAGTGCGCTCCCCGGTTATAAATTCGCGATCGAGTTCGTCAACGTCAGAGGTCAGCAAGTTGGCGGCATCGGCATCAGTACGTGCGATCAATACAGTGGGCACATCGCAAACGTCAGCGGCCAGTCTCGCGGCGACCAGCTTGTTGATCGCTTCCTGTGTCGGTACTAATACTTTGCCGCCCATGTGGCCGCATTTCTTGGCGGACGAGAGCTGGTCTTCAAAATGCACCCCGGCCGCACCGGCCGCGATCATTGCTTTCATTAGTTCAAAGGCATTCAGGACGCCGCCGAAACCGGCCTCGGCATCGGCAACAATCGGCTGCATCCAGTCGATGCTGTCATCACCCTCGGCATGATGTAGCTGGTCGGCACGCAGCAGCGTGTTGTTAATCCTGCGTACAACGGCGGGGACAGAGTCTGCCGGATAGAGGGACTGGTCGGGATACATTTCGCCCGCAAGGTTGGCATCGCCTGCGACCTGCCAGCCCGACAGGTAAATGGCTTTCAGACCGGCCTTAACCTGCTGCATCGCCTGGTTTCCGGTAAGGGCTCCCAGAGAATTTACAAATGGTGTTTCGTTTACGCCCGCCCAGAGCTTTTCGGCTCCCTGTCGGGCAAGTGAATATTCAATTTCAACGGTGCCACGTAATCGCACTACTTCGTCTGCGCTGTAGCCCCTGGTTATACCTTCCCAGCGAGCGCTCTCAGTCCAATCCTTGTTGATCTGAGCTGCGGTTTTCAATGCCATTTTCATTCTCTCCGTGTGCCAGTCTTTCGTAAATGTCCCGGTGATGCATTAATCAATTTCCTGGTACGCCCCCAACGTCAGGAAACTCGCAAATTCATCTTGCTTGGTAATCTTATCCATTAGTCGCGCCGCTTCGCGATATTTGCCGGCAACAAACGCTTCTTTGCCGACCGCTTCCTGAATCTTGTCCATTTCTTCACGCATCATCTCTTTGAAAAGCGCGTAGGTAATGGGTCGGCCATCCTCGAGGACGCCGGTTTCTTGATGCACCCACTGCCAAACCTGGGCTCGGGATATTTCAGCCGTGGCAGCATCTTCCATCAGGTCATACAGGGGCACACAGCCATTGCCGTTCAACCAGGCGGCCATGTATTGAACGCCGATAGATATATTGCTGCGCAACCCGTTTTCCGTGATCTTGCCTTTCACCACCTGTAAAAGGTCAGCGGCAGTTACATGGACGTCCTCACGTTGTCGAGTAATCTGGTTAGCTGAGGGCATGTGCGCGTCAAATATTTCAGTCGCGAGAGCAACCATACCCGGGTGCGCAACCCAGGTACCGTCATGACCATCCATCACTTCGCGTTCCTTATCGGCTCGCACCTTTTCCATAGCAGCGTCATTGGCTGCCGGATCGCCCTTGATCGGTATTTGTGCGGCCATGCCGCCAATAGCGAAAGCACCGCGCTTATGGCAAGTCTTTATGACCAGTTGCGAATACGACCGCAGAAAATGCGTAGTCATAGTCACTTCAGAGCGATCGGGAAGGACAAACTCGGGAAAGTGATTGAACTTTTTGATGAAGCTAAAAATGTAATCCCAGCGTCCACAGTTCTGGCCGACGATGTAATCTTTGAGTTCGTAAAGAATCTCTTCTATTTCAAATGCGGCGAGAATTGTTTCTATAAGAACCGTAACCTTGATTGAGTCAGATGCCACGATGCCGCGTTTCTCTGCGAAACGAAATACGTCATTCCACAGCCGCGCTTCGAGATGGTTTTCAAGCTTCGGTAAGTAGAAATAGGGTCCAGTGCCACGGTTCTTTAGTTCCGAGGCGTTGTGCAACAGATAAAGCCCGAAGTCGACCAGGCCACCCGGGATCGGGCTGCCATTAAGCGTTATGTGCTTTTCAACCAGGTGCCAACCGCGTGGACGGACAATCAAAACCGCCGTTTTGTCGTTCAGGCGATAGTGTTTGCCACCAGGGACTGAGAATTCGATGCTCCGATTAACGGCATCGCGCAGATTTATCTGGCCCTGAATGACGTTGTCCCAGGTCGGCGTCAGTGAATCCTCACAATCAGCCATGAACACGCGCGCGCCGGAGTTCAGCGCGTTGATAATCATCTTCCGGTCTGTCGGGCCGGTGATTTCTACGCGTCTGTCTTGCAGGTCTTTGGGGGCCTTTGTGACTTGCCAGTCAGCCTCGCGAATTGATTTTGTGTCGGCCAGGAAGTCAGGAAATTCACCGGCATCAAGCTTTGATTGGCGGGTATCCCGGCGCGCTAACAGGTTATTTACCGCGGGGGTAAATTCATGCGCCAGGTCGGCCAAAAACTGCAACGCAGACGGTGTCAGAATTTCAGAATATTCGGGGGACAGCCTGCCGATCACCTGTAGTGTGCCGGCTCGCCCTGCGTCGAAGGTTTCGGTCATGAAAGTGAACTTTTGCGGTCTAGGGGTTAGTAACTCTGAAAAAGCGTTTTAAAAACAATATGTTAAAAATACAACTTAATATGTTTTACAAGTGCGGCCTGAATTTATTGCACTGCGGCATAGTATCCTTGGAATGATTGCCTTGCAATCCAGATTCCGGATAATGCCATCTTCGATTTACTATAGTCCGCCTAATGCCCTTAGTCATATTCAATAAGCCCTATCGTGTCATCAGCCAGTTTAGCGAGGCAGGCGATAAGGAGACGCTTGCGGCTTACGTGAAGATCCCGGCCGTCTATCCGGCAGGCCGACTCGATTACGACAGTGAGGGACTACTTTTGCTTTGTGATGATGGCCGGTTACAAGCGCGAATCGCCACGGGCAAAGGCAGTGTCCACAAGAAATATTGGGCTCAGGTTGACGGTGTGGTCAGCGCAGAGCAGCTGCAGCAGCTGGTAGATGGGGTTGAACTGAACGATGGCACTGCGTGCGCTGTTTCGGCGGCGGCTATCCCGGAGCCGGCGAATTTATGGCCCCGTGATCCACCCATACGCTATCGTAAAGCGATACCCACCAGCTGGATTGCAATCACCCTTGACGAGGGTCGGAACCGGCAGGTCCGTCGCATGACAGCGGCGGTCGAGCTCCCTACTCTCCGCTTGATACGCCATCAGATTGGGCCATGGTCACTCGGTGGCCTGGCTCCTGGCGAACACCGCTTGATCGATACAGAATCAGCTTGGGCCGATCTTAAAGCCTGGCGACCGAATTAATTGTTGTCGCGCAACCCCGCAATACGCATAGCGACTTCCATCGCCTGCTCGTAATTAAGACGTGGATCGACCATTGATTTATAGGACCGGCGCAGATCGGTATCTGTCAGGCCGCGAGCGCCACCAGTACATTCCGTGACATTTTCACCGGTTAACTCCAGATGAACACCACCCAGGTACGTTCCCATACTCTGGTGGATGCGGAACGCCGACTGCAATTCGCTAATGACGTTATCGAATCGGCGAGTCTTGATACCTTCGGCCGTCGTTTCTGTGTTGCCGTGCATAGGGTCGCATATCCACAGCACAGGAGCACCAGTGGCCTTCACTGCACGAATAAGATTAGGCAAGCAGTCATCAATCGATTTGGCACTAAAGCGATGAATTAGACTGATACGACCAGATTCGTTATTCGGATTCAACACACGCAGCAGGTCTTGTAGCCATTCGGCAGTCATTCCTGGCCCGATCTTGATACCGATCGGATTGGCAACGCCGCGGAAAAATTCTACGTGGGCCCCGTCCATTGCCGCGGTACGCATACCAATCCATGGGTAATGTGTCGTGAGGTCGTACCAGCGATTGCGGCGTTCAAGGAAACGAGTCTGCGCTTGCTCATAGTGCAGGTGCAGTCCTTCATGGCCGGAATAGATATCGACACGCTGCGCCTGGTCAAAGGATCGGCCGGAAATGGATTCCAGGAAGTCCAGTGAATCGGCAATGGATCCCAGGATGTTGTGGTATTCCGCTGCCAGTGGCGAATGACCAACCCAGTCGAGATCCCAATACTCCGGATGATGCAAATCAGCAAAGCCGCCATCAATCAGGGAACGTACAAAATTCAATGTTAAGGCGGCCCTTTCGTAGCCCCGCAACACCAGCTGCGGATCCGGCACCCTGTCTTCACTGGTAAAAGGAACCCGGTTTACCAGATCTCCGCGGTAGCTGGGCAGAGCCAGTCCGTCCAGCGTTTCCGTGTCGGCTGAACGCGGTTTTGCGTACTGCCCCGCCATACGGCCTATGCGTACGATCGGCTTTTTCATGCCAAACAGCATCACCAGACTCATTTGCAGCAAAATCTTGAGTTTCGCGACGATGCTTTCGGACGTGCAATCGGCAAAGCTCTCCGCACAGTCTCCACCTTGCAGAACAAACGCTTCGCCGCGCTGGGCACGCGCAATTTGTTCTTTTAGCGCGTCAACTTCCCATGAGGTGACTAACGGCGGTAATTTGCTGAGCTCAGAAACGACACTTTCAAGTGCTTCCTGGTCGGGATAGTTGGCTTGTTGTTCAGCCGATTTGGTCTGCCAGCTTGCGGGGTGCCAATCCGAATTTGCCATTTTCTTCGTCACTCTACGTCCTGCCTGAAATTATTCGCTTCGCACCAAAATGGGTCGAAGTCATTTATGGATTGCTGCCACGCAGCTCCCGGGGGGCGAAAGTCTAGCATGGAAACATAAGGTTACGAGTGAAATGCAGAAATAATGGAATGCCCTCCCCAACGGCATATGTTGAAGTTCGGATTCGCAGCGAGCAACATCGCGTTCTGCCGTCTGGAAAGGCAATGCGTAGATTGGCACAATGCGCGCCTGTACATGAGCGATGCGCAATGACCATCGCTTGAAGTACGCATGCCTGACCTCATTATGTGAGAGGCAATACTCAGCAATTACCGAATAATAGTGCCGGGACTCTTGAGTCGCTGGCGTCAACCTGCAAATAGAGGAATAACAATGAAGGACGTATTAAAGAGACTCGGTCTTGAATCCGTGAACGCGGGAACCTGGTCAGGTGAACGGCATTTTGCAACGAAAAGTGCAGCCCTGATCGAATCCTACAGCCCGGCAAGTGGCGAGTTGATTGGCAGCGTCCGCTCAAGTACAGCGGAGGAGTACGAAGCGCTAATGACCTCAGCACGTGCCGCATTTGAGCAATGGCGCAAGATTCCAGCTCCGGCGCGTGGCGAAGCCATACGTCTCGTGGGCCATGCGTTGCGCGAGCACAAGGACGCGTTGGGTAGCCTGGTTAGTCTGGAAATGGGCAAGATCAAGGCTGAAGGTGACGGCGAAGTGCAGGAAATGATCGATATCGCTGACTTCGCGGTGGGCCAATCACGCATGCTGTATGGCAACACCATGCACTCCGAACGGCCAATGCACCGTATGTATGAGCAGTGGCACCCGCTCGGTGTCGTTGGCATCATCAGCGCCTTCAATTTCCCGGTAGCAGTTTGGTCCTGGAATGCGTTCATTGCCGCGATCTGTGGCAATGTCAGCGTCTGGAAGCCATCGCCGAAAACACCGCTCTGCGGCGTTGCAATTCAAAAGATCTGCAACAAGGCACTGGCAGATGGTGGTTATCCCGAGATATTCCATCTCTTCAACGATGCTGGTAACCAATTGGCGAAAGACTTCGTTGATGACAAGCGCGTAAACCTCGTGTCATTCACTGGCTCGACCGCGGTAGGTAGAGCTGTCGGTGAGCGCGTAGCTGCACGTATGGGCAAAGTGCTCCTCGAACTGGGTGGCAATAACGCGATAATTGTTGACGAGACTGCAGACCTCGACCTGGCCGTTCCCGGTATTGTATTTGGATCTGTCGGCACTGCTGGTCAGCGCTGCACCACGACCCGCCGAGTGATCGTGCACGAATCACGCATGGACGACTTGAAAGATCGTCTTGTCAGTGCCTATGGCCAGGTTCGCATTGGCGATCCTCAGGATCCAGCAACGCTAATGGGTCCGTTGATTGACGAGTCTTCGGTTGAACGATTGGAAAATGCCGTGGCTGCTGTGAAAAAAGCTGGCGGCGAAATTCTTTGTGGGGGCAAGCGCATTGAAGGCCCGGGTCATTTTGTGACGCCCGCAATCGCGATCGTTAAAAACGAGTGGGATATTGTTCAGACGGAAACATTTGGGCCAATCCTTTACCTGATCTCGTTCAAGAGCCTGGATGAAGCCATCGCGATGCAAAACAGCGTTGCGCAGGGTCTGTCCTCATCCATTTTTACCACTAACTTGCAGAATGCCGAGTATTTCCTGTCAAACGGCGGTTCAGATTGCGGTATCGCCAATGTCAATATCGGTACATCCGGTGCGGAAATTGGCGGCGCATTTGGTGGCGAAAAAGAAACGGGCGGTGGTCGCGAGGCTGGCTCTGACTCGTGGAAGGCTTACATGCGACGTCAGACCAACACGATAAACTACGGTAAAGATTTACCGCTGGCCCAGGGAATCAACTTTGGTTTCTAAGCTGTAGTTCCCCGGTAGTCAGAAAGAAAAAGCGGCAGGTGTGTTGTAACGCGCTTGCCGTTTTTTTTGCTCGATATTCCGACAGTTTGTATAAGTCCAGCTCGTTCTACCGCTGTTGCAATGAAACAATACGAAGTCTCGCCATCCAGTCTTACGTTAGTCTGCAGCAGAGTCAGAATTGGTGCTAATTCTTTCGAAGCGGTTCTCCGCTCTGTTCTTGCGCACCGATCCGGCTTCGAAAATCTGACCGCTCATCGCAATGTAAATGCCCGGCGGTAACGTCTGCACTGCTGCCACCGCCATTCCCACGTTGAATATAGCGTCTGTGGTGCGAAACCGTGCCGGGCTCAGTGAGCCCGTCAGCACTATGGTCTTGTCATTCAGCCCACTCAGTGCCGCTGCCGTTTCTACCATGGTGTCCGTACCGTGGGTTAGAACGTAGAGCTTTTTGTCGTCGCTTTCCAGGTAGCTTCGTAACGCTGCGCGATCATCATCGGTGATATCAAGACTGTCCTTACGGAACAATGACACGACATCAAAGTCGAATTGAGTAAGGGCATCACTAAGAATATGCTGTACCAGTGACTCGCCTACTTCAAATTGCCCCATGGCATCAAAGTAGATCTTGTCGATGGTGCCGCCGGTTGTAATAAATCGAATAAACATTGAGAACTACCTGCCTGGAAGTCGCAAGAATGCCATTGATTAACAGAGTACAACAACTGCTTTGATCGCGCGGTGCCACAGGCGACCACGCGGGCTGCTATTATCGGA
Organism: Woeseiaceae bacterium; assembly: GCA_024640365.1. GTDB lineage: Bacteria > Pseudomonadota > Gammaproteobacteria > Steroidobacterales > Woeseiaceae > JAHEFE01. The sequence goes on along the minus strand of JAHEFE010000014.1, from coordinate 48,223 downwards.
CTATGCGAGGTGATTGAATGGCTTTCCTGAATTCAACAATGCGAAGCTTGTTCCGCGGGGTATTGGTTCTCGCCTTGCTCGTGCTGAATTGCCAGGCTCAAGCAGAAAATAAGGTATTAGTATTACGAATTGACGACGCCATAGGCGTTGCCACGGCTGAATATATAGTCAGTGGGTTGCGCGAAGCCGTAGCCACAGATGCGCGCCTTGTGATTATTGAAATGGATACGCCGGGCGGCCTTGTTGAACCGATGCGTGACATCGTCAAGGGCATCCTCAGTTCACCTGTTCCCGTTGTTACTTACGTCACACCGGCAGGAGCGCGAGCGGACAGCGCCGGGACATATATTCTTTTAGCCAGCCACATTGCCGCCATGGCGCCGACTACGCACCTTGGCGCGGCGACTCCGGTAGCACTGGGCGGAGGTGATAAACCTGAACCGCCCTTGCCGCTTGGCCGCAAACAAGAGGGCGTAGATGACGATGCCAGCAGCGATGAAGTTCCCGGCGATGCCATGGGTCGTAAAATTCTTAATGATTCCATTGCCTATATTCGCGGGCTGGCAGAAGCGCACGGCCGCAATGCCGACTGGGCTGAAGATGCGGTCCGCGACGCAGCCACTCTGACCGCAGATGAAGCCCTTGATTTAAATGTTATTGATCTTATTGCCAGTGATGTTGATCATTTGCTTGGGAAGCTTAATGGCCTGGAGCTTATTGTTAATAACAAGACCGTTGTGCTGGACACAAGTGACGTGCAACTGGTGCCGTATGAAGCTGGCTGGCGCATCAAAGTTTTAAGCACAATTACGCATCCGGAGATTGCATTACTGTTGCTGTTGATTGGTATCTACGGACTGGTTTTTGAAGGCTGGAATCCGGGGGCAGTATTGCCGGGAGTTGCAGGCGTTATCTGTCTGCTGCTTGCTGCCTATGCGCTGCAGATTATTCCGGTTAATTTCGCGGGTCTGGCTCTCATAATTGTTGGATTGATTTTGATTGTGGCAGAGGCGTTCGTGCCAAGCTTTGGTGCGCTGGGAATTGGTGGTGTGGCCGCATTTGTATTCGGAGCGATCATGATGTTCGACAGTGGTATCCCTGGTTTTGGCATTTCACTTACGTTCGTAATTTCATTTGCCGTGCTATCGGCCTTTTTCGTGTTCTGGATTGTCACTTATATATTGAAACTGCGCAGCCGCGGTCCGGTTAGCGGTCTTGATAGCATGATAGGTCGCAACGCAACCGCACTTGGCGATTTTACTAAGCGCGGATTCGTATGGATGGATGGTGAATCGTGGAGCGCCGAAATAGATGGCGCCGCCATCAAGGATCAAAAGCTTAGGGTCGTGCGCGTCGAAGGCTTAACGTTGATCGTTGAGCCGGGTACCGAGCAATAATGCCGAGTTAATCGCGGCCAACACAAGATTCAATCAAAGGAAAACGTATGAATATTGCAACTATCGGACTTGTTGTCATTTTTGCTGCCGTATTACTGATGAATACCATCAAAATATTGCGGGAGTACGAGCGTGGTGTCGTTTTTTTCCTGGGCCGATTTCAGGCCGTCAAAGGACCTGGCCTCATTGTGCTTTTTCCCGGCATCCAGAAAATGGTGAAAGTGGATTTACGTGTCACAACTATGGATGTCCCAACACAAGACGTAATCTCGCGTGACAATGTTTCAGTCAAGGTGAACGCCGTCATTTTCGTCAAGATAGTTGATCCAGAAAAAGCTATCATCCAGGTCGAGAATGCTTACGAGGCCACGAGCCAAAAAGCGCAAACGACTTTGCGTTCAGTGCTCGGGCAACATCAACTGGATGAGATGCTTTCCGAGCGCGAAAAGTTGAATGCGGATATCCAGCAAATCCTGGATCAGCAGACCGATGCATGGGGTATCAAGGTACAGAACGTCGAGCTTAAACATGTTGACCTGAACGAAAATATGATTCGTGCTATTGCACAGCAGGCAGAAGCCGAGCGCTCACGTCGTGCCAAAATCATTAATGCCGAGGGCGAAAAGCAAGCGGCCCAGATGTTGGCTGAGGCGGCCAACATGCTCGGCACTGAAAAACAGGCCCTGCAGTTACGTTATTTGCAGACCCTAAAAGAAATCGCTAACGAAAGAACGAATACGATCGTGTTCCCGTTACCGCTGGATTTGATAGAGCCTTTGCGGTCAATCTTGGAACGGGCCGATAAAGACTAGAGGTCACTCGCGCGCTGTCGGTGGAAGTGAAATGGCAAGCTTCGCTCCACCCAGCGACGAGCGGGTGATCACCAGGGTGCCGCCGTAGGAATTCACAATATCGCGCACGACCGCCAAGCCAATTCCCTGGCCGGGAGCGGATTCATCAAGCCGCATACCACGTTGCAGCAAGCGGTCTGCGGACTCCTCCGGAATCCCGGGTCCGTCATCTTCAAAGAGGAAGATTATGGTGCCGGCCGTGTCGGTGGTGACGCACACCTGCACTCTTGTCTTACACCACTTGCAGGCGTTATCAATCAAGTTGCCAGCAAGTTCCAGAAAGTCACCTTTTTCCAGGCGCACTGCAATGGTCTCGTCGGCTGTAATGGAAATATCCGGGTTCTTGTCCCGATACACTTTTGTCATTGCATCAGCCAAGCGTGTTAGTTCACCTTTTACCGCGATGGGTACGAGTCCAAGGTGGTCACCTGTAACGCTGGCCGATTTGCCAAGCTGGTAGCGCACTATTTCGTTCATGCGTTCAATCTGCGGATCGATGCGTGCGCCCACCTCTTTCGCCGAGCCGCCTTCATTCAAGACAGCCCGCATTGCCGCCAACGGTGTTTTTAATGAGTGCGCCAGGTTGTCCAAAGTATGTCTATATCGTTCAGCTCTACTTCTCTCGCTACCAACCAGCAAATTCAGATTGCGCGCAACCCCTTCCAGTTCGGTGGGCAGATCCGCGGAAAGTTTTAAGCGCTTGCCTGACTCAATCTCCTCAATCTCATTCTCAATTTGGCGCAAAGGCTTAAGAACTCTGCGCAGCAGGGCTCCAATGGCAAATAACATGATGATTGCGACCGCAGCAAACCAGGTAAATAACTGACGTCGAAATCGACTCAGCTGCGCATGTATGGAATCAAGGTCTTCTGCCACGTAAAAAACGTATGGGGCAAGTTGACCGTCCGATGTCTCCCATTCAACCGGCATACTGAGCTCAACCAGCTGGGAACCGTCGGGCAAAGTACGTTCAGTGAAGACATGCGCACCGAAAGCAGCGGGAGTATCTTCTTTTCCCTGCCACGAAATATTGAGTGCCGACGGGGAACGCCAGTAGGACTGACCTTCGCGATCGCGAATTTCGGCGTACAAACCAGAGCCGATATTGATAAACCTGGGATCCGGTAAGTCTTTGGGTACATCGAGATTGCCATCGACATTCAGTTCAGCTGTTGCAATTAATGTCATCAGCTGACCATCGAGAATGTCTTCTTCTGCTTGATCTGCGGATTGCCGAAATGCACTATCGAGAACAACGATGGTGGCGCCAAAGAAGAGCAGCAACAGGAGGCTGACTGAGAAAAGCAGTCGCGCATTCAGTGACGAGCGCAAGCTACTTACTCCGCCTGCTCTCGGTCCAGAGCGAATCGATATCCCCGGCCACGTAACGTCTCAATAGGATGCAGGGAATTATCCGGATCAAGTTTTTTGCGTAGCCGACCTATAAAGACTTCGATGACGTTGCTGTCTCTCTCGAAGTCCTGGTCATACAAGCGGTCGGTCAATTCGGTTTTCGAAATCACTTCGCCTGCTCGCAACATCAGGTGCTCAATAATCTTGTATTCAAAGCTGGTTAGCTCAACGCTGCTGCCGTTGACCTTCAATTCCTGGCGATTGGTGTTCAGTGCAACCGGGCCCGCCTTCAATGTTGAGCTGGCCCATCCGCCGCTCCTGCGCAATAAAGCATGCACCCTCGCGCTGACTTCTTCAAAATGAAAGGGCTTAACAACGTAGTCGTCGGCACCTGCACTTAGACCATCGACTTTGTCTTGCCAGCGATCGCGTGCCGTCAGAATCAGAATTGGATACGTTTTACCCGCCTCTCGAATCTTGCCAATAAGTTCAAGACCTGGAATTTCCGGTAGCCCCAGATCAACGATAGCCAGGTCGATGGGATATTCAGTGGCAAAATACAGGCCTTCCTTGCCATCAGCGGCCTGTTCAACGGCAAAGCCGGCTGCCGTCAGGTCGCGCGCAAGTGATTCACGCAGAGTCTTATCATCTTCAACTATCAGGAGTCGCATCGCGCAGCCTTTACCGCCGATCCTGTGACAACTTTCGACCCTGTACTGTGACCGTGCGTACTTTGCCGTCTTCCGTCAACACTCGGATTCTGTGGACTTCGCGGTTTCCCTTAATAGTTGTTTCGGCACCAACAATTCGCCCTTTGTACTGGCGTTTGACCTGCTCTATCGCTTGCGCCAGCGTCAGACCATTGCTTTGTGCCAGCCGTAGCGTGTCTTGACGAGCATTTCCCTGCGTGTGACTCGAGTTGGGAGCGGAATGCTGCGGCGCACGTTGCCTGTCGCCCGCTGTCGCTGTGCCTGCGACGAGCAAAAGACCAGCTATCAGAAGTGTCGTTAGTGCGCGCATGAAAAATACACCTGGGTTATTCAGCATCTGTATATATGACTATATCGTCAGAGTATCGCGTAATTTTGGTGGCAGGATAAGATTTTTTCAATCACGCGTGTCGCAAGTTCGGAATATCCAGCTGCCAGGCTCGGGCTGGCAGCTGGATTCTCAGTTCATTACATAGCCGGAGTCACAGATATCCGAATACGGATCTGATTGCCCGGATCTTGCTGTGTCTTGGTGGCGTAACGTTGACCATTGTATACATACACCACCCGATAACCGTCGATACGCTCTTCTTGGTGGGTGTTAACGTTGGTCGAGCATCGTTGAACCGGACGCGAGTACTCCGACGTTTGATAGCTACTACTCGAATACTGTGAGCGTTTGGCATTATCACTGCCGGCCGCTGCACCCACGATAGTACCCACCACTGTCATCGCATCCCGACCGCGCCCGTCACCAAACTGATTGCCTACTACGCCGCCGATCAATGCACCGATTATTGTACTGCCGACCGGGTTTGAGCTCGGCCGTGAGTTATTCACGGTGTAATACTCCGTGTCCTCCCAACACTCGCGGACCGGGGTTTCAACCGTTACGTAGCGAACAATGGGTTTGGCGCTTAGTACTTGCGCGTAGTCATAGACTGCGGCGCTCTCGCGATAACTCCTGTTCTTGTTGTTATCAGCGTACGCAGGGAACGAGGTCATAACGAGCGCAAACATCACTCCGGTAGAGACGATCAAGTTCCTGATATTCATGGCAATTCTCCAGTTTAAGAAAGTCGCTTGCGGTGTTGGCTAAATGAGCCTTATCGCAGCTTGGGGAGAATATTAGGCGATTACGTCTGAACCGATCCTGAACGCCCTTATGCATATCAACTATTTCTTTTCGTCGGCAATGTCGCGCTTGGCGCTTTGCCACGCCTGCTCCATCTCGTCAATATCGAGATGCTCAAGGGATAGCCCTTGAGAACGCAAGGTCTGCTCCATGTGCTGGAAGCGTGTCGTAAATTTGTGATTGGCACGGGCGAGCGCTTTTTCACTATCAATGTTCAAATGCCTGGCGAAATTCACGGTTGCAAATAGTAGGTCCCCCAACTCATCTTCCATGGCATCGCCATTCTGTCTCTCGACTTCTGTGTCAAGTTCGGCCAGTTCCTCCGCAAGCTTCATTCGCGCACCAGCTGCATCGGGCCAGTCAAAGCTTACGCCAGCGGCCCTTTTGCCAATTTTCTGCGCCCGCATCAGGGCCGGTAAAGACTGCGGGATATCGTCCAGACGACTATTGCTTGTTGCGCCCCTTTCCGCTGTTTTATAGGCCTCCCAGTCTCCCGGTTGATGGCCAGCCGCGATTTGCTCTGCGGTGCCGAAGAGATGGGGGTGTCGGCGTGTCAGCTTCTCATTGATGCCATCCGCAATGGCCGCAAAGTCGAACAGGCCCGCTTCTTCGGCCATTCGAGCGTGAAAAACGACTTGAAACAACAGGTCACCCAGCTCCTTGCGTAGATCGTCCATATCGCCGCGTGCGATGGCATCGGCAACTTCATAGCTTTCTTCGATGGTGTACGGGGCGATCGATGCGAAATCCTGATCAAGATCCCAAGGGCAACCATCTTGTGGATCACGCAGACGTGCCATTATGTGTAGTAATTTCTGTAAAGAATCGGTAACCATTTGTTTTTAATTAAAAAGTATCTCTCGAAGTGATAGCAACATGGCTGCGGTGGCGCCCCAGATACGGTAGCGCTCGTATTGAAACTCTAGTATCGGGACTTGGGTCCCTTTGAATTCACGGGTTGAATGGCGCTGATTGCGTTCATCCATCAAGAAATCAAGCGGCACTTCAAAGACGCCTGCCACTTCAACCGGATCAACTCGGAGGGAAAAATCTGGCCGTACCAAGCCAACAACTGGCGTAACAACGTAGCCGGTAATCGTTGGCAACATATCCAGATACCCGAGGACCTCTATATGCGCGGCATGAATACCAACCTCCTCCTCTGTTTCTCGGAGGGCTGCTGCACGAATATCTGCGTCGTACCGCTCCATCCGGCCGCCTGGGAAACTGATCTGCCCTGGATGATGCTTAAGCTCAGCGGCGCGCTCGGTAAACAATACAGACAGCCCGCTGCGGCGCTCCACGATGGGAACAAGTACGCCCGCGGCAATCAAGTCGTCTCGTAACAAGTCCCGGAAACTATCTGGCCAACCGCGCGGTAAGCCTGCAAGCAAGGAATTTGGGCTAGCTGGCAGTTGTGTGCCAGCCAGCTTAACCCTGAGTTGCTGTGTTGATGGCTGCGGGCCTGTCGTTTCCGGATCCATGCCCTAGTGCTTGATTCCACCTTCAGTAAGACTGGCGGGATCCAGCAAACGGTTAAGTTCCTCGTCGCTCAAATCAGTCATTTCGCGGGCAACATCCTTTACCGCCCGGCCCTCTGCATAAGCCCGTTTCGCAACAGCGGCTCCTTTTTCGTAGCCGATCACCGGATTTAGGGCCGTCACCAGGATCGGATTGCGGTCCAATGCCTTACTGAGATTGGCTTTGTTGACGATAAATCCAACGATTGCCTTGTCAGCTAATACGCGTGATGCATTGGCCAGGAGCTCAATGCTTTGCAGCAGGTTATAGGCAACCACAGGTAGCATTACGTTTAGTTGGAAGTTACCGGAATGACCGCCGATGGTAATTGTGGCGTCGTTGCCAATGACCTGCGCGCAGACCATCGCTACCGCTTCCGGTATCACCGGATTGACCTTGCCGGGCATGATGCTGGAGCCTGGCTGTAATGCCGGTAAAGCGATTTCACCGAGGCCGGCCAATGGACCGGAATTCATCCACCGCAGGTCATTCGAAATCTTCATCAGGCTTACTGCCAGCACTTTCAACTGACCAGACACTTCGACTGCCGTATCCTGGCAACTCAATCCTTCAAAAAGGGAGTCTGCAGGGTGGAAATCGAGTCCGGTACGTTCGCCTAACAGTGTGGCTACTTTGGTGCCAAATTTGGGGTGTGCGTTGATACCCGTGCCGACGGCCGTGCCACCCTGCGCGAGTCCACACAACCTTTTCAGACTGTCTCGTATACGTGCCTGACCGTGGTCAACCTGAGACCGCCAGGTATCAAGCTCCTGTCCCAGCGTCACCGGCATGGCGTCCATCAGGTGGGTACGACCAGTCTTCACTATATCCCGAGTTTCGTCAGCCTTGGCTGCCAGCACCTCTGACAAATGCTCCAGTGCGGGCAATAGTTGTTCATTTAAAGCAATCGCAGCGCCCACATGGACGCAAGTTGGGATTACATCGTTACTGCTTTGCCCCATGTTCACGTGGTCGTTGGGGTGCACAATCTTGCCACTGCTCTCGGTGCCGAGATTGGCGATGACTTCGTTGGCATTCATATTGGAACTGGTGCCGGAACCCGTTTGAAAAACATCGATTGGAAACTGGGCATCATGTTGGCCGGCGTACACCTCTAAAGACGCTTTCTGGATAGCTATTGCCAAATCCGACTTGAGCAGGCCCAGTTCTGAGTTGGCGCCGGCGGCTGCCCATTTGACCAATCCGAGTGCCGCTATAAATCCACGGGGCATCGGCAGCCCGCTAATGGGAAAATTTTGTACGGCTCTCTGTGTCTGTGCCCCCCAGCGCGCTTCTGCGGGCACTTGCAGCTCGCCCATACTGTCGTGTTCTACACGAAATGCTTTATCACTCATCCCTGTTGATCTCCGGTAGGTCTTGTCGAGAAGGTATTCGATATTACGTTTTAAAATTATCGCCAAAAATGATGCGAATAACTACGCAGCACGGGCTATGGTGTATGATTCTCGCTTTGCCACGACAAGTCTAGCACTCGATGAAATTCAGTCCGATAAAAGCTATCTCTCCGGTTGACGGCCGCTACGCAGGCCGCGGCACAGAATTACGCAACATTTGCAGTGAATACGGCCTAATCCGTTTTCGGGTATTGGTCGAAATACGCTGGTTGCAGCTGCTCGCCGACGAACCCGGCATTACAGAATTGCCTCCTTTGTCGCCAGTAGTTAAAGATGTCCTCAACAAAATTGTCGATAACTTCTCGAGCGATGATGCCGAGCACGTCAAAACTATTGAAGCCACGACCAACCACGACGTAAAAGCGGTTGAGTATTTTATCCGTGAAAAACTCGGGCCGGGAGCGGAAACCGCTCCGTTACTGGAGTTTATTCATTTTGGGTGCACGTCCGAGGACATTAACAACCTCGCCTACGCAATGATGTTGCGAGAAGCGCGCGATGATGTCGTCATTCCTCAGACTAAATCAGTGATTCTGAAGCTGAAATCGTTGACCAATTCCTATGCCACCATGCCAATGTTGGCGCGGACACATGGACAAACAGCGAGTCCAACCACACTAGGCAAGGAGTTACACAACGTTGTGGTGCGCCTGGAGCGTGGTGTGCGGCAATTCGCACAGGTCAAGATTCGCGGCAAATTTAACGGCGCTGTTGGCAATTTTAATGCTCATCACGTCGCCTATCCGGAGCTCAACTGGCTGGAAATCAGCGAACGATTTGTGGATTCACTGGGTCTCATAAGCAATCTTCATACAACCCAGATTGAGCCCCATGACTGGATGGCGGAATACGCGCACGCCCAAGTTCGCATCGACACGATTCTGCTCGACCTGTGCAAGGATATTTGGGGATACATTTCGCTGGGTTATTTTAAGCAGCAAGCTGTAGAAGGCGAAGTGGGTTCATCCACAATGCCGCATAAAGTAAACCCAATCGATTTTGAGAATGCGGAGGGCAATCTTGGCATTGCGAATGCCCTGCTTGAGCATTTTGCTAACAAGTTACCCATTTCGCGTTGGCAACGCGACCTGACGGATTCTACTGTTCTCAGAAACTTCGGCGTCGCTCTCGCTCACGTGTGCATCGCGCTGCAATCCTGTGAAAAAGGCCTTGGCAAGTTGAAGGCGGATGGCGATCGTCTCGCGCAGGATCTCGACAACAGTTGGGAAGTGTTGGCAGAAGCTGTGCAGACCGTGATGCGGCGTTATGGTATTCCCGAGCCCTACGAAAAACTGAAGGCGATGACACGCGGCCAGCGTGTCACCAAAGAGTTGCTGCAGGAGTTCATCAGTGGACTTGATATACCTAAGGACGCCAAGCAGCGTTTGCTGGACCTGACGCCGGCGACCTACATCGGCCTGGCCGACAAACTGATGAAAGCACCCTATTAGAGTGGATGGATGCGGCCCTGCCCGCTCGGGAAGAACAATGCTCACGTTCCCAGCCGAAATGACCATTTCTGATTTCCTGCGCCGACATTGGCAGAAACAGCCGCTATTTATGCCTGCCGCGCTGCCTGATCTGCCGTTATTAGGCGCCGAAGAACTTGCCTGGCTTGCCACTCAACCCGATGTTGAGTCGCGCCTCGTATTTACCGAGAGACTCGCGGGTAACGCCACCTATCGACTGGAGCACGGTCCCTTCGAGTCCGACTTTCTCGCCGCCTTGCCCGATAAAGACTGGACCCTGCTGGTTCAGGATGTTGAAAAACACTTACCGGAATTACGCAGCATATTTGCACAAATACCGTTTATTCCCGAATGGCGCATCGATGACCTGATGATCAGTTTCGCAACGCCGGGCGGAAGTGTCGGCCCGCACCTGGATCAATACGACGTGTTTCTTTGCCAACTTGAAGGTACACGGGAATGGCAGGTTGCCCGCGAGCTAGCTGAGCTGACCGCGCTGGCAGGGAGCGAACTTTCCCTGGTACAGCCATTCACGGATTACGAGGCCTATTCGGCGGCGCCGGGTGATGTCTTGTATTTGCCTCCAGGTCGGGGTCACTGGGGTGTCGCGAAAAATAACTGCCTGACCTACTCCATTGGCATGCGAGCGCCAAGCGCTGGCCAGCTTGCTGGAGAAATTGCGCGTCAAGCCACCGCCGACAACGGGCTAGACGAGCGCTATACCGATGCCGACTTACTCGCTGAGGAAGCGGAGCCCGGCCGAATATCGACGCATGCTTTACAACGAGCTCAGAGTTTGCTGCGACGTCTCGCCGATATGCAAACCGCGGACTTTGCACTGATCTTTGGTGCCATGGTTACCGACCCAAAAGCGTGGCTGGCGCCCGCAACCATGGAAGACGCCGAATTGACCGCCGTATTAGCCGAGCTTCCCCAGCTCGAGATCGTTCGGGTCCATGGCATGGCGCAGCTGGCCTTTAGTCAGGTCGGGAATCGCCTGCTGTTATTTGCAAACGGATTTAGCCAGGAGTTTCCCGATAGCTTGTTGGCCCTCGTACAGAGGCTTTGTCAGCACCGCGAACTCGCGGCCAACGAATTAATCTCGTTGTGCGAACAAACGGACTCCCGCAACCTGATGTTATGGCTTTTTAAGTCGGGTATTTTTGAGCCGGTTGTTGACGTTGACTGACAGTTTTCATATACGGGCGGCTAGTTGGTCGAACGCGCAAGATCAGCGCCAAATAAAACATATACGGCATCGTGTCTTCGTTTTGGAGCAGAAAATTCCAGAATCACTGGAATGGGACGAAAATGATGCCAATTCACAGCATTTGCTCATATACCGGCAAAACCGTGACGCAGTTGGCACTTGCCGACTCGAGCCTAGCGGTAAAATAGGCCGACTTGCCGTACTTGATGGGTTTCGTGAAATGGGGCTTGGCGAGCGCTTGTTATTAGCTGCGCTAAATGCGGCGCGACAGGCAGGCCAGGAAAATGTGTATTTGCATGCTCAGGCCTACGCTAGTGAGTTTTACGAAAAACATGGCTTTACTTGTGATGGAGAGCCTTTCCTTGAAGGAGGTATTCATCACATAGGTATGCGAATGAAATTGTAACTGCGGAGCGATATGGAACAATCACGAGAAAAAGGTGAGCGTTGGGTAATTTCAACGCGCGAGGAATATAAGCAGGCGATGATTGATGTCGCCAGCGTCGCCGAGCGAAAAATTTCCATTTTCACTCACGACCTCGAGCCCGGCATCTGCGATGATCCAGAATTTTTGGAGGTCATCAAGCACCTCGTGCTCTCGAAGCGTTTCGCCCGTGTCCGTGTCCTGATAAATGATCCCGCGCATGCCATCAAAAACGGTAACGGCCTCGTTCACCTCGGGCGACGACTGAATAGTTATATCGAATTCAGAAATGTACGCAAGGATTTGCGCACTCAGTGTGAATCATTTTGCATCGCAGACGGGGGCGCCCTTGTGTATCGCAAAGATGCTTCACGCTTCGAAGGCATTGCCGACACGTGGGAGCCATCTGTGACTGGCATCTACAGCAGAAAATTCGACGAGACCTGGAATGCCAGCGAAGTTGAATTCGAATTTCGCCAACTTGGCATGTAATTTTTGACTCCGGGTTGATTTCATGACCACTCAAACTGATTTGACTGTTGCCGCGATTATCGAGCGCAACGGTCGCTTTCTAATGGTTGAAGAGATTGTTGCGGGCGAACTGGTTATTAATCAGCCGGCGGGTCATATCGAAAACGGCGAAACGCCCGAGCAGGCAGTTGTTCGCGAAACACTTGAAGAAACCGCGTGGCACATTACCGCTGAACAGATGCTCGGTGCCTATTTATGGCACCTTGAAGATCGCTCCAAACGTTTCTTGCGGATTGCTTTTGTGGGCCTGTGCGACCGCCATGAGCCCGAGTTGGAGCTGGATACAGGCATTGTCAGAGCCTTGTGGATGTCTCTCCCTGAAATTCGTGCCCAACAACACCTCTTGCGCACTCCCATGGTCTTGCGTTGCATTGACGATTACCTCAGCGGCAAGCGGCCGCAACCTGTAATGCCCAAATTAAATGTGCGGCACGACAACGTAGACAGCGTCCTGGCTTTCGCCCAACGCGTCTAGTCAGAAACTACGTCTGGTGGTGCTAGAATGCCGCCCTTATGAAAACAAACCTCCCCGATATTAAAGACCGTAAGGTCATCATCGCCATGTCTGGTGGCGTTGATTCTGCCGTGGCTGCTTTACTGCTACAGCAGCGTGGTGCCCAGGTAGAGGCGCTGCATATGACTAATTGGGAAGACGACGACGGCTACTGTACGGCCGCCGATGATTTGCAGGACGCACGAATGGTCTGCGAGCAGCTGGGAATTCCGCTGCACCACGTCAATTTTGCTGAAGAGTACAGAGCGCGGGTATTTGCATATTTTCTAGATGAATACCAGGCGGGTCGCACGCCAAATCCTGATGTGCTTTGCAATCGGGAAATAAAATTTGGTGTTCTCTGGCGCTACGCCAAGCGCCTCGGTGCGGATCTTCTTGCAACCGGCCATTACGCACAACTACGACAAACTGAGGATGGGCCGGAGCTGCTGAAAGGCAGGGATCCTGGTAAGGATCAGACCTACTTTCTGCACGCGGTTGCTGCCGAACCTTTTAAAGAAACCTTGTTTCCGATTGGTCACCTGCTCAAATCAGAGGTGCGCGACATAGCCAAGAACTATGGGCTAGTGAATTCGGAAAAGAAGGACAGCACCGGCATTTGCTTTATCGGTGAACGGCCCTTCAAGGAGTTTTTACAAACCTATCTGCCGGCATCTCCTGGGCAAATTCAAACTCTTGACGGTGACGTAATCGGCCAGCACAGTGGACTGATGTATTACACAATTGGGCAGCGACAGGGCCTTGGAATTGGCGGCTTACAGCAGTCCGCGGATGCACCGTGGTACGTCGTCGACAAACGGCTTGAGGAAAATGTTCTGCTGGTCGCACAGGGCGAGCACCCGCTGCTTTACTGTATGTCGATACGAACTGCTGTTCCGGCCTGGATTGGAGCGGAGCCAGAAGTACTAAGACAGTTCCGAGTGCTCGACTGCGCGGTCAAAATTCGCTATCGACAGGGAGATCAGACTTGTCAAATCCGGCGCAATGAGGATGGTACGCTGGATATTCTCTTCGATTCCCGGCAGCGTGCGGTGGCACCCGGCCAATACGCGGTCTTTTATAGCGGTGATCGCTGCCTCGGTGGCGCAGTAATCGAACGCATTCTCAGCCGCAGTGATACCGCGGAAAGCGTGATTTAACCAGCATCGCCAGGGCGCTTCCGCTATAATGCCGGCCCCATGCAGGCGATGCCGCAAAGTGGCATCCCTACCAATTCAGATTTGATATTCCGGAGAGCAACATGAAGAACAGCTTCGGCGCCAGTTCACTACTGGAAGTGGATGGCCAGAAATTCGAGATTTTTCGCCTTGATGCAGTCAAGGAAGGTCATGTCAGCAAACTTCCTTTTTCCCTTAAGATTTTGCTTGAAAACCTGTTGCGTCATGAAGATGGTCGCGATGTAACCCGCGATGACATCCTCGCACTGGCTAAATGGGATCCCACAGCGGCTCCGAGCCAGGAGATCTCATTTACCCCGAGCCGGGTCATCTTGCAGGATTTTACAGGCGTACCCGCCGTCGTTGATCTGGCTGCAATGCGCGATGCCGTCGTCAAACTGGGCGGTAAAGCAGACAGCATTAACCCGCTGTCGCCTGCGGAGCTTGTTATCGACCATTCGGTGCAGGTAGATCGCTACGGCACCGCCGATGCGCTTGGCATGAATAACAAGATTGAATTCGGTCGTAATAAAGAGCGCTATTCGTTCTTACGCTGGGGTCAGGATGCATTCCAGAACTTTCGAGTTGTGCCACCGAATACCGGCATTGTTCACCAGGTCAATCTCGAGTACCTGTCACGGGTTGTTTTTGACAGTGATGCCAGTGGCTCCCGCCGCGCCTATCCGGACACGGTCGTTGGCACGGATTCGCATACCACAATGATTAACGGCCTTGGCGTCTTGGGCTGGGGTGTTGGTGGTATTGAGGCTGAAGCCGCTATGCTGGGCCAACCGATCACAATGTTGATTCCGAACGTCATCGGCTTCAAGTTGACCGGCAATCTGAAAGAAGGCACCACTGCAACTGATCTGGTTCTAACAGTTACCGAAATGCTGCGCCAGAAAGGCGTGGTTGGAAAATTTGTCGAGTTTTATGGCAGTGGCCTGGATCACTTGCCACTGGCAGATCGTGCCACGCTCGGCAATATGTCTCCGGAATTTGGCAGCACCTGTGCGATCTTCCCTATCGATGGTGAGACGATGCGCTACCTCGAGCTCTCCGGCCGCGACCCAGCCCAGAATAAGTTAATCGAAGCTTATGCCAAGGCCCAGGGCCTTTGGCGTAACGCCGGCGACCCGGATCCTATTTTCAGTGACACACTGCAACTGGATATGAGCACCGTTGAGCCGAGCATAGCCGGACCCAAACGGCCACAGGATCGTATCCAGCTGAACGGGGCAGGCAAGATTTTCCGCGGCCACCTGGAAAAAGCCATTGCTAATCGCAAAGGCGACGGCAAAGCAGTTTTGACCGTGGGCAAAGAAAAAATGGAAATCGGTGATGGGGCCATTCTGATTGCGGCTATCACGAGTTGCACAAATACCTCGAACCCGGCGGTTATGCTGGCCGCAGGTCTTGTCGCCCGTAACGCTCGGGCAAAGGGCTTGAAAACCAAGCCCTGGGTGAAGACTTCGCTGGCACCGGGTTCCAAAGTGGTTACCGACTATCTGGAAAAAGCAGAATTGCTTGATGACCTCGACGCGATGGGTTTCTACACCGTCGGTTATGGTTGCACCACCTGCATCGGCAACTCTGGTCCATTGAAAGACGAAATCACCACCGCAGTGCAAAGTAGCAAGTTGATTGGCTGCAGCATTCTGTCGGGCAATCGTAATTTTGAAGGTCGCATCCATCCACTCGTACAAATGAACTTCCTCGCATCACCTCCCCTGGTGGTCGCGTATGCGCTAGTTGGTACAATGGATATCAACCTGTCGAAGGATTCACTCGGCGAAGGCAGTGACGGCAAACCCGTCTACCTGAAAGACATTTGGCCAACACAGAAGGAAATTCAGGATGCCATCACCAGCAGTGTGACCTCGGCGATGTTCAAGTCCAGTTACAAGGGAGTGTTCGCAGGTGACGCAAACTGGAATAGCCTTGACGTTCCTGATGGCGAAATATACGAGTGGGACGAGTCTTCAACCTATGTAAAGAATCCACCCTATTTCGAGGGTATGACCCTGGCAACCTCCGCGGTGAAAGATATTCGAGGCGGTCGGGTACTGGCTCTGCTGGGTGACTCGGTAACCACTGATCACATCTCTCCAGCGGGAAGCATTGCGGCTGACAGTCCAGCGGCCAAATACCTTGAAGACCTGGGTGTGGATCGCAAAGACTTCAACTCCTACGGATCGCGTCGCGGCAATCATGAAGTAATGATGCGCGGTACCTTTGCAAATATTCGTTTGCGCAACCAGCTGGCTCCAGGCACTGAAGGTGGTTGGACGCGGCATCAGCCAAGTGGCGACGAATTGTCCATTTACGACGCATCGTTGCGTTACAAGGGCGATAACGTGCCCTTGATCATTCTTGCCGGTAAGGAATACGGAACGGGCTCGTCGCGTGACTGGGCCGCCAAAGGAACAGTGTTACTGGGTGTGAAAGCCGTTATTGCCGAGAGTTTCGAACGTATTCATCGTTCAAACCTGATTGGTATGGGAGTTCTTCCCCTGCAATTCCTGGACGGGGAGAATGCTGCATCGCTTGGCCTGACCGGTACCGAAGAGTTCGATATCGTTGGCCTCACAGACGCGAGCGCCAAGACGGTACGCGTAACTGCCAAGTCGGCGGCCGGCAAGACCAGGAATTTCGATGCGAAAGTCCGCATCGATACACCGAAGGAACGCGATTACTACGAACACGGCGGCATATTGCACTATGTTCTCCGTCAACTGGTGAGCGCTTCCGCGTAGCATGCAATCGAGCCTGGTTTCAGTTGCCAAAGCGCTGCGCCAGGCTCGTCATGTCTTTGTTCTTACCGGTGCCGGAATTTCTGCCGAAAGCGGCGTCCCTACTTTTCGTGATGCACAAACCGGGCTGTGGGCCAAATACGACCCGCTGCAACTAGCGACGCCAGGCGCCTTCGAACGCGATCCAAGTCTCGTCTGGAAGTGGTATTCATGGCGTCGGGAGCTTGTCTCTGCGATCGATCCCAATCCCGCTCACTACGCACTCGCCAATCTCGTCGAATGCGTTCCCGAGTTGACACTGGTTACCCAAAACGTTGATGGCCTGCATCAGCGGGCGGGCTCGCCAGCAGTCAGCGAATTTCACGGTAATTTATTCACCAATATTTGCTGGCGTGATGGATCCACTCAAGTGCTTGCTGCTAATGACATTGAAATACCCCCTATTTGCCCAGATTGCGGGAGTATGTTGAGACCCGGTGTCGTGTGGTTTGGCGAAGCAATCAAGTCGGATGTTCTCGATAACTCGTTCAACAGAGCTGCGGCATGTGACGTATTCATTTCTATAGGCACGTCGTCGTTGGTACATCCGGCAAGCGCGTTGTTTGAAGCAGCAATTGGCAATGACGCTACAATCATTGAGGTTAATCCTGAAATTACTCCAATGAGCAAGGCCGCAGATTTCGTCTTGCGGGGGAAAGCCGGTACCATTCTGCCTGAACTGTTGGATTTGTTGGCGGTCGAAGACTGAAACAACCCGAAAAGGAACCCTATGCTGTCCAGATTCAGACAATTTGCGTCGAGTTTTTCAGGTCGTACCTGGCTCCGCAGTGGCGGTGCAGTGCTTGCCGTAATAATTGTTCTTTTAAGTGCTATTAGCTGGTACTGGTCGCGCGTTCCGGATGTGTTCTGGGTCAACAGTAAAGTCGACAATAAGCCAGCCGTGGTTGGTTATGCCACGACCGACACCCTGATTCGGGTGGCGCAGACTCTTTTAGACAAACCAGGCGGCTATTTGAGCAACGACGTCATGCCGCCGGGCGTATTTCTGGACAATATCCCTAACTGGGAGTTTGGCGTCTTGCAGCAGATTCGTGATCTCGCCAGGGTAATGCGTAATGATTACAGCCGCAGCCAGTCCCAATCGCGGGAAGATCCGGATATTGTGGCCGCGGAGCCGCATTTTTTCTTCGATAACGATTCATGGATATTGCCCGCTTCGGAATCTGAGTACCGGGAAGCCATCAAGGGCTTTACCGCCTATCGTGACAGGCTTGCTCGTGGTGGTGAGCCTGAAGCGAACTTCTACGCCCGCGCCGATAACCTTCGGGAGTGGCTGGCTCAGGTTGAAAAGCGACTGGGAAGCCTGACTCGCCGCCTGGGCGATAGTGTTGATACATCCCGCATTAATACCGATCTATCGGGTGACCCGAGTGCCGAGGCAAATATGCCCCAGCGCGACAAAGTCCTGGTCGGCAGCTCGTGGTTTGAAATTGACGATGTATTTTTCGAGGCCAAGGGCACTTCCTGGGCGCTCATCCATTTTTTCCGGGCGGTTGAATACGATTTCGAGCAAGTGCTTGCCAAAAAGAACGCCAAAGCCAGTGTTCGGCAAATCATCAGGGAACTCGAGGCAAGCCAGCAACCGCTGATGTCTCCAGTAGTCCTGAATGGTAGCGGATATGGACTGTTTGCCAATCATTCGTTGGTTATGGCCAATTATCTGGCACGAGCCAATGCGGCGGTGATTAATCTCCGAGAACTGCTGGATCAGGGTTGATATTCAACTTTAAGTAATACACCGAAGATATTGTTTTAATTGTAATAATAATCAACAGATTCCAACCCAGCCGGGAATTGCCATCCACGAGTCGCTTAGCTGTCGGTCCAGTGCCTTGTAGTCTGGTTCGTATTTGCTGACGAGCTTCCAGAAGCGCGCTGAGTGGTTCATATGACGCCCATGTGCCAGCTCATGAATCATCAAGTATCGCAGCAGGCGAGGCTCAAGAAACAGCCCACAAAGATTGAGACTGATGGTTCCAGTACTTGAATGACTGCCCCAGCAGGTGCGCTGTGCTCTGATTTGCAAGCGCTTATAGCCCAGTTCATAGGCCAGTGACAGCGCCTGCAGCCGTTCACCGAAATGAACTTTGGCAACACTTGAAAGCCACCGACGCAACGCTTTGCCACAGAGCTCGATATCGCTAGTTTTGCCTGTAAGTACCAGCACATTGCCATGTTGTCGGTAGCTTACTGCTTTAGCCGCCGGGTCGTGCCGGTACTCTACGGCAACCTCGAGCGCTGCGCCGGGTAACGCTACTGATACCGGGAGCTCATAGAAATCCGCTGGAAATTTTTCGGCGAAGGAACGCCTGGCGTTGTCAATCCACTCACGATTTGCGGTAACGAAGGCCTCAACGTCTCGGGCGCGGCACCTCCGCGGTACCACGACCTCTACCTTGCCGCGTGGGAAAACCTTGATTGCAATGCGGCGAGCCCGCTTACTGATACGTACCACAAATGAATCCTGCTCCAGGCTGTCACCTGAAGCAGGAAATAAAGATAGTTGCGGGGCGCTCTTATGCACCCCTTTATTCTACGGATGTTCACCGCTAAAGCGAACTGCATCTTCCATGGTCATTACGCCAGAAACACCACCGACCTCAGCGCTGTCGCTGATAAACAGTTTGACCTTGCGCTTGAGAACAAGGGTGCCACCAACCCGACTTCCCGGCCCAATCGTTACAACCGGCATCTTCCTTTCGGAGTCGCTCTTATGCCAGAAACTGCTCTTGGCTTTTTCAATCGTAAGATCGCCCTTAAGTACGGCTTGATCGCTCAGCGTAACCGACCCGTTTACCGTACTTGCGTTCCCCTGCACTGTCGCCCCGATCATGTCGAGCTCACCATTCACAGTCTCCATGTTTTCAGCCACTGTGACACCATTTTGCAGAGAAATTCGGCCATTTACCGTCTCGACGCTGCGGCTTATTACGGAATCAGTGTCTACAGTAATCGATCCATTGACCGTCTCGACCCCTTGGGCGTTTACCTCGGAACCCAACCGGATAGAGCCATTAACTGTCTCAATATCCCCGGCATGCACGCCGTTGGCGACCCGAATCGATCCATTGACGGTCTCCAGAGAGCCATTAATTCGGGCATTTTTGCCGACAGTTATACTGCCGTTGACAGTCGACTGCCCATCCACCGTCTGATCGGCATCGATGACAATGCTTTTGTTAATGCCCATGCTATATGCCGATACACTTAGCAACAGCGATAGAAAGCCCACTCCCACCGTCATTGCTGAAATTCGTTTTGCATTGAACATAGTTCTATCCCTCTAGGTAATCATTAACCTTTAGATGCATCTCGCGGTAAAAAGGTTGAACTCGGGAGTCATTTATTGATGTGGCTTGACCTTCCTGCTTGAATTACGGTCGAATAGCCCACCAGCAGCATGTCCGGTACGCATTTTTTCGGACCATAACCGACGGTAACCACTCAACCCATGCCCGATCTACAAAACCAAGCTAACCCAATATTAGTTGATATTGGCGCCAATCTGACTCATGACAGCTTTGACGTCGATCGGACCGCCGTGATTGCGAGGGCCATCGAGGCAGGTGTCCAGCAAATGGTTGTCACCGGCAGTACTGCCGAGGAAAGCGTTAAGGCTGCAGATCTGGCCTTGAGCATGCCAGGCGTATTATTCGCAACTGCGGGCGTCCACCCGCACTATTCCGACGATTATAGTGACGCGGTCCATCAACAACTACGCCTGCTGTTACCCAGGCCGGAGGTTGTTGCCGTTGGCGAGTGTGGGCTTGATTATTTTCGCAATTTCTCAAGTCGCGAACATCAGACTGCGGCATTCCGCAGGCAATTGGAACTGGCAATCGAATTTCAAATGCCGGTTTTCCTGCATCAGAGAGACGCCCATGATGATTTCGTCGAGATCCTGGCAAGCCAGAATGACCGGATTCCTCGAGCCGTAGCTCACTGTTTCACGGGGGAGGAAACGGAACTTCGTGAATACATCGATATGGGTTTATACATCGGCATTACCGGTTGGATTTGCGACGAACGTCGCGGCCATCACTTACAGGATATTATCCATCTTATTCCGAACGATCGACTGATGCTGGAAACAGACGCGCCGTACCTTTTGCCGCGAACATTGACGCCACGACCCAAGTCACGTCGCAATGAGCCAGTGTACTTGCAGGAAGTGTTAGCGGTGGTAGCAGAAGCCACACAAGTGGATAGCGCAGAACTGGCAAAACAAACGACAGCTAATGCCCGTCGCTTTTTTGGTCTGGAAAATTAGCCGCGCGGCGGTTGACCCGATCAGTTAACTACGGCTTTCTCTTTGAGTCGGTCCCATTGGGGACGAAATGCGTTCACCTTCGTTTGTGCGGCGATACCATTTTGTTCGGCGAATTCATCCTGCAACTCACGTAGGCCGCATGCCATGGATGGTATACCCTTGGTAAATGTGGCGTTTGCGAGAAATAATATTCGACCGCTGACGGGTACATCCCTGACGATTTGCTGAACCGCAGCTACGCGGTCGCGAAGTGCTCCCTGGGGATTCGCAAAGGTGAAGCGACGATCGGCATTTATGACAGTCCAGTCTTGCATCTTGTCACCGCCGAAAACTGCGCCACTGACATCTTTTACATCAACTACGACTAGCCCACGGGCGGTTAAGAGCACGTGATCAATATGAATCTCGCCATCTTCCGTGCTGGGGATAACGAAATCTTGCAGGGTTGCATGGGAAATCGCTTTAAACACACTTTGTTGAGTAAGAACTAACTGGCGTCGGCGCATCCGAATAAAAAGCCAGACAAGCAGCACCACCACGAGGCCCGCCGCAAGAATAAAGAGATAGTCACTATTTTCGCTGAGTTTATCCATTGCTACCGTGCTGGAATCGCTGCTCCAGTGAGTTTCTGAGATTATCAATTGAGGGATCAATGATAATGTAATCGGAAGCTCGATTCTCGATATTCAATAATGACGGAGGCAAATCCAGGGTATCGCCGATCAAAGGCTCTACGGTAGCTTCGAATTTCGCCGGATGGGCTGTTGCCACGAGTATCCAGTCCTGTTCGCTGCGCTGTTTATCAGTGAGACAGTGGTATGCATGGCTGGCTGTTGCGGTGTGCGGGCAATGTACTCTGCCATAACACGCGAAATCGGCCCGAATGCGCGCCTGAATTTCGTTGTTTGTAATCATACGCACTGCAATATCCGCGTCACGCAACGTTTTTTCGCCAAGCAACACCCTGAGTCTTTCCATGTTACTCGGATCGCCGACGTCCATTGCCGTGGCCAAGGTTTCAATGCTAGCGCGAGGCAACCATTCGCCGGTGTCGTAGTAATCCAAAATTGTTCGATTTTCATTACACGCAAAAATAACAGGGCCAACAGGCAGGCCCATCATTTTGACTAACAAGCAGGCAACCGCGTTGCCCAGATTACCGGTTGGAATAATGAATCCTGGTGCTCGCCCGGTCGCACGCCAGTGCGTAAGGCTTGCATGGGCATAATAACTGCATTGCGGCAATAATCGCCCAATGTTGATGCTGTTTGCAGAACTGAATGTGTAATTCGAAACGAGCTGACTGTCCGCGAAGGCTTCTTTCACCATGCGTTGACAGTCATCAAAGGAACCATTCACAGCGATTGCCAATACATTGCTTCCCCAGCAACTAAGTTGATGTGCTTGCCGCGTGGAGACGCGTTCATTGGGAAACAAGACTACGACCCGAATATTTTCGCGTTCGTTAAAGGCGGCTGCAACGGCGCCACCAGTATCTCCTGATGTCGCGACCAGGATAGTCAGTGGCTCGCTATCGTTCGAGTGTAATCGACTTAACGTTGCCGCCAGGAACGCGGCACCCACGTCTTTGAAGGCTGCCGTAGGGCCATGGAATAACTCCATCACGTCAGCGTGGCCGGAGGTACCTTCCAAGGTGACCAGAGGGATAGGAAATGTGAAGGTTTCTTCAAGAATTGCCGGCAGCTGTGGCAACAGCGACGACTCCAGAAAAAATGGTCGCATCAGAATCGCTGCTACTTCCTCCAGCGTTGTTGCTGCTGCAAATTGATCCGCGGAAAATTGTGGCAGGCTCTCGGGTAAGAACAACCCCCCATCCGCCGCGATACCCGAGCGCAGTGCATCGTCAAGACCTACGTGCTGCTGTCCGCCTCGTGTGCTTGAAAAATACATTACTCCGTCACCAGGTGTGCGCCGCGCGCGTTTAAAGGACTGACCCAAACCTGCCCACCGGTTCCGCTGGCAACGGAGGCTGCCAACATTGCAGAGGCCACCGCGTCTGCTGCTATCTCTGGCGCCAACATGAATATGCTGGGTCCACTACCCGACAGCGAACCACCGAAGGCACCCGCTTTCAATGCGGCACTATGAACCGCATCAAAACAACTGACAGCGCCCTTCCGCTGTGGCTCTATCAACACGTCATGCAACGACCTTTTCAACAGGTCGTGGTCATCGCTGGCGCAGGCCAACATAAAACCCATGCCATACGATTGCTGTTCAATCCACTGCTCCAGCGTATAGGTTCGCGCCAGACCTCGTCTCGACTCGGCGGTATTAATACTCAACTCGGGGTGGAGCAGAATGCAACTGATCGACTTTGGGGTCGGCACCTGTACCATCCTGGGTAGCAGTGCCGGTGGACAAAAAACCAGGCCACCCAACAAGCTGGGCGCTACGTTATCCGCATGAACACTGCCGCTGGCGAATTCCTCACCGTGCAACGCATAGGGTAGCAAGTCTTCTAATGATAACGGCTCTTGCAGCAAAGCATTGGCTGCCACAACTGCAGCGACGGCCGACGCCGCGGAACCACCCATGCCGGACGACAAAGGAATGCCTTTCTGTAACGACAGCGCAAGTCCGCCAGTCCCGCCTGCAGCCTGCCACAGTGCATTTGCAGCGATCGCAGCCGTATTCTTTGCGGGGTCCAGGGACAGATTTTTTAATTGGACGCCATTGCTAGCCGTAATTGCCGCGAGCTGAACACCGGCCGCAGCAACCCGCTCGACGGTAACGACATCACCCACGTCGGCCAGTGCCAGTCCGAGCATGTCGAACCCTATGCCGACATTGCCGACCGAGGCTGGGGCAAAAGCACTGGCTTTACGAATATTCATCGGCCGCGGCCTCTTCCAAGGTAATCAGCCAATCGCAGCAGATCCGCAAAGACTCCACCGGCAGTTAACTCCGTTCCTGCTCCAGGACCTTGAATGACTAGTGGGGTTTTCGCGTATCGTTTAGTAACGAACTGCACGATGTTGTCCGTAAATTGAATTTTGCTGAACGGATGATTGGCGTCAAATGTCTCCAGACCAACCGACGCATTACCATCGACACTCAGTCGGCCCACATAACGCAAATTCTGTCCCTTGCTGTTCGCGGATTCAAAAAGTTTTTGAAAATAGCCGTCATGCTCTGGCATCCTCTCCATAAATTCCTCGACGCTGACGTTCTGCAAATCTTCGGGCACGAGGCTCTGAACCTTGAACTTGCCGATCTCAAGCGGGATTCCAAACTCCCGGGCCAGAATGGTCACTTTGCGTGCAACATCCATTCCCGACAAGTCGTCCCTGGGATCCGGCTCCGTGTAACCACTGTCACGTGCCTCCCTGACGAATTGCGAAAATGGTTTGCTACCGTCGAATACGTTGAACAAATATGCAAGCGTTCCGGAGAGTACCCCTTCCACTGAGCTAACCTCATCACCCGTGTCAATCAAGTCACGCAATGTATGGATAATGGGCAATGCTGCGCCGACCGTCGTTTCATATAGGTAGTTGGTACTACCGCTGCGAGCAGCTTTCCGCAGTTCCTGATAACTCTCGAAACTGCCACTGAAGGCCTTCTTGTTGGGAGTAATTACGTGAATGCCACTTCGCAACCAGCCTGCATAGCTATCAGCAACTGATTGGTTGGCCGTGCAGTCAATGATAACCGTATGCGGCAAATGCTCCGCATGAACATGGGTGGCCATCTTTTCAAGATCTGTGGGCTCTGACGAATCGGCAAGCAATGCGCGCCAATTACTGAGGTCAATGCGTTTATCAGCCGTCAACATAGTGCCGGAACGCGCGATGGCTCGCACTCTGAGATCGAGATTGAAGTCTTTGTAGAGCCGTTCATATTGTTGAGCGACCTGGTCAAGTAACGCGCCGCCAACCAATCCAGCCCCGACAAGCCCGATGGAGATTGTTTTGGACGAAAGGTAGAACCCGGAGTGGACGGCGCGCAACGCACGTGTCGAATCAACGGCTGCGACTACCGCTGATATATTGCGCTCGGATGAACCCTGCGCGATAGCACGGATGTTGATTCCGGCCCGACCCAGAGTCCCAAAGAAGCTGGCTGCAACTCCCGGTGTACCCGCCATTCCTTGACCAACCACAGCGACGATGCTCTGACCCATCGTCAACTCGACGTTCTGTACCTGGCCGTCTTCCAGTTCCTGGGCGAATGCCGCACGTACAACTTGATAAGCCAGTTCCGCGACCGTCTCCGGTACTGCCACGCAAATAGAGTGTTCTGAGCTGGCTTGTGAAATCAAAGTGACGGAAACGTCCGCTTCTTTCAGGGCTCCGAACAGGCGATCCGCAATGCCAGGCACGCCGATCATGCCAGTGCCCTCGAGATTGACCAGTGCCACGCCGTTTATTGCAGTAATGCCTTTGACAAAATCGCCGCTAACTTCATCGCTGCGAATTTGACTGCCAGGATGCCTGGAGTTAAAGGTATTGCGAATGGCAACCGGAATATTCCTGGCAACCACGGGCCCCAGAGTTTGCGGGTGGATGACTTTGGCACCGAAGTAAGCCAACTCCATTGCCTCGTTATAGGACAATAAATCAATGACGCGGGCATCGGGTACCTGGTTGGGGTCCGCGCTCATGATGCCATCGACATCGGTCCAAATGATTAGTTCTTTGGCGCCAAACAAGGCCGCGAAAATAGATGCAGAAAAATCACTGCCATTACGACCCAGCGTCGTTTGTACGCCATCCTTGTCGCGTGCAATAAAGCCCGTGATAACGACGAATCCGCTCGTATCAGCTATTTTGCAATCAGCGAACAGTTGCTTTGTCGCAGGCCAAAGTATGGTCGGGCCGATACTGCCGTGTTGAACACGAACGATGTCCCTCGCGTCGAGCCAGCGGCCGCCACTATCGGTACCCACCCTCTCCGCAAGATAAGCCGCCATCAATCGGGCTGACCAAATCTCACCAAAGCCGGCGACACTGTCTCGTGGCAAATCGGTGTAGTCACTTTGATTGGTTATTGCGAGCAGATTCGAGCGGATAATGTCTGTATCTGATTGCACTGCTTGCTTAAGGGTGTTTCCCTCTGCTGCCGGTAACAACTTGTCTATTGTTTCAAAGTAACGATCGACGATGTCCTCCAGGTCCGTGCGGTAACTTTCGTCCCCGCCCCGGGCCTTGTCCGTCAGGGCCAACAACTGATCTGTCATTCCGCGCATTGCGGAAACGACTACTGCGATTGGTTGATCGCTTTGCGCCAATAGAATATCGGCTGCGTTCTTATAACAATCGGCGTTAGCAAGACTGCTGCCGCCAAATTTATGGATTGTCCAGGTTGCTGCGTTCACTTTATTTATAGGTTCGCTCGGGGAAAGCTGGTAATACTAACGTGTGCCACGTAGCTCGTCCTGACTTTTTGCCCAGCGTGCCACATAGCGGAATCAGCAAAGTCGAGATCGACCGGTACACCCAAATAAAACCTGCTATCTCGCGACCACTTACAACCAGCGGCGCACCCTGCTTTTGTAGTCTACGTAGGACTTTCCGAAAACATGCTCCAGCAAAAGTTCTTCGCCGAGAATAAAACGATAATGAATGATAGCGGCGAAGACCGTTGGCACCAGCCAGGGGCTCAGGCTTCCGAATCGCAAGGCCGCACCAATCAGGACGAGCAGCATCCCGACGTACATTGGGTTACGGGTATACCGATACAGCCCCTTTTCAACCAGTGCTTCGGGCTTTTTGAAAGGAATGAGTGGCGTACTTTGTTGCCGAAAACTGCCTGCGGCCAAGATGATAATTATGATACCTAGTACGAGCACTACAACGCCAATCCAGCGCGCAGAGTCTGGCAAAACGACCAGTAGTGGTGCATGCACATGCAAATACCAGATCAATATTAATCCCAGCAGTAGATACATAGGCGGGAATATTTTGCGTTTGATTTCCATGCTTCTCCCGGTAAGCCATCACATGAAATGCTGTCCTCGCCATACTACCAACATTTGTTCTGTGCGTTTCCAATTACTGATTGCATGACATGAATTGCGGAAAATCCACTCTCTGTAATTCGGGTAAGCCCGCTGTTATGGCACAGACAAAATTGAACTGAATGCCGATGCGGTCTGTGCGGCTACAACAATAGTAATTACAGCACCAATCACCAGACCCGTCTTTAAGGCGCTCACTTTTTTGACCTCAACATGATCAATAAGTACCCATGGAATAGTAGCAGCGACGTTGTCGGAGTCCTCAACAATGAGTTCGTTGGCCGTGCTCTCCCTCACCCTGACCCTGACCGATGCAAGACTGCCATTGCGATAAAAAACGGTAATTACTTGATCCTTTTTGAACTCAGCGACGGCTGCACCCTCTGGGCCACCAAAGCTCTGGGTCGTTGTACATCCACTTAGAAATATCAAAGAAAGGCTACAAATTGCTCCGACAATTCTTTTGCTGACTGATTGAATGTTCATTTGTGTGTCCTGTTGGTCTTCCGTAAACGATAGCTTGGCCGCCACATTGCTGCATGCGCCAACCGGGAAACTGATTTATCACTGATGATGGGGTGATTTATTGCGACCTTGAGTGCCACTTCATCTATGGAGCAGTTCAAGGGTCAGATCACGCTGCCGAAAGGTGAAAAATGGTGGGGCGTGTAGGGATCGAACCTACGACCGGTCGGTTAAAAGCCGAATGCTCTACCGCTGAGCTAACGCCCCGTATTTTCCCGCCGTTGTTGGGTCCCAAGTTGCTTGAGACAACGGCTTACGACGGGCGGGATGATACCGAACCGTGCGTAAATGACAAGCCAAAATGCAGTCGCTGGCTTATTTTGTACAATTATTTGCGGCGCCAGGCACCGCAAATAGCTAGTGCCCTTCTTCCTCCAGACGTTTCAGACGTTGCTCGGCGAGCCTCGCTGCTGTCGTATCCGGATATTCGCGTTGTACTTTAGTCAGTGCCTGCTTCGCAACATCCCACCGCTTCAGCTCATAGTTGCAATACCCTATTTTCAACAAAGCGTCGGGGACTTTACGAGAGTTTGGATAATCACGGACCACGATCTCAAACGCAGCCAGTGCTGCAGGAAACTTCTGGGTTACATATTCAGACTCGGCAAGCCAATACTGGGCGTTGTCAGCAAGCGCACTGTCCGGGTAGGAAACCAGAAATTGCTTGAACGCCTGGCCGGCTGGCTCGTAACGTTGTTCTTTCAATAGCTCAAAAGCCGCCTGATAATTGTCTCGATCCGAACCGCCAGGCACAGGTAACTGACCAGGTTGCAAGGCGCCTCCGTCCATAACATTAACCGGCGCACTTTTGCGAACTGCGGCGCTGGTCTCAAGGTTCTGAATGCGCTGATCCAGATCAGCATATAGATCGCGTAGTCGCGTACCCGATCCCTCGGCTTCGAACTCCAACTTCTCAATGCGACCCGTCTGCTCGTCACCTTGCTGCTGGAGAGTACTGACGTCGGCAGCCAATGCCACCATGCTCTGATTGTCTATCACGCGCTCAATCGTCTGCAGTCGCTGCTCAAGCTCATTAAGCTTGATGAGTACCGGATCCTGGGCCGGCGGTGTCGTGGCGCAAGCGCCAAGAAACAATGAGACCGCTGCCAACGTGGTGATATTTCTTTGTAACAATGTAGTTATCCTGATCATTCGAATGGACATTAGTTGAGGTATTTGATTTCAACGCGACGATTGAGCTTCATGGACTCTTCGTCACTGCCGAAAGCTGCCGGGCGTTCTTCTCCAAAACTGACGGTTGAGATCTGATCAGCTGCTGCGCCTTGCAGTAATAATATGCGCCGAATTGCTTGCGAACGTCTTTCGCCGAGGCCGATATTGTATTCGCGTGAGCCGCGCTCGTCTGCATGACCTTCCAAGCGCATGCGCAAAGTTGGGTCGTTGGCCAGGCGCGCCGCATGAGCCGCGATAATTTCGCCATATTCCGCGCGCAGATCCGCTTTATCAAAATCAAAATAAATGATCATGCTATCGAGTGCCGCCTGATCGCCGAAGCTGTCATCAGCTATTTCAGAGCCTGAAAAACTGCCTGAACCATCCATTCCGGAAGAGCTACCCGATTCGCTGCCGGAGCCAGGAACTGTGTCGTTTACATCCGGGTTGGGTAGTGTATTTTTCGGTTGGCAGGCCGCGAGCAGAATTCCTGCCATGAGCACTACTAGGAGTCGATTCAATTTCATGTTTGTTTCCTCTCGCACCCGACCACACGGTCGGTGCACAATAATGTAATTTTAAGTATCAGTATGTTATCACTGATAGTTAGTGTAAATTCTGCCTTGCGATCAATCAATTCAAAGGGAACGAAGACCACACTGGTTCTCGAACCTCCCCTGCTCCTGACGCTAACCGTTGATGAATCTGTCCATCCACGGATACCGTTGCCAGTACCCCGCTCGCTCCGCGTTTTGTGGCATAAATCAAGGTATCCCCATTGGCAGCAAAGCTCGGGGATTCATCCAGCGCCCCGTTCGTCAGTACCAACAGGTTTCTTGTATCCAGATCCATTACGGCGATCCGGTAATTGCCCCGGTCATTATGAACCATGGCCACCTTCTTGCCGTCCGGAGACAATCTCGGCCTCGCATTATAGCTGCCTTCAAAGGTAACGCGTGCAGCTTTTCCACCATTCACGCTAACTTTATATACTTGAGGGCCGCCACTTCTATCTGATGTAAAATAGATTTCCTTGCCATCCGGGGACCAGCTGCCCTCGGTATCAATTGCGCGGCTCGTTGTTAACCGCACCAGTTCGCGACTACGAAGATCGAGCACGTGGATATCAGGGTTGCCATCAGCGCCGCCAAGTGTAAGTGCCAACTTGTCGCCATCCGGCGAAAAAGATGGGGCACCGTTGATGCCGGGGAGCCCCGACACCTTGATTCGGTTACCCGTACGCAGCGTCTGTACGAAGATTGCTGACTGGCCTCCCTCGAATGAGACGTAAGCCAGTTTGCGACTATCTGGCGACCAGGAGGGTGACATTATCGGCTCACGTGACTCCATGACTGTGCGCTCATTCTCACCATCGGCATCTGAAACGATCAGTGAGTACTGACGCGCTGAGCCCTTACCGGTTGCCGTAATGTAAGCGATTTTGGTCGCAAAGACTCCAGGGATGCCGGTCAGTTTTTCAAAGATCATATCCGCGGCGCGGTGGGCGGCTTCCCGCATGCTGCCACGGGTGGTGGTCATTCGGTAGCCAAGAATCTGGGTGCGACGAAACACATCGAACACCTGAAACTGCAGGCTAAAACCGTTCTCAGCAGTTTGCGACAGGCGCCCAATAATCACGACCTCCACACCGAGAATGCTCCAGTCGTCGAAGTCGACATCGCCCCCCGCCGATGGCTTCTGCAGCATATCCGCTTCCGGTATAGGTCCAAAGCGTCCGCTACGTGCCAGATCCGCGTTGATCACGCCTGATATGTCCATTGGCGCGACCGCGTTACCGGTCCAGCCAAACGGCACAACCGCGATGGGAGCTACTCGGGCAGTACCCTGAGTAATGACGATATCAAGTTCCGCCCTTGCCGTCGAAACAGTCAGTAACGATGCAATTAAAATCGCGGCTAATGTTTGAAACTGTAATTTAATACGCATTGGGTGCGTCCGCCTGGTATCCATGAGTAGTCTATTGTTCAGGTTTAAATCCGATCTGCAAGTCACGCTTGAACAAGCGCGGATCTGGCGCTGTCGGCAATGGAGAGGCTTTATAAACAGCCGCTTCCACTGATCGTTTTACAGCATCGTCACCGTTGCAGCTTTCTATCCTAACATTTATGACATCACCATTTGGGGCAAGTCGTACGTTGACGACACACTCCACCCCTGGCTGTGCGGATGGCGGCCGCGCCCAGTTACGCATGATTTTCTGCATGATCGCAGCGTAGTACTGGGAGCGAAGATCGGAATTGAGAACGTCCTGCAATGCCTCCTCCTCGTCAAGTTCGCGTTGAAACAGAGCTTTACGTTGCGCTTCCTCAGCTTCACGTTTCTTGCGCTCATTTTCCGCCCGCTGTTTCGCAAGGTCTTCCTGACGCTTCCGCTCAGCTTCTTGTTCACGTTTCTTGCGAGCGGCTGCTTCTTGCTCCTGGCGTTTTTTCTCCGCCGCAATCCGCTGCTTTTCCTTGCGAGCATTATCAGCAGCAACACGCTGCTGCTCGACCTTCAGGTCTTCCTGGCGCTTTAGGTCTTCCGCTGCTGCTATGTCATCTTGAGTGGTATCAATGACTGGTTCTGGTTCCGGTTCCGGTTCCGGTTCAACCTCTTTGACCGGCTGTGGTTCGGGTTTTGGAGATTCCTCTTTAACCAGGGTTGCCTTCACAGCCAGCAATATGACGGGTTGTGGCGGCCGCGAAAAGTCAAAACCGTAGACCATGACGACGAGCAGCACCGCGTGCAGCAGCACGGCCATTACGATGGAAAGAGCTTGCTCGGTAATTTGCTTGAACACTGTCAACGCTACTTGGGTACCGGATATTCATCCAGCGGATCGGTTACGAACCCTACCTGGTTCGCTCCGCCACGCTGCAACAACACCATTGCACCAACCACATTTCCGTAAGGAACCTTCTTGTCTGCCTTGACCAAAATTGGCGTCTGCGGCCGATTGCGAAGAATCGCTGCCGTCGTCGCTATTACCGTCTGGGCATCTGTTGGTTCGTTCTTGTTGTCACCCCTGTTGA
This sequence comes from Woeseiaceae bacterium, assembly GCA_024640365.1. GTDB lineage: Bacteria > Pseudomonadota > Gammaproteobacteria > Steroidobacterales > Woeseiaceae > JAHEFE01. Next base: position 16,740 of record JAHEFE010000014.1, on the reverse strand, counting down.
GGTACAGGTTGCCTTCAGCATCGACGCTCAAGACCAGTGGGGGGTGATTTGGCACGTCCGCAATCGGCTCTGCACCCGCTTTTGGCAGCTCAACCTTGACGCCCTGGGTCAGCAGCGGCGCGGTGACCATAAAAATGATAAGCAGTACGAGCATCACGTCGATGTAGGGGACGACGTTAATATCGCCCATCAATTTGCGCTTGCGCCTCGTCGTTGCCATGTCAGGCCTCCTTCCGGCCTCGATGCGCGTGTCGCTGCAGAATGCTGGTGAACTCCTCACTAAAGCTGTCGTAGCGAATTTCGAGGCGACCTACCTGGTCGGCGTAGCGGTTATAAGCGATCACTGCCGGAATCGCCGCAAACAAGCCCATTGCCGTGGCGACCAACGCTTCTGCAATACCGGGGGCAACCATCGCCAACGTTGCTGACTGAACGTTACCCAGGGCCCGAAACGAATTCATAATGCCCCAGACGGTGCCGAACAAGCCCACGTAAGGACTCGTAGAGCCAACCGTCGCGAGAGTGGCCAGACTGAGCTCGAGGCGATCGACTTCCCGCATCTGCGCAACGTGCATTGCGCGCCGGCACTCTTCCACCAGCTTGTCCGGAGAAATGTCATCTTGTTCCCCAAGTCGGCTGAACTCTCTGAAGCCCGCTTCAAAAATGCTGGACATGCCAATCGTGCCCCCTTTTTGCCGCGTCGCGTTGCGATATATCGTGGTCAGGTCACCACCCGACCAGAAGCTCGCTTCAAAATCATCCGAGGCCTCCTTGGAACGACGAATCAGCTTGCGTTTGTTAAAGATGATGGTCCAGGACATGAACGACGCAAGCAATAACAGCAGCAGAACAATCTGCACCGTAAAACTCGCACCTGTCACCAGGCTCATGAATGACATGTCTGTAGTCATGTTTTGCTTTCCTTCAATATTAATTCTGGCAGACGAACGGGTTTCAATGTATCCGCATTTAAACAGGCAACTTTAACCTGTCCGCTGCATAGCAAATCGCCCTTCAGTGTATCTCGGTAGATATTTTGTTCGATCTCAAATGTGGCCCGGGACTTCGCGGTGATCCGTACCGTCACGGCCAGCATCTCGTTAAATTTGGCCGGCACTATAAACCTTGCCTGAGTATTTACAACGACAAAAAAACGGCGCTCTTGTTCCATGAAGCAATCTTGCTGAAAGCCCAGTGAGCGCAGCCATTCACTGCGAGCCCGTTCCATAAATTTAAAGTAGTTGGCGAAATAGACCAGACCTTGCGCGTCAGTATCTTCGTAGTACACGCGAACCGGCCAGGAAAATATCTGCTGCCTGGTGTTGGACGTCAAAGAAGGCTCCTCCAGCTAACGGCGTTATCTGAGTTCAGGCTTTGTCGAATAGCGGCAATTCCGGGACAGGCTCGCGGTCCGGAGCCCTCAAGCCAAAGTGCAGATACGCATTGCGGGTAGCTACGCGGCCGCGTGCGGTACGCATCATAAAACCCTGCTGAATCAGAAACGGCTCAATCACATCCTCAATGGTGCCACGCTCCTCGCCGATGGCTGCAGCCAGGCTTTCTACACCCACGGGCCCGCCATCGAACTTTTCGATGATCGTAAGAAGCAGCCGCCTGTCCATCGCGTCAAAGCCATGCGGGTCAACTTGCAGCAAGTCCATAGCCGCAATCGCTATTTCTTCGGTAACGACGCCATCGCCCTGCACTTCGGCAAAATCTCGCACGCGTCTGAGCAGTCGATTTGCTACGCGCGGTGTGCCGCGGGCGCGGCCAGCAATCTGCCGAGCACCACCGTCTTTGATGGGTAAGTCCCAGATTGCCGCGGCGCGTGTCGCTATCGAGCTGAGTTCCGTTGTTGAATAAAATTCCAGGCGTTGCACGATGCCAAAGCGGTCCCGCAGTGGTGACGTTAACAATCCGGCTCGAGTAGTAGCACCTACTAGCGTGAACGGTGGCAGGTCGAGTTTGATAGAGCGCGCCGCAGGCCCTTCACCGATCATGATATCGAGCTGAAAATCCTCCATTGCCGGATAGAGCACTTCTTCAACAACCGGACTTAGACGGTGGATCTCGTCAACGAAAAGGACGTCATGCGGCTCAAGATTGGTCAGGATCGCTGCCAGGTCGCCCGGCCGTTCCAGAACGGGCCCGGACGTCTGGCGCATGTTTACGCCCATCTCGTTGGCAATAATGTGAGCAAGAGTCGTCTTACCTAATCCTGGCGGGCCAAAAATAAGCACGTGATCAAGAGCCTCGCTCCGATTGCGGGCGGCAGTGATGAAAATATTCATCTGCTCTTTGACGCTTGGTTGACCTACATAGTCCGCAAGTTTGCGTGGACGAATCTCCCGGTCAAAGGATTCCTCGTCCTTGCTTAATTGACCACTGGTCAATCGATCGTGCTCTATGCTTGCCATGACTTATTTAGCCGCCCGTCGTAGTGCTTGCCTGATCATATCTTCCGCCGTCAGCGAGTCGCCTTCCAGCTTGCCCAATAGTCGTGTTATCTCTACAGGTTTGTAGCCAAGTGACAGTAACGCATTAAATGCCTCACTTCGAGCATCAGAAGCGCCTTCCGCGCCAGCGACGTTGATCGTTGTCGCCACCGTGCGGTCAATCCGATCACGCATTTCGATAATCAAGCGCTCTGCCGTCTTTTTACCGACACCGGGAACCTTTACCAACATCGCAGCATCTTCGTATTCCACGCAGCGATGAAATTCGGTAACACTCATTCCCGACAGAATGGCCAGCCCCATGCGTGCGCCTACACCACTGATTTTTAAGAGCTGCCGAAATAATGCCCGTTCTTGCTCAGTCGCAAAGCCGTATAAATTCTGTGCGTCTTCACGCACGACCATGTGTATGGACAGAAAAACGTCTTTACCAACTGCCGGCAGGCTGAAAAAAGTCGACATTGGAGTTTCGACCTCGTAGCCGATTCCGCCGCACTCAATAACGAGTGCCGGAGGCTGCTTCGAAATGACACGTCCCCGAATTGATCCAATCATCTTCTGCGTGCTCCCCCAACCTTTTCTCCCAGGACAGACCGTAATCGGCGCTGAAAACCATGGCATAGTGCTGTTGCGAGCGCATCCGCAGCGTCAGGTGCCGGCCTGCCCTCGAGACTGAGCAACGACATCACCATATGCTGTACCTGTTCTTTGGTTGCTGCACCTGTACCAACAATTGCCTGCTTTATTTCACGCGGCGCGTATTCGTACACATCGATGTCATAACCAAAGGTCGCGCAAATCGCTGCAGACCGTGCGTGACCCAGCTTTAACGCACTGCTCGCGCTGCGGTGGACAAAAATACTCTCAATAGAGACCACTTGCGGTTCAAACTCTTCGACAAGATTACGAACAGCCTCGAAAATCTCTCGTAGGCGATCGTTAAATTCGCCCGTGATGCTCTTAACGGTGCCACTCGCTACGTAGATCGCTTTGTCACCCTCAAAGTCAAGAATCGCAAATCCGGTCAAGCGGGATCCTGGATCGATACCCAGTATGCGTATCGTCTTAGTCACACCTTCCCTCAAAGCTGTGCGAGTACATCTTCAGGAATATCGGCGTTGCTGTAGACGTTCTGGACGTCATCCAGATCCTCCAGAGTTTCTAGCAACTTGACCATGGTAGACGCCTCATCCAGGCCGAGAACAGCGCTCGTCGATGCACGCATAGTTAGTTCTGCTTCTTCCGGTTCCAGATTTGCCTTGACCATCGCATTGCGAACGTTTTCAAATTCGGCCGGATCGGTGATGACCTCAATAGACTTGTCTTCATCAACGACAATATCCTCGGCGCCGCTCTCGATGGCGGCTTCCATGATCGCGTCTTCATCACTGCCGGCGGGATAGTAAAGCGAACCGACGTGGTTAAACAGATAACCTACGGAACCATCAGCACCGAGGTTGCCACCATACTTGTTAAATGCGTGACGCACTTCGGCGACGGTGCGATTACGGTTGTCCGTCATGCAATCGACCATTACGGCGGATCCGCCTGGCCCATAACCCTCATAACGAATCTCGATGTAATCCGCACCGTCCAAATCGCCTGAACCGCGCTTTATGGCGCGTTCGATATTATCTTTTGGCATGCTTTGCGCTTTGGCCTTATCGACCGCCAAACGCAAGCGCGGATTCGACATCAAATCACCCCCACCCATACGGGCAGCTATAGTTACCTCGCGAATCAACTTGGTAAATAATTTGCCGCGCTTTTTATCCTGGGCGCCTTTGCGGTGCTGAATATTCGCCCACTTACTATGTCCGGCCATATTTTTATCTTTTCAATCCTGAGTCAAATTCAGTCGCAATTAGAATCGCAACTGCATTCCAAAAAGTAATCCACTGTTAAAATTGGTCGAGCCACTGCCATCGAAGTTGGCACGAGCGGCGCGAAAACCAAGATAGAAATCTCCGTCCGGGAGCACGTTGTAGCTGATACGGCCCTCTATCTCCTGATAACGGCTGACATCACCGAACGCGACTACGTCGGGCGCAAAGTAGCCGTGACCACCGATACTGATTCGATCGTAATCCGGGAATACATAGCGAAAGAAACCACCAACGCCAATAGCTGTTCCGTTAGCATTCGATCCGTCGTTCTTGATATAAAGCAATCGTGCGCCGATACCAGCTATCAAATTACTGTTGTTGCTACCGGCGGAATCGACCAGGTGCAAGCCAAGGTGCCCGATGTCACCCTTATCCTGGTGATGCAACCAACCGGCGCCCATCTGCAAATTGGGATTCGAGAGCCGCGTGGCATAGCTACCACGGACAGTGTCAGAGTTGAGATTCAAGTCAAAATAGGAATTCATCCCCTGTGCTGCCGCAATTTGTGACATGGAAGCCAGAACCAGCAGAGCTCCTAAGCAAAACTTTTTCATTTTCACATCCTGATAAAAACTATAGGCTAACGACTATCCGTCAGCGGGCAATAAACTGCGCGTATGATAACGGTTATCGCAATATGTAACACCACCGCAGAATAGATAGATGGCTCTGGAAGATCAAAATTCACAGCAGAAAGGCCCTGAAACAGAGAAGTTGCTCGCCTCGGTGACCACCTTCCTGGCCAGTCGGTCTGCAAACTCCGCAGATTCGGCTTTGATCGCCGAAGGGGCTGCCATTGCGGAAATATTACAATCTATCGAACTACCGCCTATTTTACGCCATGCAGCGGCATTGTATCCCCTCGCTCGCGAAGGATTGCTGAGCGCCGAAGAGCTCAGCGCACAGTTTGGCGATGAATTGGCCACGATTATTTCCGGGCTCGTGCAACTGGGTCGTTTTTCGCTGCCCAAAGACTGGAAACCAGGCGAAGCACTCGCTACCCAGCAATCCGATGCTTTGCGGAAAATGTTACTGGCAGTGGTATCCGACGTCCGCCTCGTCCTGATCCGCATTGCAGAGCAACTTTACCGATTACGAATCGCAAAGAACCTTGACGAAGGGACCTTGCAGGCTCTGGCCCTGGAAACACGTGAAATTTATGCCCCGTTGGCCAGTAGACTGGGTGTCTGGCAGCTGAAATGGGAGCTGGAGGATTTGGCCTTTCGATTTCTGCAGCCGGACACCTACCGCGAGATCGCCAGGCAATTGAAGGAGCGTCGCCAGGAACGCGAGATTTTCATAGATAATATCAAGGTGGAATTGCAGGCTGAATTGGTGGCGAATGACATACAGGCGAACGTGGCCGGACGACCGAAACACATCTACAGCATTTGGCGCAAAATGCAGCGCAAGGGTGGTGGGCTAGAAAGCATTTTCGACATTCGTGCCGTGCGGGTGCTGGTCGACGACGTCAAGCAATGCTACACGGTGCTAGGCATAGTCCATAGCCTGTGGCCTTATTTGCCAGGCGAGTTCGACGACTACATCGCCAATCCAAAGGAGAATCTTTACCAGTCACTGCACACCGCCATCATTGGTCCCGGCGGCCAAATCCTTGAGGTACAGATCAGGACGCATGAAATGCACCGCCACGCGGAACTGGGTGTGGCAGCGCACTGGCGCTACAAGGAAGGCGGCCCCTCCGCTCCTGCTTACGATCAAAAGATTCAACTATTGCGCCAGCTTCTGGAACCGACAGATAAGGATACCGATCTGTTGGAACGGGTTCGTGAAGATGTCTTTGAAGATCGGGTTTATGCCATTAGCCCGAAAGGCGACGTAGTAGAAATGCCTGCGGGCGCGACACCACTGGACTTTGCCTATCACGTGCACACCCAAGTTGGGCATCGCTGTCGGGGGGCGAAAATCAACGGGCGTATCGTTCCTCTTACGTACCAGGTAAAAAATGGCGACAAGATCGAAATTATCACAGCGAAGGAGCCCAGCCCCAGTAGAGACTGGTTAAGCCCGCAACTCGGCTACCTCGTATCAGCACGCAGCAAAAATAAAGTTCGCAGCTGGTTTCGATTACAGGATAAAGATCAGAACAGGAGGCACGGGCGAGAAATAGTTGAGCGCGAATTTGCCCGCCTGACCATAAAGGACCTGACGCATGCCCAGGTTGCTCATGATCTGAAGTTTCAGGATGCAGACGAACTCTATGTCGCCCTGGGTGCAGGCGATATCACCGCTGCTGTGATCGCAACGGCTGTGCAGCGCCTGCGCGGAACGCTGCCTGATAAGTTAATACCGAAGAAACGGGCCAAACCGCATTCCGATACGGATAACACGGCTGATATTTCGGTACGTGGCGTGGGTGACCTGATGTGCACATTCGCGCGCTGTTGCCGTCCGGTGCCTCCGGAACAAATTGCAGGCTACATTACGTTGGGTCGGGGTGTGAGTATCCACCGACAGGACTGTGGTAACTTCCTCAATCTTCTGCAGAAACATCGGGAACGAGTTATTGAAGTGGCCTGGGGCGGCGAGAATAACGCTGTCTACCCAGTTGATCTCGGAATTTTGGCCTACGACCGGCAAGGTTTATTGAAAGATATCAGCGGTCTTATTGCGGATGAGGACTTGCGAGTTACGAGTCTTGCAACGGGCAGTGATCGCCCTTCTATGCAAGTCAGCATTGACCTGACTATCGAAGTTACAGGACTCGAATCACTGGCTCGGGTGATGAGCCGACTTGAGCAGGTATCAAATGTAATCAGTGTGCGGCGCCGTAGCTGACGCCACACACTGTTAAGACACCTTATTTATTAAGAGCGTTCAGCGCTTTATTATCAACCGATAACGCAGCTTCATGAATGGCCTCCGCCAGACTTGGGTGAGCATGAATAGTGCGTTGTATATCCTCAGTGCTTGCCGTGAATTCCATTGCCAGTACCGCTTCGGAAATGAGTTCACCCGCCATTGGCCCCATGATGTGTACGCCGAGGACCTCATCATCCTCGCTAGACGAGATGATCTTGACCATACCAGCAGTCTGCTCCATTGCCTTGGCCCGACCACTCGCAGCGAACGGAAAACTTCCGGTCTTGTATGTTTTTCCGGACGCTTTAACCTGTTCTTCAGTCTGACCTACCCAGGCAATTTCTGGTGACGTGTAGATAACGGAAGGAATTACTTTGTAGTTCACCTCAGCAATTTCGCCGGCAATCAGATCAGCAGCCATGACCCCTTCTTCGGATGCTTTGTGTGCGAGCATTGGGCCGCGCACGCAGTCACCAATAGCATATACACCGGCCACGCCAGTACGGCACTCGTCGTCAACGATAATGAATCCGCGTTGATCAACCTGAATCCCTGCATCATCGCCAAATAGACCTTGAGAATTTGGCTTGCGGCCGACGGCAACCACCAACCTGTCAACGACTAACTCCTGAGCACCGGATTTATCTTCATAGGAAACGGTGACGCCTTTTTTACCTGCTTTGGCAGCTGTCACCTTCGCTCCCAATTTGATGTCAAGCTTCTGCTTCTTGAACTGGCGTTGTGCTGCCTTGGCCAATTCCTTGTCCGCCATAAACAGAAATTCGTCCATTGCTTCGAGCACGGTGACTTTCGCACCCAAACGATTCCAGACACTGCCCAGTTCGAGTCCAATAACTCCCGCACCTACTACACCCAACGTGCCGGGTACTTCCGCAATATCCAGCGCGCCCCAGGAATCCAGAATCGTGGTGCCGTTAAATGGTGCAACCTTAAGTTCGATCGGTGTCGAGCCGCCAGCCAGAATAATATTCTTCGCCTCGATAACTTCGACCTTGCCATCTGCCGACGTAAATTCAACTTTGCGACCCGCCAACAAGCGGCCATGACCGACCAGGCCCTCGACCTTGTTTGCTTTAAACAGAGCGCCAATGCCACCGGTAAGTTGTTTGACTATCCCGGCTTTGCGATCCTGCATACGCGCCAGGTCGAGCTTGATTTCCGACGTGCTAATTCCGTGCGCCGAAAACTCATGCTGTGCCTTGTGAAACAGTTCGGACGATTCAAGCAATGCTTTGGATGGAATACATCCTGCATTTAAACAGGTGCCACCAAAAGCGTGGCTGTCATCGCGATTCTTCCACTCGTCTATGCAAGCGACGGTCAAGCCGTGCTGACTCGCACGAATCGCGGCAATATAGCCGCCGGGACCACCGCCAATAACTACCACATCAAAAGTTCTGCTCATTGTATTTCCACTTTCATATTCCGTATGAAGATTCGTTTCGTGCGCTGATCAGATCTGCAATAACAGACGACCTGGATCTTCCAGGACTTGTTTGATAGCTACCAGAAATTGCACAGCTTCCTTACCATCAATGATTCGATGATCGTAAGTGACCGCAAGGTACATCATTGGACGTATCGTGATCTCGCCATCGATTGCTACCGGCCGCTGCTGAATTGCATGCATTCCGAGAATGGCACTCTGCGGGGGATTTAAAATCGGCGTCGACATCATGGAGCCAAAAATTCCGCCATTTGTAATCGTAAACGTACCACCGGTCAGTTCCTCAATACTGATTGAAGATTCCTTGGCCTTGCGACCAAAGTCCGCGATAGTTCTCTCGATCTCGGCAAAATTCATTTCGCCCGCATCGCGCAGAATGGGTACCAGCAAACCACGATCAGACGATACCGCAATGCCGATATCCTGATAATCGTGGTAGATAATGTCCTTTCCCTCTATGGACGCATTGACTGCCGGAAATTTCTTCAGTGCCTCGACTGCTGCACGCACGAAGAAGGACATAAATCCCAGTCGTGCCCCGTGTTCTTTTTCGAATGCTTCTTTATGGCGCGTCCGTAGCGCCATGACTTCCGTCAGATCGACTTCATTGAAAGTCGTTAACATTGCGGCAGTTTGCTGCGCCTCAATCAAACGCTCAGCAATACGGGCCCGCAGTCTTGTCATTGGTACCCGACGGTCATTGCGGGCCGTAACAGCCTCGCCGACCGCCAGGATGTCGGCGGTTTCCGGTGTAACGTTTTCCGCTTCGCTGGTTTTTAAATAACCCATGACGTCTGCTTTCGTCAGCCGTCCGTCTTTGCCTGTGCCCTCAATTATGCTCGACTCCAGGTCGTGCTCCTCCAGCAGGTGGCGGACCGCTGGGCTGAGCTTGTGCGCGGCCTCGCGGCTGCCTTCAACGGTAGCCTTAGCGGCTTGCTCCGCTGCAGGTTCTTCGGTCGACTTTGGCGCCTCCGCAACAACTGCAGGTGCGTCAGCCACATCGCCCTCCTCAAGGACGGCCAGAATCTCTCCACTGGTCACCGTCGTTCCATCCGCGATTCTGATTTCTTTCAGAATCCCTGAGGCGGGTGCTGGAACTTCCAGCACCACTTTATCGGTTTCCAGGTCGACGAGGTTTTCATCGCGCACGACAGTGTCGCCGGCACGTTTATGCCATGACAACAAGGTTGCATCGCTAACCGACTCTGGTAACTGTGGAACTTTGACTTCGATACTCATTTATTTTTCCGTGGTTTTTGCTGTTTACTGGCCTGGGTGACGATGCCGAGAGCTGCCTCGACCAGGGCCTGTTGTTGTTGCAAGTGCAACTTGTAGATGCCCGATGCCGGCGCTGCCGCTCCGGGTCTGCCGGCGTAATACAGGCCGTGTTGCTCCTGCAACGGTTCCTGCAGGCGGTGTCTGATCTGATACCAGGCACCTTGATTTTCTGGCTCTTCCTGGCACCACACGACATCGGTCGCGTTTGGGTATTGGGCGATGACGGCCGCATATTGCTCTATCGGGAAAGGATAAAGTTGCTCAATGCGGATCAACGCAACATCTTCCTTCGCCCGAACCTGACGAGTCTCTACTAAATCATAGTAGACCTTGCCGCTGCAGAACACGATTCGCTTGACTTGCTTGCTGTCGAGCTTTGAGCGCTCCGCTATCAATACTTGAAACTCCCCATTCACAAGGTCGCTAACGGGGGAAACCGAAAGTTTGTGACGCAGCAGACTTTTAGGCGTCATAACGATCAATGGCTTCCGCATGCGGCGACGCATTTGCCGACAAAGCATATGAAACATTTGTGCGGGTGTGGATGGGACACATACCTGAATATTATGTTCGGCACACAATTGCAGAAAGCGCTCAAGACGAGCGGATGAGTGTTCTGGCCCCTGTCCTTCATAACCATGCGGCAGAAATAATGTCAGGCCACAGAGACGGCCCCACTTAGCTTCACCTGAGCTAATGAATTGATCGATGACGACCTGTGCGCCGTTGGCGAAGTCGCCAAACTGGCCCTCCCAAATAACTAATGTATTAGGCTCGGTCGTCGCGTAGCCGTATTCAAAACCCATCACTGCCTCTTCAGACAACAAAGAATCGATTACGGTGAATGCCGATTGCCGCTCGCTGACATGCTGGAGAGGAACGTATATCTGATTGTTGAGTTGATTATGCAATACCGCATGCCGATGGAAGAACGTACCGCGACCGCTGTCTTGCCCCACCAAACGGCAGGTGAACCCCTCGTCAATTATGGCGGCATACGCCATAGTCTCGGCGAAGCCCCAGTCCATATCGAGGTCGCCATCGGCCATCTTGCGGCGATCGGCAAGGATGCGTTGCACCCGTCCGTGCGCCTCAAAATTCTCAGGCAGCTTCAGGACCGCGTCGCTAAGTTCTTTGGCCTTTTTTTCTGTAATCGATGTTACAGCGGGCTCATCCCACTCGGCATCCAAGTGCGGTGACCAATCAACTGTGAACTCATTGCCAATCATTCCGAGCGCTGCCGCCGGCACCGGCTCACCGCGATCGAGGCGCGCACGATACTCATCCTGAAAACGGCTTACGTGAACGTCATCTGTGATCGCTTCACCAATCAGTCGTTCCGCATACAAAGCACGCGTAGTCTTATGAGCACGGATACCCGCATACATTACGGGTTGCGTTGCCGCTGGTTCATCGGCCTCGTTATGTCCATGGCGCCGATAGCAAACGAGGTCAATGACAACGTCCTTTCGGAACACCTGTCGATACTCGAGCGCCAGGCGGGTTACCAGGATGACGGCTTCCGGGTCATCACCGTTAACGTGAAACACCGGCGCTTCAATCATTTTCGCCACGTCACTGCAATAAGGCGTCGAGCGGGCATCGGCGGGGTCACTGGTGGTAAATCCGATCTGATTGTTGACGACGATGTGCACGGTACCCCCGGTGCGGAAACCGTTCGCTTGTGACATCTGAAAAGTTTCAGTTACCACACCCTGTGCGGCAAATGCCGCATCACCGTGAATCAAGACAGGCAGAACCTGTTGTCGCTCCAGGTCTCCGCGACGCTGCTGGCGCGCACGCACTGAACCTTCAACCACCGGCCCTACTATTTCCAGGTGGGAGGGATTAAAAGCGAGAGCAATGTGCACATTACCGCCGGCAGTTTTCAGATCTGCGGAATAGCCCAGGTGGTATTTCACATCCCCCGAGCCTTTCAGGTCATCAGTCTCATATTTACCTTCAAATTCATCAAACAAATTTTCGGGTGACTTTCCCAACACGTTTACGAGAACATTTATACGACCACGGTGAGCCATACCAATGACAAATTCCTTGATGCCGGAGGCGCCACCACGCTGGATCAAATCATCCAGCATAGGAATGAGACTCTCGCCGCCCTCCAGCGAAAAGCGCTTTTGGCCGACGAAACGGGTATGCAAATAGCGCTCGATGCCCTCCGCAGCGGTTAGTTGTCCCAGTAATGCAAGCTTGTCATTCTTTTCCATGCCGGGTGAGAGAACGCTTTCCTCAAATCTCTTCCGCAACCAGAGGCGCTCGCGAGCTCGGGACACATGGGCAAACTCGGCACCAACCGTGCCGCAATACACTTTCTTAAGCAGAGCCAGGATTTCACGGAGCTGCATGCGCTGGTCACCGACCCCCGCCAGCCCACCGGCGTAAAACTCCGAGTCCATGTCCGCCTCGGACAAACCGAGGTAATCAAGTTTCAAAACTCCGGGAACATGGCGTTGCATCAGTCCCAAAGGGTCGATATTGGCAATCTGATGGCCGCGCAGGCTGTAAACCTGAATCAAGCGCGAGACCGCGGCCTGCTTCTCACTGGCTGTACCTACAGTACGTGCTGCGGTAACCGACCCCAATGCCGGTCGCTGACGGGACTGCGCTCTGAGTTCCTCACGGATGGCCTGATGCTCGGATCCCACTTCACCAGTACTGATAGTTCCAAAGTATTGGCGCCATTTATCAGAAACTGACGACGGATCAGTCAGGAACTGATCGTAGAGGGCCTCTACCGCATTGGCATTGCTGCCGGATAGAAGCGAAGACTGGTATTGCTCTTTATACGATGAGCTCATGGCTGATTACGTGGAACCTGGCGGGTCAAGCAGTGGTGATCCAATTTTGTGTCGCCACTGCCCAAAAAAAGGGTGCGTATTTTAGCCTAAGGACAGCCTCGCTAAAAGCTAAAACCTTTATCTTTCGCTAATTAGGCTAACGAACTCGTAGCAAATCAGCCCGGCGTAGAAACAGAAGAACACCGTAAGCAACAACCCTACGCGAAAATGCTTGAACAAGTGTGTACGGGCCCCAAAAACGATCAGCAGGACGCCTATACCGGTCAATGAGACCTTGGTGGCGGCAAATACCCAGGTATTTTGGGCAATCGCCCACGCCATCACCGGATTCAGTTCAACCGCGCCAATTTCCAGCAGCTTGAGGGTCAGGAATGCATCCATACAGCTGAGCAGCATGATGCCGATAGATAGGAAAAACAGCCATGGGTGATGCCAATCCGTCAGCGCGTGTTCCCCTTCCGCTTTACGACGACCGCCGCGCCGCCGGGACCGAAAGTAGCCGTAACCGAGGGTTTTCAGGCTCAGATTGCGTCGATCTTCTTCTATCCGCTCTGCTCGCTCTGTACTTATTGCTGGTGCGTCATCCATTACTTGGCGTTATTCCATTGTTAGATCATCACGAGGCTGGCGACAGCCAGCATCCATATGCATTGCAGCGCTCCATCTTTGATGGAATTGCCTTTCAATTCTGTGAACCAGTTCCGCTTTTCGGCGATAGACAGCGGCAAGAGCTCGCTAATTGTTGGCGGATTCGGCCTCAGGCGACGCTGTGACTGTCAGCAACCAGGCTATCAGATCGCGCCGGTCGTCCGGATTAAGGATGCCCATAAAGCTCATGGCATTACCCGGCAAGAACCTCGAGGGATTTAACAACCAGCCATCCAATGCTTGTGGCGTCCAATAAAAACGCGCAGTAGATAATGCCTGGGTGTAGCCGAACTTGTCATTCCCCCCGGCTTTGTGACGGAAAACACCATACAGATTGGGTCCCAGCAGATTCATACCGCCATCGTCGACACCGTGACATCCTCTGCACTGCCCGAATAATTGCCCTCCTCGTTCAATATTGGCCTCAGCAAATTCAGGGAGCGCGAGATTTTGAGCATTGCTCAGACGTGCTTGCTCTCCTAAATCGGCTGCACTGATGAACGGTTTTTCGGGGGTGGCTTTATTACTGGCGGGCCCGCAGCCAAGAAGCAGTGCCGCGGTCGCTAATGTCAGCAATCTTATTTTCACGATTCTTATCCTTAAACAATGGCGGCGCGAAAGGTCGAACTCCACGTCGAGAAGAATTACGGCAGTGCGCAAACCCGCATTATCTGCCATCGTCCATTGATTAGCAGCTTTTTGGCCCAAAGCGGCGCAACTACGATTGCCGAACTGGTCGAAAAATGGTCATATAAGATCATTCACGTAAGGGGGATTACGCATGACTGTGTATACCGCTACGCTGCAAAACGGCGCAGAGATCAGCTACGTCGACCGCAAGAGATGGCTCTGGTTGCTCTCCGTGACCTACCCATTGCAGGCCCTCCTCGGAATCTTGTTTCATCACCTCAGTGGCCAGCAAGCCTGGCTGCTGCTTCCGCTGGCATTGAGCTACATTCTCGCCCCGACTCTGGACTGGATCCTTGGCGAAGATCGTAATAACCCTCCAGAAGAAGTGGTGCCACAACTTAACGAGGACCACTACTATCGCTATCTGACCTACGCCGTAGTGCCACTGCATTTTGTCGCGCTAATCGTGGCTGCCTGGTGGGCCAGCACCCAGAACCTGAACTGGTGGGCATATTGTGGACTCGCAATCATTGCCGGTATGGGTAGCGGGCTTGGTATTAATACCGGCCACGAGCTTGGGCACAAAAAGTCCCGGCTGGAGCGCAATCTCGCCAAGATAGTTCTTGCGGTCCCCGCTTACGGTCATTTCTGGATCGAACACAACCGAGGTCATCACAGAGACGTTTCCACACCCTCAGATCCGGCGAGTTCACGTATGGGCGAAAGTATCTACAAGTTCGCTTTGCGGGAGATACCCGGCGCATTCAAGCGCGCCTGCGAGATTGAAGTAGAGCGCCTGAATCGCAAAGGATCCGCTATATGGAGTTATGAAAACGAGATCCTGCAGTCATTCGCTATCACGGCAGTTCTTCAGATTAGCCTCATTTTGGCGTTTGGCTGGCAGATGATCGTATTTCTTATGCTGCATAATTTCTTCGCGTGGTGGCAGCTCACCAGCGCAAATTATGTCGAGCATTACGGTCTCCTGCGGCGAATTCTTGAGGACGGCAAGTTCGAACGATGCCAGCCGCATCATTCGTGGAACAGCAATCACATCTACAGCAATCTCGTGTTATTTCATCTTGAACGACATTCTGATCACCATGCGCATCCTTTACGCCGTTATCAATCCCTGCGCCACATTGATGATGTGCCGCAATTGCCGAGTGGCTATTTCGGATCCTACCTGCTCGCCTATGTTCCGCCACTCTGGTTCAAAATCATGGACAAGCGTCTCCTTGGCCTGTCTCAAGTTGCCGGAGACCTGAATAACGTAAACATTGACCCCGATAGACGACGGAGCTTGTTTGCCCGGTATGGACAAACCGACCTGCAGCAAACTACTGGCGGCTCGCAACCATGAGTAGCTTTCGCTGCCCGGAGTGTGGTTATACCTATTCGGAGGAACTTGGTGATAGCCGTGAAGGTTATGCGCCTGCTACGCCCTTCGCTGAGCTTCCGGACGATTTCGTTTGCCCCGATTGCTCGGTTCGTTACAAGGAAGATTTCGAGCAAATTGTGGAACAGACATAAACACCGAGAGTGGAAACTGCCGTTCGACGGGGCAAATCGGCAGATAATAACGAGTTTCGGAAAGCTCTAGTTCGCGGTTTCTACGCTAGTCTGATTGCATTGATAAATGCAGCCCATAAGGAGAGCCCGTGCCTCAAGCGCGACGATTTGAGAAACACTTCGTAACGATACTGCTCCTCTTTGAAGCTTGCGCGCTCATCGCCCGGGAGATTTCCCGCAGATACCTACTCCAACAAGGCTTCCTGGATATTACTGCGAAGGACCTCAGCTATTTGGCAGTGCCCTTATCTTTGGCGGTACTGTGCTACCCCTTGTTGAAGCCACATCGGGAATATCTGCGTTCCCTTTTTACGGTCGAAGGACTAGATACCAGACTCATGCTGCGCGCTATCGTAGCTGGCATTTTTTTGTACATTGCCTTCAGCTACCTGCATGTACTCGTGTTTGCGTTAAAACTGGGACTGGGAGCGTCCATTATCGACACTGAAAGCGCCAGGCTCTGGGGCAACTGCAATCCGGCAACCAGTCTTGCTCTGGGGATCCTCGCGGGGTCGATTTTAACGCCTGTCGTAGAGGAAATTATCAATCGAGGATTCCTGTTGCCAGCATTCCTCCATCGAGGCACCGCCACCGCCATTTTGATAAGCGCGCTTCTATTCGCGGTTTGCCACAAAACCACTGGCCTCGCTACGGCATTCCTTTTTGGCCTATACGCCGGTATACAATTTCTGCGCACCCGACAACTCTGGCTGTCTACCATCACGCACGGCAGCTATAACTTTCTGTACAACGTACAGAACCATTGCGACCTGCCGGTGCGGGCCCCAGGCAGCTACATGGCCACCAGTACGGAATTGATTATTTTGTCGTTGGCAATTATTGCAGGGACAAGCTGGTGTTGTTGGCGCCTGCTGCCGCCGAAGTGGTCGAGCCAGCCGCGCTGACCCGACCATCCCGCGCGCTAATTACAACGCGTCGGCCACCCGCTCAATGATGTGCGATGCCGCCGCGACAGCACCCTCATATAAACTAATTAGCTCCGGTCCAACGTCATCAGGCTCCGACACGCCCCCGTAACTATTGCCGCCATCGCTGGCTGTGCATTCGCCTTCGCCACCGGCAACCAATTGCAACTCTACTTTGTTCAATGCTCTCATGATCCTCTCCTTGGTTAATTACTTCGTCCATGAATGTGCCGT
>JAHEFE010000079.1 GCA_024640365.1 Woeseiaceae bacterium | reverse complement strand
GTATTCTTCCGTGCGCTAATGTCTACGTCACGAAAGCGAACTGTCGCAATCGGCTGTTTGCCGCCCCTCGCCGAGAGCAGCTTCTCATCGCATCGTCGCTGAGAGGCTGCTTCTGGCCGATAGCAGCCCCTGGACAGCTAAACTGCCGGGAGGCTGGTTTGCCCTCTAAAGCAGCCGCTGAGCTGCTAAACTTATGAGAGGCTGCGATTGACTCATAGTGGCCGGTCAAAGTGCGGAGGTTTCGGTGCGATTGCACGTAAGAATTTAGATGCGTGAATGCTAGCAAAGTAAATGAATGGCTCGGTCTTGGCGCCAACGTAGCTGTCCTGATCGGAATAGTGTTCTTGGTTTTTGAATTGCGCTCGAACACGGAGAGCAACCGTATAGCGCTCACAACCCAGTTCTCGTCCAATTGGGTCGCGATCAATAGCGACGTCGCAACAAATCGCGATCTTGCTTCTGTGCTGCAAAAAGCAATCGCAGGCGCTGAGTTGGACGAAGTTGAATCAGTTCAGCTGGATTTTTTTATCCAACAACGGGCGGCCCAAGCAGCAATGATGAGACGCCTCTACCAAGAAGGATTTGCTACGCGCGAGGATGTTCATCGTGCGTACCAGTCGTTACGTCGCTATGCGGGCTTCGAAACTTTCCGCGACGCCTATTTGCGCGGACAGAGCGAGCGAAATCAGCGGATGATCTTTGAAGACGACGGAGTCGACAGTTGGCTTGATGCTGTAGATTCCGGTGAAGCAGTGGATTGAACATTCGGATGCCCGAATGCCTTCTCCTGGCCGAAATCAGCCGCTTGCTAGTTTAGTCTAAACTGTCCGGTATTGACCCGAAGCGGGCAGCCGGTGAATCAAATTGGTGGGGAACTCAATGAGCAATTGGGACAGCGGCGGGTTCAGACTTGTACTGGAGATCATCAGTGCTGCGGCTGTTTTGTTGGGGCTCATTTTCGTTGGACTTGAGCTCAGGCAAAATACTGCGGCTGTTAGCGCCCAAGCGATCTTCGAGTTGAATGACAGTTCAAATAACGCGTTTCGGGATGTCGCCCAAAACCCGCAACTTTCCGAATTGATTAGTCGCGGCTACGCCGATCCACAGTCACTGGATGAGAACGAGCTGGACAGGTTCAACTACTGGCTGCGTTCGGCATTCAATTCTCACGAATCGGCGTGGCTGTACTTCAAAAAGGGTCTGATTGAAGAAGGCGATTTCGCAGGCTGGAAAGGATCACTGTGCGGGTTGCTTGAGCAAAGAGGCGCGCAGCAGTTTTGGATAAGAAATCTCGGCAACTATGCGGACGGATTCGTTGAGGACGTAAATCGGTGGTGTGTTGAGTAGTCGTTGGACGACCGATGCCAGAGCTCAGCTTCCGAAGCGCCGTGAAGCGAAATACTATCGTTTCTCGGTCGCGGCGACTGACTGCTATTGGCCGTAAGCAGCCCCTGGGCTGCTAAGCGACTGAGAGGCTGGTTTACCCTCGAAAGCGGCCTCTGAGCTGCTAGAATGATGAGAGGGCGCAATTGACCCAAAGTGGCCATAATTTGCTCTGCTGTGAGTTGTTTTCAACGGGAGATGGGCAGATTAACGTTTCAAAAATAAACGATTGGTTGCAACTTCTTGCAGCCATTGGAGTTATAGCGGGTATTTTTTTCGTGGCCGAGGAGTTGCGGCAAAACAATCAGTTGGCAAGAGCGCAGTCGGTGCGTGACTTGTATATGGAGTGGCAAGACATTTATCGCTTTGAGCACGATAATGATATTGACTCTCTAATCTATAAGCAGGAAGAACAAGGAAAGCCGCTTACAGATAGCGAAATTCGGAAACTCAATAGCTATTTCAACATGATAATGGGTGCCCAGCTGGCACAGGCGTCAATGCAATTGAGATTCGGTCTTGCCTACAAAATAAAAGACGAGGCGTCGGACTATGTGGCAACTTATTTCAGTACGCCCATTGGCAGAGCTTGGTTTCTTGAAAATCAAGGTTTTGCTGGATATGAAGGCGCCGAGTATCTAGACGCACTTAACGACGCCATCGGAAAGACTGACGTAAAGACCCACACGAGTATTTGGCACGTATCAAGTCACGGCTGAAATAGCTCTATGGTTATATGGTTTCTGAGCGGCCGCTTATGGCCGAAAGCAGCCCCTGGGCTTCTAGGCTACCGAGAGGCTGGGTTACCCTCGAAAGCAGCCACTGAGCTGCTAGAATGATGAGAGGCAGTTAATGAACTCAAGCTGACTATCAAATTCGATATCAGATTAAATTCGGCAGCGTGGTAAGTGACACATTTCACGTTCTTTTGCCTCTAAAATGCGGAACACCACGCATTATTCATAGTTTTTCCAATTTACGATGTTCTCACTCTATTGTTTTATCTAGTGATAGAAAAGTAATGACTGCTTAACTGCCAAGTGGTCGAATTTACATCGGTTAGGTTTAATATTATTTAGATGCATGCACTCATCAGAGAATTGATCGGATCGTATTCGTCGGAAAGCAAGGTCACTTGTTGGTTCGTTTCCGTCTTGTTGACGGCACTGATGGGGCTGCTCACATCATGTGCGTCTATGGACGTAAACAATCTGGAAATCGATGCCGATGCCGACAAGGCGCTTGCGCAATTTAAGGAAGAGTTTGACTGGGCGGAAAGTTTTCTTAATGACCAATCCGGTTACCTCGTGTTTCCCAGTGTAATCAAGATGGGCGTCGGCATTGGTGGTGAAACGGGCGAAGGAGTACTGCGCGTTGATGGACAGAGTGTCGCTTACTATCGGACTAGTAGCGCTTCCGTCGGACTTCAGCTCGGAATTCAATCGAAGTCAATGATCGTGGCGTTTCGCAGCATCAAGTCATTGAATCAGTTTCGTACATCCAATGGATGGCAAGCTGGGGTAGATGGTTCAATCGCGGTGCTGAACGCCGGCACCAATAAGAACTTCAAAACAGACACCAATGACGAGCCGGTTCAAGGTGTTGTATTCGGTGCGAAGGGATTAATGTATAACCTGACTTTCGAAGGAACGAAATTCACAAGGATTTCGGGCCAAATATTTGATCCGTCTCCGGCGCTGCCGGCCACATATTTTGCATCTGGGAGGGCGCCAGAAACAGAACGTGAGGCGATAAACGTCTACTTCCAGGATCGCAATCTAGACGCCATTGAAGGAATTTGGCAGTGGGGCGATAGTAGCTACCTTGTTGCAATTATAAAGAACGATACCGACCTCTACCCGGCATATGAATACTTGGGTGTAACCATACGGTCGTATTCGAATCGATGGAGCCCTGGGCAGGTGAAGCTGTTAATAAACTCATCTGCAGATGCTGGCGTTTATACGGGTGGAAATTTCGGATTTTCACACGATTTCTTGAATTCGCCATACGTGCTGCAAGGCCCAAATGTAATGACGATGACAGTGCTTGATCCGCTTTCATACAGTCTAACCCAGCAGATGATCGTCCGAGAGTATCCAGGCAAACAAAACGAAGTAGCTGCAACGAGCCAAGGCACCTGTTTTCTCGTCTCGCCCGATGGGATTGCAGTTACTAGCCAACACGTCGTCGACCAGGCGAATGAGATATCCGTCATATTGGCCGACGGAAGACAGGCAGCAGCGGTGGTGACGCAGCAGTCTTCTGCTAATGATATTGCGATCCTCAAAATGGACGTATCTTCTCCGGACCACTTGCCACTTACGCCTGCGCAAACGGTTCAACTGGGGGAGCCAGTGTTTACCATTGGCTATCCAGTCAAATCGCTTTTAGGTACGAATGCGAAGTTTACGGAAGGATCAATAAGCGCCTTATCGGGCATTGAAGATGAAGCAGCGTATATGCAAATTTCGATACCAATTCAACCGGGTAATTCTGGAGGTCCTGTTGTAGATTACCGCGGAAATGTTATCGGTGTGGTTGCTTCGACTCTGGCCGTAGAGAGTTTCTACCGGGCCACTGGGACGCTGCCACAGGGTGTCAATTGGGCTGTCAAAAGCGACTATGTGCTACCGATGCTAAACCAGCAGGCTGCGCAATCACCAACCGTCGATAGGAACGAAGCCATCTCTCGTGTCCAAAAAGCGATCTGCCAAGTGGTGGCCTCACGTTGACCTGTTTGCCTAATCGAGGACCTGGCTTGGCTCTTGGGCCACCGGAGCGTCTTCTGTCAATTGAGGCAACTCTGTGCGACAAATTCTGGCTATATCTGCAGTTACTCACCTCCGGCTTTTATCCGTAAGCAGCCCGTGGACGGTTACACTGCGGAGAGACCGCTTTACCCTCGAAAGCGGCCGCTGAGCTGCTAGAATGATGAGAGGCTGCTAATGGCCGAAAGCAGCCACTCATATAGTGCAGAAATTCGGCATCTGAGCGTCCGCTTTGGAACAATGCGGACACTCGTTAGGATTGCCGACATTCATACAAACCACCCAGATTGATGAAAATATCAGCCGCCTTCCTGGTCGAGATTTACGCCAGGCGAATAGCGACATTCTTGGTCTGCACATAATTCCACAATGCTTCCCGTCCCTTTTCCCGGCCATAGCCTGACTTGCCGTAACCACCAAACGGCGTTTCGACACCGCCGGCATACCATTCATTGACGAACACCTGGCCCGCACGGATACGCCTTGCCACTCCGGTTGCTCGATCGAGGTCACGCGTGAACACACCGCTGACGAGCCCATAATCAGTACTGTTTGCGATACGAATAGCCTCGTCTTCGTCTCGAAAAGTCATGATGGAAAGCACCGGACCGAAGACTTCTTCCTTCGCAATGGTCATATCCGGTGTAACGCCGGTAAAGACAGTCGGTTGCAGGAAGTATCCAGAACGCCCGAGTCCGTGACCGCCGGTGCACAAATTGGCGCCCTCTTTTTCAG
>JAHEFE010000078.1 GCA_024640365.1 Woeseiaceae bacterium | reverse complement strand
GATAGTGACGTCATAGGAACTACCGATTCAAAGGCTAACAACACAAATAGTGACAAATCGAAGTCTAACCGACAACCATAGGCATTAGTCAGGTACGCCTTCCAAACATTCTTCCACTGCGAAGTGCCGCCACCCTTGACGACATTACTTTAACCACTTGAACCTCGCCTGGTTCCGACTAATACGGCGGTTCACTCCTCTTGCGCGCGACCATCCAGGTGATTACCAACCAACAATTTGAACAACACGAAACAGACACCCGAGAACGCTGCAAATCCCGCGTGCATCAGCCAAAAACTGGTTGTCGACATGGTTTCGTAAAAACCTCCTACCCAACCGACCAGCGAGTTGCCGATGAAGAATACGAAATAATACAAGCCGATTATGGTCGCGTTGATCGCCTTCGGAGCCGCCTTGGCAAACAATGCCAGGCTGACGGGCAACATGTGTGCGAAACCAATGCTATTGATAACGTGGAAAGCGACCGGCCACGCGAGGCCAATTTTCTCACCCTCCCCCTGGGTTGCCGCCGCCATATAGAGGCACAGCATGCCGCCGATTGAGAATATTGAACCGATGATAATCTTGCCGATCTCATCAGGTTCACGCCAATGCTTGCCGTACCAGCGGTAAAAGAGAGCCACACCAGCCAGGAAACTGACACTGACAATGGCATCGAGTGTAATCAGCCAGGTCGTCGGCAACTTTTGGCCGGCCCAGTACAAATCAAACTGCTGATCGCCCCACACCAGGTAGGCATTGAAGATTTGATTGTTCGGCACGATGCCAATGGCCAGTACCGGTATCAGCACCAGCAGCGCAATGACTGTAGACCATTCACCGGGCTGCAGCGCGGGCGCCACTACCCGTGCACTTGCCTGCTTGGGGGCCAAATGGTCTTTGGGTAAATGTTTCTGGCCGGCCACGTAGATCGCGAGTCCGAGCAGCATGCCAATGCCGGCGGCACCGAAACCGTAGTGCCAGCCGTACACTTCGCCCAAGGTACCAACGACCAACGGAGAGGCGATGACACCGGCATTAATACCGAGGTAGTAAATCTGGAAAGCATCAGCGCGGCGCAAGTCGTGGGGACCATAGAGTGCCCCAACCTGGCTGGCAAGATTGCCCTTGAACATGCCGCTACCCAGGACCAGGCACAGCAATGCGAACAGAAAACAGGATTCAAACGCCATCAGGAAATGTCCGGCAGACATCGTGATCGCACCGAGCAATACAGTTCTGCGCTTGCCAAGGATGCGGTCGGCGAGGTAGCCGCCCAGTATCGGCGTCAGATAGACGCTGGCCGCGTAGGTTCCAAAAATGGCCGAGGCCAACGCCTGTCCATCCAGTCCGCCAAACAGTTGGCGAAACTGCTCGAACAAGACGACGTTTTCAACGTGCCCGGGCAACAGCAACGACTTGGTCATGTAGAGCACGAGCAGCGCCTGCATACCGTAAAACGAGAACCGCTCCCAGGCCTCGGTAAACGCCAGGTAGCCGAGACCGACCGGATGGCCGAGAAAGGAGCGATCGCTCGCGGCGGCTTCCGCAACCGTTTCAGGTGTTGTTATTGTCATTCCCCGGGTTCCTCGGTAAGCAAAAGTGGTGACAGTCTACCTAATTTGCCGGCAATACAGTTGACGAAAATTTGGACTGTATCCCGGATGTGCAGTCTACACATGGGCCGTCCACTATTGGAAAACAACCGAGAAGAGTGACGTCGCCGGGTGTCATTGAATTAAGCCTACTTGCTGGTGCGATTCCTTGAGAGCATCGCCAGGCACCTGGATCAGGGAATTCTGCGACGTGGCGTCCGATAAAAATATTTACAGCGTGCAATAAATTCTAATTCGCTTCACCACGTACCACTTGCCATCCTTTTGCGTCGAGCCAACTCCATCTCACTCGGCTCGCCTGTCGAAAATGAACCCGGCTGAACATCGCCATCCGGTACATAGGTACTCATGATAACGCCAGTATTAGAAACCTGTGAGCAAACCAGTCGCAGATTGGATGGATTGGCAGTCTCACTGAAGAGGCGTTTACCCCTCCCGAGCACGACAGGAAAAGTCCACAGGTTGTACTCATCTATGACTGCCGCGGCCTGCAGCGTTTGAAGCAAATTGCCACTGCCGATGATCTGCAGGTCGGGGCCGGCTTGGGTTTTGAGAGCGATGATAGCCGAGACGACGTCGCCGCCCAGAAGTGTCGAATTATTCCAACGAAGCGTCGTCAGTGTGCGAGATGCGACATGCTTTCTCGTTGCATTAAAGGTCCTGGCTATCGGATTGTCTTCGGCTTGGTAAGGCCAGTACGCTTCGAATATTTCATAGGTCCTGCGACCAAGCACCAGCTCCCGGTCCTTGGCATCAAAACCCGATTCGGAGATATCCATGGACTCGTCCGAGTAGTTGAACATCCAGCCCCCAAGGGCAAACTTGCCCGTCGGATCTTCTTCCGGTCCGCCGGGCGCTTGCATTACACCGTCAAGCGAAACAAATGTGGAGGCAATAAGTCGTCTCATGGACACACTCCTGTAATCATAAGGTGGCGTAAGCTAACGTGTTACATCTCCTGGCCCAAAAAGAATCGCGAGCAAGCTTGTCACTGTCAGCGCTCGGACGATGGTTGTGTTGCATGTTCCACAGCCTTTTCCGCATGAATGACCGTGGTGTCGAATAGTCTTACATTGGTATCGGCCTGGCTCACCAACAATCCGATTTCAGTACAGCCAAGTATCACTGCCTCAGCTCCATGACTAGCCAGCGTATCAATGATGCGTAAATATTCAGCTTTTGAATTGGGTTGTATTTTCCCCAGACACAGTTCTTGATAAATTATTTTATGAACAATTTGTCTGTCGTCTTTATTTGGAATCAGAACGTTGAGCCCATGTTTTTCGCTCAACCGACCCTTGTAGAAATCCTCCTCCATCGTAAAAGCCGTTCCCAGCAAGCCAACATTTTTGATGCCTTCGCACAAAAGAACGTCTGCTGTTGCATCAGCGATGTGAAGCAAGGGGATTGTGATTGCCTTTTCAATTTGCGGAGCAACCTTGTGCATAGTGTTTGTGCAGATAAGCAAAAAATCCGCACCAGCCGCCTCTATACCCCGGGCCGCCTCCGAAAGTAATCTTGCTGTGCCTTCCCAGTCACCTTCATGCTGTAGTTTTTCAATAGGATCAAAGTCGACGCTATACATCGCAATTTTCGCTGAATGCAGACCGCCAAGAGATTTTTTGATGCCTTGATTGATAGCTCGATAGTAGCTAACTGTACTTTCCCAACTCATGCCACCCAAGAGACCAATTGTTTTCATGTTACTGCCCAGCGCCGCCACAATTTGTCCATTGAGGCATGATAAAAGATAGTTAACTTATGACTTTTTTGAGCCTTTAGTATGCCGCCTACTTTAGCTCATATATTGCCGCAAGTCGTTTCTCCACGTTTAGGTTCCGTGGGTTTTTCAAATACCTTGTTTTGCCTTTGCCGCCAAAGCAATTTCCTCTCGTGTCGCATTGCAGTTAACCTTTCTCGATCGATCGCCGAGGTGTTAACTTGAGACCTCTTCGATTACACGAACCTGTTCCCGCAGATTCCTATGGCAGCAGTCGCACCGGTGCCACGGCAAGAACTACGTAGGTCTCATCGTGCATCAGGCGTACTTCGTAATCGCCGGGCGTCAGTGGTTTCGCATCCACAGTCGGCAGTAGCATTGCCTCGCCATCAAACGATGCCTCGGTGTATACGAATTCGAGATACTGCGAGACGTCCTTCTCTCCTGCACGATACAGTCCGATCCAATCGCGCAGCGCCCCCGGCGCGTTCTGCCATGCGACCCCGATTGCCTCGCCGATACGCACCGAGGGTGTGAGCACGCGAACCTCGGGCATTGCACCAAGAGTAGCAACGGTGAACCCGGCTCGTTTGAGCGTCACTCCGTCTTCTCCGACCAACAAAGCATCGTAGTCGCCCGGCGACATGCCGAGCGTTGAGAGAGGAATACTGCGCTGATAGTCATGTGGCAAATCGCGCACGCCCGTAATTGCGTCGCCCGGGGATCCATTCCGAGGAACGATTAAAGCGGTCCAGCCGGGACCAAGTGGATCCCAGGTGCGGACCAGTACCGCTTCCCCGGGATACACACGTCGCGGTGTCACGGATATAAGTGGCGGCGCGGTCGCTGGCACCACGGCGAAAGTCGAGACCACCGCCCGATGGTCCGACGGCCAGGGCGCAATTTGTATGTCGACCTCTGGACCATCGACTTCACCGACGATTTCGGAATCGAGTGTGCGGCTGTTACCGCCGGTAAAAACATAGTCAATGCGGTTTTGGTTGCGCAAATGGAGCGGGTGCGGCGCCCCGGGAGTCCATGTGATGCCCGAGTGCAGCGAGGGGTCAGGATAGATTTCGCGATAGCTGTCACGTAAGCCCGCATCGGCCAGCATCCGTGTCACAGGCCACTCGATGGCAAAAGGTATATCAGCGCCGGCACGCATCCTGGCCGCCGTCCAGTCCAGGTGAGACGGCGTATTAAAGTCACCAACCAGAAAGACCGGCGTGCCGTCAGCAGCGATGCTCTCCAGCGCCGTCAACGGCTCGGTCTCGGCACCGCGCACTTTGAGCTCAAGGGCAATAATTTCGGCGGCCGTGTCACCATCGCGAATCGCTCGCATGGCCGACGGCGAACTCGATAAGTGCACGTTGGATACGGCGACCACTTTGCCGGGACGAACCATCGCCCAGGCATGCAATGCCGAACGGTCAAGTCCCGTCGTCGAATAGGGGGCAGGAACCTGCTCCGTGCGCACACCACTACCCGAATCGAATAGTGGCCAGCGCGACAACAGGCGCCGGCGCGGATCCACAAATGGCATGCCGGCCAACTC
>JAHEFE010000045.1 GCA_024640365.1 Woeseiaceae bacterium | reverse complement strand
TCTGCCATCTCGGACTGCGACATCCAGCGCAAGCGGGATAGAAGCGCTTGAGGTATTGGCGTGCTCATCAACAGTAACGACGACCCGCTCCATTGGAATCTCAAGTTTTTTGGCGGCCGCCTTTATGATGCGCAAATTGGCCTGATGCGGTACAAACCAGTCAAGATCGGCGTGGGCGACATTATTGATATCAAGCGTCTCCCTGGCCATGGCATCGAGTGTACTCACTGCTTTTTTGAAGACTTCGTGCCCAGACATCTGAATGAAGGCACTTTCGGCCCTGACTATGTCGTAGCCCGAGGAAATCCCGGCGGGCACATGCAGCAATTCTTCGAACTGGCCATCCGCATGGACATGTGACGAGAGTATACCTGGCGCGTCACTTGCCTCGAGCACAACGGCACCGGCGCCGTCGCCGAACAGCACACACGTTGCACGATCGTTCCAGTCAAGAATGCGTGAATAGGTTTCCGAGCCGATTACCAGCGCCTTCCGTGCGCCACCAGTGCGAATAAAGCGATTTGCCACGTCGAGCGCGTAAACGAAGCCTGCGCAAGCCGCGTGAATATCAAAGGCCGCACAGCCGTGGATACCCAGCTTGCGCTGAATGATACATGCGGTACTGGGGAATACTTTGTCGGGTGTAGTTGTCGCAACGACTATGAGATCAATTTCTTCAACGCCGACGCCGGCCATTTCGAGTGCATTCCTGGCCGCGTTAATCCCCATATCGGACGTAAATTCGTCCGCCGCCGCTATGTGCCGCCGTTTAATGCCGGACCGACTCCGAATCCATTCGTCAGATGTTTCCAGCCTCGCTTCGAGATCCTGGTTGGTGACAATATTGGCCGGTAGATACGAGCCCGTTCCGGCGATTCTTGAAAAACTCATGATTAGGGGATTTCTCTCTGGGTGCCGCAGGTGCTGCCGACACGTTTGGTAAAAGTAGACTGCGGCCTTCTGTGCCGCGCGTGCTTTATCTCACAAGCCCAGAGCCGCAGCAACAGTCCGCCGTCCGTCGAGTCTATTTGCGGGCCTTGGCGATTTTGCGGTTCTGGCCGATATTTACGGTTCTAATGGCCACAGTGTTGCTATACATTGTGTCGCTCGCCGCGATTGCTGCGAAATCGATGTGACAGGAATAAAAGGAATTGAGCAGGTTGGACGTAAAGACATTGATTGATTCGAGCGCTATGACGGCGCTGCAAATCATTGTGATTTTCATTTGCTGTGTACTCAATATGGTCGATGGGATGGACGTTCTGATTATTGCTTATGTCGCCCCTTCCCTATCCCAGGAATGGGCGATTGGTCCTGAGGCGCTCGGGGGCGTTTTCTCAGCGGGAGTCCTGGGGATGACTCTCGGTGCAGTAGTCCTGGCGCCAAAAGCCGATGCATTCGGTCGGAGGCCAACTATCCTCGTCTGCCTGGTGATTATTACTGCAGGAGTTTTGTTGACTGCCCTGGCCAATTCAATCACAGAGTTGGTCGTATTGCGTTTTATCAGTGGCTTGGGAATTGGCGCCATGCTCGCGACTGTTGCGACATTGGTCGCAGAATATTCGCCAGACCGGAATAGAAACTTCTTCGTGGGATTGGCATTGGCTGGTTACCCAGTTGGCGCGACCGTATCAGGATTGATTGCTGCACAAGTGGTCCCTGAGTACGGGTGGCGGGCGATGTTCCTGGTTGCTGGGGGTATCTCGACAATCATGTTGCCGCTGGTATTTTGGTGGCTACCGGAGTCAATCAGTTTTCTTGTTCGGCGCCGCCCACGAAATGCATTACAGCGCATTAACCATATTTTGCAGCGCATGGGTCAGCGGCCGTTGGGAGAGCTGGCCAATGACACAACGGAAGGTGGGCAAAAAGGTGTGCGCGCCCTATTTGCAAGAGATCGACGCGCCGCTACGCTTCTACTGTGGCTCGCATTCCTCATGTCCTTCGCGACTTTGTATTTTCTGATCAGCTGGATCCCTAAACTGGCAAGCAGCGCCGGTCTTTCGGTCGAATTGGCTATCTACGCGGGCAGTGTTTTTAATCTAGGGGCTGCGATTGGTATTTTATCCCAGGGATTCTTGTCATTGCGCTTTGGATTAAAGCGGGTTATCGCAACGTTCATGTTCGCGACGGCTGCGTTGATGCTGATATTCGGATTCTTTTCCGGAACCATTCTGGTTCTGGTTTTGTTTGGTTTGATAGGTTTTGGCGTTCAGGGCGGATTTACCGGTCTATACACCGTTGCTGCGCGGCTTTATCCCACTGAGCTGCGTTCGACGGGTGTCGGTTGGGGAATTGGTGCTGGCAGGGTTGGCGCGGTCATTGGACCAATACTGGGTGGCTTGTTGATCGGTATCGGGTTGTCTATGACGGCAAACTTTATAATTTTCACGATACCGCTTTTGATCGCCGGATTTGCGACAATCGCAATCAAATCGGTCGATATTGATTAGCCGATCGAAAACTCTTGAATGACATCAAAGGCGGACCCGGTGAGCACAGAAGAACAACAACGAGATAGCTCATTCGACGTTCTGACTCGGCTGTTGCGATATGCGCGAGGATTTCGCAAACGAATAATTTTTGCCACCTTATGTTCTATGGCAAATAAATTATTTGATGTGATGCCGGAAATACTGATTGGTATTGCGATCGACGTTGTCGTTCGGCAGCAGGACTCATTCGTTGCTGAACTAGGAATTGTCGATCCTATTTGGCAAATGGGCTTGCTCGGTGCTCTCACGTTGCTGATTTGGGTATTCGAATCACTATTTGAGTATTTATACCTTGTTCTTTGGCGCAATCTGGCGCAGGACTTGCAACATGAAATGCGTCTTGACGCATATGAGCACGTGCAGCGTCTCGATCTGTCATTCTTTGAAGAACGTAGTAGCGGCAGTCTTGTGTCTATCCTCAATGACGATGTAAATCAGCTTGAGAGATTTTTGAACGGCGGCGCGAACAGCATAATTCAAGTGGTGACCACCCTGGTGGCGGTCGGCGCCGTGTTCTTTGCTGTTTCGCCACTTATCGCATTGATGGCATTTAGCCCTATTCCAATGATCATCATTGGTGCGTTTTATTTTCAACGCCGCGCGCAACCCTTGTATGCAATGGTCCGGGAAAAAGTTGGCCATTTAGCGGGCCGCCTTTCGTCGAATATCATTGGTATTACGACGATCAAGAGTTTCGCGACAGAATCCATGGAAGCTAACCAGGTACGAGAGGATAGCGCGGCTTATGTCGAGGCAAATCGGAAAGCGATTGCTATTAGCTCTGCATTCATTCCAATAATTCGTATGGCAATTCTGCTTGGGTTCCTGGCTACTTTCCTGGTGGGCGGCTGGATGACACTGCAAGGAAAATTGAATGTGGGTGCCTATGGAGTGTTGGTATTTTTAACCCAGCGCCTGCTGTGGCCTCTGACCAGTCTTGCCGAGACTGTCGATCTTTATGAGCGTGCGATGGCGTCCACTCGGCGTATTCTCGATTTAATCGCTGCGCCAGTAAAAATAAGGGACGCCGAAGGCGCTACGCCGATAACAAAGGTCGCCGGGCGCATTGAAATAGAGGGTCTGGACTTTTCGTACACTCCAGGGCATCCGGTTCTGAGCGATATTAATATTGAAATACCTGCGGGCGGAACGATCGCTTTCGTTGGGCAAACGGGCTCCGGAAAGACGTCGTTAATCAAATTGCTCCTGAGGTTCTACACGCCGGATCGTGGGCAAATAAAGCTGGATGGGCACCCTGTCGATAGTCTCACACTTAAGAGCTTGCGGCGTTGCATCGGCATGGTGAGCCAGGATGTATTTCTCTTTCAGGGAACAGTACGGGAAAACATTGCTTATGGCTCGCGCTCGGCAACAGATGCGCAAGTTTTGGCAGCTGCGGATGCGGCTGAGGCTACTGAATTTATTCTTAACCTGCCCGAGGGCTTTGACACGATAATTGGCGAGCGTGGTCAAAAATTATCCGGTGGACAATGTCAGCGACTTTCGATTGCGCGAGCTTTGATGAAAGATCCACCTGTGCTGATCCTGGATGAGGCAACTTCGGCGGTTGATAATGAAACGGAAGCTGCAATCCAGCGATCACTGGCGAGAATTGCAGCAACCCGTACAACTATTATTATCGCTCACAGGTTGTCGACGATCGTACATGCAGATCGCATATACGTGCTCGACAAAGGCCGCATAACCGAAGCTGGTACTCACGAAGAACTAATTCGGCAGAGTGGGATTTATGAAAACCTGTGGGCTGTTCAGACCGGCCTGCACCTTGTGTGAGCAAGGCCTATTTTGTCAGTCGGTCATAGACCTGCGCTACTGAAACCTCCTGCATTTTTTCATCTCTGAGGATGATTTTTCGGTATAACTTTTGCTGGTCCGAGGAGAGCGAATACTTCTCGGTAAGCTTGCGGCGATCTTCGTCCAGGGATTCAATAACGTATGTTGTTCCTGACCAACCAGAAGCACGCGCAGCTACAATCTCTCCCACTGAAATCATCCGATTTTCACCAAAGGTGTACTCGGAGACTATTGACCGGTTAAAACTGATAAACAGGGCCGACTCGGTCTGAGTGATCTTCAACTTGTCTGCGAGATTCAGGAACACGTGGACGAGTGCCCCGCCCGCATTGCCAATTATCCAGGCGTCGCCGGAACGACCGCTTGGATGATATTGCGGCCCGTAACGGGTGCCAGTGACTTCTTCAAATCGACTGACCTCTCTGTGCTTGTCACTGGCGTTGATGGCGGCAAATACGGCCGCCTGGTCTTTGCCTTCCCGCTCATTGAGACGCCATTGTCCAGACAAGTTTGTGGGCTCGTCCGGCAGGGTCATTTTTGACACCAGCTTTTCAGGAGCCGCGCAGCCGCTCAGAAACAATATACATAATACAAAGCTGAACGTGTGCAGGCGATTTGAACTCATAGATGGGTACCGTTATCTGCGTAGGCAGCTAGAATACGCAATTTAGCGCTGTGATCCTACAACGAAGTCACGACCAACAGATTACAGCAGCACTTCGCAAGGCTCGTTCCAATGAGAATTCGGTTTTTGGGAACCAAACCATTGTTATCTGGATCATAAGTAGTAGTCTATTTAGCCCGCAATAGCCCTGCCATGGAGAATGCTATGCAACTGATTTCTAGAATTATGGTTCTGACCGCCGGGGCCTTGTTTCTTGGCACCGTCGCAATTGCGGCCGAGAACGAAGGGGCTCCTTCCGTCGAAACGATGACCGTCGAGCAAATCCGCGATATGGAGCCCGCTGAGAGACGCGCGTTCCTGGATAACTTGTCTGAAGCAGACCGCGCGACTTTGAAGGCAAGAATTGAAGTGGCACGGGAGAAACGTCGGGCGGAATACAATGCGATGACTCCTGAGGAAAAGGACGCTGCCAGAAAAGAACGCCGCGCTCGTTACGACGCCCTTTCGGATGAGGAAAAAAAGGAATTGAAAGATCGTATGAAAAAGCAATCCGCAAAAAGACGTGAGCAAGCTAAAGCGGCCAGGGAAAAAGCTGAGGAATCGAAACCCTGATTCTCAATTTAGCTTCAGTCAGGAAGCGGAATAAATTCATTTTCACCTTTAATGGCGCCAAATTCTCTCTGGCGCCATTTCTTTTTTGCCTGTTCGATACGCGCCTGTGAGCTACTGACAAAATTCCACCAGAGGTGTCGCTCGCCCTCAATCGCTGCGCCACCAAGGATCATTACATGCGCCGTTTTATTTGCGAGGATGTCAGATTCCTGTGCGGTATCCAGAACTAGCATGCATCCTTCTGTCACTACCATATCGCTAACAGTGATTTCTCCAGATACCACGTACAGGGCTAATTCATCATAATGGGAGGGTGCTGCGATACGACTGTTGGCCGCCAGTTGTAATTCTGCGTATATCGTTGGGCTGGCCGTTGCGACCGGCGAACGTACACCAAATGCATCGCCTGCTATGACCCTAATGGCGATGCCTTCGAGTTGTTTCTCGGGAATTTCTGCGGCCGAATAATGCACAAAAGACGGCTCGCCCTCTTCTTTCTCCAGCGGCAAAGCCAACCACGCCTGAATACCATGTAACTTTGAACCGCTCGCGACCATTTCTGGAGGGGTTCGCTCTGAATGGGCGATGCCTTTGCCGGCCGTCATCCAATTTACAGCGCCAGCGGTTATGGGCTGGTCATAGCCCAGCGTGTCTCGGTGCGTGATGATGCCCTCGAACAGGTATGTGACGGTTGCCAGTCCTATGTGCGGGTGCGGTCGTACATTGACGCCTGCGCCAGGCGCAAATTGTGCGGGTCCCATGTGATCGAAAAAAATGAATGGTCCGACCAGTTGGCGCGAGGGGGCCGGCAGCACACGCTGCACAGTAAAGTCCCCCAGATTCTTGCGGACTGGTTTCAGTAATTGCATTGCACGATTACTTTGCAGGTTTCACGAACTTAAGCGTCATACGATCAGATTCACCTATCGCCACATATTTGTCGGGACTCTCTTCGCCAACAGCCAGAGTGGGCGGTAAGGTCCAGACGCCTTGCGGGTGATCTTTGCTGTCCTTCGGGTTAGCGTTGATTTCAGACTTGCCAGCCAGTTCGAATCCAGCGGCAGTCGCGAGCTTGATGATGCGATCTTCCGACATATAGCCATTTTCTGCGTTCGGATCTTCATGCGCAGGATCACTCCAGCGATGATCGACAAGGCCGAGTACGCCGCCTGGTTTCAACACGTCAAAGATGGCTTTAAAAGCCAGTGGAGCGAATGAGATTCCACCGGACTGCGATGTTACCCAATTATGTGCGTTGCGAAACGTAACAACGAGGTCAGCTGATTCAGCAGGCCCCAGTTTGAGTTCATAGGGAAAATAGAAATGGGTTACCTCGACTTCGCTATAAACGTCGCGATTAGACCCCAGCATCTTCAGGAAGTCCCCGAGGTAGCGACGCTGATAGCTGGCATCAGGATTAACGCTGTACTGCGCCGCATACAATTTGCCGTTGTCTTTGAGCGCTGGTGCCAGGATCTCCGTGTACCAGCCGGTTCCAGGCCAGATTTCGACCACCGTCATATCAGGCCGGAAGCCAAAAAATTGCAGGGTCTCCTTGGGGTGCCGGAACTGGTCACGTGCCTTGTTTTCTGCACTGCGGTGGTCCCCGCCAATTGCTGCATCTAGGGCATTTGCAGTGGCATCAGCAGTAGCTTGTGCGGACCACCCCAAACAAATCAGCGCCAGTATAAAAAGTGCTTTTACAGAAATGTTTCTTTGCATTGTTATTCTATTCATAAAGTCCAGCTCCCCAGTTTGTCTCAATTTACTCAGTCGTCGCTCCTACCATACTGTGTTATTCGCTACCTGCACGAAAATCAAGCGGCGGTGGGCGATCGCCCAATAATGACGTGTATTTGAAATCCTTGCCCTGCAGTTTTTTGTGCTCGGCCTTCGCGGCCGCCACGATTTCAGGATGTGTGTATAAATCCAGGGCTGATTTGGCGAGAACTTTCGCCGCAACCTGCATGCCTTTGTAGCCGATGGTTGTACCGCCAGCCGCGATTGCTTGCCAGCTATGACCGGCCGTTCCGGGAACCCACGTGGCAACTCGCAGTCCGCCGGTAGGCACGACCCAGCTAACATCACCAACGTCGGTAGAACCAAAACTCGACGATCGAGTGAGAGGGTCTATTTCCTGCTGACTTCCGATTTCGCGGCTCGGATTCAACAGGCTCTTGTACAAAGTTTCGGCAAACTCTTGCTCAGTTTCGCTATACGCGATGCCACCTGTTTTGGTGAAATTGTCGTGGATGAGTTTTTGCAGCGTCTCATTGGCAAGTACATTGCGATTGCCATGAATGATTTCGAAATCCATAGTCGTGCCGGTGCCTAGAGCAGCACCTTTGGCAGCGTCAATCACACGGTCCCAGATAGCGTCGAGTTCAGTTGGATTCGGGTGCCGCACGTAGTAAAAAACTTCAGCAAAATCGGGTACGACATTCGGAGCGGCTCCACCTGATGTAATGACGTAATGGATGCGCGCATCATCCGGAATGTGCTCGCGCATCATGTTGACCATCATGTCCATGGCTTCAACGCCGTCGAGCGCGGAGCGACCGGCATGGGGTGCTCCTGCGGCATGAGTTGAGATGCCGTGAAAACGAAATTTCGCGGATCGGTTGGCCAGGTTTGATTCCATATTGGCTGCATTGCGGCTCGAAGGGTGCCAATGCAGGACGATATCGACATCATCAAACTGGCCGTCTCGAACCAGGTAGACCTTGCCGGAGCCGCCCTCTTCCGCCGGCGTTCCATAAACCCTGATGGTGCCGGGCGTATTCGTTTCTTTTAACCACTGGCTGACGGCTATCGCCGCAGAACTCGACGCCGTCCCAAAAAGGTGGTGACCGCACGCGTGACCGCTGGAGGTATCGTTACGCTCGGATCGTAGTGGTCCATCATCTTGCGAGATACCGGGTAAGGCATCGAATTCGGCCAATATGCCTATTACCGGCCCGCCATTTCCATAACTGGCTACAAATGCCGTTGGAATGCCAGCGACGCCCGCTTGGACGTTAAATCCGGCATTGATCAGCCGTTGCTGCAACGCGTTGCTACTCTTGTTCTCGAGGTATCCGAGTTCGGCCCACTCCCAGATACTTCTGGCAGTTTGCACGTTGGCGTCATAGTCACCATCAATAATGGCCGCAACATCCACTTTATTGGCCTCTGCCCAGCTCAATGAGCTTGCAAGTAGCAGAACAAAAGCGGACATCAGAATCCGTGTCTGGAGCATGTTTTTCACCTGATTGGCTGAAGAACCGATTTGGCATTGTCTGGTATTGGCGAAAAAAATGAAACCTGTACTGTTTCGATACCTTTTTCCGCCTAAATTTATGCGTATAGGCGGGCACAGGTACGTTAAACTACGTCACCTCAAGAACTGTACAAATAAGGTTGAAGGAAAACGATGCGCGCGTTCTCACCTGAACGAATTACAGGCTATCAGCGAACCTCTTGGCGAAGCATTTCGTTAGCGGCATGCATGATTGCGTGCTGGTCATTCTCGGCCATAGCTGCGCAACCCCAGACAGTGACGACCAAACGTCTTGACGAACTGGTCGTTACCAGCCAATTGGCAGCGCCGGCCAATGTTATTGCTGCCAATAAGTCAGTGATCAGCTCCCAACTCGCCGCATTGGTTTCTGAAATCGATGCGGATGTGGGCAGCAACGTGAAAAAAGGCGATTTACTGCTACGCTTGGATGATTCTGATGTTCGTCTGGCTCTGGCGACTGCCAGGGGTAACCTCGCGGCGAGTGACGCACGAATTGAAAACGCTCGGGCTCGCCTGAAAAATGCCGAGGAGCTATTAACGAGTAATTTTATTTCTGATGAAGAATTATTAAGTCGACAGACAGACCTGGCGGTAAATATTGCGGCGCGTCAAGTCAATGTCGCCGCGGTAGAGGCTCAGGATTTGGCGCTTCGAAGGACACGTGTTTACGCTCCATTTGATGCCGTTGTGACGTCACGTTCCGCTCAATTGGGGGCATACGTCGTTCCTGGTGCACCGTTACTCACATTGGTGCAAAACGACGAGCGCGAAGTGGATGCCGAAATCGATCCACGCTATGCGAATAAACTGGATTCGGCGCAGGATCTTGTATTTGAAAGTCGCGATCAACGCTGGCCGGTTACCCTGGTCCGCTTGTCCTCCGTGATCGAATCTGACAGTAGGATTCAGCATGCTCGCTTTCGGTTCACGGGAGATGCGGCGCCGATAGGCTCCAGCGGTAATGTCGTTTGGGTGGCGGCGACCGGACTAATACCCGCAACGTACATCGTGCAGCGTGACACGCGACTGGGGGTATTTGTTCTGGATAATGGCAAGGCGATTTTTAAGACATTGCCACATGCTCAGGAAGGTCGACCCGTAGAAACGGATCTGCCCGGTGCTACGGTCTTGATTGTTGGTGGCCGTGCACGACTGCAAGATGGCGACTTGGTTACGATTAGCCAATAATGAAATTTCTTCGCTCCATACTGAGCAACGGTCCGCTCGTAAATATATTGTTTGTCGTCGTACTGATGATGGGCACCCTTTCCTATTTATCGATGCCACGCGAGCAGGATCCCGAGATAAATTTCAATTTTGTTCAGGTCAATACGCTGTTACCGGGTGCTTCGGCCGCTGATGTTGAGCAACTCGTTACAGGTCCCCTTGAGGATGCCGTTCGCCAGGTACAGGATATTCGTTTTGTGAGCGGCAACTCGCGCGACTCTATGTCGGATATCACAATTCGTTTTAATGACATATCGCAACGTAAGTTCGACAAGCGTATTAGTGACTTGCGCCGCGAAATACAAAACAAAGCTAATTCTGAATTGCCGGAGAATACTGAAGACCCGCAGGTTATCGAGATAACGAGTTCAAACGGTTTTCCGACGGCAATGGTTCTGGTGGTCGGTCAGGCAAATGATGAGGAGTTACGCTATCAGGCTCGCGAAATCAAAGAGGACCTGGAGCGGATCGCGGGAGTGGATGGCGTACAGGCAGTAGGCTTGAACAAGCCCGAGCTCCAGGTAGTGCTAAATCCGCAAGCTCTGGTGAGTTATGGATTGACGGCAGCGGATGTAGCAAACCAGTTGCAGCAGGCTTTTCGCGACGTGTCTGCAGGCGAAGTACGGCTGGGAAGCGAGGCTTGGACAGTACGGATTGAGGGAACGACGGCGGACCCAGGTGTTTTGGCCAATTTTATGTTGGCGCCGCCCGCATCGCCGATGGAGAAGGTAACTCTCGACCGGGTTGCCGAAATTCGTCGTGGCCGAGACAGGCCCAGTCAGATGGTGAGCATTGAGGGCGGACCCGCAATTGCGTTGTGGGTCACGAAAGTCGCTTACAGCAATACGCTAGACCTCGTCGATCGCATCAGTGTCTACGTAGATGAAAAAAATACGTTGCTCGCAGACCTAGGATTTTCGGTGGTCCTGGCGGATGACCAAACAACACAGACTCGCTCTGCCCTGGGGATTATGGAGCGCAACGCGCTGCTTGGATTGATTTTGGTGCTCGCCGTCTGCTCGTTGTTCCTTGGCGTTCGTATATCGTTATTGGTGACTCTCGGTATTGCCTTTTCGATTTCCGGAACGATGTGGCTGCTTGATGCGACTGGCAATACATTGAACGTGTCCGTGTTGCTCGGTATTGTTATCGTGCTCGGTATGTTGGTCGACGATGCTGTGGTTGTGGTGGAGTCTCTTTACTATCGATTGCAACATGGCGAGAAACCGCTGGATGCTGCGGTCGGTGCGTTACAAGAAGTGGCCAAGCCGGTTACCTCAGCCGTTTTGACTACTATGGCCGCATTCTTGCCGTTAATGTTACTGCCCGGCATTGTCGGCGAATTCATGTTTGTAATCCCATTTGTGGTCACGATTGGTTTGTCTGTCAGTTTGCTCGAGGCGTTCTGGATTTTGCCGGCTCATGTCATAGTCATGAATCCGAAAGGCTACGATAAAAATAAAGTGCACTGGCGTAATCGTTGGACTCAGAAGGTTCGGATTTTCTACGGGAAAGCGCTGGCGTTCGTGCTGCGGCGACCAAAACGGTTTATCAGTGCCGGATTTGCCGCGTTCATGCTAGCAGTAATGGCTGTTGGCATCGGCGCAGTGCGGGTTGATTTTTTTACTTTTGATCCGTTCCGCCTGTTTTATATCAACGTCGATATGCCGCCGGATTCAACCCTTGAGGAGACTCTCAGGCAGACGGAGTTGGTTGAGCTGGAAGCGCGCAAGCACTTGCTGCCAGATGAGATCCGTTCGGTGGTAAGCATAGCTGGCCTAAAGTTCACGGATTCGGATCGCATGTTTGCTGATCAATACGGACAGATCCAGGTTTCGCTTCTGCCCCGCACATCAAGCGGCCGGCATGTCGGACTCATTGTTGACGAAATGCGAACAGCGGTAACCACCGTACCAGGTAACGCCGAAATTTCATTCTTTGAAGTGTCCGGCGGTCCTCCGGTCGCATCTCCAATCAATGTTAACGTGCGCAGCACCCAGTTTGATGAGTTGCGGCGTGCCACGACTCACATCAAACGGCTGGTCGCCGCTATTCCCGGCAGCAAAGATATTACCGATAACGATGTTCCCGGCAGACCCGAGCTCACACTTTCGCTGGACTACCGCGCGATCCGTCAAGCGGGCCTCAATCCGGGGGTTCTTGCACGACTTTTGCGCCTGCACCTTGACGGCGAAGTTGTTGCGTTCATTCGAGACAAAGGCGAAAAAGTTGAGTTGCGAGTTAAAGGACCGAGACGCTCAGTAACGGATGTCAACAGAGTCCTGGATGACCCTATCGCCCTCCCGCAGGGTGGTACAACGACCTTTCGAGCGCTGAGCAGCACGACAATTCAACGCACGAGCGGCACTATTCGCCATTATAATTTCCGCCGTTCGATTACGGTGCAGGCGGAACTGGATACCCTGAAAATGGACTCGGTGACTGCAAACAATTTGCTCCGGGATGCATGGGAAGAAGTCAGAGCAAATTACCCAAATACTGATCTCGATTTTTCCGGCGCATTTGACGATATCCAGGAAAGTCTCGATGCAATGTGGGGTCTTGCATTGCTTGGCCTGGGATTGATTTACCTGATTCTCGCCACGCAGTTCAGGAGTTATTTCCAGCCATTGCTGATTCTGGTGACTGTGCCGATGGCATTCACGGGCGTCGTGGCCGGCTTGTTAATTACGGGTAATCCGCTGAGCCTTTACACGCTTTACGGCGTCATTGCCTTGACCGGCATTGCAGTGAATTCTGCGATTGTGCTGATAGACGCTGCCAATGCTCGTATCGCCAGTGGTATGCGCCCCTTGCACGCAACCGTGTACGCCGGTCGTCGACGCGTAATTCCGATTTTGATGACTTCCCTGACCACCATTGCCGGGCTCTTTTCGCTGGCCGTTGGTTTAGGCGGCAAGTCATTACTGTGGGGGCCCGTGGCTACGAGCATCGTCGCGGGTCTGCTGGTTGCTACGGTCTTGACCCTGTTCATCGTGCCCGTGTTGTATCGGTTGTTTATGCGCGGACATACCGTAGTCGGAAAGGCCCCTGACTAGGCGTCTAACTCATATATAGGACACAAGTGCCTAAGGAGACCTGCCGTGAATATGCGTTTCTTTGCAAGTTTGATTGCACTGCTTGGATTGACTGTCACCGCTGATGCGGCACCAGCCACGATGCGAGTCGACTTCTATCATTCCGGAAATAGATCAGCCGAGTTGTTTAGTCTCGATGAGGTAGTACTTGAAGCGCTGCCATGGCCCGGTAATCCGGCACGTCCTATCGACACTACCCTGCGTGGCAAATACTTGTTCGAAATAGCCGCCCCGACTACGGGTGATGTTTTGTACAGCAGAAGCTTTTCAAGCATTTATGGGGAATGGGAGACGACCGGTGAAGCCCGTAGCACGAATCGCACATTTCACGAATCGCTCCGATTTCCGGCCCAGTCGGGAAAATTTGACCTCATCCTGAAGAAGCGCGACGCCAATAACGAATTTATTGAGGCGTGGCGCACCACTCTCGATGGCGCTGATTTCCTGGTGCAGAGAGAGACGGCACCCTATGCAGACCAGGTCGTGGCTATTGAGAACAATGGCCCGTCGCCGCAGAAAGTGGATATTCTCCTGTTGGGAGACGGTTACACGGCGGCCGAACACGATAAATTCATCGCCAAGGCTCACGAACTCACTGAAGTTCTGTTTCAGACGTCGCCATTCAAGGAGCGCCGCAAAGACTTCAACATTTGGGCTCTGGCTCCTGCTTCACGGGAATCCGGTGTCTCGCGACCTTCTACGGGCATTTATCGGGATTCGCCTTTGGGCGCGACCTACGATTATTTTCGGAGTGAGCGATATGTGCTGACATCTGATAACAAGGCCTGGCGCCAGGTGGCCTCTTCCGCCCCATACGAGTTCGTTGAAATATTGACGAATTCGGAGGTCTACGGCGGCGGTGGAATTTACGGCCTGTACAGCACCGCGGCGGCCAATAACGAGTGGATAAATTACCTGTTTGTTCATGAGTTTGGCCATCATTTTGCGGGCCTCGCCGATGAATATTACACCAGTGATGTTGCCTACGAGGCGCCCGAAAATGCTCCGGAGCCCTATGAGCCGAATGTGACGCTATTGAAAGACCCGACCAACATCAAGTGGAAGCGCCTGGTTACGGCAGGTACGCCGCTGCCGACGCCATGGCCGAAAAAAGAATTCGATCAGTTTTCACGTGAATATCAGGTGCGCCGCACTGCTCTTCGCGAGCGCAATGCGCCTGAGGCGGAAATGAACACACTGTTCCGCGAAGACCGGGACTTTAACGAAGGGTTATTTTCAGCCGCCCCCTATGCCAGGGCTACTGGCGCGTTCGAAGGGGCTCTATACATGTCTGAAGGTTATTACCGATCTCAGCAGCAATGCATCATGTTTGATCGCAGTACGGAGTTCTGCAGGGTCTGTGCCACCGCGTTGGAGGCCGTTATGGACGAATATACGAAGGCGGCGAACTAGTGGCCCGAATCGCTGGCAATTGCATCAGCCTCTATTTCCACCAGTAATGCGGCATTGATCAGTCGTCGTACCTCGACCATAGAGGTTGCTGGTGCGATAGCACCAAATACCTCTTTGTGGGCGCGTGCTATGGCCTCCCATTGGCTGATATCCGTTGTATAGATGCGGGTACGAACAACATCCTCAAGGCCTGCCCCCGCTTTTTCCAGCGCTACCCGAATGGTCTCAAGGCATTGTCGAGACTGCAGGTAGATATCCTGGCCGCCGACCACTTCGCCGGATGAGCTTACTGCGGTCGTGCCGGATACTGCGATGACGTTACCGAGTCGCACGGCTCTTGAGTAACCCGCGACTGGCTCCCAGGGCGAGCCTGAGCGGATGTTAGTCCGTTCTGATACCTTCTTGGTCAATCCGTTCTCTCTTTACAAGATTTTTATAAAAAACCCATATCTATTTAATAATTAAGAATATTATGTAAGCAGTGGTTCGGATTCACCGTGCTTGAACCACGCAAATGACAATACGCTATAGATCGGCACAGCGGCAATCAGCTCCGTACTAAAGGGCAATAGGCCAGCCTGAGCCGTTAGCAAGATTCCGGCCGGGGTGAGAATGCCTAGACGTATAACTTCGAATCGCGCAGCGCTCGGGCGCCACTCAGTTAACAGCCCGAACGAATGCAGGGCCGCTATCAGCGTTAATCCGGGAAACAGGACAGCGCCCAGTCCATGCTCAGCGTACATTGCCCCCATCCACAACCCCCAAGCGGTTGTCACGATGAACTGAGTCAGCACATAGCTCCTTAGCCGCTCCGGCATCGTAGGATCAAATTTACGGAATTCTGGCAAAGGGTGATGCGTTTTGGGGTAGCGCGCTTCCACATCCGCTGGACGCCAACCTGTACGTCGAAACCAGATGGCCACCTTGTCTCGCCAGCGCGCCGCATGACGTGCGTCAAACAACAGATACGCGTATACCTGCAAATTTGCCCACAGCGGATTCCAGTTACTCAAGGGTTTCCTGACACCAAATATGACAGGATCGTCATCCAGTTCTTCCTGGAATGTACCGAATACTCGATCCCAGAGAATCAGAACACCGCCATAATTTTTATCGATGTATCGCGCATTTTGAGCGTGATGGACGCGGTGATTGGAGGGTGAGACAAACACCCGGTCGTACCAGCCCAGCTTGCCGATTAGCTGGGTGTGTACCCAGAACTGGTAAATCAGATCGATAGCATTGACCGCAATTATGACTTCGAGCGGGAACCCCGCGACAAACAACGGCAGGAAAAAAATCCAGCCAAAAAGGAAGCCGCTGCTGGTTTGTCGCAGTGCGGTCGAAAGATTGTAGTCTTCACTCTGGTGATGGATGGCGTGGGCAGCCCAAAGAACAGAAATTTCATGACCGCAGCGATGCGCCCAGTAATAACAAAAGTCCCAGGCAAGCAAGGCCAATACCCACAGTGCGATTCCTGTGGGAGAGAAGTCGAACCACGATAGTGGCATGTCAAATAGTGAAAGGTGCTGAAGCGCTAATCCGTAAATAGCGATAGGCAGCAGATTGGTAAAGTAGCCAAATAGTGTGCTTAAGGTACCGATGCTCAAACTGTTAATTGCATCGTTCAGCCGGTAAAAGTGGGTTTTACGCAGCCGGTCAATGCCAATCTCGAGGATGAGCAGCAACAAGAAGAAAGGTACGGCCAGTGCTATTAAATCCATGTTTCCCCGGAGTCTAAGGCAGACAATCACGTACGAGTACAAAGCGCCCTATATTAGGCATGAAACCCAAGCCATGAGTAAAGGTTTTGCGGTAAAGTGGCCACGATACGAATCATGTAATGGATGCCCGGATGTTTGACAAGCGTGAAATCGACGCCTTAAGCACGGCGCTGCGAAAGATGGCAGAAGGATTTGCTGACCTACCTTCTGTCGAGACCAAAGTCGATTTTGCAGCAATGACTGCTGTTCTTGGCGACGTTGCCGTGCGTATGCAGGGCAACTATCCCTATCATCACCCGCTTTATGTCGGGCAGATGCTGAAACCACCCCACCCCGTTGCCCGCGCAGCCTACGCGCTGTCGATGTGGATCAATCCGAATAATCATGCCCTCGACGGCGGCCGCGCCAGTTCAGCGATGGAAAAAGAGGCGGTCGCCGACCTGGCGACCATGTTTGGCTGGAGTAACGCATTGGGTCACCTTTGCAGTGGCGGCACGATGGCCAATCTTGAGGCCTTGTGGGTCGCCAGCCGCCGCAACCCGGGTAAAAAAGTTGTCGCGGGGCGGTTGGCACATTATACCCATGAGCGCATCAGTCGGGTGCTGGGGCTTGAGTTTGAGTCCGTGCCCGCCACTGAAACCGGCGTGATGGATATAGAAGCTCTAAATGGTCTCTTGAAAAATGGTGACGTTGGCACTGTAGTGGCCACTGTGGGGACCACCGGGTTGGGCACAGTTGACCCACTTCCGGAGATCGTCGCTCTGCGCGATCAGTTCGGGTTTCGCTTGCACATAGATGCGGCTTATGGCGGCTACTTCATCATTGCGAATGAACTGGAGGCGAGTGTCCGGACTGTATATGACACGATTAAACAAGCAGACTCCATAGTAATAGATCCACACAAGCACGGCTTGCAGCCCTACGGTTGCGGCTGTGTGCTGTTCAAGGACATGGAAGTAGGCGCGTATTACAAACACGACTCGCCTTACACCTATTTCAGTTCATCTGAACTGCACCTTGGAGAAATCAGTCTTGAGTGCTCGCGACCTGGCGCGTCGGCTGTGGCGTTGTGGGCGACCCAGCGCATGCTGCCAATGACGCCAGATGGCGAGTTCGCAGGTTCATTGAACAACTGCCTGCGTGCGGCCCGCACTTTTTGGTTATGGCTTTTAAGTTCTGATGATTTCATGCCGTTGATGGAGCCGCAAATCGATATTGTGATTTATGCAGCCAAGGCGGCTTCCGCTACCGCATCCAGTGAGCGGGCCCGATCCATTTTCGCTGCGGCGGCGAAAGATGATCTGCATCTCGCCCTCGTCAGCGTGCCGGCGCATATCGTTGCAACGTATTGGCCGGACGTAGTTATCGATAGTGAATCAGTGACTTGCTTGCGGTCTTGCTTGATGAAGCCTGAACACGAGCAATGGCTGGAAGAGATTATTGTTCGATTGGCACGGGCCGCCAATGTAACCAACCACTAGCCCGCCGGCAATTGACCGAGTGCGCGTACTAGCATGACCCCCATGTAGAAACAGGCGAAAGCTCCGATCATGGTCCCTGCGAAGTAAATAAACGCTGATCCTGCTTCGTCGTTTTGCAGCATCGTATTCATTTCGAGGACTAATGAAGACAGCGTCGTAAAGCTCCCGCAAAAACCTACCGCAAACAACAATCGATATTGGTCTTCGATCCATCCGGCGTTATTGAACCATGGCGATTGCGCTACCAGTTGCGCGACGATGCCTATGACAAAGCAGCCCAGCAGATTTGATACGAAGGTTCCCCACGGCAAGATCACGGATCCGCGTTGCAGGAAGACAGTCAAACTGAAGCGGGCCATGGCACCGACGGCACCGCCACCGGCAACAAATAAATAGGCTTGTAAAGTGTGGCTGACCATCTGTGCGGTCGCTTAACTGTTGTTGCACAAAGCGCTGCGAGCGGCTTCGTATTCAGTTTGCAGGCGCATGACCAGGTCATGCGTAGACTGAACTTCGTGCATCGAGCCAACACCCTGCCCAGCACCCCAAATATCTTTCCATGCCTTTTTATGGCTATCACCGCCACTGCCGAAATTCATTTTATTCTTGTCGGCTTCGGGC
This sequence comes from Woeseiaceae bacterium, assembly GCA_024640365.1. Taxonomy (GTDB): domain Bacteria; phylum Pseudomonadota; class Gammaproteobacteria; order Steroidobacterales; family Woeseiaceae; genus JAHEFE01. The sequence continues at coordinate 660 of JAHEFE010000045.1, read as the reverse complement.
AAGTTTTCGGGATCCAGACCTGCATTAATGACGCTGCCTTTGAGGTAGCTTCCATGCACACCGGTAAACAGCGATGTGTAAAGTATGTCGTTAGCTGTGCTGTCGACGATCATGTTTTTGTATTCAGGGACAGCGTTGGCTTCGTCTGTGGCGATAAAGCGCGTACCGATATACGCAAGATCAGCCCCCATTGCCTGCGCGGCCAGAACATCACTGCCAGTACTCATCGCGCCGGACAGCAAAATGGTACCCGGGAAAAACTCACGAATTTCCTTAACCAGTGCAAATGGGCTTAATGTCCCGGCGTGCCCCCCAGCTCCTGCACAGACCGCTATGAGCCCGTCGACACCCTGCTCGGCTGCTTTCCGCGCATGACGAACGCTGATGACGTCGTGAAATACCAGCCCACCGTAACTGTGGATTGCTTCAACCACCTCGGCCGGTGGTCGCAGGCTTGTAATTACAATCGGCACCTTGTGCTTCACGCACATCATCACGTCATGCTCGAGGCGGGTATTGCTGGTATGAGCAATCTGGTTAACCGCAAATGGAGCAACCGGTAATTCGGGATTAGCAGCCTTGTAGCGTTGTAATTCTTCAGTAATTTGCGAAAGCCATTCATCCAGCATCGCTTCTGGTCGCGCATTCAGTGCAGGAAAT
>JAHEFE010000044.1 GCA_024640365.1 Woeseiaceae bacterium | reverse complement strand
CAATGGCATAGACTTTTTCTTCTTTTTTGCTGTCTTCAATAATTGCCAGAGCCTGATCCTGATTGGTCGCGGCAATAGTACCTTTAAGTACCAGGCTAAGTTTGGTTTCTGCAACCACTTCTGTTTCTAATGGAGCAGCGCCGATGGCCGCTGCTTTGTCAGCTTCTCCAAACAGGTGTGTACCCGTTATCGAATCAAGTTCTATGGAAACTGTCGTTGAAGTCGCCGATTGTGTGAGAGCTGCTGTCGGTACCGTTATGATCAATGGTGCTGGGCCCGGTATCAAGGCCCAAATCAACTGTGACAGTTTCCATGCCAGCAGCAACGCCAGTAATAACGCCACCCACTGGGGGAGCAGCTGGTTTGTGGCCGCAAGGACTTTTTCCCTGTCCATGCTGCCAAAATCAGACCATTTTGCGTTGGTTGCCATCTTTAGCCTAGTTGTCTTCCGGCCACGAGAGCAGGCGAGGAATAGTGTCTGTGATAAAGGTTGATAATACGTTTTCAGGGCCCAATGTAACAAGTCTGAAGGTCGATTAGCGTTCCGCAACGTAAGTATTTATGCGGCTTGACGCTTTACCGAGGGGATTCCGTTCAGTAATGGAAGGGAGCTATAGTTGACGTCAGGGCTGGATAACGCAGGCTCAAGCCCATATATAATGGTTCTTGTTCACGCGGCCGGCTGATTATGGTCGCTAATTGAAAATTACAACCAAGGTAGTTATGTCAGACCGCAAGTCTCAAGATAAACAGCAGGATAGCCACGGGACAGCGCTTCAGGAGGCCAAGCCGAAGCTGAAGAAACCCCCTATGTATCGGGTCATCTTACTGAATGATGACTACACGCCCATGGATTTCGTCGTCGAAATTCTGGAGACTATATTTGGCATGGAGAGGACCGGTGCGACCCGGGTGATGTTGGACGTGCATACCAATGGCAAGGGCGTCTGCGGCCTTTATACGTATGAGATAGCCGAGACTAAAGTCGCCCAGGTCATGAGTATTGCGCAGCAGCAGCAACATCCGTTGCTTTGTACCATGGAAGTATCCGACTAGTAATGGCAATACTGCCGACAACATATTGAGGGCTATTAGAGAAACGCATGCTAAGTACTGAACTGGAATATTGTTTAAATGAGGCGTTTCAGGACGCGCGCGACAAACGCCATGAATTCATGACCGTCGAGCACTTGCTGCTTGCGATCCTGAATATTCCGCATGTCCACGAAATTCTCAAAGCTTGCGAAGTTGATGTAGGTTTGTTGCAGCGCCAGCTGATCGAGTTCGTCGACGAAGCTACGCCGTTACGCGCCGATGATGATGAGCAGGACGTGCAGCCTACACTTGGTTTTCAGAGAGTTTTACAGCGCGCGGTTTTTCACGTTCAGTCCAGTGGCAAGTCAGAAGTTCGGGGCAGTAATGTCCTGGTTGCAATTTTCAGCGAAAAACAATCCCAGGCTGTTTATTTTCTGAGCCTGCAGGATGTTACTCGTCTGGACGTGGTTAATTTTATTTCCCATGGATTACCCAGTGTCACGGATGATGGGGGCGCTGCCGAGTCTGATGTCGATGGTGAGGGTGAAGACGGTAGCGCTGGTTCCGCATTAACCAAGTACGCAACCAACTTAAATCAGATGGCGATCGATGGTCGTATAGATCCCTTGATTGGTCGAGATCTGGAAATCGAACGCACCGTACAGATCCTGTGCCGTCGGCGGAAAAACAATCCCCTGTATGTGGGCGACGCAGGCGTTGGCAAGACCGCGCTGGCAGAAGGCCTGGCGCGCATGATTGTTGAGGAGCGCGTACCCGAGGTCTTGCGGGACTGCACGATTTACGCGTTGGACATGGGAACCTTACTTGCAGGTACCAAATATCGCGGTGATTTTGAAAAGCGCCTGAAGGCGGTGTTCTCAGAGATCAATGAAGATCCTGGTGCAATTTTATTTATTGATGAAATTCATACAATTATTGGTGCGGGCGCGACCTCTGGCGGCGTCATGGACGCGTCAAACCTGATCAAACCGGTCCTCGCGAATGGCCAGATTCGATGCATTGGGTCGACAACCTTCGCTGAGTATCGAGGCATTTTCGAAAAAGATCACGCGCTGGCCCGACGGTTTCAGAAAATCGACGTGCTGGAACCGAGCGTCGAGGAAACCATCAAGATTCTGCAGGGACTGAAATCTCGCTTTGAAGAGCACCATGGTGTGCTTTACGAGCAACCCGCATTGGCGGCAGCAGCTGAGTTAGCGGCCAAGCACATTAACGATCGCCGCTTGCCGGACAAAGCCATCGATGTGATTGATGAGGCAGGCGCGAACTTGCGGCTGCAACCGGCTGACAAGCGCAGCAAACGGGTTACCGTATCCTTGGTGGAAAATGTGATTGCGAAAATGGCACGTATTCCACCGAAAAGCGTATCCATGTCGGATCGGAATGTGTTGCAGACGTTGGAACGAGACCTGAAGTTGTCGATTTTCGGACAGGATGCTGCGATCACGGCGCTGAGTTCTGCAATCAAAATGTCACGATCGGGTCTTAAGGATGAGGGTAAGCCGATCGGCTCGTTTCTCTTTACCGGGCCAACCGGCGTTGGCAAAACCGAGGTGACGCGACAGCTGGCATTAACGATGGGTGTCGAGTTGATTCGTTTCGATATGTCTGAATATATGGAGCGGCACACAGTATCGCGATTGATCGGTGCACCTCCTGGGTATGTTGGCTTTGATCAGGGCGGTTTGTTGACGGAAGCCGTTACCAAAAATCCACACGCGGTGGTGTTACTCGACGAGATTGAGAAAGCGCATCCGGAAGTGTTCAACATCCTGCTGCAGGTAATGGATCACGGAACGCTGACTGATAACAATGGCCGCAAGGCCGATTTCCGGAACGCCGTTATTGTCATGACAACCAATGCGGGTGCGCAGGAAATGAGCCGCGCTTCGATCGGTTTTACTGCACAGGATCATACCAGCGACGGCATGGAGATTATCAAGAAGGCCTTTTCGCCCGAGTTTCGTAATCGCCTGGACGCAATAATTCAGTTTGCTCCTCTCGATCCACTGTCAGTCAAACGCGTGGTCGATAAGTTGGTCGTTGAGCTCGAGGGTAAGCTGACCTCAAATAACGTCACTCTCGAACTCGATGATGCAGCTCGCAGCTGGATAGCCGAATGTGGTTACGATCCGAAAATGGGCGCAAGACCAATGGCGCGTGTAATTCAGGAACATATTAAGCGGCCACTGGCCGAGGAGTTGCTGTTTGGCAAGTTGGTCGATGGCGGCCACGTCATTATCAGCATGAACCCGAAAGGTGGGCTTATGCTGACCTGTGAACCACTAGTGAAAGAGCTTGTGAAGTTACCGGAGGAGTAGCGGAGGCTTCTCCCTGACCGGAATGATTGTTATCTGCCGCGGTAGACAATCCGACCTTTACTAAGGTCATATGGTGTTAGCTCTACGGTGACTTTATCGCCAGTGAGAATGCGAATGTAATGCTTGCGCATTTTTCCGGAGATGTGCGCGGTAACTACGTGACCATTTTCGAGCTCAACACGAAATATCGTATTTGGAAGGGTGTCGATGACCACGCCTTCCATTTGAAGTGCGTCTTCTTTTGCCAATTTATTTAGTCTCAGTTGCAAAATGCGCGTGAATTGTGCAGAAACAGCGCCCTTATTGCAATGCGCAAATGCGCCTAGATGGTTAGCACAGTCGCGATAGCGCTGCGCTCAGTCGGCCAATCCATTGTTTTTGTGGGCGGTGTAGAGAAAGTCTGCAACAGTCTGAGAAAGGTCGATCTGGGCATCAGCGTAGCCCCCAGGCTCATCAGATGTGGTGATTCGACCTGACAATCAAACAGGGCAAAATTGCGATTTTCTATTTCCTGGCAAATCACGGATAGCGCGAGTTTGGATGCATTTGAAACATGGCTGAACATCGATTCGCCGAAGAAAACGCGCCCGATTGAGAGGCCATACAGTCCGCCAACCAACTCTCCTTCCTGCCAGATTTCGACCGAGTGAGCCCAGCCCAGGTTGTGCATAGCTGTGTAGGCCGTGATCATTTCATCAGTAATCCAGGTGCCCGGCAGGTCCTCGCGATCCTGAGCACAGGCGTGCATCACATCGCTAAACGCGTGGTCAAAACTCACTTGCAGGTTGCTGTTTCTTAGGTAGCGATGCAACCGGCGCGATTTATGTAGTTCGCCAGGGACTATCACGCAGCGTGGATTGGGTGACCACCACAATAATGGCTGTCCCGCTTCATACCAGGGGAAAATGCCATGTGTATAGGCGTACAGCAGGCGCGCAGGAGAAAGATCGCCGCCCGCGCAGAGTAGTCCATCGGGTTCGGCCAGTGCACGTCCCGCTGCCGGAAATGAATCAACGGCATCTTTCGCGCTGATCCATGTAATGGCACTCACTGGTCGGCCCTTCTAAATGGACTGTGCGCATTCACATCATCCATGTAGCTATCGACATAGCGCTGCTCGGCGGCAACGAATTCGCCGACAGCTTCATTGAAATCGGGATGGGCCAGCCAGTGCGCGGACCAAGTCGCGGCCGGCAAGAATCCGCGACTCACTTTGTGCTCGCCTTGTGTGCCAGGTTCGAAATAATTCAAGCCGTGTTTAATGCAATATTCGATACCTTGGTAATAGCAGGTCTCAAAATGAAGCCCACTGACGTATTCCGCCGCACCCCAATATCTACCATAAAGTGTGTCTGATCCCTGGATGAATAATGCCGTGCAAATGATTCTGTTGTCGCGCTCACCGACCAGTACCTTAATGCTGCTATTTTGACGGCTCGTCAGAACCTGAAAAAAATTCAGGTTGAAATAGGGTAGTGAGCGCCGCCGCATAAAAGTGATGCTGATCAGTTCATACACTCTGGCCCAAGTGTCCTGATCCATTGTTTCGCCCGAGATCCAGCGAAATGCAATACCGTTGTCATGAATTCTGCGTCGCTCACGGCGTGCTTTTTTACGTTTTGCGGCGCTGAAGTTTTCAAGGAACTCCAGGAAGTCTGCGTATCCTTGATTGCGCCAGTGAAACTGACAATCCTTGCGCAATAGCAGCTTGTGCTGCTGCAGCAGCGGAATCTCACCAGGCATCGGGAATAGGATGTGCAAAGACGACAGCTCTCGTCGTTGAGCGAGGCCGATAGCTTGCGTGATCAATGCGCCAGCAAGTTCCGGGTTCTGTTCAGGACCGGTCAGCAGTCGCCGACTGCTGGCTGGAGTGAACGGAACCGCTGAGACTAGCTTTGGATAGTATTGCAGACCGGCTCGCTGATAGGCCTCCGCCCAGCCCCAATCGAAAACAAACTCACCCCAGGATTGATTTTTTTCATAGAGCGGCATGGCAGCAACGATGTTGTTGTCCCTGTCGTGAAGCGTTAGGTGACACGGTTGCCAGCCAGTCTCGGGGGATACCGAACCGCTTTCTTCGGCCGCAAGCAAAAACTCGTGCTGCAGGAACGGGTAGTCTGGCCCCGCCAGCCTGTTCCAGTCGGCAGCGGGGATTTCTGCAATGGCGTCATGAATGTGCGCCTTCATTAATGTCGGCGGAGTGCTCAACTCACTTGGCTGCGGTACTGGCGTCCTGCTCGGCCTGCAAGGCGTCAATGTATTTTTCGGCGTCAAGAGCCGCCATGCATCCGGCGCCAGCCGAGGTAATGGCCTGCCGGTACACTTGATCCGCGACATCACCCGCGGCGAAAACCCCGGGGATGCTGGTTGCCGTAGCGTCACCTGAGATACCGGATTTGACGGTGATATAGCCGTTCTTCATTTTTAGCTGGTTAGTGAAAAGTCCCGTATTCGGGGTATGACCGATGGCAATAAATACTCCGTCGAGAGCCAGATCACGAGTCTGTTCTGGGTCCTTGGTACCACGAACGCGCAGTCCCGTTACACCCATGTCATCACCCAGTACTTCGTTCACGACATGATCCCAGAGCAGTTCGACCTTTCCTTCGGCGGCTTTCTGGAATAGTTGGTCTTGCAGTATTTTCTCTGCGCGCAGCGAATCGCGGCGATGTATCAAGGTTACTTTGGAAGCGATATTGCTGAGATACAAAGCTTCTTCGGCTGCTGTATTGCCTCCGCCCACCACCGCGACTTCTTTGCCGCGGTAAAAGAACCCGTCGCAAGTCGCGCAGGCGGAGACCCCGCGTCCCTTGAACGCTTCTTCCGAGGGAAGCCCCAGATATTGCGCAGTTGCCCCGGTACAGATGATCAGTGCGTCGCAAGTGTAGTTGCCGTAATCACCCTCCAGCAGAAACGGACGCTGTGATAAATCGGCCTTTTTGATGTGGTCGTTAATAATCTGGGTATTGAATCGTTGAGCATGTTCCAACATGCGCTGCATCAAGGCGGGCCCCTGCAATCCTTCGACATCGCCAGGCCAGTTATCGACATCCGTAGTGGTCATCAGCTGGCCGCCTTGCTCGATTCCTGTAACGATGACCGGATTCAGGTTGGCCCTGGCCGCATAGACTGCCGCAGAGTAGCCGGCAGGCCCTGAACCGAGGATAAGAACCCGGCAATGTTTTGTCTCGCTCATGTATAATTCGCCCTTCAGAATTTTTGCCAAACTGGCCGCTGTATCATTTCGACCCGAATCTCTGAATAATATCCGATGATGGATAGTTCAGGCACTCGGATCGCATCCGGATATTCGGTGTGATAAGACGGGCTAGTTTAGGGAAAAGATCGTGTGTGAGCAAAAGGCCTGAGGAAGGCTCAAGGGAGAAAGTTATGCGTATCGGTGTTCCAACGGAAAGAAAGCCTCTTGAGGGGCGAGTTGGATTAATTCCTGCAGCGTGTGCCGGATTGGTTAAAAGCGGCCATGAAGTAATGGTGGAAAGTGGAGCTGGGCTGAAGAGTGGTTACTCTGATGCCGATTTTGAACACTTTGGCGTCAAGATTATTGCTGACGCCGATACCTTGTTTGAAAAAGCTGAAATGATAGTTAAGGTGAAAGAGCCGATCGAGCCTGACCTGAAGCGCTTGCGCAAAGATCACTTGCTGTTCTGTTATTTGCACCTGGCAGCATTACCTGAGCTGACCAAACGTTTGTGCGACATTGGCTTGACTGCTGTTGCATTTGAGACCGTTGAAGACCAACAGGGGCAACTGCCGCTGCTCGCTCCGATGAGTGATATTGCTGGTCGCCTGTCTATCCAGGTAGCAACTCACCTGCTGCATCAGCCGCAGGGTGGTAAAGGCATATTACTGGGCGGTGTACCTGCTGCACCAAGAGGTAAGGTCGTTATCGTCGGTGGTGGTGTAGCGGGCGGAAACGCAGCCGTTGTAGCCGCTGGCCTGGGCGCAAATGTTACGGTATTTGACATGAGTCGCGCCGCTCTTGAACGTGCACGTGCTCTGGGTCCAAACGTAACGGGCTTATACCCGCACAGCGAAGATGTGGCAGCCGCAGTTGCCAAGGCCGACATCGTTGTCGGTGCGGTACTGGTGACCGGCGAACGCGCTCCACACGTGGTCAGCAAGGCGATGGTCAAATCCATGCAACCGGGTAGCGTCGTGGTCGATATTTCGGTCGATCAGGGCGGTTGTGTCGAAACTACACATCCGACGACTTATGCGGATCCAACCTACGTTTGGGAGGGTGTTACGCACTTTACTGTAACCAATATGCCGGGCGCAGTACCGCGGACCTCATCACAGGCGTTGTCGGCGGCAATTGCTCCGTACGCGGAATTGCTGACCCGTCCTGACTGGCGCGAGAATAAGTACCTGGTCAAGGGCATTAACGTTGATGCCGGCAAGGTTGTGCATCCTGCTCTTCTTAAGTGATAAAATATGTTTCTTGAATATATTAAAAACAATAACTTAAACACTAGTTGTAATAGTTAACTTTAATATGGCCAAGAAATCTAGCACTGCAGAAAGTCAGTTATCGTCCAAGGTCGTCGCATCGCTGCGTGAGGGTGCGTTGTTTGTATTTGCGGCTCTGGCGTTGGTAATCACGGTGTCACTGTTTACGTACAGTGACCAGGATCCCGGGTTTACCCACGCCAGTAGCGGTGCGACCGTACAAAATGAGATGGGTACCGCCGGTGCCTATCTTTCTGACCTGTTGTTTAACCTGTTTGGCCGTCCAGCCTACTTATTCGCATTGATGGTGTTTTATGCGGGTTGGATGATCTACAAAGAGCGCCGCGCTCTGATTCACCTCACCAAGGCTGATGTGGCATTGCGTGCGTTTGGGTTCGTGATCACTCTGGTCACCAGCTGCGCGCTTGCCAGCTTGCACTTTTCCAGCGACGGATTCCGAGAAACTGCCGGCGGAGTCGTCGGTGAAATGCTGGGTGACTACTTGGCTGGCGCACTGAAGCTGCTAGGTGCCAGCGTATTATTGTTCTTTTTTTGGTTGGCGGCTGTTTCCCTGTTTCTCGGGATTTATTGGCTGTCGATTATGGACCAGGTTGGCCGCTGGTGTTTGCGCATTTTTGAAATGGCACAAGTCAAGATAGGTGAACTGCGTGACAAGGCAGCTGGACGTCGCTACCAACAAGAACGCCAGGATGTTTTTGACGCAGAGAAGAAGCGGGCCGCCGTTCGGGTCAAAACCCGCATAGAACCTGTCATTCCCCAGCTTGAAAAGAGTGTCCGGGCGGAGAAAGAACGTCAGGTGCCATTATTTGAGGCGCCGGAGGCCGGAGAGCTGCCGCCATTGTCGTTGCTGGACGATCCGCCGGCGAGTCGCTCCGGTTATTCCGAAGAATCATTGCAGGCGATGTCTCGACTGGTTGAGCTGAAACTTAAAGATTTTGGCATTGATGCTGAGGTTGTGTCGGTTTCTCCAGGGCCAGTTATCACACGCTTCGAACTGGATCCCGCTCCCGGGGTTAAAGTTAGTCAAATTGCCAACCTTTCCAAGGACATGGCGCGATCTTTGTCGGTGGTTAGTGTTCGTGTAGTCGAGGTCATTCCAGGCACCGCCTACGTCGGCCTGGAGGTTCCTAACGAAAATCGAGATCTGGTAACACTGGGCGAAGTTTTAAAATCCAAGGCTTATGACGAAATGACTTCCCCTCTGACGTTGGCCCTGGGTAAAGACATCGCCGGCAACTCCGTCGTCGCTGACCTGGCCCGCATGCCGCACTTGTTAATTGCCGGAACGACTGGATCGGGAAAGTCTGTAGCCATTAACGCCATGGTTTTGAGTCTCTTGTATAAGGCCAAGCCCGAGCATGTGCGTCTGATCATGATCGATCCAAAGATGCTTGAGTTGTCTGTGTACGAGGGCATTCCGCATCTGCTGACGCCAGTGGTCACAGATATGAAGGAAGCGGCCAATTCGTTGCGATGGTGTGTGGCCGAAATGGATCGCCGCTATCGTCTCATGTCGGCGCTGGGGGTCCGGAATATTGGCGGTTATAACCGCAAGGTTTTGGATGCTATTGATGCAGGTACGCCAATTCCGGATCCGACATACAGGCATCCGGAGCTTGAGGATGATGAAAAACCGAGCGAGCGACCGATGTTGGAGCCACTGCCGTTCATCGTAGTCATTATTGATGAGCTTGCTGACATGATGATGATTGTTGGCAAAAAGGTTGAAGAGCTGATCGCCAGATTGGCGCAAAAGGCGCGTGCTTCAGGAATACACATGCTATTGGCGACACAAAGACCGTCAGTTGACGTTATTACCGGATTGATCAAGGCAAATATACCGACGCGTATTGCATTCCAGGTCTCGGCCAAGGTGGATTCTCGTACGATTCTGGATCAGATGGGGGCTGAGACTCTGTTGGGTCACGGCGATATGCTGTACTTACCACCAGGCACTTCGTTGCCAACTCGGGTCCACGGAGCTTTTGTAGCGGATCACGAGGTTCATGCTGTTGTGAAGCAGCTGAAGAAAAGTGGCAAACCCAACTATATTGATGAAATTCTTAACGGTCCGACAGGTCCAACCCCAGGACTGACCGGAATAGATTCCGATCAGGGTGGTGGTGATGCTGAACAGGATCCTCTCTATGATCAAGCCGTTCAGGTGGTGATGGACACGCGCAAGGCATCCATTTCAGGTGTCCAGCGGCGCCTGAAAATTGGCTACAACCGTGCGGCACGCATGGTTGAAACCATGGAAGAGGCCGGTTTGGTAGGGCCCTTACAGCCCAACGGTTCGCGGGAAATACTGGTACCTTCGCCGGCGAAAGATTAACCGAAACATTATCTGGCAGAATCATAATGAGGCAGTTACTAATCATTGGCATAGTTGCTTTATGCGCGCAATTTTCAGCGGCAGAAACCTTTGCTAGTGAGCCCGATCGGGCACAACGAGTCCTTGACCACTTCGTTCATGAAATAACTTCAATTAAGGCGAACTTCGAGCAGTCTTTAGTTGACGCCAATAACGACGTTATCGATGAATCGAAAGGCTTTTTGGAAATTCAACGTCCCGGACGGTTTCGCTGGACCTATACAGAGCCCTATGAGCAACTACTGGTTGCCGATGGCGTTGATCTCTGGAGCTATGATGCGGATCTCGCTCAGGTCATCGTTAAACCCCAGGCCACAGTACTGGCCAGCACACCCGCCTTGTTGCTCGGCGGGTCGGCAGAGGCCCTGGACGATTTTACAATCCTCGAAAGCTTTACAGATGGCGAGACTTTCTGGATTCGCCTGGAACCACGCTCGGACGACAGCGGTTTTACCGGTCTGGATCTCGGTTTTAATAATGAGCAACTGACGAGGATGATGTTTTTTGACAATCTCGGTCAGACCACGCTCGTTGCGTTAAAAGACATTCAGACCAATATCGAAATATCTTCCAGCGAGTTTTCGTTTACCGTACCCGACGGTGTCGATGTCGTTGGGCAAGCCACCGCATCGGTGGTTACTCCCTGATGCTGCCACTTCGCCATTTGCGAGGTTGGCGTGCCGCTGGGCTTGTTCTACTGTGTTTGTCGCTTGTGGCAGCGCTGATGCCTGCTTTTTGGGACCTCGACCACAATCAACGTCGTTGGTTGCTCGATACCGATAAATGGTTGCACGCCATCGGTTTTGCTCTCCTGGCGTTGTGGTTTTCCGGTCAATACAAGCGTGCTAATTACTGGCGACTTGGAATCGCGCTGTTGATCTTTGGAGCACTGATTGAGTTGCTGCAACTGACCGTTTCCTATCGCACAGCGGAATTTATGGACCTGGCGGCGGACGGAGCAGGAATCCTTGTCGGTTTGTTAATTGCCAGTCTCGGCATCGGTGAATGGAGTCTGCGCCTCGAACGGGCATTGACCAGGGATTGATCGCCGATGGCCGACCTGTTTGATAATGAGCGCGCCGACCAGTTGGCAAGACCACTTGCCGATAGGATGCGTCCCCAGATTGTTGAAGAGTTCTTCGGTCAGGCACACTTGCTGCAGGTCGACAAGCCTTTGCGTCGTGCACTGGATCACGGTAAAACCCATTCGATGATTTTCTGGGGTCCTCCCGGAACTGGAAAAACGACGCTGGCGCGATTAATCGCCAATAAAACGGACAGTCATTTTATTGCGCTGTCCGCAGTAATGGCCGGTGTCAAAGATATACGATCAGCAGTAGCCGAGGCTGAACAATATCGCGCAATGAGCCAGCGTTCGACGGTGTTATTCCTTGACGAAGTGCATCGGTTTAACAAGGCTCAGCAAGACGCATTTTTGCCCTATGTTGAAGACGGCACGTTGACCTTTATCGGTGCCACCACCGAGAATCCATCATTCGAATTGAATAACGCATTGCTGTCGCGCGCGCGTGTCTATGTCCTTAAGTCTCTTGATCAGGAGGCGTTAATTGGAATTTTGCAGCGTGCTTTGGCGAATAAAGAAAAAGGTCTCGGCAAAGAAAAAATTCTGGTTAGTGACGAGGTACTGGCGATACTTGCCGCGGCCGCGGACGGAGACGCACGTCGGGCCTTGAACTTGCTGGAAATTAGTGTTGATCTGGCAATCGATAGTGACTCGGGCCGAGTGATAGATGAAAAAATTGCAGCAGAAGTAGCGCAGGGTGGGGCGCGGCGCTTTGACAAGCAGGGTGAATATTTTTATGACCAGATTTCGGCTTTGCACAAATCAGTACGTGGCTCCGACCCGGATGCGTCCTTATACTGGCTGATGCGAATGATTGATGGCGGTTGCGATCCGCTCTACATTGCTCGGCGCATGGTTCGGGTGGCCAGTGAAGATATTGGCAACGCCGATCCACGCGCACTGCGTTTAACTCTGGACGCCTGGGAGACGTTGCAACGACTAGGTAGCCCGGAAGGTGAACTGGCTCTTGCGCAGGCGGTTGTATTTCTGGCCTGTGCCGCAAAGAGCAACGCGGTTTATATGGCGGCTAAAGCGGCAGCCGCCGATGCTCGCGAATACGGCTCGCTGGACGTGCCCATGCACTTGCGAAATGCCCCCACCAAGCTAATGGAAGAACTCGGTCACGGCGATAAATATCGCTATGCCCATGATGAAGAAGGCGCATTGGCGGCAGGAGAAAATTATTTTCCCGAAGAAATGCCGGAGCGGAAGTATTATCATCCGGTACCGCGAGGCATGGAATTAAAGATTGGGGAAAAGCTCGCTGAAATTGCGCGGCGGAATAAGAGTGCGAAGAAATGATGGTTACAAAATGATTTTGTGTGCTGTTTTCATGAACCTTTAACCTTATACACATTGCGAATAGATAAATGATTGATCCAAAGTTATTGCGCCAATCGGCGGCAGATGTTGCGAAAGGTCTTGCCCGACGTGGTTTTAAATTCGATGCGGATACTTATCTGGCACTGGAAGATAAACGCAAGTCGTTACAGGTTGAGGCTGAATCGCTGCGGAGTGAGCGCAATACCAGCTCAAAGTCCATTGGCATGGCAAAAGCGAGAGGCGAAGATATTGAGCCGTTGCTTAAGGCGGTCAATGATCTTGGCGAGCGGCTTGAAAACGCGGATGCGCGTTTGAAAGAATTGCAGTCCCAACTGCTCGACATTGAACTGGGTTTGCCGAACCTCCTGCATGCAGACGTGCCGGATGGCGTTGATGAAGCCGACAATGCGGAAGTACGGCGCTGGGGAACTCCGGCTGAGTTTAGTTTCAAAGCGTTGGATCATGTCGATCTTGGCGGCGCATCGGGTTTGCTTGATTTTGATGGTGCCGCCAAACTTTCCGGGTCGCGTTTTGCGGTAATGCACGGGCCACTGGCGCGTCTGCAACGAGCGCTGATTCAGTTTATGCTGGATGTCCATACCAGTGAGCATGGCTATCGGGAGACCTATGTCCCCTATATTGTTCAGGCTGACGCTCTGTACGGCACGGGGCAACTGCCGAAATTTGAGGCCGACCTGTTTAAGACACAAGATGATCCTCCTTTCTATCTAATTCCGACGGCCGAAGTTTCTTTAACCAACCTGGTGCGAGATAGCATCGTTGAGGCTAAAGATATGCCGGTTCGTCTGGTTGCCCATACACCTTGTTTTCGTTCTGAAGCTGGTTCATACGGTCGCGATACGCGCGGAATGATTCGCCAGCACCAGTTTGAAAAAGTTGAGTTGGTACATCTCGTTCCGGGCAGTGATTCGTTTGCGGCGCTTGAGCTTCTCACATCGCATGCTGAGGCAATTTTGCAGAAACTTGAATTGCCTTACAGAGTTGTAAAACTTTGTGCCGGCGATACCGGCTTCGCGGCGACGACGACCTACGACATTGAAGTATGGCTGCCAGGGCAAAGTGCGTACCGCGAAATTTCCTCATGCAGTAATTGCACAGATTTCCAGGCCCGCCGTATGCAGGCGCGCTGGCGCAACCCCGAAACAGGTAAGCCTGAATTGTTGCATACATTGAATGGCTCGGGGGTTGCGGCTGGTCGGGCATTGATTGCAGTGATGGAGAATTATCAGCAGGCAGATGGCTCGATCAGAATTCCACAAGCGTTATTGCCTTACATGGGCGGCCTGACTGAAATCGCGGTCAATAATTAAGCCAATTATTTTTCGAGTAACAGTGACCGCAGTTCTTTAAGACCGTTTTCCCAGCGATCTTCTGAGCTGCGGTAGTAGTGCTCCCAGTCTTCTGTCGCCGGTATGCCGGAGACAGTAACAGTTAGCACTGACCTACCATCGCGCTCTCGAATAAAGAACTCAATCGTTATCGGCCCGCTCGACAAAGGTTCTTCACCTTCTTGCGGTGACAGCACCATACGCATACGTCGTGGCGGCAAGAAAATATCCACTCGTCCACTGACTATCGTTTCGTCGCGAATTTCAAATTTGAAGCTGCCGCCGATCCGGGGCAGGAATGTTCCATCGCGAATCAACCAGCGTTTTAACTGATCGACGTCTATCAGAGTTTGCCACATTCGATCCGGTTCGCATTTGACTTCAAGTTCATGGCGGTGAGTGCGCGTAATTTGATCGGCGGCTAATGGTGCCGACTTTTCTTCCACTGTCGGGCGTGCTGCCGGCATCGCAACGGCCGTCTCGGTTTGATGCTCAGGCAATGTGATCAAATGCAAATCCCGCTGTGGGAACGGAATCCTGATGTCTGCTTCAGCGAAGGCCGCATTGAGTGCAAAATTGATGTCGCTGATAACTGTGAATCGGCGTTCAATGCGCTGGATGCGCACCCGCAATTCGAAATCCAAAGAGCTGTCACCGAAACGCATGAATAGTGCTCTTGGCGCTGGTGCTCGACCGTCCGTAATAACATCCGGGTGGTCTCCAGCGACTTTTTCCATGATTTGTCGAACCAGTTCGACATCGGATCCATAAGCGACGCCGACGCTAATGCGCAAACGACCGTGTGTATCACGTAGCACCCAGTTGGTTACTCGTCCCGATACCAACTCGGAATTTGGAACGAGCACGTTTTGATTATCCAGAGTTTCAATTTCCGTCGCTCGAATGCGAATTTGCCGAATGAATCCTTCCGTATCGCCGACGGTGACAAAGTCGCCTGATTTAATGGGTCTTTCAAACAACAGAATCAATCCTGATACGAAGTTATTTACAATCGCTTGCAGACCGAAACCGATACCAACTGCCAGGGCACCGGAGACGATAGCGATGCCTCCCAGGTCAACTCCTGCCTGGGTCAGTCCCAGTAACAGGGCGAGGATGAAACCCACGTATCCAAAAAGCGTAATAAGAGCGTCTCGGGCACCGCGGTCGACCACGATGTGTTGTAGCCAGCGTCGATCGATCCAGCGCTTTACCCAGCCAAGGACGACAAGTAGCGCCGCGAACACGAGAATGCCGCCGATAACATCGACCGGGACAAGACGGATATTTCCAACGGTGCCGCCGGTCATTACCATCTCGAGCAGTTTGTTGAGCGTATTACCAGATTGATCCCAGACGTAAATCAGGAAAACGATAAAGCTTATCCAGAAAAACAGATCGGCGACGAGCTGCAAAAAGCCTGCGCCGGTGCGGGATCCTTGGTCGGTAATGCCGAGACTGAGGCGCATACGGGCAGCACCCGGCGTATCGTTGTCAATCAGGTATTCAGCGGCGACCAGCACCATCCAGAGACCGGCCCACAGCATGAGGAGGGCGAGACAAGTCATCGTTACGCTGTGTACCAGGTAGCCGGCAAAATTTTGATAGCCGAGACACAGGCCACCGATACCGATCAATACGGCGAGGGAGCCGAGATATCGGACCAGTCGGAAGCGGCCCTGCAGTCCAGGTATGCGCCGCAAGTAATTCAGAGTCGACAACAAAGTTATCGCGACCAGCATGACCACTGCAAAAAACATTAGAGGATCGACGCCGGGCGTGCGCTCAGCCGATCCGCCCACCCCGAGGGTGACGAAGCTGACGATGAGTGCCGTAATAACCAAACGCAATCTCAGTCGCAGCGGTCGGACGTGGTCTGGGATCAAACCGTTTATGCGCATAGATGGCGATGATGGCCCGGTTGCCCAATCGATCAGGACGGCGCCGATCCCATAGAGAAAAATGCCGAGGGCCAGCCGCACGATTGCCAGGTCGGACGTAGAGTCCGCCAGGGTGAGATTGAGAACGGCAAACAGAGTTAAACCTTCGAGCAACGTTGGCGCTTGGTGAATCGCCGGGCCGGCTATGACAGTTGCAATATGGGGGGAATCAGCATTGGCCGCGGTTTCGATCAGTTTGCTGCCGTATCGAAGCCGCAGAGTCAAGCCTGCCAGCGCAGCAATAGTGCCTCCGATAAGTAGCATCCAAAGCAGTTCGGTGAGAGTTATGTCCTCAATGAGTTCAGGCTTGGATGCATCACGAATAGCGCCCGGCCAGCCAGCAACTATTGCAGGGGCCTCATGCAATAGGGTCAGAATATTTTTGCTCTTGCTGGACAGGAATTTTTGCGACAGCAAACTTTGTCGTTCGGCTATCCGAATAATGATGACCCGAGCTGTTTCGTAGACGGCGTTGCACTGGGTCTCTCTGGCGATCGCCTGATCCAGCTGATTTTTGATCTCTGTCCTTTGATCGAAAATGGCCGGAGCGACGTCTGCATCAACATCTTTTAAGGGCAGGTAGCGGGCCTCGATGCTTGAGCGAGAGGCAGCGGCATCAATCGAGCACGACCCGGCCGCTGCCTGAATATCCAAGACCTGGTTACGGGAGGCATTTAGAAAATCCTGCTCAACTTCTGCTGCATCAAGCTGGTCAGTAATGCTCGTTAGAACGGCATCGCTGGCGAACGGGTCGAAATCACTGGTAACTTGTGCCGCGGCTTGGACGGCAAAAACGGACAGTAAGGTGAGGAGCAGTGCGGGAGCCAGGCAGCGATTGAGAAATCTGGAATGGATCATTATTGCGATACTGCCCCCTGTAGACCTACCGCAGTATAGCGCTTAACAGCGCTGACAAAAACAAAAGGGCGACCCGAAGGTCGCCCTTTGGCGTTTTTATCGATTTGCTTAGTTACGATTCATGAATAACCGCAGGATGTACCAGAACATCATCGCGATGGATGCAAATAGCTGCATCGAAGCTGCGACGTATTGCTCTTTATGGTAGTGGTGCATGATGTTGGATGTATCATAAAGGATTGCCGCGCCGGCAAAGCCGATCATCCCGACTGAGAACCAGGTGCCAAGTTGCATGCCGAAGATCATGCTTGCAACGATCAAAGCGAGTACCAGGAAAAATCCCCAGGCCAGCATACCGCGCAGGAACGAGAAATCCTTACGGGTGTAGGTGGCGACTCCAATCAGCCCGACACAGCCGAGGATTGTTACGCCGGCGGCGCTATCGATGGTGCCCGGAGCCTGCAGATTTGCGATAAATAGCAAGGGCGCAAATATCAATGCTTCGACAAAAATAAAGAAGGCGAAGGCGGCATATTGCGCATTCTTCGATTGGACCCGATGGGCCACATGGGTCGCGCCCCAGGAGGCGATAACGAATGCGCCTAATACCATCCACCAGTTTTGCAGCATAGGCATGGCAATTCTTTCTGCGATGCCGCTGCTGAAGAAATACACTTCGATGCCGGCAAATACCAGAATGGCTCCGACCACGTGTGCATAGCATTTCCAGATGAAATCGGAGCGATCCTCGACCGACGAGGCGCTCACAGGTGTTTGGTAACTAAGGGTTTCTGACATAGTTCTAACTTCCTCATTACTGATTGATTGCTGCAAATCTTACCATTAACCGCAGAGGCGTGGTGTCGTTATGCATCTTTTGTACAAGGGCACCTCGACTCCTGACTGTCGGTCAACAATTACTCTGACAGATATCTGTCCGCTGAGTTCGCAAGATATGGAGGCGCGACTGGGAAATAAAAGGCCCGGGAGGACTGGTGATTTACGACAGGACCTGCTGGCCCTGCATCACCGACGGCGGCATTTGGCAGTTGCTACCATGACAATCCTCGTGACAGTCGTTACATTGTGGCGCTACGACATGATTAACTTACCCAGGGCGAGGCATGTATGGTGCGGAAAAACCAGCGTATAGCATTGTTATTGTTAACAAGTTTACTAATTGCCGGTGGTGCGTTTGCCACCGACTCCAAAGCGCGGCCTGTCCCTAAGGCGCTCTTCATCATAATTGACGGGGTACCGGCCGACGTTATTGAAAAGACGGCAACGCCGAACATCGATGAAATTTCAGCGGCTGGCGGATACACCAGGGCTCACGTGGGCGGCGTGCAGGGGACTGAGTCGCAAACACCCACCGTCTCGGCGCCGGGCTATCAGTCTCTGATCACGGGAACCTGGGGCAACAAGCACAATGTCCTGGACAACCGTGTTGACGCACCGAATTACAACTACTGGGATATTTTCCGGATCGCGAAAGCCTACGATTCGTCGTTGCTGACAGCGGTGTTTTCAACCTGGGAAGACAATCGCACAAAATTGATTGGGGATGGTTTGGAGGCGGCCGGTGGCAGTAAGATCGACCACTATTCTGATGGTTATGAGCTTGATACCGAGCGATTCCCACACGATGAGGCTTCGAATTACATCCGTGACATTGATGCCTTGGTAGCCACTGACGCGGCAACTTACGTAAAGGAGTCCGGACCTGATCTGAGCTGGGTCTATTTGCAGTACACAGACGATATTGGTCACGGGTTTGGAGATAGTGCACAGCAGGAGAAGGCCGTCAAAATAGCAGACCAGCTAGTCGGGAAGATCTGGGCTGCAATCAAAGAGCGTCAGAGCCTTCGCAACGAGGATTGGTTGATCGTCGTTACCACCGATCACGGTCGCGATTCGAAAGATGGGCGCGACCATGGGGGGCAATCGCCGCGGGAACGTCAGACCTGGATCGCAACCAACAGCGCACGTTTGAACCGGCACTTCCACGAAGACCCAGCCATCGTGGATATTTTGCCTTCGATTGCGACGCACCTGCGACTTGGTATGCCGCCCGAAATCAAAGCGCAACTGGACGGCGAATCATTCGTCGACTAACGGGTGCTCATGCCATCCGGGCGCTAAATAGTGATGTTGGCTTAAGTTTCTCGGTCAAAAAAAATGGACCCGAGTGGGGTCCATTTTTGTCGTATTTGGCGGAGAGGGTGGGATTTGAACCCACGAAGGGCTACAAACCCTTGCCGGTTTTCAAGACCGGTGCATTCAACCGCTCTGC
>JAHEFE010000077.1 GCA_024640365.1 Woeseiaceae bacterium | reverse complement strand
CCCTTGTTCCAGGGCATCTTCTTTGTGGCGAGAAATCTCGGTTTGTACATTTTTCGGCTCCTTTCGAGGGTTCTGGAGCCTGAACTATGAGTGGCGAGTGGCTGCTTTACTCCAATACCGGGGATTCAAGTGATAATATCGAGCCTTGCTTGAACGGCTGCTTTTGACCCAAAGCGGTCATCGAATTCCACCTAAGCCGTAGCAGCAGAAATCGGGGGCACCGTTGAGTTCTGAGAGCCTGAATAAGTGGATTACGCTTTTGGCCAATATCGGAGTATTGGTCGGGCTGGTATTCTTGGCTGTTGAGGTTCGTCAGTCGAACCGTATCGCAATAGCGGCTACGGAGATGAGTGTCAGGGACAAGTTCGTTTTGCTAAATGAAAATGTTCTTTCAAACGATAGTGTCGCAGCTTTGCTTGACAAAGCGACAGATGCTAACGCGGAATTCTCTGGCCTCGAAGAACAAAAGCTATACGCGTATCTCTACATATTTATTAATACTTGGATCTCTATTGAGATGGCCTATACGAATGGCGTGGTACCGCAGACGACATTCGATATCATCGAGGAAGATATTGGGGCAATGCTGTCGGACTATCCTGCATTGGGGCGGTTTATGGGGACTGCCGTCGGTGTCTATCCATCGGTAGCAGACTCTCACGTCTATATGGCAATGAAACAGGCACTTGAAGAAATTGACCCTTGAATGCCACGCCCTTAGTTCACTTATGCATCACGGTATTCACCGTGCTAATTGTCATCAGGCCGTTATATTTTGGCAACGTCGACCGTCTCCTTCTGGCCGTAAGCAGCCCCCGGGGCTGCTAAACTAATGAGAGGCTGCTGTTGACCCAAAGCGGCCACTAACCATCTTGTGGCAGTAGCGTCGAATTTCTGTTGGTAGGAAATGTGAAGAACATCCAATGGGGAAGAATCACCGCTGAAGGCGCGGCAATAGTCGCCAGCATATTGCTGGCGTTTTGGATTGACGCATGGTGGGAATCTGAACAACGGCGCGAAGACGAGCTTTTTGCGATGAGTGCGCTTCTGAGCGAGCTAAAATCCTATCGCGAGGGTCTACGTGACAATGACATACTCTATGATGCGATTCGAATCTCGGCGGTTACGCTTCTCAACGCTAGCCTCGCCGAGACTGATTCGCTGGATGACGAGCAGATCGATCTACTGCTCTACGACCTTAGCTGGACGCTAAACGCGACGTACTATGAAGTGCCAATTCTTGAGGCCATTCGAAATAGCGATATTTTCTCGGGAATTGGCGACGTTCCATTTCAGCTAAACCTAGCCGAGCTTGTACAGGGCATCGAGGGAGTGCAGTACGATCGTGACCGCGACGAGGCGTTCTTTGACAATCACTGGGTGCCTTACCTAGCGGCGAATGCATCGTTGCCTCAAATTTACAACGCGAGCCGACGAACCCCCGGTTTCCCTGGGGAAGAGTATGAGGTTGATCTGTATGCAGCGACGGTCGTGAGCAAACGATCCCATCGCCCGCTCTTATCGGAGGTCCAGTTTCAGGGGTTACTACAAGAACGCGCTAACCTGCTCGCTGACATTTTTACGCGTGTGCCTAGATTTGACGAAAGACTGGACGAGGTTATCCAATATCTTGTGCGAGAAGTCGCCAAGTAGCAGAATTCGGCACAAAGTGTGCCCTAACAAATCGCTGACAGGCCACTTTTGGCCGAAAGCAGCCGCTGGACTGCTAAACTACTGGGAGGCTGCTGTTGACCCAATGGTCTTGCCTAGGTTTCGTGGACACCTGAGTTAAGTCCTGATGTCCGGTTTTCATAGAGGACAGGACTGATATTTCCGACATAGCCATGCCGGCGTTTTCGGTTATAGAAGCGCTCGATGTAATCGAACACATCGGCCCTTGCTTCGTCTCTCGTCTTGTATTTTCTGCGCCTGGTTCTTTCCCTTTTCAGTGAAGCAAAGAAGCTCTCGACAACCGCGTTGTCGTAGCAACTTCCTTTGCCGCTCATGCTGCAGGTGATGCCGTTTGCTTTGAGCAGTTCCTGGAAGTCATCGCTCATGTATTGCACACCACGGTCGGAGTGATGGATCAGGTCATCACCGGGACGACGTTGGTCAAGTGCCATGCGAAGTGCATTCACCGCAAGGTGACGACTAAGACGGCGGCTCATCGACCAACCGATGATGCGTCGCGAGTAAAGATCCATGACGACGCCCAGGTACAACCAACCCTGGTGGGTCCAGAGGTAGGTGATGTCGGAGGCCCAGCGTTCGTTGGCCGTTGGTGCAGAGAAGTCCTGATCAAGCAAGTTGCTGGCCTTGGCCATGCCACGCTTGGTGGTCACCCGAAAGCGCCGCTTCGGACAACCTTTAAGCCCTGCTGAGACCATTAAACGTGCCACTTTAGCCCGGCCACAGAGGAAGCCTGAGTCGTTGAGTTCGGCGCGCATTCTAGGGCTGCCGTAGGTACCGCCACTTTCAGCATGTAGCAAACGGATCGCTTGGGTGAGTTCTCGATCGTAACGCCTGCGTCGGCTCTCCGGTCGGCTGCGCCAGGCGTAGAAACCACTCGGTGACACACGCAAGGCTTTACACATCATTTGAGTCGGATACAGGTTGCGGCGTCGATGGATACAGCGGTATCTCACTTCGACTCCTTGGCAAAGTACGCCGCCGCTTCCTTTAAAAAATCTCGTTCCTGCCTGAGCTTCGCGTTCTCACGCTTTAACAGCATCATTTCTTTGTCGTGCGCATTGCCCTGGCCTGGAAAGGCTTCCTCGCCGTGTTTGTTGGCTTCATCGCGCCAACGTCGCAACTGACGGGTGCTAAAACCAAGCTCTTCGGCAACCAGGGTGTCAGTGACGCCGGGTTCATTTGCACGCCTCAGTGCTTCGCGCTTAAACTCTTTGCTGTACCGCTTTCTTCGGGTCATCGTGCACCTCCTAAAGATCAATATAGACCTTTATGAAAGTGTCCACTAAACCTGAGCAAGACCACAAAGCGGTCGTTCACAGTTGATTACGTAATCTGATGCCGAATTATCCGAACATGAACTGGAAGAAGCTCACGATTGAAGGTCTGGCGATCGTTGTGAGCATATTGTTGGCTTTCTGGGTGGATGCTTGGTGGAACGACCGCCAACGAGTACTTGAAGAAGAAGTGATCTTGGGATCCTTGTATTTGGAAGCACAGGGATTAGTAGTTTCGATCGAAGAGACTAGGCGTTATGTCGGCGCGATAAAAGATTCGACCCAGAAAATGCTCAATTCGTCAGTCGCTTCCGATGACACAATGACAGACGATGAGATTGATCGACTTTTCATTAATGTGCTTTGGCATATTACTCCAGAATCCACCCGCGCTCCTTCACTTGAGTCGCTGATTGACAGCGGCGATATGGACATCATTTCCAATGGAGATTTGCGTCGTCAATTGGGCACTTTCATGATCGATTTGAAGGGGCTTAGAGCGGAAATTACTCGGGAGTCCGAATACTTTAACCGTACTTTAATTCCGTTCGTCCAAAAGCACGTATATATGGCCCAAATTTATAGTATGGAGTCACACTGGCCCGGAGACCCTGAAAGGACATACCCTAGCTATAACTTGGTCGAGCCCAATTCGACAGTATCGCACCGAGACGTGTTGGAGAGTCGCGAGTTGCAGAACATCCTGTTACATCGCCTCACCACATTGACCAATATTCTTGAGTGGCGCAGATCGGTTATGGAAGAACAATTGGAATTGATTATTCAGCTCACGGAAGGCGAACTAGGAATCCAGCCGAATAAGTAGGCCATCATGGGTTAATTACTCTTATCGACATCTGAATGCGGTGGTTTGAACGGCCGCTTCTGGCCGAAAGTAGCCGCTGGACTGCTAAACTCATCAGAGGCTGCTCCCAACCAAAAGTGGCCGGTTAGGCGTCGCAGATTTCTCAAACGTTCTTGAAAACGGAAAGTGGCAAAATTGAATACTGAGAGGCTCAATAAATGGCTTTCGCCCTTAGCTAACGTCGGGGTTGTCGCCGGAATAGTGATCCTCGTCCTAGAAGTCAGGCAAACCAACGAACTGACAATGGCGCAAATTGAGCAGAGCCGCTCTGAGTTATTTGTGCAATGGCATCAGCAAACCACGACGAATGATTACATCGCGCCGTTACAAGCGAAAATACGCCAGTTACGGAGCGAATATCCCAATGGTCTCGATGACAATGTCGGGACCCAAGAAATAGAGAAGAGAGTCTCAACAATTCTTGCTCAACTCGATCCGGTTGAACAGATTCGCGCCGAAGCAATGGTCACAAGGGGCTATTGGGATTTTGAGGGACTATTTTTCCAGTATCGGAGAGGCTTGGTCAGTGATTCATACTGGAACAAGCGAATTGCTCCAGCGATCATTGGGCAAGCCCCAGTGTGGAAAGGCGCGCTTGGCGGAAGGCTCCCCGGGGGCAGGCCGGAGTTTAACGAGGAAGTTGAGCGCCTATTGAGAAGTCGAGACTAACGGCTGCTTCTGGCCGAAAGCAGCCACTCGCCAGGTTTGAGCTAGAATTAGCGTGAGCGGCTGCTTTTGACCCGAAGCGGACATCGCACAGAACTGTTGAAACCTCGCTACCACCAATGAGTGACACAAAAATGAGTTCAGACAAACTCAATAGCTGGCTTACTTTACTGGCAAATTTCGGCGTTGTAATCGGTCTTGCTTTGTTAATATTCGAATTGCGCCAAACGCAGCATTTGGCCGAAACAGAAGCAGCGGTGCGACGTCTTGATCAAATGCAAGAAGCCCAAACAAATTTTGCACTGTCGGACTCTCTTGCCCCAATAATAGCGAAAGCCCAATCGGAGGGGGTGGGATCTTTGACACCAGAGGAACTGAAAAGACTAATATATTGGGAATCCTCCGTAAGGCTCAGAATGAATAGCCAATATGTTCAATTCGTTCGAGGTTATCTGAGCCAGGAAACCGCTGATCAAATAGTTAACGCTGCCGTTTCAAGGTTGGAGTTATGGGACGAGCTTGGTGTTTTTCTGGGTAACACCGAATTCGAGCAGGCGATAAGAAAGGCATCCCGCCAGCAGTGAATTGAACAACAAAATGGCTGCTTTTGGCCGATAGCAGCCACCCAAATCTCGGCAACTGACTGTCCGCTATACCCCAGAAGCAGCCACTCGCCAGGTTTGAGCTAGAATAGGCATAAGAGGCCGCTATTGACCCGAAGCCGACACTCAGGGGCCACACGATTTTCTATGCAGGGGTCTCGGGCAAGGCGGCGGGCGGTATGCTTAAAGCGACGGCTGGTTACGATTGAGCTAGTATTCTCGATGGAC
>JAHEFE010000076.1 GCA_024640365.1 Woeseiaceae bacterium | reverse complement strand
GCGTTTGTATCGGCAGTTGTTGAAGTCGACGATGCACTGGGCCGCTACACCATACCAAGGCGGCGCTCGGCATGAACCCAGATCGAATTGCCAGAAGAGCCGCAAAAGAAGTTCGTGAGGGCATGATCATAAACCTGGGGATAGGGTTGCCTACGAAGGTCATCGCTTACTTACCCACCGATCAGGGAATCATGGTCCACTCGGAAAATGGCGTTCTCGGCGTCTCTGCCGCAGTTAACGGCGCCGAGATTGACCGCGATCTGATTGATGCGGGCGGCGAATATATTGCTGTCCAGCAGGGTGCGGCATTCATGGACAGCGCAGTTTCATTTGCACTTATTCGACACGGCCGGCTCGATATTGCAATGCTCGGGGCATTTGAAGTCGATGCAGAAGGCAGCCTCGCCAATTGGAAGTTGCCGGGCCGTAACACGCCAGGTATCGGAGGTGGTATGGAATTGGCGCAGAAGGCCAGGCGAGTAGTTGTGCTCTGCTCTCATACCGACAAGAAAGGCCGGCCGAAGCTGGTGCAAAAAAGCAGCCTGCCGCTGACGGCGCCCCGTTGTGTTTCCCGCATAATCACCGAATTGGCTGTCATTGATGTAGGCGAAGATGGCTTGCTATTGCGTGAGCTTGCCGAAGGCGTATCTGTGGACGATGTGATCGCCGCAACCGACGCCAAGTTAACCGTTGCCCTGGAGGGACCCACGTTTTGAGTCGCGACCAATTGGAATCGGCGCTTATGCGCGAATGCGAACGGCTGTTTCCTGCCGTTATTGAATTCACACGTGAAATGGTTCAGGCCTACAGTGTGCTGGGCCAGGAATCGGAAGCCCTTGCGCTCGTAGAGCGCCGCTTGCAGGCACTGGACCTGCCAGTGACGAAAGTGCCAATGAACGACGAGTCTTTGCGTGCCAGCCCCCATTTCGCTCCCGTGGATTGGGACTATGAGGGCAAGCACAACCTGGCTTGCGCATTGAACAAGGGAGCGCCTGGCAGGAGCCTGGTGCTAAATGGCCACCTTGACGTGGTCCCTGCTGATCCATTCGACATGTGGACTCGGGCCCCGAACGACCCCTGGGAAAAGGACGGCTGGCTATACGGTCGGGGGGCCGGCGACATGCAGTCCGGACTCGCCGCAATGGTGTATGCCGTGCATGCGATTCAGGCCATCGGATATCGCGTGACGTCGCCGCTAAACATTCACGTTGTCGTTGAGGAGGAGTGCAGCGGCAATGGCGCGTTAGCCTGTGTCCACCATGGGTATTCCGGCGATTTCGTACTGATACCCGAACCGTTTGGCCCGACTATCTACACCGGACAAATCGGGGTTTTGTGGTTCAAGGTCGGTGTCCAGGGCAAACCGGCTCACGTTCTTGCAACATCGGAGGGATCGAACGCGATCGAAAGCATTTGGCAGATCGTACCGTACCTGAAAAAACTGGAAGAACAATTGAACGCGGAATCACCGGTCCCACCGTACGACGAAGTTGATCATCCGTACAATCTGAACATCGGGAAAATTACGGGCGGAAACTGGGCGTCGAGCGTGCCGGCGCACGCCGAGTTGGAAGCCAGGATCGGTTTCCCGCACACAATGCCTGTTGATGAAATAATTGCACGAGTGCAGCAATGTGTAGCGGATGCTGGCAATGCGCTACCGGCATTCAAAGATACTCCGCCGGTCGTCCAGTTTGCCGGGCTAAGATCTGAGGGACACCTGGTTGACCTCAAGCATCCCGGCATAGGGTGTCTTGCGGATTGTCACCGCGAATTAACCGGGGAAGAGATTAGCCACTACTTGTCTACTTGCACAACGGATCTGAGAGCATTTCACGTCCACGACGGCACCGAAGGTACCTGTTACGGGCCCATCGCAAAGAACATTCATGGCGTCGATGAGTGCGTAAACCTCGAGTCTGTGCTGCTGACCCTCAAGACGTATGCAATGTTTATTAGTCGTTGGTGTGATATCGAGAAATTGTGAGCATGTACTTGGCCCGCGTAACCTGGCAATAGCGCCCTGAGGGCGTGCAGGTGATCGCCCCGCACAATAAAGGTGCTACCCCCCCATTGCCACAGGCGCGTTCCAGCACCGCGCGTATGTTTGTCACCTTTAGTTTAGGAGTAGAGATGAGCTCCAGAGTATTCCTGCGCAGTCTGGTTAGTTGTTTTGTTGGTCTGCTGGTAGCGTGTGGTTCGGCGGAACCGCCGCCGGTTGCAGAGCCATCGATCGATCCGCAAAGTGTTGAGCTGCGCGTCATGTCGTTCAATATTGAATGGGGCGGCGCCAACATTAGCTTTGAGAATGTCGCTAAGGCGATACGCTTGTCCGGGGCAGACGTCGTCGGTATCCAGGAAGCAGAGGGTAACCTGAAGCGCCTCGCGAACGATCTTGGTTGGCATTACGACCTGCGCAATTACGTTATTTCACGTTTTCCATTGATCGACCCACCGGGTGCCGATGGCCTGTATGTGCTGGTTGAGGTTGAGCCCGGTCGCGTGATTGCGATAGCCAATACCCACCTGCCATCAGATCCTTATGGCCCTGATCAGGTCCGCGATGGCGCTACGGCGGAAGATGTGCTGGCGCTTGAGCGTCGCGTTCGGTTACCGAAAATAGAACCGTATCTTGCTGCATTACCGCTATTATTTTATGCCGGTATTCCTGTTTATCTGACTGGGGATTTCAACGCGCCCTCGCATACGGACTGGATAGCGGAAACCGTGGGTACGCATCGCTTCGTCAAGTATCCAATGGACTGGCCGGTCAGCAAGGCGGTGGCCGCGACGGGGCTCAAAGATTCCTGGCGGGAGGTGCATCCCGATCCTGTCGCCAATCCCGGGCTGACCTGGTTTGCCGGGCGTCCTCCGCTTGAACTCTATTCACCGGGCGACAACGATCCGCTGGATCGAATTGATTTTCTCTGGTTCGCTGGCCCGCAAACTGTGCTCAGCAGTGAGATCGCGGGTGAAGAAGATGGGCCAGAGGTGACATTCGGTGTCAGTCCCTGGCCGAGTGATCATCGGGCCGTCATATCGGCGTTCAGCGTGCTGCCGGCAGCAATGCCTGAATTCGTTAGTCCTTCGCTGCGTGTCTATAGAGAAGGCCAGAGCATCAACATTGCCTACAATGTTCAAACCGCAACAGAACTCGGTATCTTCAAGAGCACCGAGCGCGCTGAGTCGTCCAATGTTGCCGAGCGACTGGTAACCGGTCGCGGCGATGAGGTATTCGATGCGGAGACTTTTTCACCGGGGCACTACTTTGCAGTCGTTAATAATCAGAAGAATTCACCGATAAAGACAGAGTTCTGGGTTCTTGATCGAGAGGCCGATCCTGAGGTAACAGTCATCGGTAACCGCTTCAAGGTGGGCGACGCTATCCCTGTGGAATGGCGCAACGCACCGGGTAATCGCAATGACTATCTCGCGGCGTACAAATTGAATGTCGCTGCTGACTATGACAATGGCCAGGCATGGTCCTACGTGAAATCGATGCCCGAGGGCCAGGCACAACTTTCAGAAGCGACCGCGGAATGGAGCTGGCCACTGGAGCCTGGTGACTATGTTGTTCGGTTGATAAAGGACGATGGCCAGGAGCCGATGGCCGAATCGCAGCCCTTCACCATCGAGTAGTCCATCATACGGTTACGAAGACGACCATGCTTTCGGGCACTATTGAATAGCTTGGTCATTTCGCTTCAAAAACGATTTTACCGTCAAACAGTGTGAGCAAAACTTGCGCCTCGTTGATTTCCGTTGTCGGAATAGAGAACAGGTTTCTATCGAGTACGATGATGTCAGCGCGCTTGCCGTTTTCGATGGAACCACCTTTATCATCTTCGTGCATTAGCCAGGCCGCATTGCGGGTATAAGCAGCAATCATCGTGGCGAGATCCACCCGATCCGCTGCATTCAGTATTGGACCATCTTCTTCGCGAGCATCCTGACGCCGTACTGCCGTCTCTATGGCATCCAGCGGATTTATTGAGCTCACCGACCAGTCGCTACCGCCAACCATGCGGCCACCGCTACGAGCAACACTGCCGATTGGGTACATACGGTTGACGCGTTCCTGTCCCACCTGGGGCAGATTGATTTCCGTAATGTAACTGTCAGGAAATGCCCACAACGCCTGGAAATTGGCGGTGACATCGAGCGCCGCAAAGCGGGGTATATCGGAGGGATCGATCAGCTGCAGGTGGGCCATGTGATGGCGGTTGTCGCGCTTTCCATTTTGTTGCTGAGCGGCGGCATAACTGTCGAGGCCTGCGCGTACAGCGGCATCGCCGATCGCGTGCATCTGCACTTGTAATCCCATCGCATCAAAACGAGTGACCGCTGCATTGAGAGCGGAAGGTTCAATAGCCAGCTTGCTGTTAAATCCAGGCGGATTGTCATACGGTTCGAGCAGTGCTGCGGTGTCGGCTTCGAGTACGCCATCAACATATATCTTGACTGTCGTTAGGCGAAAATGGGCCGTGTCATAGTTATGTCGCCGGGCAAGCACCTGCTCAAACTCATCTCCCGGGTGGCGACTGTAAAGCCCATAGGCGATTGACGCGGTGACCCTGGCGGTCAATGCTCCCTCCTGATCAAGTGACTGATATGCCTGCCAGTCTTTTTCGCTGGTGTTGGCTTCTATCCAGCCAGTAATGCCCAGTGCATGTGTCATTTTAAGGGCGTCGTGCAACCATGCTGTGCGTTCCGCCAAAGACAGTTCGGGTAGCAGATTTTCTATGAGGTCCTGTGCTGTTTCAGCAAGAAAGCCGGTTGCCTCCCCCGTATCCGGGTTTCGCTGAATTTTTCCGTTCTCCGGATCGGCCGTTGCCCGGGTAACATTGGCCAGTTCGAGCGCCTTGGAATTGACCCAGCTGAAATGAGCCGAACTCTCACCCAGGAACAGCGGGCGGTCCGGAAACTCGGCATCGAGTACGGCCTTATCGGGAATACCGTCTGGAAACAACGCCAGGTTCAGATCGCGGCTGATGACCCATTGACCGGTTGTTTCGTCAGCGCAAGCGTGCAGACGATTCAAAACTTCCTGCAGCGACTTTGCGTCATTTAAAACGCAGCTATGGAGGTCGGACGCGCCATTGATGACATGCACATGGGCATCCGTGAAACCGGGCAGTGCCATCTTGCCAGTGAGATCGACAACGCGAGTTTGCGCGCTGATATAACTGGCAATATCCTTGTTGCTGCCAGTGGCTACAATGACGCCATCGCTGATGGCGGCCGCTTCGACCCAGCTGTTTTGGCTATCCACCGTATAGATGCCGCCGTTCGTGAAAACGACATCTGCTTTCGGTACTTGCTGGCATCCCAGCAACAGGCCGCCGCTGAAGAGCATAAAAATGGTTAGCACCCGATGTAACGGAATCGTACTTTGTGCTTGGCTCGCAGCAATCATGTGACAGTTTGATCGTGATTTTCTGAAGAGG
>JAHEFE010000043.1 GCA_024640365.1 Woeseiaceae bacterium | reverse complement strand
GTGCCGCGCGCACAAGGTAACTATCGAATCTAGAATCACCGCCGCCGAACCTCCCTGGATAACAGCAATAAATGCTCGATTGCTATTAAAAGTGTAGTCCGCCATTGGGACATTGGATATACCTTTTGATTAGCGAACGTACAATCGATTCATGGGGATATCTGCGGTTAGACTATGCATAACAGGCCCAAGTCGGGACTAAAGCTGGGCTAGCATCGGCAGGAGAAAGTTCGGCAGGAACTTGGTCATTCCTCCAACCCCTGAGCTGAGTATCTTGCCTGGCGATCGACAAAGGTGTTTACTGTGAGCGTGACTGAAATTGCAGTCGATAAAATTTCGGGGGAGAAATTCATGAACTTATACGCAATATTGCGACGCGACGGTTTTGCCGATGGGCCTACCCTGGAAGCGGCCGCTGCTCGGTCTACCAAGGTTGGCGACGGTATGCCGAATGACATTCGCTGGATTAGATCGTACGTGCTCGGTGAAGGCAGTGGAGCCTTGGGAACGGTTTGTATCTATCAAGCGAGCAGCGAAGATGCCATAAGAAAACACGCGGCGGCAGCTGACCTTGCCGTGACGGAGATCATTCCAATTGCCGATACCGTTATCGTTCGCCCCGATCCGGCCTAACGTCTAACCCTGCCTGGACTTTAGACAGGGGCGCGGCAACCATGCCGCGCCCATTGTCGATTGTCCGTCAGCATTAGCCTGATCGAATTCGATCAACCCGCACCGACAATATCTCAAAATCCAGACATAAAAAAAGGGCAAGGCCATTAGCCTTACCCTTTTCACCATCAACCCTTTATGGGTATCTGGTCAGCACACACTGCAAGCAATGCGTGCTTATAGAGATTCGAACTTAGATAGCTTCGATGTTCTCTGCCTGCGGACCCTTCTGGCCCTGTGTGACAGTGAACTTGACCTTCTGGCCTTCAGCCAGGGTCTTGAAGCCTGAGCCCGTGATCGCGCTAAAGTGTGCGAATACATCGGGGCCAGATTCTTGCTCGATGAAACCAAAGCCTTTGGCTTCGTTAAACCATTTTACTGTACCGGTTGTTTCAGACATTGTAATTTCCTATTTAAATCAAAAGTAAGTTGTGCCTTTTAGTAAAGGCGAGTGCGCTGGAATGTGATGCTATTACTTATGAAAAACAGGACGAAGAACTTCTGAAGCAACATCGAAATGGTGTACATAAATATAAAGCTTACTTTCAAGCAAGCCCGATTATATACCGCATTACCCCTCAGTCAATGCCTTTTCCTCTTTAATTTCAGCTATGTAGCGTTTCGCCCGAAACCCAATTTGAGACATTTCGGCAAGCGCCGGCGCCCTGGAACGGGCAGATCGGGAGTAGCAAACGCCTGCAGAGTCATTTAGTCGATACAAACAACGAATACTCGGCTGGGTATAGTCTGGCGCCCCCCCGGGAGCGCCGGGGAGCGCCTCATGCAAGCCCCGGCTCTACTTCTAGTGCGCTGAGCCGAGATAAAGAGCGCTTCTTATTGTTTTTGTAGCAAGGATCATTCTTCACATAAAACAATGCCATGACACTGATATACGTCAGTTTTAGGGCAGCGCCAGTGGATCGGTAGCCACGGCACAAAGAAGCGCCTGTCATCAACCAGGCCTCCACAGCACCACAGGGAACGGGGTCCAACGCTATTTGAGCAGGGGATCATTCTCGGGCAATTGGCTGGCATGCCACAACGCAAGCCTGTGTCGAACTGACTTTTGCGACACCTGTTCTTCGGGCATTGGCGATATGAGCTTGTCGTGCACAAGCAAGCGATAAATGTACAGAGCTTTGTCAGCTTGAGAATCGGTTGCCTCAAATATCACTGCTTTGCGTTTCTCGCCGTATTCCACGCCAGCCTCTACCGCTGCTTTGAACAGCTCCGCTTCATGTTTCAGCTTTTTCACGTAAGTGTTCCTGGTAAGTCTCGGATAATCCGAATGTACTCTAGTTGCTGAAATGGATCACTGCCGAAGACCGCTATTGGTTATCCAGGAACGTTTCGACAAGAGCATCCGTTAAAGATCCGATGGCCGCACCCGAAGTGTTCGTTATAACGGCGATTACCAGCGCATCATCCGGATAAATTCGCATATTCGTTGTACCACCAACCGACCCGCCATTATGCTGAATGACCTGTCTACCCAGGTCGTCCGTTCGCATAGACCAGCCAATACCGTAGCCGGTTTGCTCGCCGGACGCCGTCACCTGCGAGGTCCACATCATCTTGATTGTCGCCGCCTTAAGAAAACGATTCGACAAATGCGCCGAAGCAAACTTGGCGAGGTCCTCAGAGGTCGATAGTATTCCTCCGCCAGCCCACTTATTACTGTTATCCACCCAGGCAGAATTCGTTACTTCCCCATCTCCAATTTCGTAGTAACGGGAGCGATCACTGATAATTGGTAATACCTGGTCAGCGACCGTTCGAGTCATGCCAATCGGGCCAAAAACATGTTGCGCCATATAGGAGAGAAAATCTTCTCCTGCTGCAGCCTCAATGACAGCACTCAACAGGTTGTAACCGTAAGTGGAATAGCTGTAGTCCGTGCCTGGCAAAAACAGCAGCGGATCGTTTTTGAAAATATCGAGCGCCTCGTAAACCGACGAATAAGCCCTGGCACTAAGAAACTCATCGCCCTGATAATGGCGAATGCCAGCCAGATGTCCTGCCAACAGACGGGCCGTAACAACCCCTTCCTTAACGGGATAATCAGGCAAATACACTTGAATAGGCGCATCCAGATCGAGCTTTCCCGCTTCATACAGCTGGCCGACAGCCATTGCCGTCATTGATTTTGCTGTACTGCCTACACGAAATCGCGTCTTTGCAGGAATGACCGGGACATGCTGCTCGAGGTCCGCGTACCCGAACCCATGTGACCAGATTATTTGGTCGTTGACCGCGACCGTAACAGCAATGCCAGGCAATCCCGACTCAAGCAAGTACGCGTTAGCTATCTCCTCCGCCCTTTTTGCCGGCGATTCCTCTTGGGCACAAGACACCAAAAATATGGCAAGAATCAAACCAACGAAAAAAGATTGATATCTATAGCGACGATTCATTGTGGGCTCCCGCCATTTTGTTGTTTGGAAATACGCCTTCACAGCAGCTTACTCTGTCTCAGGTAGGTGACACAATGACACCTGCATCGGGCTTAACTTTACTATCCCGCACCATCGCAAACACCTGACTGACCGCATCCATGCCATGGTGATGCTCGACTGTCAGCCATTGGCGACTTTTCAATGCAGCCGCACGCCAAAATTCATAAGCCTTTTTATCAAACTCACCAGGACCCCACTCATGCGCGCGTTTTTGTATATGGCCCGGCGCGAAAAACATCGCGCTGCGTTCGCGTATAAAATCCGGGCCCATTTTATTAGCCTCGTAGTGCGTCAGACCGACATTAGACGTGAATTTCATATTATCGCCAAGACGCTTATGCAATTCGGAAAGCACCTTGCCATTGCCAGACATATCAATAATTACGGTCGCCTGCATAGCATCAAGGGAATCAAGCTCGTCATAGGTAAGTACGGTGTCATAGAGTCCAAGATCTTCCACCATTTTTTGGTTGGCAGAGGACGTGATCCCGACGCTAGCGGCGCTATTGGGGTCATCATGCAAAGCATAGGCAAGACCGATTGCTGTCTTTGACGACGCGCTTGGAATAACAATTTGCGATGCACCAAAATTTTCGTTGGCCACTAGAAAATCATACAAACAGAAAGAGGTTGCGTAGAGTGGCATCAGGAGCATGCGCTCATCGTCCATGGCGGGGTCATAATGCGCCTCACCCTGGACGCGAACATAAGAATTATATACGGCAGCCAGCTCCGCTCGGTGGCTTGAGACGTCTCGCAATCGATCTTGCCGCAACTTGCCAGGAAGCATTACCAGATGCGTGCCCATCGGCCAATACCCGTAAAGTCGCTCGCCTTTTTTCACCTCAGGATTTTTGCTATCGATGACTTCCGCAAATCCCCAGACCGGTATGACGCCCCAGCCTTCATCAGCCGGGAAGAATTGCCAATAGCCCAGCTTTTCACCCACCACCGCATAACTAATATTATTCGCTGTAAACGCAAAGCGATCGATCTTCGTCAGGATCTCTCCCTCCCGAAGCGCAGGTACTTTACTCGTTACCAAGCGTGACTGGGAAAGGTCGTTTCTCTTGACCTCAAATGTCTGCATTTGCATCGCGTCATCTCAACGTTTGTTCGCCCTGTGAACCCTTATTGTGCCAGACATGGGCAGTCGACGTTACCCATCGACGATAAAGAAGCGACTGGGGCGCCGCCTAGGAATGGTCATGGCGAATAACAAGGTGTTAAACTCGAAAAAAACAAGCTCTTAGGGGAAGCGTTATAATGAGATTTTTCTCAATCGTCCTGGTTACAGTAGTTCTACAAGCCGTATTCATGAGTTACACAATTGCCGAGGAACCACCCAAACTAACGCCAGAAGAGTCCACTATTGCCAGCAAGCAATACCAGCAGTACTGCTCACTGTGTCATGGATCGGAACGACAAGGGCACGTGAACGACCACGCCCCCTCGCTTAAATCGCAGTCATTACTGGAATCGGGGTTTAGGGAATTGGGTCTTACCATTGCGTACGGACGGGCCGGCACGCCTATGGCGGGGTATTTCGAGGAAATCGGCGGACCACTCAATAGAGAGGAAGTATGGCGACTGGTAGTCTGGCTAGAGGAACAAGAGAATTTTGACCCAGTGGAACTGGCACATAATACGATCGACGGTGATCTTTCTACAGGCCAAACTTTGTACGATCAGGAATGCAGTACTTGCCACGGTGACAAAGGTGAAGGCATAAACGGTCCAGCGCTTGGCAATTCCGCCATGCTCTCGATGACCAGCGATGATTTCATTAAACATGCAATAGAGAATGGCAGACAGGGCACCGACATGCCTGCTTTTTCGGCAAAATTATCAGCTGATGATATCAACGATTTAACGGCCTTCATTCGTAGCCGGGCAACCGGTTGGGAGGTTCAAAAACCAGTATTCCGCGAGCCGCCGGCGGCCAGCGAATATGTTCTCAATCCGGATGGTGATTCACCGCAGATCGAACTGCAGGATGGCTTATACGTTTCCTCTTTCGCACTGAACGATGCGTTACAGAACAAACGCAAACTTGTGTTGCTTGATACACGGGGTATGTCATCTTGGCAAATGGCAAATATAGAGGGATCTGTACCTCTGCCCTATTATTACGAAGACACGGAAAGCCTGGCAAAAGATCTGCCACGCGACGGCACCTGGATTGTTATTTACTGCAACTGTCCACGAGCGGCAGCTGAGCACGTCAACAATAAGTTGGTGGATCTCGGCTTTAAAAATACCGCCGTGTTATGGGAAGGCTTCTCAGGGTGGGCCTCTCTTGGATTCCCAATATCACTTGGGAAAACGACCATCACCAATATGGATGCTATCGAAAAACTCTGACCAGACAGTTCGAAATCCTGCTGCGATGCAATATTTAAGTGATGGGAAAAATTGCGCTAGCGCAATTTTCGCCACACGTCCGTTGGGTACGATCGGATGACGTTGCATCTAACAGATAGGAGTAATTGCAGTGGAAGGTTTAATGACCCTAAGCGTATTGCTGGCTTGTTTAGTTGCCGTCTTATGGATTTTCATGGCGTTTTCGGTGTTCGGGCATAAACATAAAAATTCGCATCATCACCCGCACATCAACGGCGACGAAAAAGGACACTGGTAAATCCTTAAGTAACGACACTATTCAAAAGCTCGTAGCTTGTCCTGGTACCGCGCAGGATAAATTCGGCCTGAGCAGCGCTCTTTTTCGCATGAAAAAAGGTGACCGGCGTCCATGCGAGTAGATTTCCTGCAGAATCCCCATTCATTTGATTGAAACAATCGTTTCTGCGCCCACTTGCGCCTGTAATCTCTTAGCCAGCATCAATAACGATCTCAAGAGTAATCGATAAGTCCATTTTCACACGCATTGTATAACGCGCTGAAAAGAACGCGCCGGAGCGCCGGCGTATCCCAGGATAGCCTCTTTATTTCCCTAATCCAGGACCATAGACCGCTCTACCCGGTTTGGCGCCAGTGTGCTCGCCATCCTTTAGGACCTGCTCGCCGTTTACGAAGACATGGATCATGCCTGTCGCGTACTGATGTGGTTCAATAAATGTCGCATGGTCTTGAATTTTTTGTGGATCAAAAACAACGACATCCGCAAAGAAATTTTCCTTTAACTGCCCGCGACGATCGATGCGCATGTTGTCCGCGGGA
This sequence comes from Woeseiaceae bacterium, assembly GCA_024640365.1. GTDB lineage: Bacteria > Pseudomonadota > Gammaproteobacteria > Steroidobacterales > Woeseiaceae > JAHEFE01. The sequence continues at coordinate 13,370 of JAHEFE010000043.1, read as the reverse complement.
AGGCTCGCCAATTTGCGGATCGCTTCCTGCAGCGAAATCACTCCCTCATCCCGAACATATTTTCCAAGCACGCGAGCAAAGCTTCCGTACGCACGAGGATGAGCGCTGCTCTTCAAAAATATCCCTTCGGGAGCATAGGAACCTTCATCAGAATTAAAGCTTACCCAAGGCAACGCCACCGCCTTGCGAACCACGTCCTCAGACTGTCCGAAATAAACGGTCGAAATACGGCTATTGTCCTCAACGATCAAGTCCATTGCCGTATAACGTGGATCCGTACCCCGCATGTTCGCAACGTCAGCAAGAGTCTTTCCGGTCAGGGGCTTAAGCGCTTCTGATTTGAAGCCAATCAGGAGAATATTATCGGGCGAACCAACCGCGAGATAGCCATTTTCCCACTCACTCGAAGGCTCCAGCATCTCCTTGGCAATGCGGTCACGCAGCACCGGATCTTTCATGCGCTCAACCGATGCCTCGAAACCGCCTTCCTGAACCCACGGCGGAATCGCGGCATTTAGTCCGGTGGCGCTAGCCGCGTATGTGTATATGTCTGCAGTTATCTGCAAGCCTGTCGATCGAGCTTGCTCGACCATCTCGATCGCCTTGTCGAAAAGTGGCCAGTTAGCCTGGCCCGCCGATTTCAGATGATAGATTTCAGCCCTGACTCCAGCCTCGCGTGCAATCGTAATCAGCTCCGCAATGGCAGTCAGCATGTTGGCCCCCTCATCGCGAATATGAGAGATATACATGCCATCGTATTCGGCCGCGACTGTTGAAAGCGCGATTAACTCACCTGTTTTGGCGAAACTTCCCGGAGGGTAAATCAATGCCGATGCAACACCTAGTGCACCTTCCTTCATAGCCTGTCGCACAAGCGCACGCATTTGCTCAAGCTCATCGGCCGTAGGCGCTTTGTCCTCATTGCCGATTATGTATTCCCGAGGAGTTGCCGAACCAATAAATGAAGCCACATTTGGCGAGATACCGCGGCGTTCCAGAAACTGCAAATACTCGGCAAGGGTCGTCCACTCAATGTCGTATTTGATATCGCCCTGCCCCGCGACCATCTCGGCCTTCATCGCATCGTTTAACGGCCCCATCGAATTGCCCTCTCCCATGATCTCCAGGGTCACACCTTGACGAATGTCGCTCTGCGACCGCCCATCCTCTATTAAAGATTCGTTGGCCCAGGACATCATGTTGACAAAGCCCGGTGCCACAGCGAGACCTGTCACATCGATATCTGATTTCGCTTTGGCAGCCCCTATGTCACCCAGGGCGGCGATAACATCGCCATTGAACGCCACATCACCAACAAACGGCTCTCCACCACTACCGTCGTAGACTGTACCGCCGCGCAATATGACATCGTAAGTCTTCGGTGCAGGGGAGCATCCCAGGATCAAGCTGCAAAAAAGCAGGAATGTGAGTAAAGATCGAATCATGGCAAATCTCCAATGTGATTGCTGGGCAGGGGCTCGCGCGCTTGGATATTAGCTTTTCTGCCAACCATGCGGCAATGGTCTCGGAACCTCTTATGGCCAGGATTCATACCGGTCCGGGCGCAACAATGAGCTCACTACGCAAGCGAAACCACTTGCTGGACCGCTTCCCCAATCCGGGGCGACCAACGGCGCTGTGCAAGCCGACTATTTCTATTTATGGCGCCGAAGAACGTCCACCGCATGCCGTCTTAGCCGCAATTGACGGGATAGCCTCACCAACGGACAAGGTTTTTGAACTTTGCGAGGCACCTGGTCAACCTCCGATTCATTTATGAGAAACAAGTCACAAAACACCAAATATTTCTTAATGACACTCATCCTTTAGTGAACCAGTTATTAAAAAGATCAGTAGCGTTTACTCATAATTCGACAACACACCGGATCGGGAGTAGGCCTAATGTGGAAGATGCGCGTGATAATCGGAATGATTGTAATTGGCACCGCCTACTATTTTGCAATCAATACCTCATCTCCGCTTTTGAGTAGAGAACTTTCTGGTTTTGACAGCAAGGCCCGAAATCAACTGACTCAAAATACGGCGCCCGAAAATGAAATAGCAACAAAAGAAACCTCACCCCGCTTGTCTTTTGCTGATCCGGGCCGAAATTCTTTATTTCTGCAAACGGATTTTGGTCCAATAGCCGTCAGGTACAACTAGAAATCATCCCCTGACTTATGCGGCTCAGTTGAGCAACTAGTTTCCAATAAGCATCTGATCAAGTATTCTCCGACCCTAAAGTCGAATGGGGAGAATCTGATTATCCTTCACAATATCGCCACTGCCCTTCGGGAGCAGAACTGGTTCACTGTCCTGCTGGAACTCACGGTCGTAGTGATTGGAATTTTTATCGGCCTCCAAGTCGACGAATGGAATCGGGAAAGAAAGGAAAGGCAGGAAGAAGTCCGGCTACTGAATGCGTTGCAGGCTGAAGTATTAGACGGTATTAAATCGCGCACGACCATACTCGACTTTGAATCTTCCTACCGCGCCCAACTTATCGACGCTATAGAGGTCATTCAGAATGTTGACCAGAGTGACACGTTAAGCCCCAATCAATGCAGCGCTGTTTGGCAGTCGCACATAGTTAATGGCTTTGTCGCATCACGGTTGTTGGCACTTGACGAAATAACATCGTCTGGAAAACTCGGCATACTAAGATCGCGAGAGCTCCGCAGCGCACTGATAGCATTTGAGAGCGACCTCGACGACCACCAGCATCGCACAAACTTTATTAACGCGGACATTGCCAATGTTGTCGACAATTATGCCGACCTGCTGCCACGCAGATGGATTCCCGAGCAAAGACGGTCAGTTGTCGAATGCAATTTATCCGGCATTCGACAGAACCAATCCATTCGTAATAGTCTATTGAGCAATCTGGCCCGCCGCTCCGGCGTCGCCAGCTATATTGCAGACGAAATACATTCATTAGAGAAAATACAAACGTTGATAACGGCTGGAAAATAGTCTAGCCCTTCTCGCGATTTACGAGAGATAATTCAAATAACAATCACAATCGACACTAACGGATTTCACTTATGTTTTTGGCTCTAAAGGAAAAGCGATTTATTAAAGCAATGGCGAAGAGACTATTGGCGTCCTATAAAGAAATCAGTCGTCGAAGACCGGAGCTCTCTGGAGAAACCCTTTATAGAGAAGTGCTATTGTATTCCAAACTGGCGGACGCCGATCACATCACTCAACTCTTGTGGGAAGCAGATGACAGCCTAGATGCCTGGACCACACAATCAATTACAAAGCTGAGCTTTAGAGACGTTGTTCACTTCGTCGTGCTGGAACAATATTTAGCAAACGACCATGCCGCTACTGTCGTTTCAGTCCGAGATATTGTTTATGCTCTCATTCCCGCCGATCTGTAGTGCTGCGCATCATTCATTGACGGTTAGCCATACGCCTGAATGCCCGACCAGGAGACCGACGGTCTTTTCTATACCGGGAGCGACTTCCTTCCATCCAGTTCAAAAAGGCCTCTGACTCGATTGGCTTGCTAATGAAATATCCTTGCGCAAGCGTACAGCCAGCCGTCTGTAGAAAATCAATAGTACTTTGATCTTCAACGCCTTCCGCTACGACACTAAACCCAAGATTGTTCGCCAATTGTAAAATTGTCATGACAATTGCTTCATTTTTTTTGTCAGACAGCAATGTCATGACAAACGATTTATCTATTTTTAGTTCATGCAGTGGAATGTTTTTCATTTGAGCGAGAGATGACTGACCTGTGCCAAAATCGTCCATTGAAATTTTTACACCGATGTCCTGCAAACATTCCAACACCGAAAGTGCTCTCTGAATCTTTCGCATCACGGCGTTTTCAGTAACCTCAAGTGTTAGCCATTTTGGCTCCACACTATGGTCCTTAAGTAATTGAAGGATGAAATATGGCAAATCACTATCGAGCAGGTCAAGTGTCGAAATATTGATCGACACCTGCAAATCGTATCCGGCAACATGCCACTTCCGACACTCCATGATACCTGCCTCCAACATATATCGGGTCACATGGTGGATCATCCCAGCCTCCTCCGCTGCTGGAATAAATTCGTCGGGCGACAAAAGGCCGTATTCTGGATGTCGCCATCTGACCAATGCTTCGGCACCGGTTACACATCCTGTTTCGAGATTAACCTTTGGTTGATAGCAGACTGTTAATTGGTTTCTTTGAGTCGCATGACGGAGATCATTAACAATACGCAGTTGCTTAATGTAGAATTCCTCACGCCCAGGCTTATACAAGGCGACGGGCTCTTCGCTGAATTGCGCTTCAGTTTTCGCTATCATTGCATTACCCAAAAGTACTGATGCGGTCACACCATGAAAGGGATAGATAGCAATTCCGATTGTAGATTGAAGCGTTAAATTCACAGTGCCCATCAGGACACCGCCATTTAGGCTTCCGCATATGATTTCCGCCGCCCGGTAAGCATGGTCCTCATCCTGTACCGGAATTGCAATGACGAACTCGTCTGTTCCGGTGTGACCGAGTAGCGTATTCTTTTCCAGTTGTCCGGCGAGTCGCCGTGCTGCTAGCTTTATGAGCTCATCTGACGCGCTGTGCCCTAATGTTGCCGATATTTCGTTCATCCGTGACAATCGGACGGACAAAACGGCTATATTCTGGTGTTCGCCGTTTGCAATCATTGTCGAGAGTTGTTCGACGATTTTCCCCCGGTTTGGCAGATTCGTTAGTGAATCATGCATCGACTGATGATAAATGCGTTGTTCCCTATCAGCTACGGCAGTACGCATAATGTTAAAACTGGACGCCAGCTCGCCAATTTCATCATCGGACGCCACACCAACATTTATTCCATATTGACCTGAACTAATCTTTCGTGCGGCCGTTGTCAGGGCGCGTAGCGGTCTCGCGATTCCGCCGGCGACCCAGGCTGCAGCGACCGCGACAAGTGTAAGCAGCGCAATAGCAAATATGATTAAGCCCCGCCTGGCATCAACGTAGGGCGCCATTGCCTCTTTAACAGAGCGAGTGAGCACAATCTGGACAGTGTCATTGCCATCCAGGACCGGGCTACTCAGGGCCAATTGGCCTTCGCCGTGTTTGCCAATTACATATACGCTATTAGGAGGACTAGACGACGGCGCCAGATATTCGCCGCCACTTAATCCGTAATGTTGAGACTCGGTGCTCGCTACGAGAATCGACTCATTCCCTGTATTGACAAGCACAACGCCAAGACCCGTCAACGCGGCGAGTCGGTCGACGACCACACCGTCAATTCTGAACCCAAAGATGATCCAGCCGATGGTTGTCGGTGCTCGTAACGGAACAATAAATACCTGGTACGTCGAAGTACCAACAACGTCAATAATCTGTCGTGAGCTATCACCGTCGCCAATCAAATCTGAAAAATCCGTGCGCCAACGAGTGACGACATCATCGGTCGTTGCGATAACGCTACCCGTAAGGTCAAGTAAGATCGCGCGATCCGCACCTACCCGGCGACTGTGATTGCGTAAGACCGAACGAATAGTTTCCGCATCACCTGTCACGGCCGCCTCTTTGAGCCCGAAATCCGCGGCAAGGACTTGTACGCTGGTCCGTAACTGCTCGCTCCGACTGGCCAAATATTCGCCAACAACTTCAGCACCAATGCGGAGCGATCCTCGTGCACGTTGATCTACGTCCTTTTCAACCGTCTGCATTACAGCAAAAAGCATGACCAACTGGGCAATCGCAAGTGGTGCGATCGCCAGTACCAGTAGTTTTCGACGAAAGTTCGTGCGCAGTTTCATTAAGAGTCCCTTGGGGGAAATAGGTACATCACGCGTTCGTTCGCATCATCAAGAGAAGTCCGTTTGTAGTTGAATACTATGGTGATTTTGATGAATGGAGTGTGCCGCATGTCACGCTTTGTAAGCACCGCTCAGCGGTATACTTGCACTTCATTGTGCAAATCAGACGGCAAATTGATGGCTTTTGACTCCAAAATCGTTGCACGCGCGGTCACCGAACTCGGCGTATTTCTGACCCTGCTAATGCTAAATAGCATCGCTAGTGCTGCGTCCCTTGAAGTATCCGTATTGGACCGTAGCGGCCTACCTGTACCTGATGTCGCCGTTTACTTGCAGAAAAATGATGGAGTAACACTACTGGCGGCGCCGGGTACAACTGCGGTAATGGATCAAGTCGACATCAAGTTCAAACCAAATTTACTGGTCGTACAATCGGGGACGTCCGTCATATTTCCCAATAGCGATACTGTTGCGCACCACGTTTATTCTTTTTCGCACCCCAACCATTTCAAACTACCGCTATATAAAAGCGATACGCAGCCACTCGTGAATTTTGAAAGTGCCGGCATTGTCATCCTCGGATGCAACGTGCATGACTACATGCTCGGCTATATTCTCGTCGTTGATACGCCCCTATTCGCATTAACGAATGGCAACGGAATATCACAATTTGACGTTGAAATCGGCGCCGTCGATACCGTATCGATTTGGAGCCCAAGAATAAAGGACGAAGCCAGGCTTCTTAGCAAACCCGTGACTTTGGATGAAGAAACGAATACCAGAGTTGTTTTCCAATTATCTAAATCACTGCGCTTGGCGCATGATCAAGAGTCGGATGCCCTATTATGGTCAGACTATTAGTCCTGGTTAGCGCGGCTGCGTTCGCATCACTCTTTCATACTGCCGCCGCGGCCGATTCCGGTACACGACACACTTATGAGTTCGGCGCTGACCTAAGTTACATCAATACATCAGGTTATCCATCATGGACTGACGGATCCGCGGGCAAGCTACGATTCGATAACGACGGCGGTCGCCTGCTCATCAGTCGCGCTTTTGTTGACTACGAGATGAGACTAACCGACACATTGAATGCGAATATTGCAGCGGATTTTTACGACGACGATCTGGGCGCTTCTGTTGATTTTACGGAAGCTTATCTCCAGTGGCGTCCGCTGGCTATCTCCCCTAATCGATATCGATTGAAATTTGGCGCATTTTATCCTCGCGTTTCATTTGAAAACACAGATCCAGGTTGGTCGAGCCCCTACACAATAAGCTCGTCGGCCATCAACACCTGGATCGCCGAGGAAATCCGAATTATTGGTGCTGAAGCCAGTGTGTCGCGTCGACCGCAGGCACTTGGCGGTGCGCATACCTTTACTCTTTTTAGCTCGATCTTCTACAAGAACGATCCAGCGGGAGCTCTCTTGTCGTGGAAAGGCTGGTCGATTCACGATAGACAAACACGTTTTGGTGACATTCTTCCTCTTCCACCCATCCCCCAAATTCAACCGGGCATGTATTTTCAACGCCAAGACCCCTTTGTCCCTGAATTCAGAGAAATCGATGGCATAGCCGGGTATTACGTCGGTGCGGAATGGCAATACGGCAGTCGTTTCTCTATGCGCGCCATGCGTTACGACAATCGAGGAAACCCCACTAAGTTTGAAGATGGTCAATATGCCTGGGGAACCGATTTCAATTTGATCGGCTTGAGAGCGGCGCTTCCGGGGGATATTGGCTTGATTTACCAGTGGATGGGCGGACTAACTCTAATGGGGCCGGTATACAATGGCACTCACGTAGTTGACGCTGATTTTTACAGTGACTTTATTTTATTAACGAAGTCGTTTGGACCTCACAGGATATCGGCTCGTTATGACCGATTCGAAGTCGCCGAAAATGATCAGGTCCCACTGGACAATAATTCGGAATACGGTCATGCCTGGACTCTGGCCTATAAATACGAGCTTGGCAAAAATACGGCACTAATGGCTGAATGGCTTTCCATAGAAAGTTACCGTGAAGCATGGCAGTACTTCGACTTGGACGAGTCAAAAAAAGAGCGCCAGCTGCAGCTAACCCTGAGATTTCGTTTTGGCTCTCATCGGTGAACAACGGCCTGTGGCAAAATCCAGTCACTTATTCATTTTTTAGGACCGGTAGATTTATCGGGAACCTCCCATAGATTCTTCGCCGATTGCATAGCAACAAATAACTCTTCCACTTTCTCGCGAGCCCACGGTGTCTTGCGCAAGAACTTCAAACTCGACTTGACGGATGGATCGTTTTTGAAGCAGTTAATATTGATCCGTCCTGCGAGATACTCCCAGCCGTATTGCTCTACCAACTCCGTAACCACGCGTTCCAGAGTGACACCGTGCAGGGGGTTATTTAACTGAGTACCTGACATCGCTCAGGCAAGCACCTGCTTTTTTTCCATAGCCCGCGCATATAAAAAGAGCGCCAGGGCCACCAGAAAGATTACGGCTGTAAATGCGAGCGAAAAAGGGTCACCCATGATTTCCATTCCGTTCGATAAAACATAATTTTGGAATGCAGTAACGACAACGCCCAGTACAGAAGCGCAAAGCACCCACACCGCATAACGACTTCTAAGCAGAAGTAGCAATGAACCAAAAACGCCTCCCCACACACCTATTGCCCACGTGGCAATAGTCCAGGCCGGCAGTCCGTAGAAAAAATCCAGTTGCTCCGTCGTGAAGTTGCTCATATAGGCCGCATTTCGAGTTTGGGACATAACGTAATCCATCGCCCCCATTGCGCTCCATAAAATGCCTATAACTCCAATGACCCACAGATGCCACGGCGTCGAAGGGCGACCAGCTTGATTGTCTTCATTCATAATTTCCCCCTCACTTTTTAATTTCAGCAAGTACAACAGCGGGCGATAAAACCGAATGTCACCACCCCTGGTCTCGGTTAAGCAAACACGATATCAGATGAACAATCGACATTAGAATGTTTTTTGAATTCTCACCAGATCCATATCGACGGGATCCTCGCTAACTTCGAATCCGAGCTCCTTGCAAAATCGAATCATATTACTGTTCTCACGCATCGAGACGCCTTCGATCTGCCTAAAACCGGCCGCTTTCGCTTCATCAAATAAGTGACGCAATAACTCTCGGCCCACACCACGCCCATGCCAATCGTCGGCGACAACAATTGCGAACTCGGCAATGTCGCTAGTCCTTCCCGGGACATACCGTGCTACGCCTATCTGCTTCTCCAGGTCGCATGATGTTATCGTCGCAATGACAGCCATCTCGTTCGGATAGTCCACTTGAGTAAACCGTTCCAACATCTGTGGCGACAGATCTTTAAGGGTAGAGAAGAATCGCAAATACCTGGAATTAGCAGAAAGTGAACGTACGAACTCGCGTTCGATCTCACGATCGTCGGGCTGGATAGCGCGGATCGTCACCTGCGCGCCATCATTGGCGATCCACTCGCGTCTGTCACTCGGCGGCTGCATAACCTGACCAGTACAAATTCCATAGAATTCGAGCCGCTCTATTCTAATACTTTCCCGCGTCGCTTTGGTGCTCGAATCACGCCGTTACCTATAACTCTTGGCATGGACCGCTTACTCTCAAGATCATCCGCAGGCAATCCTGATCTCACCTGACTTTCAAATTAGCGAAAGGATCTTGGCATTCACCTCACTGAGACGCCGGTCAGAGGGTCTTCTGGTTCATGCGAGCTGCAATATGATCTGCTTGGCGGATAGCCAAGGCGACGATTGTCAGTGTGGGATTAGCGGCCGCACTGGTGCTGAACACACTGCCATCACTGACAAATAAATTGGGGATATCGTGAATTTGTCCCCAACGATTGGTAACGCCGTCTTCCGCCTTAGCACTCATGCGCGCGACACCCATATTGTGGGCTCCGAGCGGTACATCTCCGCCGTGAAACTCTGTTGCGCCCAAAGACTCATAAAGTTCCCGCAACATCTTTATCGAATGCTCTCGCATAGCGAGCGAATTGGGGTGATCACGATAAGTCAGTACAGGTACTGGCAGTCCGTTCGCATCCTTTTCGGTCGCATGAAGAGTGATGCGATTAGCGGCTTCAGGTGGGTCCTCGCCGGTCACAAATGCGCCCGCGATATAGGTGAACTTGTCCGTAAATTTTGTATTGTCGCTGCCCCACCCGCCGACAATGTTTGACAGATTCCAGGGATCAAGACCTAACGTCTCCAAGATATATCCACCAGCAAAGCCTCTGCCCGGTTTGTGGTACTGCTCATCCAGAATAATTCCCGACTGCCTCGTACCACGATGGTAATTAACGGGATTCGGCATGACCGCATTAGTAATGGCAAACATGTGGCGCATGTAATTGCGACCTACATGGTCGGATGAATTCCCCAGGCCCTCTGGAAACATAGGGGAGGCAGAATTCAATAATAACCGAGTGGTCTCAACGACATTTCCTGCCACGCAAATTGCGCGCGCCTTTTGCTCATGCAAAATGCCAGCCTTGTCTGCATAAACCACACCAGTCACCTGGCCGGACTTGCTGTGATTAATCTTCACCGCCATGACCTCGGTACGCAACTCGAAATTCCCTGTCTTCTCGGCGGCCGGAACTTCGGTGTATAAGGTTGACCATTTGGCACCCATCGCACAACCGGAATTACAAAAACCTAATTGTTGGCAGCCGGCCCGACCATCTCTAGCCACAGGATTGATTGCTGTGCGCGTACTGGTCACCTCCTTGTATCCCACACGCTTCGCGCCGGCCTTCATAACCTTGAAATTATTGGTCTCTGCCGAAGGCGGGATACCGTGGGTACCGGACACCCCCATCTTGTCTTCGGCTTTGTCGTAATACGGAGCCAGCTCGTCAAGCGTAATTGGCCAGTCTATAAGCGTTGTCCCTGCGTCGAACTGACCGTATGTCGAGAGTGCCTTGAATTCATGTTCCTGAATTCTTGGCGTAACACCGGACCAGCGCATAGTCGTGCCGCCAACCGTCTTACAAATCCAGGCCATCGATCCCATGCGCTTATCGTGCCAGCCAATCTTCGCGTCCATCGCCGGAGGGTCATTGACAATATCTGCAAGCGTTAACCTTGAACCGGCTTCAAGACAGACAACGTCAATGCCTTTCTGCGCCAGTTCGTTCGCAACCGTACCGCCGCCGGCCCCTGACCCAATAACCACAACAACTGACCCATCTTTTAATTCGAATAGCTTGCTCATCAGCTGCCCTCCGGTAACCAGTCAATATCATCGAATCCACGATGGATGTATCCACCAAATTCTTTCGATGAACCGGGGTAATCGATGTATTTCCAGACGTCCGGATGGTAATAGAAATTACCGCGAACAGTTTCGGTTAGAACAACAAAAAAACTCTCGCCCTGCAACTCCTGCAACACTGCTAGTTGTTCGGGTGACTCTAGTGCCACCCAGGGTTGGGATCGTCGGGAATTTAAACTGTCCTCTGCCGACTGCAAAGTGCTGCTCAACCCTGGGTCATTGGCGGCGGCCGCCAACACGTTGGTCATCACGCTAGCATAAACACTGTCGGGAATTCTGTCGTGCGGAAAGAGGAGGCGCGCCGCGCCGGTAAACAGCGTTTGCGCCGCCGCAGAATCATCAGTGGAGCCTGCCCACGCAGCGCTTAACGAGAGCCAGGAAGGGCTCGACAAACTAGTGGTGATGGTCGAAAGAGTGACCGCCGCAACGATGAATCTGCGCCGCGTCGTGAATGAATCATTCATGAGCGCTCCCCCTATTTAACATAGCCGCCGTGTTTGAGACTACTCCAGCGGCCCTTTAATTGGAAGATGCCTTACTCTCAGTCACGGACAAGAAACTAACCAGCGCCGTGTTTTATTTATCCTTTTTAAATAAAGCCGCCAGATCAGCAAAAGGCGTATGTGTAGATAGAGGCGACTGGTCCTTACTCTGCGCGCCGCTCGTGTGCGAATTATTTTCCAGGTAGCGCGCATGTTCATTGTCATGACAATAGAGACAGAGCAACTCCCAATTGCTTCCGTCTGCGGGGTTGTTATCGTGATTGTGATCCTTATGGTGGACTGTGAGTTCCCGTAACTGCTCACCACTGAACTCGCGCCCACAGCGACCGCAAATCTTTGGAAATAATTTTAACGCCTGGCCCCGATAGCCACTTTCACGCTCTGCCCGCTGGCGCCGCGCCATGGTGACGATCTTGTCGTCTGTATCGATCTTGGGCCGGTTCTTTCTGTCGGGCATTTTTAGATCCTCAAGGTACCACTATGTAGCACGAGTCGTTCGCAATCGGCAAGGCAACCCCCACTCTCCCGGTACGTCCTAACATCTGAGGTCAGCGTAAAAACCAGGCAATCCGGAGAGAAATGCAATCCAAAAAAGGACATAGAAATATTTACTCCGACCCCAAATACTTGACCCCCGATATTTGCCCGAAATATTTTTTCATGGAGGTATATAAAACCCGGCCTCAATCCTATAATCCAAATAGATTGGAGGTCAAAACCAATGAAGCGCTCGATAGCTTTGCTGCTCCTCAGCGTCGTCTTGAGCGCCTGCGCGACACCGACTCTGGGTCGCCAGGATCTGCTCGACTTCATCAAGGACGGGAAGACAACCCGCCAAGAAACTGTTCTAAACCTTGGAGAGCCGACGGGCGTGTACGAGGGCGAACGAATCATGAGCTTTCGCCTCGGCAATGACTCTAGCGGCTATTTCCTCGTTGGCAAAACCGCCGGGTTCGCTGGCGTCAATACGAGTCTCATCATGGTCTTTGATGAAAACGGTGTATTGAAGCAACACAAGCTCGTACCAATCAAGGAGCCATGAGTTGGAGCGTGCATTGATTCGGACATGCACCATTCTGGCAACCGCTGTAGCCTTTACGACATTGCTGACTGGCTGTCCGATTCCGATTCCCGCCGGGTATACAGAACAGTCGCGGGAGACTCTTGGCGATGATGTAGCAGGCAAACTGGAAGCCGGCATAAGCACGCGCGAGGATGTATTGCTACTGCTGGGAGAACCTGATGACGTCGGTCCCGGCGAAACCTGGCTCACATACGACTCTGTGTACGGACAAGCCGGCGTGCTGTTTATCTTTTGCGCTGCCAGTACCTGCGGTGGCATGGAAGTCCAAAAAATGGAACACAAGCGGTTGCTCATTATCTTTGATCGACAAGGCTTGTTGACTAGCGCGAGTTTCATTAATAAGGATTGCTGGACAGTCAACGGCGAGAACAATCCAGCCGGATTGCCTCCATGCCTGGAAATGGATCCACGTGCCGAACAGCTAGCCAAACCAATCGAGCATATACAACCGCTGGTTACCCGCGACCTTCGAGAATTTGCCAACGGTAAAGCTAAGCTTATCAAGCCCGGCTGGGCATCCGGCTTCAGTGAAGCAGTGGCATCCGGCAGTAACAGTGCATTGATTAAAAACCTTTATGGCAACGGCCAATGGGATAGCCTGGCAAGATTAATCATAAGTATTGGTTATGGCGATAACCTCGGCTGGTACTACCTCGGCAGAGCGGCCGAGGGTCTGGCTCTGTGCGACGCAGCCTTGATCTACTA
>JAHEFE010000042.1 GCA_024640365.1 Woeseiaceae bacterium | reverse complement strand
GTCGATTTCGTCGATGAAAATAATGCAAGGAGCATGCTTCTTGGCCTGCTCAAACATGTCACGTACGCGAGACGCGCCAACACCGACAAACATTTCCACGAAATCGGAACCGGAGATGGTGAAGAACGGCACCTTGGCTTCACCCGCGATGGCGCGCGCCAACAGCGTTTTACCAGTACCCGGCGAACCTACCATCAGCACGCCCTTGGGAATCTTGCCGCCCAGGCGCTGAAACTTGCTCGGGTCTTTCAGGAAATCAACAATCTCAGAGACTTCTTCCTTCGCTTCCTCAATGCCGGCGACATCGGCGAAAGTTACGTTGACCTGATCCTCGCCCAACAGGCGAGCTTTGCTCTTGCCAAACGACATAGCACCGCGACCACCGCCTCCACCCTGCATCTGGCGCATAAAGTAAATCCAGACGCCAATCAACAGGAGGATCGGAAAAGAGCTGATCAACAACTGACCAATAATGCTCTGCGTCTTGGGCTCCTGCCCGGTAAAGCTGACATCATGATCATCCAAAATACCAATGAGAGCCGTATTGTCGGTCTCAGGGCTGTTCGTGTAGTACTCCAACGGTTTGCGCTGGCCGTAGAGAATCCGTTGATCCTGGAATTCCACGCGCTCCACATCGCCGTTCCGAACCTTTTTCAGAAACTCTGAATAGTCGGTACTTTGAGGCCCCGCACCGCTGACGCCATTGAGCCCTTGAACCACGGACAACAGCACCACGATGATAACTACAAAGACAATTAGATTTTTGGTCAGATCATTCACATTAAATTCCTGATTAGCGGGACCTTTTAGACTCCGTCTAATTCTTAGACACTACTACACTTGATAGTTTCTCGCTACCAAGTACACCTCACGACTGCCGGCCCGGGACGCATCTGGCTTGAACACCCGAACCCGTCCGAATTCCTGCCGCGCGGCTCGAATAAACTCATCCGACCCCGCACCCTGAAAAATCTTACAAATGAAGCTCCCACGGGGCCTCAGGACTTGGCGAGCGAGTTCCAGAGCCAGCTCGGCAAGATACATTGATCTTGGCTGATCAACGGCCTTGTTGCCGCTGATATTGGGCGCCATATCACTCATTACAAGGTCTACCTTCTCATCACCAATGGTTTGCAGCAGCTGAGCGTAGACCGCTTCGTCCGTGAAATCGCCCTGAATGAACTCGACATCGGCAAAAGCATCCATCGGTAGTATATCGAGCGCAATGACCCGCGCATTGCCATCCAGCTTCAAACTGACGTATTGGCTCCAGGCTCCCGGAGCAGATCCAAGGTCGATGCAGGTCATGCCCCGCTTCAACAGCGGATCCTTCTTGAAGATCTGCTCGAGCTTGTAAACAGCGCGCGATCGCCAGCCCTCCGCCCGCGCTCTTTGCACGTACGGATCTTTTTCCTGGCGTTTAAGCCAATTGCTGGAACTACTGCTACGCTTGCTCACCCGCTTTCCTCAAAAAATAGTTGGCTTTTTCAATCGCCTAGCACCGATAATACGCGCCATCATGACACTTTCAGAATCACAGAAAAAATACTTACGCGGCCTAGGCCACGACCTCAAACCTGTTATCGAGGTTGGTAATGCCGGATTGTCCGAGTCGTTGCTCAATGAATTTGAGCTCACCCTCGATCATCACGAGCTCATCAAAGTAAAAGTTCGAGCCGGCGACCATGAACAGCGCGATGCAATGATTGCGACACTCTGCAAAACAGGGAAAGCCGACCTCGTGCAGCGAATCGGCAGCGTGGCACTTCTGTATCGGCCGAATCCGGACAAGAAAAGAATCCGTCTACCGCACTAGGCGTACCGCTATTCGTAGCGAACCGCGATGACCTCATAGCGTTTCTCACCACCCGGCGCTGCAAAGACCACCTCGTCGCCTTCTTCGCGGCCGATGAGTGCCCGCGCAATGGGCGATGAAAAAGAAAGCAAACCCGATTTAATATCGGCTTCATCCTCGCCAACTATCCGGTAGACGATTTCTTTTTCAGTTTGCTCGTCGAGCAATTCAACAGTCGCGCCAAACACAACTTTGCCGCGCGCATCGAGCGTCGTTACATCGATGACCTGGACGTTCGAAAGCTTACCTTCTATTTCCTTGATGCGGCCTTCAATGAAGCCTTGCTGCTCTTTCGCGGCATGATATTCAGCATTCTCTTTCAAGTCCCCATGGGCACGAGCTTCGGCAATAGCCTGAATGACTATCGGACGTTCTGTCGATTTCAATTGTTTTAGCTCGGTTCGCAACAACTCCAAACCACGTACCGTTATAGGAACCTTATTCAAGCCGCCACCTCATCGTGTAAATCCTGTAGTCGATTAACTTCGCCATCACTAATATGCTCAAGTGCCTGACAAGTCGCAACCGCCGCACCCAATGTTGTGTAATACGTTATACCTTTGTGCACAGCCTCAGCGCGAATCGAACGCGATTCACGAATGGCCTGTTTACCCTCAGTCGTATTAACTATAAATACGATTTCGTTATTCTTGATCATATCGACGATATGCGGTCGACCTTCGTGCACCTTGTTCGCCCGCAAACAAGGAACGCCGGCGGCCGTAAGATTTTTCGCCGTTGCGCTGGTCGCGACGATATCAAACCCCAAACGAATGAGCGTCTGTGCGAGAGCCACTGAACCTGGCTTATCACCATCGCGCACACTGATCAACGCCGTACCCGAACGCGGTAATGTGATACCGGACGCCAACTGCGCCTTTGCATAAGCCTCACCAAAAGACCGACCAGTACCCATTACTTCGCCGGTCGATTTCATCTCCGGTCCAAGAATCGGATCCGCATCCGGGAACTTGGAGAACGGGAACACAGCTTCTTTGACCGAATAGTATTCGGGCTTGCGCTCTTCGGTATATCCCTGCTGCTCAAGCGATTCACCAGCCATCACGCGCGCAGCAACTTTGGCCAACGGTATCCCGGTCGCCTTGGAAACAAAAGGAACGGTGCGCGATGCACGTGGATTCACCTCAAGCAAATACACAATGTCGTTCTGAATGGCGAACTGGGTATTCATCAAGCCAATAACTTTAAGCTTGAGCGCCAGCTGTACAACTTGCTCCTTGATTGTCGCGAGAATATTTTCGCTCAAACTAAATGGTGGCAAAGAACAGCCTGAATCACCGGAATGTACACCAGCCTGTTCGACGTGTTCCATCACACCACCAATAAGCACACGTTCGCCATCGCAGATGACGTCCACATCGACTTCAATTGCCATGTCGAGGAAACGATCCAGCAAGACCGGGCTGTCATTGGAGACACCGATTGCCGCATCCATATATGACAACAAATCTTCCTCTGCATATACGATCTCCATCGCTCTGCCACCAAGCACATACGATGGCCGCACAACCAATGGGAATCCAACGTCTTTACCAACAGCCATCGCCTGCTCTTTGCTGCGTGCGATAGAGTTCGGCGGCTGCCGCAAGCCAAGCTCGTCAACCAGTTTCTGAAATCTCTCGCGGTCTTCCGCCAGGTCGATGGAGTCTGGTGACGTACCGATTATCGGTGCACCCGCCGCCTCAAGCGCACGCGCAAGTTTCAACGGAGTCTGGCCGCCGTACTGCACGATAACGCCATGCGGCTTTTCGATCTCAATCAATTCCATAACGTCTTCGAAAGTCAAAGATTCGAAATACAGTCTATCGGACGTATCATAATCTGTAGAAACCGTTTCCGGATTACAGTTGACCATGATCGTTTCGTAACCGATTTCTTTCAGCGCCATTGCTGCATGCACGCAGCAATAATCAAACTCGATGCCCTGACCAATCCGATTCGGCCCACCACCAAGAATCATGATTTTTTTCTTATCCGTCGGTGCGGCTTCGCATTCTTCTTCGTAGGTCGAGTATAGATAAGCGGTTGTCGACGCAAATTCTGCAGCGCAACTATCGACACGCTTGTACACAGGCCGAATATCGAACTCGTGTCGTTTTGCGCGAATAACATCTTCTTTTATTCGCAGCAGAGCAGCAATCCTGGCATCTGAAAAGCCTCTGCGTTTCAGTTGTCGTAATCGAGTGGCGTCAAGCTTCTTCATACCTTCTCGACGCACCTGCCTTTCGATGACGACAAGGTTTTCAATCTGGGCGAGAAACCAGGGATCAATCGCTGACAACTCGTAGACGTCGCCGACACTCAGCCCATGCCGAAAGGCATCCGCTACGTACCACAGGCGATCTGCACCCGGGACGCGCAGTTCCTTTTCAATTCTGGCAAGCGCGTCCTCTTCCGAGAGATCTTTAATCTTCTCGTCTAAACCATCGACGCCGATCTCCAGGCCACGCAGTGCTTTTTGCAAGGACTCCTGAAAAGTGCGACCTATTGCCATCACTTCACCAACAGATTTCATCTGCGTCGTCAGGCGCTCATCAGCCCCCGGAAACTTCTCAAATGTGAAGCGTGGAATCTTGGTAACAACATAATCGATCGTTGGCTCGAATGACGCCGGAGTGACTCCACCGGTAATGTCATTACTTAATTCATCGAGGGTGTAACCAATTGCCAACTTCGCTGCAATTTTCGCTATCGGAAATCCGGTAGCTTTCGAAGCAAGGGCCGAAGACCGTGAAACTCGAGGGTTCATCTCGATGACCAGCAATCGACCTGTTTTCGGGCAAACAGCGAACTGCACATTGGAACCACCGGTTTCCACGCCGATCTTGCGCAGCACCGCAATTGATGCGTCCCGCATCCGCTGGTATTCCTTATCGGTCAGCGTCTGTGCCGGCGCGACCGTAATCGAATCGCCAGTGTGGACACCCATTGGGTCGATGTTTTCGATGGAACAGATGATGATGCAGTTATCATTGCTATCGCGGACAACCTCCATCTCGAATTCTTTCCAGCCGAGAACAGATTCTTCTAAAAGAATTTCGGTGGTTGGAGACAGATCCAGACCATTGGCAGCTATCTCCTCCAACTCTTCGCGGTTATAAGCGATACCGCCGCCGCTGCCGCCCAGGGTAAATGAAGGCCTGATAATCGTCGGAAAACCAATATCTTGCTGCTTCTCAATAGCCTCAGCCAGCGTATGCGCGATGTGGGCACGCGCCGTTTCCAGGCCAATCTCGGTCATCGCCTCACGAAATAATTCGCGATCCTCGGCCATGTCGATGGCTTCACGGGATGCAGCAATCAATTCCACGTTGTAGATATCAAGGACGCCATAACGAACCAGATCAAGAGCACAATTTAGCGCCGTCTGGCCGCCCATAGTTGGCAACAAGGCGTCAGGACGTTCCTTCTTAATGATGCGTTCGACGGCTTTCCAGTGGACAGGCTCAATATAAACAGCATCCGCCGTATCCGGATCGGTCATGATTGTCGCCGGATTTGAGTTCACGAGAATAACTCGGTAACCCTCTTCCTTGAGTGCCTTGCAAGCTTGAGCACCGGAATAATCGAACTCGCAAGCCTGGCCAATAACTATAGGCCCCGCACCAATAATTAGAACGCTCTTGATGTCCGTACGTTTAGGCATAAATGTGTCGCCGGAGTGCCGTTAGGCCGCTCACCGTTAATAAGTATTTACATTAATTAAATATTATAACTAACTATTTTTTAAGTTAATTTTTTGATTATCTTCATCAAACAAATTCTTTCGGGCCGACTCCATATCCACTATAAAACGCCGGAATAATCCTGACAGATCATGCGGTCCCGGGCTCGCTTCCGGGTGACCCTGAAAGCTAAATACTGGCGCGCCTTTGATGGCAATTCCCTGCAGGCTGCCGTCAAACAATGAGCGATGAGTCGCTTCGACATGCTCTGGCAAACTGGCCTCATCGACCGCAAAGCCGTGATTCTGACTGGTAATCAGAACTTGTCTTGTAGCGAGATCCTGGACCGGATGATTGGCGCCGTGATGGCCAAATTTCATTTTGACGGTCTTGGCCCCGGTCGCCAGCGCCAACAACTGGTGCCCCAGGCAGATCCCGAATATGGGGATACCTGTCTCCAGTAACTGCTGAATCGCCGTAATTGCGTAATCACAAGGCTCCGGATCGCCCGGGCCATTGGACAGGAAAACCCCATCCGGATTGAGCGCCAACACTTCTTCTGCCGTCGTTTTAGCTGGAACCACCGTCACACGACAATCAAGATCCGCTAACATTCGTAGAATATTGCGCTTGATGCCAAAATCAAATGCCACCACATGGTGCGGGGCCATGTGCCGACTAACGATGCGTTGCGGTACATCAAACGTCGTACCCTGCCCCCATTGATAGCGAGCGCCACACGTTACAAAGCTGGCCAGATCCATACCGGCTATGCCAGGGAACTTTTGAGCGTGTTTGACGGCCGTCTTGACGTCGAATTTGCCCGTCATGATACAACCCGACTGCGCCCCTTTTTCCCTTAATATCCGGGTCAGCTTGCGAGTATCGATATCAGCAATAGCAACCACATTGCCGCGCTGCAGGAACTGTTCAAGAGTTTGCTCGGAGCGCCAATTACTCGCCACCATGGAGCTATCGCGAATAACCATCCCCGATGCGTGCACCTTGCCCGACTCCATGTCTTCACTGGTAACGCCAGTGTTGCCGATATGTGGGTAGGTGAAGGTAACTATCTGCCTGCAGTACGAGGGATCAGTGAGGATCTCCTGGTAGCCGGTCATTGAGGTGTTGAAGACTAATTCACCAATGGTCTTGCCTTCGGCACCAACAGAAATACCGTGGAAAACAGTCCCATCTTGTAGTGCCAGTACAGCAGGCGTAGTCAACTGCAATCCTCGGTAGTTATTAGCCAGATCTCAGATGCGCAAAACGGAAGGTTTGCGCCTTCCGCTCTGTTGCTCATCGGTATGTGATGAATCTGCTGATAGTTTACTGAAGGCCAGGGAATCTTGCCAGCGGAATCAGGCTTGATCCAGTTTATGAACCCCTGAGTTCTCAGCCAATAGCCCTTTCAATCCTGAATTTCGAGACTTACCTCAAAGCGGTCAAAAATTCAGGCGAGGAAGACCTGTCGGCAACTGCGCCCCCTCAGACGATATTGACCACTTGCGCCTCAGGCCCTTACTGATTAACTCGCTCGAAGAAGCGCTTGACGCTATCCAACCACCCGCCGGCACGAGGATTATGCTTGTTGCCCCCAGACTGAACAGATGCCTCGAACTTGCGCAAAAGGTCTTGTTGCTCGGTGGTCAGGTTGACCGGCGTCTCAATAACGACGCGGGCGAACAAATCGCCCTGGCGATGATCTCGAACTGTTTTCACACCTTTGGCACGCAGACGAAATACGCGGCCTGACTGTGTACCTGCGGGTACCTTGAGCGATACCTGACCATTCAGGGTGGGTAGCTCCACTTCCCCGCCCAGCGTTGCGGTCGCCATACTGACCGGTACTTCGCATGAGAGGTCTGCGCCATCGCGCTCAAAGATCTTGTGCGGATTGACCCGAATCTCGACGTAAAGATCACCGGGAGGACCGCCATTCTGACCGGCCTCGCCCTCACCTGTCAGTCGAATTCTATCGCCGTTGTCGACACCCGGCGGAACTTTAACCGACAGTTTTTTACGTTTGCTGGTGCGACCCTCACCATGACATTCGGTGCACGGATCAGTAATCATCGTTCCCGTGCCCTTACATTTTGGGCAACCCTGTTGAATAGAAAAGAATCCCTGCTGCATCCGAACCTGGCCAACACCATCGCAAGTTGTACAAGTCGTCGGCTTACTTCCTTTGGCTGCGCCACTGCCATCGCACTTGTTACAGCTAACCTGGGTCGGAATTTCGATAGTTACCGAATCACCGGTAACCGCGCGTTCAAGGTCAAGCGGCAACTCATAACGCAGATCGGCGCCGCGAAAAACGTTGCTGCGACCGCGTCGACCGCCACCACCAAAAATATCGCCGAAAACATCGCCGAAAATATCGGAAAAGCCATCGCCACCACTGAAACCACCCGGACCGCCAGCGCCCATGCCGCGGATACCATCATGACCAAAGCGATCATAAGCGGCACGCTTTTCCGCATCGCTGAGCACATCGTAGGCCTCTTTGGCCTCTTTAAAACGAGCCTCAGCATCGGTATCACCCTCGTTACGATCGGGGTGATGCTTCATGGCCAGACGACGATACGCCTTCTTTATTTCAGGATCGGCGGCATCCTTTGCCACACCCAAAACTTCGTAATAGTCGCGTTTAGCCATTCTTTTATTCTTACCAGTTAGTTAAAGGGCGCCGTTACCGGCGCCCCTCTGTAGCGTGCAGATCATAAAGCAAATCTTAAGACGATTTAGGCTTATCGTCGTCGACTTCCTCAAACTCGGCATCAACAACGTCGTCACCGCCTTTACCGTCCGCAGCAGCGCCTTCAGCACTTTCTGCTGCCTGCGCCTGCTCCGCATAAAGTTTCTGGGCAACCGTTGCCGAAGCTTCAGCGAGTGCCTTGGACTTGGTTTCGATCGCCTCGAACTCATTCTTCTCAAGCGCCACTTTCAAATCGGAAATAGCATTTTCAACAGACTGCCGTTCTTCACTGGTCACTTTCTCGCCAAGATCAGCAAGCGTCTTTTCCGAAGCATGAATCAAGCCGTCTGCCTGGTTGCGAGCGTCTACCAGTTCACGGAATTTGCGATCTTCTTCCGCGTGAGCCTCGGCATCAGCGACCATCTTCTCAATTTCTTCATCAGCGAGACCGCTTGAGGCCTTGATAACAATATTCTGGGTCTTACCGGTCGCCTTGTCTTTGGCTGAAACATTCAAGATACCGTTTGCATCAATGTCGAACTTGACTTCAATTTGCGGCAAACCGCGCGGTGCCGGCGGAATATCGCTCAAATCAAACCGACCCAGTGATTTGTTATCGACTGCGCGCTCCCGCTCACCCTGCAGCACATGAATGGTAACCGCCGTCTGGTTGTCATCAGCGGTCGAGAAGACTTGCTCAGCATTGGCTGGAATAGTCGTATTCTTGTCAATAACCTTGGTCATCACACCGCCAAGAGTCTCGATACCCAGTGATAACGGGGTAACATCCAGCAACAATACGTCCTTAACTTCGCCGGCTAACACACCGCCCTGAATTGCAGCGCCCAGGGCAACTGCTTCGTCCGGGTTTACGTCACGTCGTGGCTCTTTACCAAAGAAATTCTTAACGGCATCAGCCACCGCTGGCATGCGAGTCTGGCCACCAACGAGAATGACGTCGTCGACTTCATTGACCTTGAGACCGGCATCGGTCAGCGCCGTCTTGCAGGGATCCAGAGTTCTCTTGATCAATTCTTCAACCAGCGACTCGAGTTTGGCCCGGGTCAGCTTGATGTTGAGATGCTTCGGACCGGAAGCGTCCGCCGTGATATAGGGCAGATTAACTTCCGTCTGTTGCTGTGAGGACAACTCGATTTTCGCTTTTTCAGCGGCTTCCTTGAGCCGCTGCATAGCCAGCGGATCTTTTGAAATATCGACGCCGCTTTCTTTCTCAAAAGCACTCGTCAGGTAACGAATAATGCGCAGATCAAAGTCTTCGCCACCGAGGAATGTGTCGCCGTTTGTAGAGAGAACTTCGAATTGGTGTTCGCCATCAATCTCGGCAATCTCAATAATAGAAATGTCGAACGTACCACCGCCAAGATCAAATACTGCAATCTTGATGTCGCCACGGCGCTTGTCCATGCCGTACGCTAGTGCGGCGGCTGTGGGTTCATTGATGATGCGCTTAACATCCAGACCTGCAATCTTGCCGGCATCCTTGGTTGCCTGCCGCTGTGAATCATTGAAGTAGGCCGGCACGGTCACTACAGCGCCAGTCACTGGCTCGCCGAGATAGTCTTCGGCGGTCTTTTTCATTTTCATCAATACGCGTGCAGAAATTTCCGGCGGAGCCATCGCTTTGCCGTTAGCCTCTACCCAGGCATCGCCGTTATCCGCAGCAACGATTTTGTAGGACACCATCTCCATGTCGCGTTGCACAACGTCGTCTTTAAAACGTCGCCCAATCAAACGCTTCACTGCAAACAGTGTATTGGCCGGGTTAGTCACAGCCTGGCGCTTAGCCGACTGTCCAACCAGCACCTCACCGTCTTTACCAAAAGCGACAATCGATGGGGTCGTGCGATCACCTTCACTGTTTTCGATAACTTTTGGCTTATCGCCCTCCATCACCGCGACACAGGAATTCGTGGTTCCAAGGTCGATACCAATAACTCTACCCATGATTTCTAATCTCCAATTTCTACGGGTTATTCCGAATCTAGCTGATAAGTGTGGTCGCTTACGGTGTTTTCAAGCCATTCCACCCTTTTAGATTCAAAAATATTTTCTATTCCGCGTCGCCCTTGGGCATTTCTGCCGCCACTACGACCCTGGCTGGTCGCAACAAACGACCGTTCAATGCATAACCTTTTTGGAAAACTGTCAATACCGAACCTGGCTCGCAATCAGCCGAAGGCTGCATGGTCATGGCCTCATGAAAGTTCGGATCAAACGGCTCGCCAAGCGGATCCAGTTGCTCAATTCCAAACTGTTCCATTACCCGGCCAAGCATTTTTAGTGTGGCTTCACTGCCTTCACGCAAACTGGCCACATCTATGTCCTCGCCGTGCTCAAGCCCCATTTCCAAGCTGTCGCGAACGGCTAGCAGTTCGTTGCCGAAGCGCTCAAGCGCATACTTGCGAGCATGTTCAACGTCACGGGTAGCCCGTTTGCGAACATTCTCAAGCTCTGCCGCAGTACGTAAATATTTATCCCAGTTCTCATCAGCCTTGGCCTGCAATTCGGCCAACTGCACCTCTACGGTTAATTCGCCAGCTTCGCTCGCATTTTTGTCGACCTCTTCCTGAGGTGCTGCCTCGGGCGGAACCGTGGTGTCCGATTCTGGGCGTTCGGCCTGTCCTGTCATTTTTTAACTGCTCCACAAAAAAACACCGAATCGAGCGATTCGGTCTTGCCGGAAAACAAAGAAGTTTGGGGGTACGGGAGGAAAAATCAAGGCTGACAGCAAAAAAACTGCCGCATTGGAGCCATTTAGCGCATGGCCGGCTCCGATTCGAGCGTTTTCTGGCCTAGGGTGGCAGGTTCAGGGCTCCGCTCAGAAGCTTGGCGGTTATATCAACGATAGGAATCACGCGATCATATGCCATTCGGGTCGGACCAATAACACCGAGTACACCGATAATGTCCCCATCTATGGAGTACGGAGCCGTAACGACGCTGCAATTATCAAGCAGCTGATAGCCAGACTCTTCTCCAATAAAAATCTGTACGCCGGTCGCGCTGACGCTCCGATCCAGTAAATCCAGCATAAATCGTTTGCGCGAGAATGCGTCGAACAAGCGGCGCAACTTGTCCAGATCAGACAGTTCGGCAAAATCCATGAGATTGGTTTCACCAGCCAGTACGAATTCACTTCGCGGATTGGCTGCCCCTTCCATCGCGCTCTGGGCTACCGATACGATATCGATCATCGCCTGATTCATCGAATTTCGCGTTTTCTCCAGATCGGCTACGATACGATCCCGGATACGGGTCATTTCTTTACCCGCATAGTGGCCATTCAGAAAATTCGCCGCCTGCTGCAACTCCTCGGCAGTGTAATGCCTGTCTGTATGCAGAATTCGATTTTGCACCTCATGATCGTTTACGACCAGTATCGCCAGTACGCGGTTGTCCGACAGACTTAGAAACTCAATCTGTCGCAGCACGACCTGCTGCACGCGCGGAACGGTAACCACACCGGCCAGGCGAGTAATGTGAGACAAGGCGCTCGAGACGGATGCGACCAATGCCGTTGGGTCATCCTTTTTGTCCGCCAGTTCTTTTTGTAAATTTCTGACCTCGGAGCCTTTTAACGGTCGATACTTGACCATGGTATCTACGAACAAACGATAACCAAGTTGCGTAGGTATCCTGCCGGCCGACGTGTGCGGGGCAGAAACAAGGCCCAATTCTTCAAGGTCAGACATGACGTTACGAATAGTCGCCGGACTCAAGTCCAGCCCCGAGTCCTTTGAGAGGGTCCGAGAACCAACGGGCATACCGTCCCGGATATAACGCTGGATAAGTACCTTCAAGAGATACTGGGCACGCTCGTTCGGCGATTTATCAATCGTTTCAGGTGTCATTCGAGGAGAAACGAGAACAGTACATTCAAGTCAATGTGGTAACGTAGGGCATTCAAAATTAACAATGGCTTGGCGTCCGGTCAAGGGTTTGCCACAATTGAATCTCGCCACCCATAAACCGCCGGCATCAAGAGCCGCAGGGAACGATTCGTCGCACCAATATGGACTCATTATTTAAGGTTATAGCGCTTGTTGGCAGGCATCAGGACCCACGAGTGTCTGAGCCCATGATCGCACTCGCAGCCCACCTCAAGGCCCAGGGCATAGACGTCATCGTCAGTGACGAAGTGACTCTTAAGCTCAATGCGCGACATTTGCCGGATGCCGAAATCGCCAACGCTGCCGACCTGATTATTGCCGTCGGCGGTGACGGCACAATGTTGCACGCGGCGCGACTCGCCGCGGGTAGTGACGTACCACTGCTCGGTATCAACCGAGGCCGTCTTGGATTTCTCGCAGACGTCATGCCCGCGGACATGCTGCCCAAACTTGATCAGATATTGGCCGGCGAATTTTCCCGCGAAACCCGGCTAATGCTCAAAGCACGCCTGATCGAAAACGATGGCAATATCCACGAGGCACTGGCACTTAACGACGTTGTTATTCAACGATGGGAAACCGGCCGCATGGTTGATTTCGAAACGCGCGTCGATGGCTGTTATATCAACACTCATTCCGGCGACGGTTTAATTGTAGCCACACCAACCGGGTCCACCGCTTACGCATTAAGTTGCGGCGGGCCCATCATCGAGCCCAGGCTCGACGCCGTAGTCCTCGTACCAATCTGTCCACACACGCTCAGTGATCGCCCGATCGTGATTCCATCCAGCCAGGAAATCGAAGTGCGGCTGGTTGATCGAGCAGACTTGCAGGCAGAAGTTGCAGTAGATGGTCATTCACTCGGCTGGCTTACGGAGACAAGCCGCTTGCTAATCAGCGCAGCCGATACCCGTATTAGCCTCATCCACCCTCCGGAATATGAGTACTACGGTATTCTTCGTTCGAAATTGCACTGGGGCCGCAATAATCGCATGCGCCAGGCGATGGATTTGGACGAGGACTAGCATGCTTCAGAATCTGCGCATTCGTAATTTCGCGATTATTGACCAGGTAGACGTCGCATTCGCAACCGGCATGACGGTTCTCACTGGAGAGACCGGCGCCGGTAAATCCATATTGGTCGACGCTCTCGGCTTGGTACTGGGTGAACGCGGCAGCAGCAATCTGGTTCGTAATGGCGCGGATCGCGCCGAGCTAAGCGCCGAGTTCGATGTCAGCGCACTGCCCGCGGTCCGCGACTGGCTTACTACCCAGGAGCTTGATATTGACGACGACTGCGTTGTCCGCAGGGTCATCGGTGCTGACGGTCGCTCACGCGCTTTCATCAACGGCAATACCGTCGCATTACAAAATCTTAAAGCACTGGGCGAGCTGCTGGTCGATATCCATGGTCAGCACTTTCATCAATCACTGGGCCGTCGCGATATTCAACGTCAGTTGCTCGATCATTTCGGCGGCCTGCAGAACCAACTCAAGGAAGTTAA
Source organism: Woeseiaceae bacterium (assembly GCA_024640365.1). GTDB lineage: Bacteria > Pseudomonadota > Gammaproteobacteria > Steroidobacterales > Woeseiaceae > JAHEFE01. Next base: position 6,087 of record JAHEFE010000042.1, on the reverse strand, counting down.
CGGTGCATTTGCTAATTGGCAAACGCTCGCCAGACAGCTCGACGAACTCGAAAACGCCAATGCCGATCGCAGCGCACGACTGGAATTGCTGCAATATCAGGTTAGAGAACTTGAAACGTTAAGTCTCGAAGATAATGAACTCGAAACATTGGAGGTGGAACGACAAAAACTGCAAAACAGTGGTCACATTGCCGATGGCATATCCGCCGCTTTGCTCGAACTCTATGATAGCGACGATGCCAATGCCCAAAGTCTGATCGCAATTGCCGCTAGCCGCCTGCAAAAACTTTCTGCAATCGACAGCGCATTGGAAGCCCCGCTAAAGTTGCTACAGGAAGCCGGCATTCAGGTTAGTGAAGCAACCGACGCCCTGCACCATTACGCGGACGACCTGGATATGGATCCGGGGCGACGGGACTGGGTTGAAGAGCGACTAACTGCCATTCAAAACATAGCTCGCAAGCACCGCATACCGGCCGCAGAACTGCCCGCGCTTGCGGTACAACTGGGCGAAGAACTGGAGCTGCTACTGAACGCAGAGGTCCGTGGCGCGCAATTAGTTAAAGAAACCAAACAAGCACGCACGACCTATTACAACGCTGCCGAAAGTCTCTCCAAAGGACGCCAAACCAGTGCCGGCAAATTTTCGGAAGCGGTAACGGCTGCCATGGCGGGATTAGGTATGCCTGGTGGCGTGTTCGACGCTCACCTGGCGCAGGATCCTGACGCGAAGCCGCAAAGCCACGGCATAGACACTCTGGATTTTCTAATCAGTGCCAATCCAGGGCAACCTCCACAACCGTTGTCCAAAGTAGCCTCAGGTGGTGAATTGTCGCGCATGAGCCTTGCCATACAAGTTATCGCCAGTGACGGTAGCGATATACCGGTCATGGTGTTTGACGAAGTAGATAGTGGCGTTGGTGGTGGTGTCGCGGAAATGGTCGGACGACGTCTCAGCGAGCTCGGCAGCAATCGCCAGATATTGTGTGTAACTCATTTGCCGCAGGTTGCAAGTCAGGCTGACAACCACCTGCGTATCAACAAAATGAGCGATAAGAAATCGACTCGAATTGGCGTCGCAACACTAACTCATGATGAGCGCGTCGAAGAGTTGTCGAGAATGCTGGGTGGCATGAAGATCACACAGCGTACGCGCGAACATGCCGAAGAAATGTTGGAGGCCGCTAAAACGGCCACTGGAAACCGCAAAGCATCAGCGTGAAACGCACAGCCGACATTTAGTCAGTTTTATTTTTTTTAATCGGTCGCACATACAAGACCAGGTTGTGGTCAATTAATTCGAAATTGTGCTTACGAGCAATCTCGTGTTGTAAGCGTTCAATTTCCGAGTTTGTAAACTCAATGACATCGCCTGACTCGACGCACACCATGTGATCATGGTGCTCGCCCTCATCCATCTCGAAGACTGAGTGGCCCCCTTCGAAATTATGCCGAGTAATCATACCGGCAGCTTCAAACTGCGTGAGCACCCGATACACGGTAGCAAGACCGATATCCTCACCGATATCCAGTAGTTTTTTGTAGATATCTTCAGCACTCAAGTGATGGGAGCCGCTTTTGCCGAGTATCTCCAAAATTTTCAGGCGCGGCAGTGTTACTTTGAGTCCCGCCTTTCGCAATTCTTGCCGTTGATGCATCAATAAAACCCTGTTTAACGAATGCTGGGATAAATCAGCTATCACAGCTGTGAACATGTAGGTATGATTCGGGTCTATTATGCAGCAGTAGCCCGCCGTGTCCACCTGTCAAATGGCCCTGGCCGCCGCTGCGCGCACTTCGTTTTAGATATTAAGTACTGCAGGGAAACATGCGTAAAATACTGATTTCAACTTTACTGCTGATTGTCTTGGGCGTAAGCAGCGGCTGCGTATATCAAGCATCCGTCCAACAAGGCAACTTTATCAAGCAAGACGATCTTGACCAGCTAGAAGTCGGTATGACCCGTAAACAGACGCTGTTTCTTCTCGGCACACCAATGGTTGCGGACCCTTTCCACCAGGATCGCTGGGATTACGTCTACTACCTGAAGGTCGGAAGGGACAAGGCGGTTTTCCGTCGCTGGGTCACGGTACATTTCGAAGATGACAAAGTGTCGGAAATCGTTCCGGATCAACAACTCGACCCCAACCTCTAGTCCCAATCCGCAAGTCCGGTCTTAATTGGCGCTTGCCGTCTTCCCCATGGACTTGCCTGCTGCGGCGAGTATGCGCCGAGCTTCGCGCGGATCCATTGGTAACGGCCGGTAGACCTCAACGCGATCGCCATCTTTGAGCAGATAGTCTCGCGCCACCACCTTATTCCAGACGCCTAGTGCTGCATTGGCAAAATCAAAATCGGAGAAACGCGCCTGTAACCCAGAGCGCTGAACTGCAGTGGCAGCCGTCGTTCCCTGCTCCACCTGCAACGCAACTACGATTTGCTGATCTGGAAGCGCGAATACAACCTCAATCGCAACCGTCTTATCGGAGGCCGCAGCGCCGACCATCGCCTTAGCGCGGTCCGTAAACGTCAGAGGCCCGCCGGGTAAAAGCGTCAACCAGCGAATTGCAGGTTTCTTCAAAAAACGAACCGAACATCAAACTGACAATCTTGCTCGAAAATTCGAATTCGAGATGCAGGATAACCTTGCTGCCGGCGGCACCCAGTGGCTGAAACCGCCAGCCACCCTGCAGGTGTCGAAATGGGCCACCAACGAGCGCGATATCAATTGTTTCACCATGGACTCGAAGATTTCGGGTCGTGAATCGATTGCTAACCCCACCCTTGGACAGCTCGAGCGTCGCCTCCTGATAGTCACCGGGCTCTTCATGCACAATCGCGTCGCTGCACCAGGGCAGAAAATCGGGATAGGACTCAACGCCATCCACGAGAACAAACATCTCCTCAGCCGTATAAGGGACGAGTGCGCTTCTATTGACTGTTCGCATGAGTCCTTACCGTCGACCGCCGTTCAAACTCAGCCAGAAAACTCAGGTAACCAGCCAATGGCTTTGAGAAATACGAACAGAATCGCGATCGGCGCTACCCAGCGCGCAAGGAAACGCCAGATCTTGTAGATGGACGTCGCACCGCCCAACTCGTCAGAGGACGAATTGCGGCACATTACCCAGCCGGCGAAGAACGTGATCAACAAACCGCCCAATGGCAACATGATGTTGCTCGTCAGATAATCCACATTCTCAAAAATCGTCCGATTCAGGAATTTGAAATCCGCCAACACATTGAAGGACAAAACACTGCCCAGGCCAATCGCCCAAATCAAAACGCCAACAATCACGGCCGCCTGTGCACGCGTTCTGCCATAGCTTTCAACGATCCAGGCAACGGCAGGCTCCATCAGGCCAATCGCCGAAGTCCACGCGGCAAACGTGAGTAAAATGAAGAAGATCGTTGCGAAAAACACGCCACCACCCATTTGCCCAAACGCCAGGGGCAAAGTGTGGAAAACGAGCCCGGCGCCTTCCGCCGAATCGAGACCATTTGCAAATACGATGGGGAAAATAACCAGTGCCGAAAGGATAGCAATTGATGTATCAGCGACTACCACTGAGGCTGCAGAGCCAGTGATCGAGGTTTCTTCCGGTAAATACGCGCCATAAGCCATGATTGCGCCCATGCCGATGCTTAATGTGAAAAATGCCTGGCCAAGCGCAATGAGTACGGTTCCCCACGTTAGTGCATGCCAGTTCGGCGTGAACAGGTAGCTGACACCCTCGCCGAAGTGACCGGTGTTGATCGAATACCCGAGCAACGCCAACAGGAGCAGGAACAAAGCCGGTACCATGAAGCGGACGGCCTGTTCAAGACCGCGTTCCACGCCGCGCGCTACCACAAATACCGTCAGGAACATAAACAGGGTATGGGCACCCGCAACCATTTTCCAGTCACCGATGAACATGTTGAAGATACCGCTGACTTCGTCGCTGCTGGCACCACTAAATACACCACTCAGACTCTTTTCGATGTAGGCCAGCGACCATCCGGCGATAACACTGTAATAAGAAAGGATCAGGATACCGGCCAGCACTCCCATGCTGCCGATCCAGCGCCAATGGGTCGAACCACCCTCTTCAGCACCGAGCAACGCCATCGTTGCGACTGGGTTGCGGCGACCGCGGCGGCCTAGCAGGATTTCCGACATCATCACTGGCATGCCGACGAGAACCACGCAGAATAAATAGACGAGAACGAAAGCACCGCCGCCGTTTTGACCGGTTATATAAGGGAACTTCCAGATATTGCCCAGGCCAACGGCCGAGCCAGTTACCGCCAGGATAAAAGCCATCCGAGAGGACCAGTAGCCCTGGAGTGAGGTGCGTTGCGCCGAGCCGCCTTTTTCTTCTGTCACTGCAGATTCCCTAATTACGTCGCCAACGCGCGATTCTGTAGGAAATTAACGTCCCTGACAACAGCTCAAAACCGGGATACTGGCTCCAGACTTACGTATAATCGCGCCCCAGCACCACCGCTATGCCAGAATTCGACGAGCAATGACGACCAAAACCAGCAAAAAGCCCTCCAATACCATCGCCTTGAACAAGAAAGCTCGGCATGACTTCTTTATCGAAGACACGCTCGAGGCTGGTCTTGCCCTGGAGGGTTGGGAGGTCAAGAGTCTGCGGGCCGGCAAAGGGCAGATCACGGAAAGCTACGTCCAGCTGCGGAACGGTGAAGCTTGGCTGTTCGGTTCACAGATCACGCCGTTGCTGACGGCGTCTACCCATATCAAGCCAGACCCGACCCGCACCCGAAAGCTCCTGGTGCACCGGCTGGAGCTCGATCGACTGGTCGGCGCAGTCGAACGCAAGGGCTATACACTGGTGGCGCTCAACCTGCACTGGAGCAAAGGCAAGGTAAAGCTCGAGGTTGGGCTGGCGAAAGGTAAGAAGCAGCACGACAAACGGGCGACCGAAAAGGATCGCGACTGGGCACGTCAGAAGAGCAGAATCCTGAAGAGCTCTTCCCAATAAAACAAATAGTTAAAGATCTTTCTTAAAGTTTTTTCTCCTCATGAATCCTGCCTTGGCAGTGCTGCCGCCCAGAATTTCAAAGGTGCGAGAATAGTAAACAACCCTTCGCCCTCAACCGTCAGGCGATAACCCAGGCCCGCTATCCGCTCGATCACGCCGAGTGCGCGTAACTCTTTGATTCTGCATTGCAGAACCCCTGGTGAGATAGCCCCACAGGCTGCTTGCAGCTGGCGAAAATTAAGCGCTCCGGCGCGCAATTCCCATACAACTCGAAGGGCATGACGATACCCCAACGCGCTGAGAACCTGGCTGGTTGCCCGATCCGTAACCGACTGACGTGCTTCCTGAATCCCTTTAATCATAAGGCCTCCAGACGTTTGCTATTATTTTCGTAGCAATATCAAATGCTTGCTACGTATTTTGTAGCACCACCCTCATGCGCGTGCAAGCCCGTAAAAAGGGCGAGCTCAGATAAGGCATCGTCCGCACCCCGCCCGATTGCTGCGATTTTCTAAATAAGTGCATCGGGTCATTGTATTTATGCAATTCCGCCCTAAACTCTGCCCCTCTCGAAAGAGAACATTCAGGGGGCGACCTGGCTTCGACGTGGGTTGCGAAACTCTGGGTGCATGCCGAGGAACAGATAACCTCGTAAATCCAGCTGTAAAAGTTATAGTTGCCAACGACGACAACTACGCATTAGCTGCTTAAAAACCAGTTCGATGCCCTCTGACCAGATGTGCTTGTGCGTTTGGGGTTCAGGGGTCACCCACACAAGACCGCGGCAAGGGGACGTCCAGGCCTCAACCCGTTAAATCCAAACTGGACTAGCTTCAGGTCTTCCCTGCCCGTCGGGTAGCCTGTCGTAAAATTAATGACGGAATAAGCATGTAGACCTCAGGGCGGAGAATTTGCGGACGCGGGTTCGATTCCCGCCGCCTCCACCAAACAGCAAGGGCCTCCTCAGGGAGGCCCTTTTTGTTTGCGATACGGAGGAACTCACGCGTAATATCTCATCGCACTGTCAACATCAGCACAATCATCGCGCCACCCAGTGGCACCCCTCTTATTGGCCGCACCTGGCGCGCTGGGGTTC
>JAHEFE010000041.1 GCA_024640365.1 Woeseiaceae bacterium | reverse complement strand
GGGTCGCGCATTCAGTGCAGGAAATGATCCAATGACCCCCGCTTTACATTGAGCAAGAACGAGTTGGGGAGTGGATACGATAAACAGTGGTGCTCCAACTACGGGAATACGAAGAGTTCCTTTGAGAGAATCTGGCAATGCCATTAAACGTTCCTTTTAGCGTATGAAGAGTCATGCATTGGTACGGAGTAACTGGTCAACAAGACAAACCTATTCGAGCATAAAGCTCGCTTCACAATCTGCAATGACTTTGTCATCTGCATCACGGCGTACTTCAGCTTTCAGCACTATCAGTCGGCGGCGCTCGTTAGTGATCCAGCTGCGCAACGAAACCTTTTGCCCAACTGATAGCGCTTGTCGGTAACGAATTTCACAGCGCGCTGTGTGTGCCTTAATCCCTTTCAGGTATAGCGCATTGGCCATGACATCATCCAATGCGGAAAATATTATGCCGCCATGCACGGTGTCCGCGTAGCCGACGTGGTTGGGCCCTGGCGTAAAATGTCCGCTGCAGCCGTCGTCCTCGAGCTTGAAGGCGATTTTTAGACCGATTGGGTTGTCCGGTCCGCAAGCAAAACAATGGGTGGCGGATTCTATAAGTGGATTGGTCATGCTGTTATCCGAATTAGCAAAACAGCGCCTACCCTATCGAGCCTTGAGCTGATGGGCAAGCGCTGTGCTGGCAGAACTATTATTTGTCTGTATCCGGGATAAATTCAGGATAGGCTGGTTCCCAGCGGTATTGTTTGAAGGCCTCATCGACCTGGTCAAGGGTTAGCTTAGTGGCCACACCGTCCTTGATTGCCTGGCGCGCGACGGCCATACCGACCTGGCCTGATACTTCCCATAGTCTTGAAACACGAGGCATGAGTACACGTTCTTGAATGTTCGCGTCCGACAGGCACTCCGCGAGAGCCATGGCTGCAGCACTAATCATGGAGTCAGTAACTTTGGACGCCCCGGAAATGATTGCGCCTAATCCAAGACCTGGAAAAATAAATACGTTATTGGCTTGGCCAATACGTATAGCTTTTCCCTTCCACCGGACATCCGGATACGGACTGCCTGTCGCGATAAGCACGCTGCCATTACTCCATTCGTACAGATCCATCGGCGTTGCTTCACTCGACGATGTAGGATTCGAGAGTGGCAGAATGATCGGGTTCTTGCAGTGCATGCACATTGCGGATACAACCGCTTTGTCAAAAGCGTTTGCGCGTCCGGACGCGCCGATTAAGACTGTGGGTTTGTAGGCATCGATGACGCTTGGCAAGTGACTCCGAGCCGCTTCTGGCAGTTCCAATGCATCTGCAAAAGTATCTGGCCAGACCAGTTCTTTCTTGTAGCTATCCATCGGCCCACGGCTTTCGGTCAACATGCCACGACTGTCCATGAGCAGGATCGACTTCAAAAGAGCATCACCTGTGACACCTTGCCGACCCAGTCCTTCGCGCAATTGCCTTGCGATACCGAGCCCCGCCGCGCCTGCCCCATAGATCAATATGCGTTGATCTTTCAACGGTTCGTCAATTACACGGCAAGCAGCCAGCACGGAAGCCAGTGCTACTGCACCGGTACCCTGGATGTCGTCGTTGAATGAAGTCACCGTATCGCGGAATCGATCGAGCATTGCCAGTGCATTATCTTTGCGGAAATCTTCCCACTGAATTACGACCCCCGGGAAAACTTCCTTGGCTGCCTCGACGAACTCGTCAACAAGGCTTACGTATTCTTCCCCACGTAAACGTTCATGTGGCCAACCGAGGTACAGAGGGTCGTCCAATAATTCGTGGTTATTGGTGCCCACGTCGAGACTGATCGGTAGCGTTTTCGAGGGGTGAATGCCTGCGCCAACAATGTACAAAGACAGTTTGCCAATAGAAATGGCCATGCCGCCAGCACCCTGGTCGCCGATACCTAGTATTGACTCGTTATCGGTCACTACCATTAGTTCAACGCCACTGAATGGAGCTCCGCGACGCAAAATTTCGGCTATGCGTCCTTTGCAATCCGGCGTTATCCAGATGCCGCGTGCACGACGAAATGCTTTGCTGAAATTCTGGGTTGCCTTGCCTACCGTCGGTGTATAGACAATAGGCATATATTCTTCCAGGTGGTCATGTAATACCTTATAAAAAAGGTGTTCATTGCGATCCTGAAGTGCAGCAAGACTTATGTGTTTGCCGAAATCATCACCTTCGTGTCCAATCGAGTGATAAATGCGGGTGGCTTGAGTTTCAATGCTGTTGTGCTGAGAGGGTAATAGACCACCCAGCCCAAAACGCTCTCTTTCTTCGGCAGTGAATCCTGTGCCCTTATTTAGAAGTGGGAATCGAAGGAGAGATGGCCCCCTGCGACTAACGCGGAGCTGATCTCCGCTTTCCTTGCGGATCAGATCGAACTTTCTCATTACTGCGCCTGCTAGTTTATGCTGACGTTGTTAATTCCTTAGACCCAACCTACCGGGGTCAAGGTACCTGTTGATCAATTGTAACGCTTATTTCACTTTTCTCTGTCGGTATTACGAGTGTAGTACCAAACCAATCTCCAGACACTGCTTGCCTGGCACCTGCCGGTGATACGCGTGCGACGACTTCAAATTGTCTCAATGCGGATAACGGCCGGCTAGCCATCATTGCGTTACTGTCACTCAGGCTTATTCTGGTGGGCAGGTCTGCTACGCTGCGCCGCACGACGGCTACTGGTGGATTGGGCTGAGCAGGGTCACGAGCGATAATCCAGACGACTGAATTTGCGTTTGCAGCAGCGCGGGCTGCCTGTCCAATCGTGACATCAATCTGCACAATCGCGTCTGCCGCTGGAGCTTCCGCCGCTGCCTGCGCAACATGGGGGGACGGTACGGGCTCGCCTTTCAGCATGGCTATTTGCGTATGCAGGAAGTTGGTCAGTTCGGCGGGCAGTTCCTGGCCCTCCGTCATCGCCAAAAATTGCTCCCAACGCTGGATTGCACTGTCTTTGTCACCACGTCGGCTGGCCGCCATACCGCCATAAAATAATGCCTTGGAATTATTCGGATCCAGTTGGATGGCTTGCTCAAACAACTGGCCTGCCCTGCCATTTATGGTTGACTCATCGGCGATAAAAAGAACTTCACCAAAGTCCGCGAGTGTCAGGCTATCTTTGCCACCATCGATTTTGATGACGTGCTCGTAGGCCGATGCTGCTTTGCTGTAATTATTGTTATTGAAATAGGATCTAGCCAGCATTTCCCAACCTTCAAGGTTGTCTGGTTCGCCCATGAGTCGGGCTTCCATAGAAACGAGCATTTCCTCAATTGATTGTCCGCTATCTGCCGATTGAGTACTGGGACTGCCGATCTTGAGGTACATCCCAAAAGCGACAACGAGTACGATTGCGACAATACTTACAGAGACCGTAGAGACGAGGTTTTTGGCTTTAAGAAGGGGGTAAGTCGCGAAAAGAATAGCTGCGACTGCCATGACAATAAAAATAAACCACAACATGAGTTAGCTCTGCTCCTCTGGGGCGTCCTGATCTATGGGTAATGCCATGCGACGTTTCAATGTAAAGCCAATGGCTAGTGCCCCGATCAGAAATAAAAGTGCAGGAGCTAACCATAGCAAGAGAGTCTTTCCTTCCTTGCGTGGCTTATACAATGCGAATTCACCGTAACGCTGCACGAGGAAATCAAAGACCTGTTGGTCGGTCATACCTTCCATCAGCATGCGGCGAATTTCCACACGCAAATCCCCCGCCAGAAAAGCAGCGGAATCCTTGATCGTCTGATTCTGACATTTGAGGCAGCGAACTTCAGAAATGATTTTTTCGTAGCGCGCTTGTAATTCGGGATCCTTGAATTTCTCGCCAGAATCAATTGCAAGTGCTGTTGAAAACAAGAGAAATGCTGAAACAAACACGCTTATGATTCTCATTGGGCTTTCTCCGCGGCCGCAATTCGGGGCACAAATTCTTCCTGCCAGACTTGCTCATTGAGCGGGCTAATGTGCTTGTAAAGGACGGTACCATCCTTGCCGATCAGGAAAGTCTCGGGAGCGCCATAAACACCCCAGTCGATACCGACATTACCTGGTTCATCAAGTGCCGTTGCCGTGTAGGGATCACCGAGATCGCGTAGCCACTGATTTGCCTTGCTCGCCTGATCGCGCCAATTGAGACCGTAGATGGCAACCTCATTCCGCTTTGCGAGGCGAAGCAAAAACGGATGCTCCTGGCGACATGCGACGCACCAGGTTGCCCATACGTTAAGTATCGAAACCTTGCCTTTGAGGTCAGCAGTGCTGACAGTTTTGGTTCCATCCTCTAGCTCCGGCAAGGTAAATTCCGGAGCAGGTTTGCCAATTAATGGAGAAGGCAATTCACTCGGATCGAGCGCCAACCCACGAACAAAGATAGCAATTAAAGCCCCGAATATAGCGACGGGGATAAGGTATCGCCACATTAGTCAGTACTCCCTTCTGCCGGAGCATTACGACGGTAGCGACGATCAGTTATAGCGATCAGACCACCCAAAGCCATCACTAGTGCTCCGAGCCAAATCATTCGGATCATGGGTTTGTATTGAATGCGCACACTCCATGCGTTACCACCGAGAGGATCGCCAAGGGCGACAAACAAATCTCGGTGCAGGGTAGCGTTGATGCCAGCTTCAGTCATAGGACTCTTTTGTACGATATAAGTTCGTTTCTGTGGATGGAGATCACCTATCCAGGTACCGTCCTTGTGAATTTCGACGGTGCCCTCAATGGCCTGGTAGTTAGGACCCTGGACGTCACGCAACTCACGAAGGTCAAAATCGTATCCGGCAACTTCCGTTTTCTCTCCCTCTCGCATGCTTATGTCAGTTTCAAAGTTGTAGGCAGATACTATTGTTACGCCAAAAACAAACATGGCAACGCCAAAGTGCGCAACGGACATTCCCGCAACAGCTCGAGTAATACCTGGAGTGCCCGGCGCTCGACGCCACGAGCGAACAAACGGAATCAGTGACGACATTGCCACCATCACAGCGGCGCCAACGCCCATTCCGACCAGTAGCCCGCCTCGTCCATATATCACGAGAGGTATTAGTATGCCGGCAAGGATGGATATAATAATTGGAGTCCGCAGCAACATTAATAATGGTTTACCTGGTTGTGAGCGCCATGCGGAATGCATGCCGAGCGCTACAAAGAAAACCAGCGGCAACATCGTCAATGTAAAGGCTACGTTAAAGAAAGGTGGTCCCACAGATATCTTGCCGAGTTCCAGCACATCCAGAACCAGCGGATACAAAGTACCAATTAGCACCATGGCCGCCGTGATTACGAGGAACAAGTTGTTTATCAGCAGAAACGTTTCGCGCGACACCAGCTTGAATCCACCAGGGGAATCAAGTTGCGGTGCTCGCCAGGCATAAAGCGTCAGCGCTCCACCTATAACGATGGCAAGAAATGCCAGGATAAACATACCGCGCGCGGGATCTGTTGCGAACGCATGAACAGAAACCAGGATACCCGAGCGAACGAGGAACGTGCCCAGCAGGCTTAGCGAAAATGCGAAAATAGCGAGCAATAACGTCCAGCTTTTGAATAGACCGCGCTTTTCTGTAACGGCGAGCGAATGAATCAACGCAGTACCAACTAGCCAAGGCATAAACGAAGCGTTCTCTACCGGATCCCAGAACCACCAGCCACCCCAACCCAACTCGTAATACGCCCACCAGCTGCCGAGCGCGATACCGACGGTCAGGAATAGCCAGGCGGTGGTCGTCCATGGACGGGTCCAGCGTGCCCAGGTTTGATCAAGTTTACCGCTTAACATTGCCGCAATGGCAAAGGCGAAAGCGACGGAGAAACCAACATAGCCCGTATAAAGCAATGGCGGATGCACCGCCAGACCAGGATCCTGCAAAAGTGGATTCAGGTCAGCACCATCCATTGGTGCGGGAAATAGCCGATCAAACGGGTTAGATGTAGCCAGCGTGAATAACAGAAAGCCACAGCTGACAAGGCCAAGTACGCCAATAACACGAGATACGAAGTCTTCGGGCAATTCACGACTAAAGAGACCGACTGCTACAGTCCAGGCGCTTAGCAAGAGAGCCCATAAAAGCAAGGATCCTTCGTGCGCGCCCCATACCGCCGATATCTTATATATCGTTGGCAGGTCTCGCTGCGAATGGTTCGCAACATAGGCGATCGAAAAGTCGTTCTGAATAAAGCTTATGGTGAGGAGCACGAAAGCCGTTGCTATAAAAATGAATTGTCCGATAGCTGCTGGTCTTGCAATAGCCATTAACGTGCTGTCATTTCGCGCTGCGCCGATGAGTGGCAGTGCCGCTTGAATTATGGCTAGTGAAAAAGCCAGAATTAGAGCGAAGTGTCCGATTTCAGGAATCATTATTCAGTTGTTTCCTCTGTTGCAGGATCAGTTTCTTCGGTTGTCGCCGCAGAATTTGCTGCCTGTTGTTTGGCGAGCGATCCTGCTACTTCGGGTGGCATGTAATTTTCGTCATGCTTTGCGAGTACGGTATCGGCCATGAAGTTGCCATCGGAGCCCATTCTGCCATGTGCAATGATTCCCTGGCCTTCCCGGAACAGGTCAGGTAAGACGCCGTCATAAACGACAGTCAGTTCATTGGCTGTATCAGTCAGCACGAATGAAAGCTCTATTTCGCCTTCTTCACGGTGCACGCTTCCCGTTTTTACCAGACCACCAACCCGGAAGTTGCGATTATTCGGAACCTTGCCCGCTTTTACGTCTGAGATTTCGACGTAAAACATCATGTTTTCCTGAAATGCACTCAGCGTCAGCGCTGTTGCTACCAGGATTCCCAGGGCCGCCAGACCGACGGCCAACATTCGTTGCCTTCTTGGAGTCATTTCACTTCTTCCATTGCTTTTAGACGTTGTTCAATTTCGCGGTAGACCGCGTCGTGGTGCCGACGAGCTTGCACAACAGTAATAACTAGAACTGCCAGACCAAGTCCGAATGACGACCAGATGTAGTACCCGTATCCGCCCATTGCCAAAATATCCATTAGGCCTCTCCTCCAGCGGGTTGAATCATGCGCTTGACCCAGCCAGTGCGTCGCTCGCGATACAGGACCTCTGTCCGGAGTCGGCGTAATAAAACTGCACCAAAAAAGAAAGTGAAGCCGAGAATCATTGCGAGCAACGGGAGTAACATTTCCATCGGCATCGCGGGGCCACCTTCACGTACGATTGTCGGGCCCTGGTGCAGCGAACTCCACCATTCGACTGAGAAATGAATAATGGGGATATTGATTGCGCCTACTAACGCAAGTACTGCGCTCGAACGATCCGCTTTGGAGGTGTCGTCAATTGCAGCGCGCAAAGCCAGATAGCCAAAATACAGAAACAGCAGGATTAGTTCAGAGGTCAGTCGGGGATCGCCCCACTCCCACCAGGTCCCCCACATTGGTCTGCCCCAGATCGAGCCAGTAATCAGAGCAAGAAACGTAAACCACGCTCCGATTGGTGCGCATGCTGCGGCTACTGCGTGCGCCAGTTTCATGCGCCAGATTAAGCCGATACCAGCGGATATCGCCATGGTCATATAGGCCATCATCGAAATATACGCGGCGGGCACGTGAATGTAGATAATGCGAAACGCATCTTTTTGTTGATAATCCATCGGCGCGAAGAATAATCCGGCAATTGTTCCGTATGTAATCAATAGAATCGCGGGAACAATAAACCAGGGAATGATCTTATTCGCCAGGTCATAAAAATGGGGAGGTGATGCTAACTTATGAAAAAACTTCCACATAGACGACTCGTTACTCGTTACTTATTTTTAAGGCAGCCGCTGCTGCAAAAGGTGCGAAAACCATAGCCATGGCACTATAGGCACCGAGAAAATAGATACCGGCCGCTACCGTGTCGTTCGCCGCAGCCAGTGAAACTGTTCTTGCTCCGAAAATTAATACGGGCATTGCAAGGGGCAATATTAGCAAGCTCAACAACGCATTCCCCCTGTTCAGGCCAACCGTCAGTGCCGCGCCTATTGAGCCCAGCAAGCTCAGGCTGATTGTACCTAGTAATAAGGTAATCATCAGTATGCCCACAGCGTGTCCGGGCATCTGAAAGGTCACAGCGATCAATGGCGAGACCAGGACGAGTGGCAGACCACTGATCAACCAATGTGTCGTAGTTTTGGCCAGAGTCAGCAATACCACGGGTTGTGGGCTCAGAAGTAACTGATCAAGGCTGCCGTCTTCGTAATCAGTGAGGAACAGGCTGTTCAGTGACAGTAATGCCGCCAGTAACGCCGCGACCCAAAGTACGCCCGGACCACTTAATGCAAGCTGTTCTACACTCGGCCCCACCGCCAACGGGAACAAGGTCGCTACCATGGCAAAGAAAAATAGAGGATTAAGCACGTCGCCAGGCCTTTTCCAGGCCAATAGCAAGTCTCTGCGGACCAGCGCTATAAAAGCCTTACCAAGACTGGGTGATGCGGAGTCTGAATAGGGCATCAGAGCATCAACCTGTGCATGACATTGTTCATTTCGATTTCCTGATGCGCCGCCAGCATGCAAAGGCCACCCTCATCCAAGTGCTCGCTTATGAGCTCCAGAACCAGTTCGCGACCGGCTCTATCCAGATTGGCGAAGGGTTCATCCATGATCCATAAACGAGCTTTGACCAGTAAAAGGCGCGCAAGTGCCGAACGGCGTTGCTGTCCTGCCGAAAGGGCTCGCAGCGGCAACTCGGTCAGGCGTTCAATACCAAGGCGTTGCAGTACCTTTTGGGTCTCGGAACCATCAACGGATCTCAGGCTCATTTCGAACCTCAGGTTTTCTGCCAGTGATAAGTCACCCTTGAAGCCAACGCGGTGTGCCAGCCATGCCATGGAGCGCAAGAAACCCTGCCGGTCCTTCTCAACATCGGTGTCATTCCAGTAGATAGTCCCGTCCTCAAACAGTATCAGGCCTGCGATTGCCCGCAGCAGGCTGGTCTTGCCGCTACCATTAGCGCCCTCCACTAACAGCAATTCACCGGAATTAACTTGAAAATCAAGCCCTTGAAAGAGGCACCGTTCTCCTCGAAACAGGCACAATTTTTCACCGCGCAAGCTAGCAGGCAAGCTCTCTACTCCGTAATTGTGTGACGTTTGGCCATACCAGGACGGTATGCAGTCGTCCTTGAGAAGTGTATTTCACAACAGCGCCAAGCCTATATCAAGTCCACTATTTATAAACGATTGACATTCAGACTTGGCCCCGCCTTCCTGCCTTGGTTTACAATGTTGTCAGGTACTCAGTACACTGATGGCACTGATTATAAGAGCACTAGCTCCAAATACAGTAGGTATTCTTACCAACCGTAATTCGGGTAGGCATGACAATGAGCGCGGACAATTGGCATTACGTGATTTAGGCCTGCAGGTACAGCCTTTTCGTACCCACGGGGCACCGATTTTGGTGGTGCAATACGATAGCCATAATCTGGCGCGGCGGTTTCTGGCCGATTTTTTTGCGTGTGATGCGCCGATTGCGCTCTTTAGTGGCCCCCCGCTTTCCGGAAAAACCACTATTTTGAAGGAATCCATTGCGGCCAGGCCGCCTGGACTGGCCGTATCTGTGGTCGACGGCGCCGGTTGCCGGGCCGACGAACTGTTACAGAACGCCATAGCGGGTTACGGCTATCGCGAAAAACTAGCGACTCAGGGGGAAATGCTGGCTATGTTACGGGTCTTTTGCCGCCAGCAAACGGCTGCAGGCTTGGTGCCACTTCTCGTGATCGATAATGCGCACGAGCTCGAGCGGGATGCGCTTGAGGTTCTCCTGCGTCTTGAAGACTTTAGGGTGCAACAGTCGAGTGCGCTACAGATTGTTTTAATGAGCGGCTCGGGAAGTGCGTCGTTACTTTCACAAGGTGCTTTCAGCGTGCTAGGCAGAGACTCGGTCCTGCGATTTGATCTGGGTCCCATGAGTTGCTCGGAAACCATCTGGTATCTGCATCGGAAATTGCAGGCGGCAGGTTGTGCATCACCCCGGGACATTCTGTCAATCGAGCGATGCGAGGGTATTTACGCAGCATCTGGGGGCTGGCCAGGAATCGCGGAGCGTATGGCAATACTTAAGTTGGCAGCTGATATGGCACACGGACCGGGTCGTCCAGCGATCGTTCCGGTCAAAGATTCGATTGAGGCGGATTCCGAGGGTAGTTGTCCCCGCTTGCTGCTGACGTTAAACGGCGAAGATGTCGATACGATCGACTTCACGGGTGCCCGATTTATGATTGGGCGATCCACGCATAATGACTTGATTATCGATAGCCGCTTTATCAGTCGTTATCACGTACTGCTGACGCGGCAGAATAACGAAGTTTTGTTAATGGACTTAAATAGCCGTAACGGGACCTATGTGAATTCACGGCCTGTAATGCAAACGATAGTGAGGCCAAACGACATAATTTCGGTCGGGAACTACAGAGTGAAATTTATCGCCGATGCAGCAACTTTTGCAGAGCCATCAAGTACGACACAACAGCTCGCCGAAACCATCGTCATGCGCAGTCTTGAAGACCTGCAAAATTCGGATGACAAAGACGCCACCGGGATTTTATCGATAATCCAGGATAAGACTGGCGCTTAATTGCCAGCATTTATGCCGGGTCGATAGCGCCGCGATGCATGCTGCACGATCTCGTCTTTTTCCAGTAGTACCGGTTTTAATTGCTCATTGCTAAACAGCGGTGCCTGATCCGCAAAATGCGGATTGTTCATGTGCGTCGTTGCACTGCCAAACTGGTGAATAGATGCCGCAGACATAGTCCCGTCGGCAGCCCACTCCGTAATCGAAATCAGTGTGTCTCCGGCGTTGGCGATAATCTTCCCTGTATCATCTTCCAATGAGCCGTAAATGGCGCGTACGGTATCCGGACCACCATCAACTGCCCACTCCTTGTTGCCACGACGCAGGACGTTCAGTTCTTGCCATTCCGGGTCGATGCGATCATGGGTAGAGACCAGGAACTCCACGGCGGCAGCAAAACTATCTATTAAATTTGGCGTAGGTTGTCCCATCAAGCCCGCACGTATTGTTGGATAAATCGTCAATACGCCAAGTGCTGTATGCCGATTACTCGCATTGGTTTCAAGATCCCATTCGCCGAGGAAGCCGGCGGCGTCAGTCAATGCCTGGTCGGATCCAAAATCATGTGCAGCAATGGTATGTTGAGCCGCAGCAGCCAAAGAGTTTACGGAGTAACGCGTATCAAACTTTATTCGCAGCAGATCCTCTCGGCTTATGCTGGGTGTTTCTTTTGCCAATTCAAACAAGCGTAAACTGCGATTGGTTTGTCTGGTTTCAAGCCCCATGGAAACTGGAAACGAAGCGGCATTCAAATTATCACCGCCATCAGTCGCCAGGTACGGAGTGTTGTTGGCATTGAATACGAAACCGGATTCCGGATTAAATATTTTCGGCACCCGTTCAAATGGACGATAGCCATTCCAGATCAATTTGGACTGATCGCCCGGGAGTGTATTTTCCCAGTCCGGTCCGTCCTGGCGATCGGGAAATTGGGCGTTATAGACAAGGCCCACGTTGCCTTTTTCGTCGGCATACACGTAGTTGATGCTCGGCGCGGCGAGCATGCGCATGGCGTTTAACCACTCCTCCAGATTTTCGGCTTTGTTTAACCGCCTGTATTGCTCCAGTTGCCGCAATTCGCCGCGGCCGGCATAACGCACCGCGAAAATTCCATCGGGCCCTTCGATGACGGGTCCGTGCAGGCTCGACAGGATTTGTCGGTGTGCCGTAAATGCGAACGGACCAAACAAGCGCACCTCAATGTTTACGTCGCTGACGGTGAAGTCCTGCCACTGACCATCAAGCAGGTATTGCTGCTCGTTTTCCGGATTGATGGTGAGGCGATAGACATCGATAAGATCCGGCTTGTTGACGGTATTGGCCCAGCCCAGGTGGCGGTTAAATCCGTGTAATACCAGCGGTGCGCCCGGAAATGTACCCCCCCAAATATCCAGTCCTTCCTCGCTATGTAAATGAATTTCGTACCAGGCAACTGGGCCGGTAAAAGGTTGATGTGAGTTGACGACCAGGCGCGTTTTGCCGTCGGCGGAGCGCGCCGGCGCCACAGCAAATGCATTAGATCCGGTTTCCGTGCCCGATCGTGGTCCGACCGTCCAGGCGAGGCGTTCGGAATCTTGTGATTCCCAGGCTAGCTCCGATTTCGGAGCGCCTTCGAACAACTGCAGCAATGTCTGATCAAGGCCGTAAAACAACGGTGTTTTAAACACGAAGCCCGCCGCAATGTCTTTGCCGCTTGCGGGAAATAATCCCTGCCATGCCTCTTCAGGATGTTGTGCTACATAGGCGTTCAAGCCGTCTGCATAAGCTTCGGCCAACTCTCTGGCGGCTCCAGGGAGCTTTACGTCGTAGCCCTCATTGACGGTATCCCAAACGCCAAGCAGTGCAATCAGGTAGTCCGTTGGCGCCGCGGCCTTGCCTTTATATCTGGCAAGCTGGCCGCGACTGACAGCCAGCGTGAGCTGGATATTTTCCAGATCGTCTTCGGCATGTGCATAACCAAGGCCAAATGCTGTATCGGCATCGCGCTTGCCGAATACATGTGGGACGCCCCACTGGTCACGAATGACTTCTACGTCATATTCGTTCGCTTTCTCGGCCCATCCAGCCATATTGGGCGGCGGCGGTAGCGGTGACCACAACCAGGTTGCCGCTGCAGCCACAACCAGTAGTATTGATCCTGCAATCCATTTGCGCATTGATGTATTGACCGTAATGACCAGGGCCTTAGAAACTACCTTACTCTCTGCGGGGAGTACATATAGTTGCCCTCAAGATCGACTACTAAGCTGAAAATAGGTTATTTCGTATCAACCAGTCAGAGGCTAAAGCAACGTATGGCCTACTCGGTATTTCGCTCAGTCAATGCACGTGGCCGGTACCAGGAGATACGCAAAATTACGTCGAAGTCGGCCAGACGATGGCCTCTCAATCTAGCGGTACCTCAATTTCACTCGTTACTGCGCTATCCGCGCCGCTGTTCCCTCCTTGTGAACAGCTGTTCGGCCAGGGCAAGGAGGATCTTATTGTGACTACCTTTGTAGTTGTAGCCGACGGGAGTCGCGCGCGCTTCATGAAGAGCAACGGATGCTTTGCTGATCTGAGCGAATTCGAAGACCTGACAAATCCCTCGGCGCGGGTAAAACCGCACGACCAGCTCAGTGATAAACCAGGCCGTGGCTATCGCGGGTATAACAGCAGTGGCCAATCACGCCATGCAATGGACTTTCGCAGCAATGTGCGGCGCAGGGAGCAATTGCAGTTCGCTAAAACCATTGGAGAAAGACTGGAGCGCGCGCGAGTGAATGGTGAATGCGAACAAATGGTGTTGGTTGCCGCCCCAACTTTTCTGGGAATGCTAAGAAAAGAGCTATCGCCGCAAACAGCGCGTCTGGTAACGGCCGAGGTCGATAAGGATCTGGTCATGGAAAATCTGCGATCGATAAGAGGCAGACTCCCCTATCGCATTTGATGCTGTTGGGATGCCTTGGCAGCGTTCTGTAAAGACCAAGGCATCCTCGCTTAGGCTGTTCTCAAACTCGGGTCAAAACTGACGCTAGTCATCAAGAATGAACGTCACTTTCAGGTGTACCCGGTATTCGTCGATGGCCCCATCGCCAGCGATTACTTCCTGGCTTTGAACCCACGCACTTTTGACATTATCCAACGTCTTGGTCGCACGTTGCATACCCATGCGAATAGCGTCATCGAAACTGACTTTGGAGCCAGCACTAATCTCGGTCGTTTTTGCAATGCTCATGATTATTCTCCTGCCAAACCGCCGCTACGCTAACACGTAATACCGGACAGTTTGCATCGTGAGTTGTTGCAACAGGGCGCGGAAGGCACGGATTGTTTTTGCTATAGGCCAATAGATAATCAATGTTTGAAAAGACATTTATCAAAAGTTTGATTATGACTTTTTGCTACATTGAAATTGAGCCTTCGCGGAACGTAGTTTTGCCTATCAATGCGTTAATCAAAACCGGTCTGCCAGCGGCGGCGGTTTCTTTGGCTAATTGCAAAACCGACTCAATTTGATCGGGGGACTCAAGAAGCAACCCTTTAGCGCCCAGGCCCTCGGCTGCCAAGTGGTAGTCTGTATGGGCGAGCCTTGTTCCCACATCGTCATTTAGCATTTTGACTTGTTCACGAGCGATTTGCGACCAACAGGCATCATTGCCAATCACCGCAATCACCGGTATTCCAAGTCTGGCCATTGTTTCAAATTCAATGAGGCTATAACCGAATGCACCATCGCCAAATATCACCCAGACTTCGCTAGTTGGCCTCTGTCGTTGAGCGCCTATTGCAAAGCCGGCGCCAACTCCCAGGGTGCCGAATACACCGGGATCAAGCCAGGATAGCGGCCCTCGCGGTCGCACCGTGTAAGAGGCCGTGGCAACAAAATCGCCACCATCTCCTATGATCACACTGTCATCCGCGAGCACGTTGTCAACTGCCTTCAAAAGTGCAACTGGATTTACATGGTCCGTTGGGCGGCCGGCTTCAGCGGCGATTTCCGTTTCGCGTTCACCATCTCGACTACGAAGTGTTGCGATCCATCCCTCCACTTCAGGTTGATGGGTTACGTCCAGTGCGGCCAATTGTGTCAGGAAACCACCCGGGTCAGCGAGCACGCCAATGGCGGGCCGCCGATTCATAGTCAGATCATGCTTGCTGCGATTTATTGATATGTAGGTTGCGTGACGGGAGATATGAGCACCGTATTCAAGCCTGAAATCGCACGGTACGCCGGCCAATATCACGCAGTCAGCGTCTTTTAGGGCGAGCCTGCGCTTATGTCGCATGTGCAATGAATGTGACTTGCCCATGAGACCCCGGGCCATGCCTGACAAGTAGACCGGCACACCCAGTTTTTCAATCGCACTTGCCAATTGGTCGACCTCGGTGGCGTTCAGCATGGCCTGGCTGCCAATGAGCATCAGAGGCTTTTCAGCCTGCGCCAGGGCTCCCTGCACGCGTCGGAGAGACGCTTGGTCAATAGGATCCTGTACTATTGCAACTGCCCTGGATGGCAAGTCTTGTTTGCTTGCCGCAAACTGTCGGTTGAGATGAAAGTCCAGGTACTTGCGCATGGCTACGGCGGCAATTGACTTGCCAGAGGACGCCTGGGTGTACCAGCCGCGAATCATTGATTCCTCGTACAGAAGATCGATGGGGCATTCAATAAATACAGGTCCTGGCACCCCTTCCTGACATACACGCATCGCTTCGTGCAAAGCCGGGGCGAGGTCGCGCACTCGACGAATGGTTCGCAGGTATTTCACGTGTGGAGCCATCAGCGATTTTTGATTGATATCTTGTAGAGCACCCTTACCCTTCAAGACCGTTGGCGCTGCCCCACCAAGTATGATTACCGGCGACTGTGCGAGCTGGGCATTTTTGACTGCAGTAATTATGTTGGTCAGCCCCGGCCCTGCTGTTACAGCCGCTACTCCGGGTATCCCGCTTAGGCGAGCGGCAGCATCTGCTGCAAATACAGCCGTTGCCTCGTCTCTGACATCAATAATTTCAATACCACGTTCGCGCGCGCCGCTCAGTATTGGCGAGATGTGTCCACCGCACAGCGTAAATAATTGACGCACATGGTTGGTTCTTAATACTTCGGCAATCTGATCTCCGCCGTGCATTTTTTTCTCCAATTTGCTGCGAGCCGGAATGCTCTTCCGATAATTTAGTGTCCGTAGAAATTTTCGTTGAAATGTCGCCTGCACATCGAAACGTAACGGTCGTTACCGCCAATCTCGACTTGAGATCCTTCCCGTATAGGGTCACCAGATTCATCAAGGCGAATCACCATCGTAGCCTTACTGCCACAATGACAGATCGCTTTCAGTTCATTGAGATTATCCGCCCACGCCAACAAATACTTGCTGCCCTCGAAAGGTTCGCCCTGAAAATCAGTCCGCAATCCGTAAGCGAGAACAGGTATTTTGAGTTGATCGGCAACTCGACCTAACTGGTGTACGTGGTTTTTGGTGAGGAACTGCGCCTCATCGACCAGTACACAGTGGACGGCAGATTTTGCGATTTCGACCTTGATGCATTCAAACAGGTCGTCCGCGGCTTTGAATTTGATGGCGGGCGCTTCAAGACCGATCCGCGAGGTTACTTTGCCAACGCCGTAGCGATTATCCAACTCAGGCGCAAGAACCACCGTATTCATGCCCCGCTCCTGATAGTTGTAACTGGACTGCAGTAAGGAGGTTGACTTGCCGGCGTTCATTGACGAGTAATAAAAATACAGTTTTGCCATATAGAATTATTCTAGAAGAGTGCTATAAGTTTTTGAATAGAAGAAGGTATTATTATCTAGCGTAATCGTCTTACTCTTATTGAGCGGTCATCGTCGGACCGCTTCATGTGGTACCCAAACAAGTCCCTGTGTATCGTAATCGACCAATCGCAATCGTGGTACCGCTCTTTTTGTTGGCTGACTTGCTTCCAAATCTGTCCGTTTTCGAGGTAGAAAAGATACTTTCCTTCCGCGTTTTTCTCACAAGACATGAGCACGCCGGCAATGGCTTTCTTGCCCGACTCACTGTCGTTAGCCGATTTTGCTGATGGCTTTTTTTCTGCTGCCGCGATTTTGTCTGCTTGCCCCACGATATCGTCCTCTCGCAATACCTCATTGCTAAGTCGATCTAGGCAGGCAAGCCTATCGTCGCGCGCTTCTATGTGAGCGCAATTCCGTAGTTCTCTCACTAATTCAGCATGATCCGATGCACCGGCAGGAACAGCACCGATACCGAGTATTAGCATCAGCGCCAAGGTATTTACCATGCCGGGAGCGGAATTTGCTTGTCGCTCAGTCATCATTCGAATTTATTTTCTCCACTGCCAATTGGTCATTGGCAGAACCAATGCCAAGGCCAGCATGCCATGAGTTTACAGTAATCCGAAGCAACGGGAGCAATGCGGCGGCGCAAATTGGTGGCGACTTCCAGCCTCGTAGTGGGTTTATTATGTCTACCGGTCTTTTGCATCTAGCAAAGTGGCTTCTGCTTACTGCAGCTTGATTGCCCATTGTGGCATCATACCCCCTTGTTGAAACTTGCTAGTCTCGCTGGCTGCTGGATTAGTAACAATGAAAATCCTGGCTGAATGAGACACGTATGATCCGTAAGACCGGCAGTGAAACCAGAGTTAGCTTTTCTTTACCTCTTTATAGAGGAAAGAGTCGTGTTCGAATTGCCCTGGCTGGCATGCCGATGGCTGGCAAGAGCACGCTGTTCCGGGCGGTATCAAGTACTTCGGTGCAGTCGGGAGAGCTTGGCGATACGCAAAGCACCTATAAGAGATGCATCGTTCAGGTGGGATTGGACGAGGCCAATGTTGTCGATTTGCCGAGTGTTCAGTCATTTTTCGGTCAATCTCCTCGGGATTTGGTGGCGCTGAAATACCTGTTATGGGGAGATCAACTGCCGGCTATTTCGGCTCACGAGCCCGGTGGTCCTCCGGCACCCTTTGCGCCGCCAGATGTCATTATTCAAGTGGCCGATGCCGCATCACTGGATCGCCACCTGGAAATGACCCTGGAACTGTGCGAGCTGGGCAGACCGATCGTGCTTGCCTTAAATCGTTCGGATGAAGCGACGAGTCGCGGTATTCATATCAACGCCGAACTGCTGGCGAAGAAGCTGGGTATTCCGGTAATTGAAACAGTGGCGACCAAAGGCCACGGAATTTCGGATCTGTTCGAGGCCGCCGTAAAGGCCGTCCGTGATGGGATCAAGCCGGTTCCTCCGCCGGCGAGTTCACACATCTCGGCGGCCCTCGCTCCGGTTGCGAAGGTTTTGGCAAACCCTGAGGTGGATGAGGCCTTTCGGGTTCCCGCTCCCTTTTTGCTAAATCAGATCGTTAGCGATAATCGATTTTTCCTTGATGAGCTAAAAATGCATTTCCCGGAGCTCGTCGACGAACTAATCGGGCTTAAGGGTGTTGCCGCTAAAGCTCTACCGAGACGGCTTGCTGACGAATTACACGCCGATCGGCATCACCGGGCAGCGACTCTGTTTGAAGCAGTGAGTCGCATTGGCGGCGATCGTAGTAATCGTGGCTGGCGATTTTGGCTTGACGAACTATTCCTTGATCCACGCTGGGGCCTGATCGGCAGCCTCCTCGTGTTTGCCCTTGTCTTGTTCTTCGTCTTCGAAGTCGGGACCTGGCTGGACAGTATCACGGCCGCTCGATTAATTGAGGCCGTAAGCGTCTGGCAACCGACCTCGACACTGGGAGTGGTCGGACGCGCGGTAGTAGACGGGCTGATCGGATTAGTCGGAATTGTTGTGCCCTTTATGATTCCACTCGTGTTATTGCTCGTGACGCTCGAAGAAACGGGAATCATGCATCGCATCGCATTTGTCCTCGATCGCGCGTTTCACAAGATTGGTTTGCACGGCTCTATCGCCGTGCCATTTCTGCTTGGACTGGGCTGCAATGTACCGGCACTGTCTGCTGCCGCTGTGACAGCCAAAGGCCGCGAACGGGTGCTCGCTTCATTGCTGATTACGTTCGTACCCTGTTCGGCACGTTCCGCGATCATTCTTGCATTAGCTGGGAAGTACCTGGGCGGTTTCGGGGTATTCGCTATTTTCTTTTTGACCATGATCGTGATCGGGGTACTTGGAAGATTGCTCTCAAAACGCTATCCGGAGAGTGGCCCCGGTCAGGTTCAGGTGATCCCGCCCTACGGCATGCCGCGATTTTCAACTTTGATCTCGACGACATGGGAGCGCACGAGTGACATCCTGACCATAGTTACGCCGCTACTGGTTATAGGCAGCGTGGTTCTCGCCTTGCTGGCACATATTGGGGCTGACCAAATAATTAATACGCTGCTCACGCCGATATCGGCATGGTGGTTGGGGCTGCCGATTGTGCTGGGCGTACCAATCTTGTTCGGCGTATTGCGCAAGGAATTGTCGCTGTTGATGATCTATCAGGCGATGGGTACGTTTGAGATCGGTCAATACCTGGACTGGGTGCAAATCACGACATTTTTGATCTTCCTGACATTCTACGTGCCTTGTGTATCGACGTTTGCGGTCATGCTTAAAACGATAGGCAGAAAGGAGGCGCTGTTCTCGGTCTCCCTGTCCGTGGGTGTCGCATTGCTGGTCAGTGGTGTCGTGCGACTGGTGCTGGAATTAATGAGAGTTTTGTTGTAATTCGAATCAGAGACCGACTTTATCCGCCCGGCATATTATCGCCCTGACCCGCCCAGATAGGTTCCATGCCGTGATTGTGGTCATGGTCATTGGGTTCATCAATTAATTTTAGATTTATGAATAGCCGATCGTTCCACTTCTCGGGCACGTCGACTTGCACAGGCAGGTCTGCCGGGATTTTGTATTGCCGATAGAGATTTGGCAGATCTTCGGCGCTGGCGTCCGCTACCTCAATCTTAACGTCCGACGGATATGTTTTTTCGCTTTGAGCATATTGCCCGACGCGCACCGAGTGAAGTTGTATTCGACCAATATAGGTAATGCTTTTCGAATTGCCGGTGACAGTGGGGCCAAGACTACGGGTTTGCCACCAGCGCATGCCACTTTTGAATTGCAGAGCGCCAAACTGCAATCCGGTTACCGGTGTTTCAAACAAGAATAGGGACGCACCCGATGCATCAGAATTAACATCCACAATTCTGGTGGGTTTGGAGCCGTCTGCTGGTCCTGCAGCCATAAGTTCGATTTTTCGAAGCGCAAATGGTTCGTTGCTTTTGACAGAAAACGCGATCAGCGCGGTGTTCTTGGCTCTGTTTAAAGGTGCGGTCTCAACAGGTTTAATTGGGGACTGGCTGCAGCCGGCCAATGTTGCGAGCAAAAAAATCATGAAACGAATGAGCAACTTTTTCACCTCGGTGGCGAACGCACTCAAAATGAGCGCCAACATTAACACGGACGGTCCCTAGAGAAAAATGGCGTAGCCACAAGTATGGGTTGCTGTGCGGTGCTAAAGGGGATTAGGCAATAGTTTTCGGTAGTGACCTGCCGCGAAGC
>JAHEFE010000075.1 GCA_024640365.1 Woeseiaceae bacterium | reverse complement strand
GGATAACCGCTGAAAGCATCTAAGCGGGAAGCCCCCTTCAAGATTAGGTTTCTCTAGAGCTTTAAGCTCTCTGTAGGGCCCTCGAAGACTACGAGGTTGATAGGCTGGGTGTGGAAGCGCAGTAATGTGTGAAGCTAACCAGTACTAATTGCCCGTGAGGCTTGGCCATATAACACCAAAAGATTTTTGGTGGTCGCGAGACAATAAGTAAATCGCGACAGTTATATGAATAGCAACATGTAATGCGACACGAAGAAAACTCGACTCATCAAAAACTTATCCAGATTGTTATTTTTTCCGGGAAACAGATTTTTCTGTTTCCCAACCAGTTTTCCTGGCGGCAATAGCGAGCGGGAACCACCTGATCCCATTCCGAACTCAGAAGTGAAAACGCTCAGCGCCGATGGTAGTGTGGGGTCTCCCCATGTGAGAGTAGGACACCGCCAGGATTTATTTTCGAAAAGCCGTTCCCGTAAGGGAACGGCTTTTTTCGTTTGTATAATGCAGAGCCTGGCGAATTCCAGCAGTAGAGAACGACGATCAAGCAGCGCAGACAACACCGCCGAAGAGACCGTACGCTCAATTTGAGAGCGATTATGCTGGCAATCCTGACTGCCGCAGCCTATCCAGTGCTTGTCGAAGCTGCGACGACACCTATCGATGAGGTCACGGTCACCGTCAAGCGGCGTTTGGCAAGTGCGAGCGACGTCTCATCGGCAGTGACTATTGTCGACGGCTCGTTCGTGCAGGGCCAGAAGCTAACGACCGATGCACTCGCGGCCAATGTTGGGACGTTCCTGCAACAAACGACGCCGGGTCAGGGTGCCGCCATCGTGCGCGGCCTTTATGGATCCTCTGTACTTCACCTGGTCGATAACATTCGACTGAACAATGCAATCTTTCGCAGCGCGCCAACGCAATATCTGGCGCTAGTGCCAACCGTCGCTATTGAGCGCCTGGAAATACTCCGTGGCACCTCGGCTTCCTTGTACGGCAGCGATGCGGTTGGCGGGGCCATCGAGGTCGTTACTCGCGTACCGGAGTTCGACTCGGCGGACACGCAGTATCGAGGTAATGCTTCGATCGCATTTGATTCTGGCGAGTTGGCCAAACGTGCAAATGCCACGCTCGATCTTGGTAGCCAGAATTTCGCTGCTTCGCTGAGCGGCGACTATCTTAAGGTCGGCGACCGACGTACAGGCAGCGGCGAGCGCATCAAACCCACTGCTTACGAGTCGAAAGCGTTGCGCGTGTTGTTAAATTCGACCCCGGAAGCTGGCAAGTCCTGGTTGTTGGACATGCACTTTCTGGATCAACCCGAAACCCCTCGAGTCGATGAATTGGTGCCTGGCTTTGGTCAGGATGAACCATCCTCTTCCGAATATCTGTTCGCACCCAACCAGCGAATATTTGCCCGAGCCGGGCATACCAACGCATCAGGCCTGTTGGGTCTTGATTGGTCTGCGGACCTGGCGTGGCAACGCGTCGTCGATGATCGTATTTCACGAGAATTCCAGGCAAGCGAACGCCTTCTCGAATCGAACAGGAGTGACCTGTATGCCGCGATACTATCGGCGGCAGGCAAGACTGACTCGCTCGACTGGATCGTCGGGGCCGAGATATACCACGACCGTGTTCGTAGTGCGCGTACCGCGGTTGACATCGATACACTGCAGTCGCAGGAACGAACGCCGCGCTTTCCGGATGGCTCAACACTTCAACAGGCAGCGCTCTACCTTCATATTGACCGCCACATC
Source organism: Woeseiaceae bacterium (assembly GCA_024640365.1). Taxonomy (GTDB): domain Bacteria; phylum Pseudomonadota; class Gammaproteobacteria; order Steroidobacterales; family Woeseiaceae; genus JAHEFE01. Next base: position 3,896 of record JAHEFE010000075.1, on the reverse strand, counting down.
GCAGATCGGCACACGCTGAGTGCAGGCGTCCGATTCAGCTATGTTGAGGTGGAATTGCCGGTCACCAGTATCTCAGCGGCAACGTCTAACGGTGTCAGTGACACGAGTGGCGATCTCGGCTGGATCTACGAGCTTAACGAGACATCGCAATTGGTTGCCAACGTCGGCTATGGTTTTCGCGCGCCCAACGTTTTCGACCTCGGCGCGCTGGGCAATCGACCGGGAAATCGGTTCAACGTTCCCAATACCGGGCTGGAATCCGAGCACGTACTGCAGGGTGACTTTGGAGCGCGCATTCAAAAAGAATACTGGAATGCCGAGATCGTAGTGTTCGCGCTGGACTATGACGATCGGATAACGTCCGCGCTGACGGGTGATGTAACTGCTGAAGGTCGCGACATTGTGCAAAGTGTTAATGCCGCACGTTCATCGGTTCAGGGAATCGAGGCGCGACTGGAATTCGCGTTTGCGGATACATTAACCGCGGCGGTGTCGATGAATGTCGTCCGGGGTGAGCAACAGGTCACCGGCGGTCAAATGGAGCCGGCGGACAGAATACCGCCGGTCAATGGCAAAATTGAGCTGGCCTATGACGCAGGTGGCGATTGGCGGCTCGACGCCTGGGCGCGCTTCGCCGCTGTGCAAGACCGGCTCAGCGCGCGCGATATTCGCGACAACCGAATCAATCCTGAAGGCACACCTGGTTGGGGAATAATTGGTATTCAGATGATTCGAGATATTGGCGATGCGTGGCAGTTATCGCTGCGTGGAGAGAATCTGCTGGACAAACGTTATCGGATGCACGGCTCCGGTCTGGATAGCGTTGGGCGCAACCTTTCTGTCACTATAGGAAAATCCTGGCTGTAGTGGGTCATGCGCCTTCAAGAGGGCAGGTAGACAATGCGTTTTGCCGAGGTGTTTCTGCGTTTAGGTTCTGCGCTTGTCGCGTGGATGATGATGTACGCCTATTTTCTCTGGCTCGCCGCCGTCTATGTCATTGCCTGCGGTCCGGACGGCGATGAAATACATCGTCTGATGCTTGGCCTGGCGCCATTCGTATGGGGCTTTGCATTCGCGCTGCAACTAACGCGGCCGTTCGCCGACATTCACCGCATGCTGCGGTGGCTCGGGATGCCGTTGTTTCTGCTGTTGCCGTTTGCCCTGCGCAGCGTCTGGGAAGTATTCCAGACGGTCAACATAAACTCGTCGGCAATATGTGCCGGCGGTCCGCCGAGTACATGGCAGTCTTACTGGGTTGCTGTGCAGTTGGTCACTCTGGTGCTGGTTTGCTTTATCCTTGTCAAGGAGTGGCGCAGCGTAAGTGATTGAAATGGTGAAATGCCGGTGATACAAATAGCCGAGTAATAAAACAATAATATCGGGGAAAAACTATGTCCATGATGTCAGAGTTCAAAGACTTTGCAATGAAAGGCAATGTTGTCGATATGGCGGTTGGTATCGTCATCGGCGGCGCATTTGGCAAGATCGTTTCGTCATTCGTTGCTGATGTATTGATGCCGCCGATCGGTCTCTTGCTGGGTAATGTCGACTTTTCAGACCTTGCGGTAACGTTACGTGCGGCTGGTGAGACTGGGGCGGCCGTACTTTTGAGCTACGGTGCGTTCATTCAAACGGTTGTCGACTTCGTCATCATCGCGTTCGCAATCTTCATGGTTGTGAAGGCGATGAATAGCATGAAGAAGAAGGAAGAAGCGGCGCCGGCTGCACCACCAGCGCCGAGCAAGGAAGAAGTGCTTCTGACCGAAATACGGGATGCCTTGCGCTCGAAATAGCTCTCAACGCATACCCGTTCAATAAAAAGCCCGCCTGGAGACAGGCGGGCTTTCTTTGAGCCGCATAGCGTGTGTCAGAACTAATCCAGCGGAATCTTGATCTTCTGCCCTGGATAGATCTTGTTAGGATCGGGGATTAGCTCTTTGTTCGCCGCATGAATCCGCGTATAGAGCGACGCCTTGCCGTAAAATTTCTTGGCAATGCCACCCAACGTATCTCCACTAACAATTTCGTAAATCTCGATCTTTTCCTTCTCTTCCTCTACGGGCGCTGGAAACGTAAAGTCATCGGCAATAATTTTTTTAACGCCTTTGATATTGCCCGCAATCAGGAGTGCCGAACTGCGGGTCGCTTCGTTCGGGCACTCGCCGCATATCGTGGCAACACCATCATCGAACTTCACGTCCAGGTTCTTGATCCCGGAGAGCTTGATCTCGAGGTGTTCGCGAATGTTGTCTGCAGCTTCGCTATCTGTATCAAAAAGCTGTCGCCCAACGTCTTTTGCGAAGTCAAAAAGACTCATATTTCAATCCTCGATAATCTAGGTTTCATCTACGACTTTGGCGTCCGGCGCTGACCTTCCAACGCTTGCAATTCCGTTGTCGCGGCCAGATTCGGAATCATAGTTTTGGCTGGTGCCAATGACCTGGCCGTTGGTCGATTTCAGGTTGAAACGAAATTTCCCGCTGTCCGTCGTCTTCTTTTCAAAGCACTTCGCGTCCAGGCAGTTTTTCTGCACTGACTTGATCCCGTTCGTGCAGGACGCCTTGGACGAGTAGCCCTCGCTGGAGAGAATGGTCTCACCATTGCCAGCTTTCAATCGAAACCTGAACTCGCCCGCTTTGTCTTTGTAACATTCAAATTTTCCAGCCATTACCTTTTCCTCTTTTTCAGTGGTTATGCTCTATCAGTCTTCCAGTACAAAAGTCACCTTCATCGTGACCCGATATTCGGTGACGTCGCCGTCTTTTACGACGACTTTTTGTTCCTTGACCCATGCGCCTTCAACGTGCTTGATTGTCTTGCTGAAGCGTTTTATGCCTTTTTGCACGGCATCCTCGAAACCCTTGCTCGATGACGCGGAAATCTCTGTTGTTCTTGCAATACTCATTGTAATGACTCTCCAAGTGGCCTCATGTAGCGGAAAACCGGGTCTGCCCCCGACAGTGGTGGCGGAGCAGGCGTCGATCCAGGTGGGTGATGGTGTTTTTTATTATCTGCGCCAAATTACACATGGCGGCGACCGTAAAGGCAATGGCGTAGCCGATTATTGATCTGCCGCTAAAATAAATAAGAACCCTGTTGCAAAAAAAACACAGACACTAATTCAAAATAGGCCTCTTTTAAATAGTTTTAGGTGGCCTGTTCATTTATAGTAGCTAAATCGCAACAAAAAATCTTTTGCAGTGTCTTGGAAGCAACGATGACGCTGGCGTGTTGCATCTGTATTTCAGGGGTAAATCAAAATGAATAAAAACTTACGACAATATTGCGCCCTGGCCATTGCGGCCAGTGTCGCATTACCGGCGCAGTTCGCTGCTGCGCAATCAGCCGATGCGGACGCGATTGAAGAAATCGTCGCGACCGGTACTCGTGCGCCCGGTCGAAGCGCGGCAGATTTGCCTGTGCCCGTCGATTCAATTGGCGCAGATTCAATGGCTGCAACAGGCCAAACGGAAGTTGGCCGCATGCTGCAGTCGCTCGCTCCCTCTTTTAACTTCTCGAGTTCGAGCATCAGTGACGGCACGGATGCGCTGCGTCCTGCGACGCTGCGTGGCCTCGGACCTGACCAGACCCTGGTTCTTGTAAACGGCAAGCGTCGTCACCAGGCATCATTGATCCATATCAACACATCGGTCGGTCGTGGCACGGCTGGCACCGATATGAACGCAATCCCGGCGGCATCTATCAAACGTATTGAGGTGCTGCGCGATGGTGCTGCGGCGCAATACGGCTCTGACGCTATCGCGGGCGTTATCAACCTCGTTCTCGACGACAGCTCGGAGGGCGGGCACTTTGGTATATCGCAGGGTGAGTATTCCGAAGGTGACGGCGCAACGACCAACGTCGATTTCAGTAAAGGGTTCGCGCTGGGCGATAGT
>JAHEFE010000040.1 GCA_024640365.1 Woeseiaceae bacterium | reverse complement strand
TGATATGAAAATCATTTACCGGCGCGGGTCCGGTTACATCACGGGGATCAAATGTGTAGCCGGTCCATTTTTCGTAAGTTTTTTGCAGATGAAACCCCCATTCGAAATCATTGGTCTCCAAGTTGAATGCAAGCAGGCTGTCGAAACCCGTCGAGGTCAGGAAAATGTGTGCCCCTTTGCGACAGATTTCGTGACAGTGCTTTAAGTAGCGATTGCGAAACGACTCCTGAATTGCAAAGTCCTGATTGTAACAATACAACTCATCACTCGCGGCAACGTAGATTTCCTGGCCATCGAAAGTTATACCGCGCAATCCACGATCCGCACCGCGACCCTCGAAGTCGATGTCACTCGTATTCCAATCCACGACTTGATTTCCCGTTTGGTTGGCGAAATCAACAACGTATATACCGCCGTGACTCTCTCCTTGCTGGCTTCCCCTTACTACAGAGGTGACAATCAGTGTCGGTAGTTTAGTGCTCATGCAAGTCCCGCTCAGTTTGGTGATCATTCGACTGTAATCGATATCTCATTCGACCGCCATGAACCAAATATGTCTCCATCACCATTCGTGCCGAGATGAATTTCAGTCATTGCCTGAACAAGGGATAATCAGTCGAAAAACGAGGAGACCAGAAAACTTCTACTAGAGTGCAGGCAACCACTCGGACGACAGCCGATATTCAACATGCTCTTTACTCATCGGACAATCAAAGGCCAACAAGTACGCAGTCAACTGCAGATCCACACCATCCACTTTTCCTGTGCCATACAGTCGATCACCGATAATGGGATAGCCCAGGTCGGCCAGGTGACGGCGAATCTGATGTTTACGACCCGTTTCTATGCTCACGTCAACCAATGATCTGAGGCCGTCCGCACTCACCTGCCGCAGTGCGACCTCGCTGCGAGCTTCTCTGCCGCCAATTAGCGAGTCAATTTTCACATTGTCATTCGACAACGAAAAATCTCCGGCCACCAGTGCCCGATAGCGTTTTTCAACTTTGCGACCGCGAAACAATTCTGATATGGCCGCCGCCATCGATTTTGTATGCGCGACAAGTATCAATCCATTGGCCGCTCGATCGAGACGGTGCACGGTAAATGCCGACCGTTCTGGCTGAAGATGACGCTCCGCCCAGCGCACGACGGTGCAATGATCACCCCACTTCGAACCCTGTGATCGCAGCCCGCAGGGTTTGCGCCACACCGAGTAATCACCCACATCGGCAATAAGTGTTGGCGCAGGAGGGCTTTCCGCCAGGATTTTTGAATCATAGTAGAGATGCACCTCATCACCCTTTCGCAACGCACGTTTAACGCGACGCAATCGTTGCGTATTACGCCCCCGCGTCACCCACACCGCTCCTTGAGTCATTGCCGCCTTAATGCGCTGCCGTGACAGCCCGGTTTCCTGCTGCAGCATTTCCAGTGGACTATCATCGCCGTCAGCGATCAGGAGATGAACTTCGAAATGAGTGTTAGCTTCAGTCATTCATTACTCAGTGGGCCAACACGCAAAAATTCGGCACCATTATTTATGTTGCAACCTGCCCGTTGTTGAATCAGTCGATACGGGCATTCGAGCACATTTGCAACCGAAGTAATAGCGGGGCCATGACCAACATGGCCGTGATCTTTATATGACGCAATAAATGAAATTTGTTTTGCAGCGGCTGCGCCGTAAAAGCAAAAGGGTCCCCTCAGGACCCCTTTACGCCCAGCAATATCTGAAGCTACCGACAGTAACGCCGTTTCGTCGGGCGGCGAACTACCTTATTTGCAGCACTTGCTCAGTGCTAACCAACGCCGTCTCTCTCGGCGTTGCAACCTGTCGCATAGGATCAGCTTGTCCATCAAGCTTCAGCGCTGCCGGTTTGGCTGCTTTTCGAGTCACCTTTTTCGCTACTTTTTTCGCTGCTGCTTTCTTCGTCACTTTCGTGGCTGCTGTTTTAGCCACTTTTTTAATAACAGGTTTTCCGGTTCCCTTTGCACTCACTTTTTTCGTGGGCGCCTTTTTCGCCACCGCTTTTTTAGTTACCTTCTTGCCTGCTTTCTTGGTGACCTTCTTGGCTACCTTCTTTTTTGCTTTCTTCTTGGCAGACTTCTTCACGCCAAGCTGCTTTTCAACTTTATCCAGCGCACGATCAATGTGCAGCGCATGGGATAGGTGATGACGCGCTTTTCCAAGGTCATCGCTAACCACAGCCAAATCTGTTCGCATAATCTTCGCTTCATCGCGCGCCGCTTCTGCCGTTTTCTTGAGCGCGGCAATCTGCTGATTCAGTTCCTTCTGCGCTTTGCTGGCTGTTGTTTTTGCCAACCGCTCGGTCTTTTTCTGAATTTGCAATCGGGTGCGCGTTAGCTGGACATTGGCTTTCTTTATATCCATGCGCAACCTCTTGGCCTGGCTGGTCAACACCTTGGTCGCTTTCTGCGCCGTGGTCCGGAATTGCCGCCGGGTTTCCTTGAGGGCCTTGCTTAGTTCGATGAGTTCTCTGGTCATGACACAACTCCCGTTGCGGTACCCGGTAACAATCTCTTAAATAACCGCAACCAATGGGCATACTATTAAATAGCAGCAAAACACCCCTTTTCCGTAGGGAAAAGCCGCAAATTGGCAACTGAATAGCGCAGATTACGCACAGATTCGGCGATGCTGATATATAATCGCTCGTCGCAGCAGGCCAGTCCCTGTGTTTGAATTCTTTCAGGAGTTACGTTTTGAAGCCCGATCAGAAGTTTTTTGACATTTTCTCTATCGTTATCGGTGTACTGGTAGCGATTACTTTTGGCATTTACATCCTCGCAGATTCTATGTCTGAAAAGACGCAGGGCGTATATACAAAAGAAACCGAGGAATACCGCTCACAAATGGCAGAGCGCATCAAGCCCGTTGGTGAAGTCAATCTGCCCGGAGCCGATCTGTCTGCTCCTGTTGCCGAGGCAGCAGCTGCTGTTGCTGCAGCTCCTGCAGAGCCCAAATCCGGAGACGTTGTATATAACGGCATTTGCGCAGCCTGCCACGCCACCGGAATAGCCGGAGCACCGGCTATTGGTAATAAAGACGCCTGGGCGCCTCGAATTGCCCAGGGTTCCGACGTGCTTCATCAACACGCGATCAATGGCTTCCAGGGCTCTACCGGTTTCATGCCTCCCAAGGGCGGCGGCGTCGCCTTCAGCGACCAGGAAGTCATGAACGCGGTTGACTACATGGTTGGCCAATCCAAGTAAGCCACTATTGTCGCTCGGCTTTGCGGTCGAGACAGCGGAAGCCGAGCGACTCACTCATATGTAATGAATTAACGACGGGCTCCTCCGCAAGGTCCGCAATCGTTCGTGCAACCTTCATGGCGCGCTGAGCAGCGCGCGCCGACATCGCAAACGTCTCCATGGCCCGCTCCAACAACTCCCAGGCTGGCGGCTGCAAAGCACATGCCGTAGCTATTTCCCGACTCTCCATGCGGGCGTTGCAATATCCGCTACGGTCCATTTGAATCAGGCGGGCTTTCATGACCCGCTCGCATACCGCAGAGCTGGACTCCTCCAGCGGCGCATTCGGTCGCAAAGCTTCCAGCGGAGGTCGAGGCACTTCCAGGTGCATATCGATGCGATCCAACAGCGGGCCGGAAATCTTGCGCCGATACGCATCAATACGATCGGCGCTGCAGCGACAGTCTCCGAGACGGTCACCAAAATAGCCGCAAGGACAGGGATTCATTGCGGCAACCAGTTGGAATTGAGCGGGGAAATCGGCCTGTCGCAACGCTCTGGAAATAGTGATTCGACCCGCCTCCATGGGCTCCCGCAAGACCTCGAGGACGTGTCGACTGAACTCCGGCAGCTCGTCAAGAAACAGCACGCCGTTATGCGACCGCGATATCTCACCCGGCCGCGGATTCGATCCACCACCCACCAAAGCGACCGCAGTTGCCGTGTGATGCGGACTGCGAAAAGGTCGCTCCAGCCAGCGGGTCAGATCCAGTGGCTTGCCGAGCAACGAATTGATCGCGGCCGTTTCCAGCGCCTCGCTTTCAGACAGGGGCGGCAGGATGCCCGGCAAGCGCTTGGCGAGCATGCTTTTGCCAGTACCCGGGGGGCCGATCAATAACAGGTTGTGGCCACCCGCCGCCGTTATTTCCAGCGCTCTCTTCGCCCGCCGCTGGCCTTTTACGTCGGCCAGATCGCGATACGTCCGCCGCTGCTCCTGCGGGTGCTCGGCGACAATTGGATTTAGTTGTTCATGTCCGAACAAGTGTGCCGTGACTTGCAACAGTGAGTTCGCCGCATATACCGAGCCTCCCGCGAGTGCGGCCTCCGCAGCGTTCTGCACAGGAACCAATAACACACGGGCAGTCCCGTTTTGCATTGCCGCCGATAACATTCCGGATACCGGACGCAGTGCACCGTTAAGGGCCAGCTCTCCGTACACCTCATAGCCATCAAGGTCCGTTGCTGGCAGCCGACCGCTGGCAACGAGGATGCCGAGCGCGATCGCCAAATCGAAACGACCCCCGGCCTTTGGGAGGTCCGCGGGGCCCAGGTTTACTGTTATGCGTTGCTGTGGGAAATCAAATCCGGAATTGATAATTGCGCCGCGCACGCGATCCTTGCTCTCCCGCAGTGCCGTCTCCGCCAGTCCCACTATGGAAAAACACGGCAACCCGCCCGAAAGCAGCACCTCGACGGTTACCGGCGGCGCGTCCAGACCGAGCTGGGCGCGGCTTTGCAAAATGGCGAGACCCACGAGCCTCAGGACCAGCGGTGCCGGGTCGCTTGTTTCATCTGCCCTCCCTGGCGATGAGTAAACGCGAGTATTACCCTATCAGGTGGCTTTCTTGCCTGACTTGCTCGCTGCAGGCTCCAGTTTTGCCAAGCGCTTTTCCATCGCTTCGAGCTTTGTACGAGTTCGCGCCAAAACCGCTTCCTGCACCTCAAACTCTTCGCGAGTTACAAGATCCAGCCGACTGAGCCCGGCTTTAAGCACTGAACGGAAATTACCCTCCAGGTCTTCCTGCATCGAACGCAGCCCCTGCGGAACGGCTTCCGCCAGCTTTTTCGCCAATTTATCGATCGATTCTTTAGTCATAACGGCTTTGATACCCCACTCCGAAGAAAAAGGCCAGAGCCCTATTTTGCAACATTCCATAGAAATTTGTGTACCGCTGGAAAGTCCATTTCTCAGCAATGATCAGCCCTGTGACTACGATCACAGTCTTTTTGACTCCAAAATGCTCTAAATAGCAACAATAACTGGGCTTATACTGTGCGTAGCAAACGAGGCAGGTGCCTCCCCGGACCCACACAGCCACGATGGAAAATACAATGTCGAAATCCGATCTGAAAAGCTCGCTCGCTGTACTACTGATACTGGTGGCGGGTTCCGCGCTGGCTGGTGAGATTTACAAATGGACAGATGATGCGGGTAATGTTCATTACGAAGATCGACCCCTGGGTGAAGAAGTGGAAGTACTGAAAATTCGGTCAAAACCCACTTCAGAAGAATCAGTACAAGAAGAAGTCGACAGCGTTGGTTCGACTCAGGAAAAGCTGCAGGCGAAACATGAAGAACGAGCGAAAGCCGACGCCAGCAAAATGGATCAGCGCAAGAAGCGCGCTGCGGATGAAGAACGCTGTACAGAATACAAGACTCGACAAGAGAGTCTCGAAACGTCACGTCGCTTTTATCGTGAAGACGCCAGTGGTGAACGCACTTATCTGGATGAGCAGCAAATGCAAGAAGTGCGCGATCAGGTGCAAGCCAGCATTAAAGAATTCTGTAAGCCCTAAGTCGCGCATTGCAGCGACATAGCCATCACCATAAGTCGCGTTACAATGGTGACTTATTTCAGTGAGGAGGTTTTAGCTTGTCTGCAGCACCTGACGCCGTTGGCAAACAATCCCAGGCCTACCTCCCAGATTTCTGCGCGCCCCGCACAGTTTTTGTCGGCATTCTGTTCGCCGAGCTGGTGGCAATCGCGGTTGCTCTCGCAGCCGAAGGAACGAGCGGCAATTTTCTGGTCGAGCTGTCGAAAACATCTCTTTTTGTAGTCTGGTTTGTTTTGCTGGCCGCAGGCATGTTTTGCCAACTTCGCAATTGGCTCGAAAGCCTTGGAAAGACGCAGACCTTTGCGGTCGGCTTTATACTGTTGCAAACACTGGCACTGCTGCTCGCAGAAACCTCCTACTTTTTGACAGCCCGCTTTGGGCAATCACTTGTGATCGAAGACGGCCACCTGCACTTTCTGCTACGCACGTTCGCGATCAGCATGATCATCAACGCCCTGGCCATGCGCTATTTGTATGTGTCCAGCGAATGGCGTCGCAGCATACTGTTAGAAGCACAGGCCAGGATCAGCGCACTGCAAGCACTCATTCGACCGCACTTCCTGTTCAATAGCATGAATACGATTGCTTCGCTGACCCGCACAGATCCCAAGCAGGCAGAGGAAGCTGTGGAAGATCTGGCCGATTTGCTACGAGCCAACCTGAAATCCTCGGACAATCATCCGACCATCAAAGAAGAGCTTGAAGTCGCCGCAATGTATCAACGTATCGAGAAACTGCGTCTCGGTGACCGCTTGCGAGTCAAGTGGGATATAGCCGAATTGCCGCTGCGAGCGCTGATACCTAGCCTGACCATTCAGCCCTTGCTCGAAAACGCTATTTACCACGGTATCGAAGGGCTGGCTGATGGAGGACTGGTTGTTGTAAGCGGTAAGCTCGATGGCGATTTGATTGAGCTGCGTTTCACGAATCCGGTAGCCCCCAATCAAGCACAGAGCAAGCATGGTAACCAGATGGCCTTCGCCAACATTCAGCAACGACTGGAAATTGCCTATGGGTCACGAGTGAGCGTTGACGTCACCACTACGCCCGACAGTTATAGCGTTTGCATTCGTTACCCATATGAAGTGACGCGCACGTGAAAATTTTAGTCGTTGACGATGAGAAACCCGCCAGGGACAGGTTGGTACGCCTGATTGAAGAGGAGCCCGACTGCAAAGTTGTCGGTCAAGCGTCCAACGGACAGCAAGCACTCGACATGACGTCCGAATTTAAACCCGACGTCGTCCTTCTCGATATTCGGATGCCAGGCATGCAGGGGATCGAGGTGGCGCGTCACTTGAGTAAATCAGACAAGCCTCCTGCCGTGATATTCGCAACAGCCTATGATGAATATGCTGTCGACGCGTTCGATGCTCAGGCTGTCGGCTACATTCTCAAGCCGGTGCGCCGCGAAAAATTGCTACAAGCGCTGCGGCAAGCTGCGCGGCTGAGCGCGATGCAGCTTGATACCGTTGCGCAAACGGCCGGCCTGGATCAAAAACGCCAGCACTTGTGTGTGCGGGTACAGGATCAGCTCAAACTTATTCCGATGAATGACGTATATTGCTTCATCGCCGACAGTAAATACGTTCGCGTCTGCCACAAAGGAGGCGAACACCTGCTCGATGAACCTCTAAAAGCTCTGGAAGACGAATTCGCGACAGATTTTGTAAGAGTTCATCGCAACTCACTGGTAGCAGTCAATCAGATAGAAGCCGTCGAAAAAGCGACAGATGGCTCGCCGCAAATTCGATTACGGGATAAAATGCTCAAACATAATATTTCACTGCCAATAAGTCGTAGGCATTTGCCAGACGTGCGACGGCGCCTGAAGGGAGGCTAAAAACCTTTGCATTTACGAATCGCAACACGCAAGAGTGCGCTCGCACTCTGGCAAGCAGAACACGTCGCAGCGGCGCTGGAAGCACTGCCTGAAGTATCGAAAGTTGAACTCGTACCGTTGAGCACTCGTGGTGACGAGATCCTGGATCGTAGCCTGCAAAAAATTGGCGGCAAAGGGCTTTTCATTAAAGAGCTGGAAGTCGCTATGCAAGCAGGTTCGGCAGATCTCGCGGTGCACTCCATGAAAGACGTGCCTGCTGAAATGCCGGAGGGTTTCTGTATCGCTGCCGTACTCAAGCGCGCCAATCCTGCGGATGCGTTGCTCACGAATGACGGCAAAACGCTTAGCGAACTGCCGCATGGTGCGAAAATTGGTAGCTCCAGTTTGCGTAGACAATCACAGCTCAAGGCAATGCGCCCTGACGTCCATATCGAGCCATTACGCGGCAATGTAAACACTCGACTCGCCAAGCTCGCTAACGGTGACTATGACGCCATCATGCTCGCGGCCGCCGGTGTCCAACGTCTTGGCCTCGACCAGAAAGTGAGCGAAATTTTTACGCCGGATCGGCTTCTGCCTGCTGCCGCGCAAGGAATCATCGGTATCGAATGCCTCTCCGAACGTTCCGACCTGCGCAATATTTTCAGCAAGCTTAATGATCATCTCACCAGCCAGGCTATAACTGCAGAACGCGGTATCGCAGGCTTTTTGGAGGCCAATTGCCAATCACCGGTCGCGGCCCATGCCGTTATTAATAATGGCCGCATGACTTTGCATGCCGTCGTCGCTTTACCGGATGGCTCGCGCCTGATCCGCGACTCTATAGAAGGGGCAGCGGACGATGCGGCACAGTTAGCCAAGACCTTGGGACAACGTTTGCTTGACCAGGGTGCGGGCGAAATTCTGGCCCAGATCGAGAACGGTTGATGACATCTGGGTCTCTGCATGGCTCCGGCGTACTGGTTACCCGACCGGAACACCAGGCGGCAGAGCTAACCCAGGCAATCGAATCCGCAGGTGGCCAGGCTATTTTATTTCCAGTTATCGCTATCGCGCCTCTTGATGACAGTACAATCAATCACTGCATGGCCGGTTTGCCGGTGCCGGACATCATCATCTTTGTGAGTGCTAATGCTGTCAGCATTGGCTGGCGATTCGTTGCTGACTTTAACGTCACGTTGGCGGCAGTGGGGCCAGCAACCGCGGCTGCACTATCTGCGATCGGCCAGCCGCCCGACATTACACCAAAGAATGGATTTGACAGTGAGCACCTGCTCGCGGAGGACTCACTTGCGAACGTGTCTGGCAAGAACGTCTGGATTATTCGTGGCGAAGATGGCCGAGAACTCCTCGCTGCAACATTGCGCCAACGAGGAGCCAGTGTCAGTTACTTGCCCGTCTATGAGCGCAAGCTCGCATCCTTTTCGGCCACTGCGCTGGCCGCTCTCGAACAGGACTGGCAAGCTGGGAAAATACACCTGATTACTGCAATGAGCGTTGCCACCCTTGAGAATTTGCTACAACTCCTGCCTCACGGCTGCCAGACCGGGCTTGCCGATATGCCGTTGGTGAGCCCGAGCAAGCGGGTTTTGCAACGAGCACAGGAACTCGGCGTCGGAAATCCGTTATTTCTGTCGGATGGACCGGGCGCATCCGCTATGATTAGTGCATTACTGGCCTGCCATGAACAAGTGTTCGGAAAACAGATATGAGCGATACAACGCAGAATGACAGTCAGGAAGGCGCGCCTGCCGAAACGACATCGGCGACCATAGACGCCAAAAATGAGGCTAAAGAGCCATCTGACTCTAAAGCCACCGCTGACGACAGCAAAACGTCCCCGGCACCTAAAGCGCCGAAGCAGTCAAAGCAGTCGAAGGGACTGACCTGGCTCACTTTATTGATCGCTCTGACCGCTGTGCTGGGCAGCAGTTACCTTTACTGGCAACAGAGCAAATCCGGACAAGTAGATGCGTCGAGTAATGCAGAAATACAATTGCTGGATCAAAACCTTCGAGAAACACAGGCACAATTAAACAATTTGGAAAGCCGGCTGGCAGCGCTGAATAATGCGCAAACTGAATCCCAACAGGCGGCGGCGGCTCTCAATACTTCAATTGAGCTGCGTCAGTCTGCGTTGGATTCACTGCTGAGCCGTAGCAGCAGTATGGAAGCTGCGATTGCCAATATTCAGGGAATTTCGAAAGGCTCACGCAGCAACTGGTTGTTGGCTGAAGCGCAATACTACATGCAAATCGCAAACGCTCAGCTACAACTTGTCGGTAATCCCGCCACGGCATCGCTGGCGCTAAAATTAGCAGACGAACGTCTGCATGACCTTGGTGATCCCGCATACACCAACGTACGCCGTGCATTGTCCGATGAGATCCAGACTCTCGAAACAATTAGCAAAGTGGATATCGAAGGCATCAGTCTTACGCTGGCCAGTTTATCCCGGGTCGCAGAATCGCTACCAATACGAGAACAAGTTGATAGAACGGAAGCCGCCAACACCCCAACTAATCTGGACAACCTGAGCGGACTGGATCGGGCAGGAGCCGCGGTAAAAAATGCTTTGCAGAGCGTTGTTTCAGTACGCCGCAGTGATGAGAAGGCGCGGCCGCTCATTTCACCAGACGCCAAGCAGTTTCTGCGCGCAAATCTGAGCTTGCAAATGCAAGCTGCAAGACTCGCTTTACTGCGCGGCGAGAAAGGGATTTTTCAACAGAGTCTCGACGATGCAAGTACCTGGCTCAGAGATTACTACGCAACAGACGATGCAGCCGTTGTCGGCGCGTTGCAGACCCTCGATGAAATCAGGAATCAGCAAGTCGATGTCGCCACACCCGACATATCAGAGTCCTTGCGACTACTCCGGCAGCAACGCACGCTGACAGGCAGTGCGCAATGAAATTCGGCCTGATCGTGGTCATCGTACTGTTGCTCAGTGCCGTGGGCGTCACATTCCTGTTGCAAGATCCGGGATACGTCGTCATCAACTTCCGCAGCTACCTGATTGAAATGTCAGTGCCAGTCCTGGTGGCATTAATTCTGTCTCTGATTTTTTGCATCTGGTTGATCGCAAAGTTATTGCGCGCACCACGCCGTCTTGGAGAAGCCGCCGGACGCTATCGCAACAACAGGGCTGGCCAACGACTGACTCGCGGCATGATTGAAATGGCTGAAGGTAATTTTGCGCGCGGCGAACGCATGTTAGTGCGCGCCGCCAACACCAGCGAAACCCCCTTGCTGAACTACCTGCAAGCGGCGCGAGCCGCCCATTTGCAGGGTAACGACGAACGTCGCGATGACTGGCTGCGGCTGGCTTACGAGCACACACCGGAGGCCGCAAACGCCGTCCTCCTTACGCAAGCTGAACTGCAGCTCGATCGAAAACAATACGAACAGGCTCTGGCGACGCTACGCAAGATTGAAGAAAACACACCAAACCAAAGCCAGGCTATGGCGTTACTCGGCCAACTTTACTTTCGACTGGAAGATTGGCGAGCGCTTGAGAAGCTACTCCCGCGACTCGAGAAGAAAAGTCGCGTTGCAGAAACGACGCTTATTAAGTGGTCTACGAGGGTTCATCGCGAACATTTGTTGCAGGCAACGGACGGTGATGCTGTCACTAGCAGCTGGGAGAAAGTACCGCGCAAACTGCGTAAAAACTCGGAGTTGCTGGCAGCTTACGCCGAAAATCTGATGCGGTTGGGCCTGCACGAGCAGGCGGAGAAGGTGTTGACCAATGCCTTAAAGGCCGACTGGAACAGCGCGTTGGTTGCTGTCTACGGCAAGGTAGAAGCCAAGGACTCTGTGAAACAACTCAAGAAAGCAGAGGCTTGGCTGCGCGACCATCCGGATGACGCCACACTATTGCTCACGGCTGCACGACTTTGTCTACGCAATGAGCTGTGGGGCAAAGCCCGCAGCTACCTGGAAACCACTATTGCCATTCTGCCCACGCCTGAGGCATATCAGGAATATGGTCGCCTGCTTTCCCGTCTGGGTGAGGCGGATGCCTCGGCTGACGCTTATCGTACTGGCCTGCACCTGGTCGCTCGCTCACCACTGCCGGCTATTCCACACATCGAAGCGGACCAACACTAGCACACCTTGTCGCGATGACGACTCTGAACCAGATTGTTGTTGGAGTGGGTTATACCGGGTCGCGGGTTCTTGAGCGCTGCAAAACAGCCCGTGGATTTACTCGCAGCCCGGCACCATCTTTCGCCGAACGCACAAAGTTGCTCGATCTCGACAAGCCTATTACACACAGCTTATCGTTACCGCAGCAATACTCTTTGCTTTACACCGTAGAACCTGCCGCACAGGCAACCCCCGATCCAAGGCTGACTCACTTGCTGGCAGCACTCAGTCCATTACCACAACGATTTGTATTAATAAGCACCAGCGGAATTTACGGCGACTGTGGCGGTAAACTGGTCAACGAAAATCATTTACCACAGCCCCAAAGCGCCCGTGCCGCCAGGCGCGTCGCCGCAGAAAAACAGGTTACAGAATGGGCAAAGCGGAATGGGGTCAGTTTATGCATTTTGCGGGTACCGGGAATTTATGGCCCCGGTCGGCTTGGACTGGATCGCCTCGAAAATGCGGCTCCAGCGATCCGCGAAGAGGATGCTTTCCCCGGCAATCGAATTCACGTCGATGATCTCGTGAGCTGCTGCATTGCCGCGCTCGATCCAACTATTCCGGCGGGTATATATAACGTGTCTGATGGCGACCATCGCAGCAGTACCTGGTTTAGCGCAGAGGTTGCCCGCCAGGCTGGTTTTGCGCCACCGCCGGTTATCTCACGACGCGAAGCACAAAAGGCATTCTCGCCACTGCGGTATTCGTTTTTCTGCGAGTCACGCCGACTCGACACGAGCAGAATGCGCGACTTACTGGGAGTCAAACCGATGTATGGCAACCCGGCCGACGGCATACGAGCCAGCCTTGTTGACGAGGGCTTAAACCCTCAAGGCTGACTACGGACGCTTCTCAACCACTTGAGCAACGGATCCCACTGCTCAACATCCGGCCACGCCAGGTACTCGGGCAGATCAAAAATTCCGAGACCACGCGTATATGCACGAACGTAGTTTTGCGCGTCACGCAATGCGGCTATGTAAGGCACCCTCGCCGTCGTCAGATATTCATCGAGCTCATCGAAAATAAGCGTGTTTTCACGGACCCGGTTGGCCACCACGCCTATTTTTGCCTGCTTGCGATCAATACGCGGGACATCTTTCAATTCCGTCAGAAATTTGGTCGTGGCCTGCATATCTATGGTTGATGGCAATACGGGGACGATCACAGTCTCTGCGTGCTTCACGAGATCAGTGAGTTCCGTTCCGTGTGATCGTGCCGGAGCATCGATAATAAGATAGTCCGCAGTGCGCGGTAGGCGTCTGAGACCGTCTTCATACCCAGCGAGGCCAATTACAGGTGGCCGGTTTTCAGGGCGGCGCTCCACCCAGTCGAGACTGGAACGCTGCGGGTCATAATCCGCCAGCGCGACGGCGTATCCTTCACTCGCGTAATAAGAGGCAAGGTTTGTTGCCAGAGTGCTTTTGCCGCAACCGCCCTTGGCGTTCAAAACCATAATGTGGCGCATATTTTTCTCCGGACAGTTATTTTGTTTTATGTAAACTACCGTTGCACGAGATAAAAGTCCATCAAGACAGATAAACTCGAATTTTTCCGTAACGGCGACGCTTAACCGATGCTTCTAAGCTTTCTGAAAATGCAAGGTGCTGGCAACGATTTTATGGTTGTTGACGAGCGCCATTCAGGCCTCCCGCCCCTCTCCACAGAGCATATTCGACAACTCGCAGATCGACGTAAAGGCATCGGTTTTGACCAGCTTTTATGGATTTCAGAACCTCGTCATGAAGGCAGTGAGGCGTATTACCAGATCTTCAACGCCGATGGCAGCGAGGTCGAGCAATGTGGCAACGGCGCCCGTTGCGTAGCCTGGGTTATTGCTCACGACGGCGCTTCCGACGCCGCTTTTCGCCTGGATTGTCCTGCCGGCCGGGTCGATGCGCAGATCCTGGACGACAACCTGATTGCGGTCAGTATGGGCCTGCCGCAATTCGCACCAGGCGCTGTGCCTTTTGCCGCCGACACCGAAGCCTGTCAATACACACTGGAAGTCGGAACCGAGACTCTGGACGTCGCCGTACTTTCCATGGGCAATCCGCACTGCGTATTACAGGTGCAATCGGTAGCTGATGCTCCCGTAACCAGGCTGGGCCCACTGATTGAGAAACACGCCCGCTTCCCCGCACACACCAACGTCGGTTTCATGACCATACGTGATCGGCAGCACATCGATCTGCGTGTGCATGAGCGCGGGGCCGGCGAGACCCTGGCATGCGGAACCGGCGCTTGTGCCGCCATGGTGGCCGGAAGGCGCCTGAATTTACTGGATACCGAGGTCACGGTACAGCTGCCCGGGGGGCAACTCGTGGTAAGCTGGGCCAACGAAAAATCACCCGTGTGGCTGACCGGCGAAGCACAACTGACTTACGAAGGAACTGTCGAATTATGAGCACACAGCGCAAACCAAAACCGCTGGACTCAGAACTGTCCGAAGAAACTGTGCAGGCGTACCTGCGGACTCATCCCGATTTCTTCGAACAACACAGCAGCTTGCTGACTTCGATGCGTTTGCCCCATATCGCAGGTGGCGCCGTCTCATTGATCGAACGACAGGTTTCGGCTCTGCGGCAGAAAAACCTCAAGATTGAACGGCAGCTAAAGGAACTCATAAGCGTCGCGCGTAGCAATGACGCGTTGGCCGCCAAAATTCATTTATTTGCGTTGCATCTCATCAATACTGCGGACTTTCAGTCAACCCTCGAGACGATTGAAGCGTCGATGCGCACTGTCTTTACAGCCGATCAGTCTGTTCTTGTCCTGTTTGGCGATCCCGAACGTTTTAGCGATATTAAAGGCAATCGCTTTTTGAAAGTCCTTGATCGCGAAAATACCAGCCTGCAAAGCTTCAAGACTTTTCTCGCCGGGAAGGAATCGCGTTGCGGCCAACTGCGTGATGCGCAGCGCAATTTTCTGTTCGGTAAAGATACCAATGAAATCGGCTCAGCTGCTCTCGTACCGCTGGGTGACCGCGCTGACATAGGATTTCTGGCCATCGGCAGCGCCAAAGCCGAGCGTTTCCACCCAGGGATGAGCACTGACTTCCTGAAGCGCATCGCTGAATTGACGGCGCAGGCGCTTAAGCGCTACTGAGCATTGCATGCAACCGGACGAACGAGACTGGATCGACGCGTTCATCCGGCATCTGGAGTTTGAGCGCCGCCTCTCGCCGCACACCTGCAAAAACTACCGCCGGGATCTGCTATCGATACTCGCTTATTGCGAGACGCATGAAATTGGCGAGTGGGCCGAGCTCGACAGCGAGCATATCCGTTCATTCGCTGCCGCCAGTCATCGGCAAGGGCTGGGAGCCCGCAGTATCCAGCGCAGGCTGTCAGCGGCTCGCAGTTTTTTCCGCTACCTGATGCGCGAGAAATACGTCAAGAAGAACCCTGTCATCGGCGTCTCGGCCCCCAAGGCAAAAAAGCGCTTGCCAGGTAACATTGACGCTGATCGCATGGCCCGCCTGCTCAACATTCAGGGCGACGACCCGCTCGTGGCTCGCGACCGAGCCATACTCGAATTGTTGTACTCCTCGGGACTGCGACTGGCCGAATTAACCAGCTTGAACCTGGGCGATATCGACATGGCGGATGCCACGGTGAGAGTGACCGGCAAAGGCAGCAAGACGCGTATCGTTCCGGTCGGCAGGCATGCGCTCAGTGCGTTGCGTACCTGGCACAAAGAGCGTGGACAGTTCGCCGTAGAAGACGAACCGGCCCTGTTTCTGAGTAGCCGAGGCGGCCGTCTGAGCGGCCGCTCGGTGCAGGCACGGGTTACTTTCTGGGCAAAAAAACAAGGAATCGATACGCGCGTCTACCCACACCTGTTTCGGCACTCCTTCGCGAGCCACCTACTGGAATCCAGTCACGATCTGCGCGGCGTGCAGGAACTGCTGGGACACGCCGATATCAGTACGACCCAGGTCTACACGCACCTTGATTTCCAGCATCTTGCCCAGATATACGACAAGACACACCCCCGAGCCCGGTCTAAAGACAAGAACAAGGGCTAAGCACGCAAAACAGGATTCGCACATGGAACAATATCGCGGCACAACTATCATCTCCGTGCGCCGCAATGGCCGCGTTGCCATTGCTGGTGACGGCCAGGTCAGCATGGGCAACACCATCATGAAAGGGAACGCCCGCAAGGTCAGACCGCTAGCCAACGGTCGGGTCATCGCAGGCTTTGCCGGCGGCACCGCCGATGCCTTCACCTTGTTCGAGCTTTTCGAGACCAAGCTTGAGCAATACGGCAACCTTACGCGTGCCGCCATCGAACTCGCCAAGGACTGGCGGATGGATCGCCGCCTGCGACGTCTCGAAGCCCTGCTTTGTGTGGCGGACTCCGAGAGCTCTTTTATCGTTACTGGTAACGGCGACGTGATCGAGCCCGAACACGACATTATGGCTATAGGCTCTGGCGGGCCATTCGCGCAGGCTGCCGCCCTCGCCCTGCTGCAAAATACGGATCTCGAAGCACGAGATATCGCCGCAAAGGCACTTGGTATAGCCGCCGATATCTGCGTCTTCACCAACAAAAATATTGTCCTTGAAGAGCTGCCCAAGTAAGCCTCCGGGCCGCACTACAACCGGAAACAGGAAACACTCATGTCCCAAATGACCCCGCGTGAAATCGTGCTCGAGCTGGATAAGCACATCGTTGGCCAAGACGAGGCCAAGCGCGCCGTAGCTATCGCTCTCCGCAACCGCTGGCGCCGCGTCCAGGTTGACGAACCCCTGCGCAGTGAAATCACACCCAAGAACATACTCATGATTGGTCCAACAGGCGTTGGCAAGACCGAAATATCTCGCCGCCTGGCCAAGCTCGCCAAAGCGCCCTTTATTAAAGTGGAAGCGACCAAGTTCACCGAAATAGGCTACGTTGGCCGCGAAGTCGACAGCATCATTCGGGATCTCGTCGACGTTGCCATCAAGATGATTCGCGAAGAGGCTATGGAAAAAGTTCGGCACCGCGCCGAAGATGCCGCCGAGGAACGCATTCTGGATGTGCTGTTGCCAGCGCCATCGCACCCGGGCAGTCACCCGGATGAACCACAGCCTATTGGGGAAAAAAGCGATACACGCCAAAAATTTCGCAAGATGCTGCGCGAAGGAAAACTCGACGATAAGGAAATCGAAATCGACCTCCGCGCCGTTCCGATCGGCGTCGAAATAATGGCACCTCCCGGCATGGAGGAAATGACCAACCAATTGCAGGGTATGTTCCAGAATCTGTCAGGCAGTCGCCAGAAAACCCGCAAGCTTAAAATCAAAGATGCACTCAAGATGCTCACTGATGAGGAAGCGGCGAAGATGCTGGATGAGGAAGACCTCAAGACGCAGGCCGTTACTGCCGTCGAGCAAAGCGGGATTGTCTTCCTGGACGAGCTGGACAAGGTTGCAAGGCGCAGCGAGTCTACGGGTGCCGACGTATCTCGTGAGGGCGTGCAACGCGATTTGTTGCCGTTGGTTGAAGGCTCTACTGTAAACACGAAATACGGCATGGTGAAAACAGATCACATTCTGTTCATCGCATCGGGAGCGTTTCATATTGCCAAGCCGTCAGACCTGATACCTGAATTGCAGGGGCGCCTACCGATCAGGGTAGAACTGAAGTCGCTAACGACCGAAGACTTCGTCCGTATCCTGACCGAGCCGGACGCCTCACTAACACTGCAGTACACAGCGCTGATGGCAACGGAGGGCGTGACGCTATCCTTTACGGAAGCCGGAGTGCGACGTCTCGCCGAAGTAGCGTTTCATGTGAATGAATCGACCGAGAACATCGGTGCACGCCGGCTGCACACCGTCATGGAAAGGTTGCTTGAGACCATTTCCTTCGATGCGGCCGAGCGTAGCGGCAGTGAGTTCGAGATTGATGCAGAATATGTGGACAAACACTTGGCGGCACTTTCCAGGAACGAAGACCTGAGCCGCTATATACTTTAGAAGTCACGCCAACAAAGTTGCCACATGAAGCCAACAGCTCCTATTCCGACCGAAATTCGTCTGCGTAAAACGGCACGACAGCTGGACGTCATTTTTGCCGACGGACAGCATTTTGAACTGCCTTTTGAGTACCTGCGGGTACATTCGCCTTCCGCCGAGGTGCAAGGTCATGGCCCGGGACAAGAGGTACTCCAGGTCGGCAAGGAGAATGTGCTCATCACAGCCGTAGAGCCCGTAGGCCACTACGCAGTGCGTCTGATTTTCGACGATCAGCACGACAGCGGTATATTTACCTGGGCTTACTTGCACGAACTCGGACAGAGAAAAGCGGCAAACTGGAAGGCTTACCTCGACCGCTTGACGGCAGCAGGGTATCCTTCACGGGATACGCCAACGAAACACTGATAATGAATAAAAAAGCCCCCGAGACCACTCATTTCGGCTACGAAACGGTAGCGCTTAAAGATAAAGCGCGCAGAGTCCGTGGCGTATTTGACTCCGTTGCCAGTCGATACGACATCATGAACGACCTGATGTCAGGTGGCATGCACCGGCTCTGGAAAAAATTCACCATTGGTCAGGCAGCCGTGCGCCGCGGCCAACAGGTTCTGGACCTGGCAGGTGGTACCGGCGATCTGGCTGAAGTTTTTGCCCGTCAGGTAGGGGAGCGCGGCCAGGTGATCCTCGCTGATATCAATCTCAGCATGTTACAACAGGGACGCAGTCGCCTCGTCGACGCAGGAATTGCCGGCAATCTGTCCATCACTCAAGTGAATGCCGAAAAACTGCCCTTTGCTGACGACACCTTCGACTTGATTACAATCGCCTTCGGTCTGCGTAACGTCACCGATAAAGACGCAGCCATAGCGTCCATGTATCGGGTACTGAAGCCCGCTGGCAAATTGATGGTGCTGGAGTTTTCGAAACCACTGGAAGCGTTGAAGCCAGCATACGACTTGTACTCTTTCAAGGTGCTGCCGTTACTGGGTAAGTTTGTCGCGAACGACGAAGCGAGCTATCGCTATCTGGCTGAGTCCATACGCATGCATCCCGATCAGGAAACCCTGAAGTCTATGATGGAAGAACAAGGATTCGAGCGTTGCCGGTATCACAACCTGACGGGTGGCGTAGTGGCGCTGCATGTCGGCTACAAGATTTAGGTAACCGAACCGTATGGACACGCTTGAAACCATTTTCAGACCATTGATCAACATGATCAATCGACGCATCGCCATGACAACGCCGGCACGCGATCTATGCACGGAATTGCATGACAAGGTCATTGCCCTGCGCGTCAAAAATACCGGACTGTCCGCTTACTGCAAAGTACGACGCAACGCCCTGTCGCTCATGAGCGAATACAGCGACGAGCCTGATGTCGTCATAACAGGCTCACTTTTGGCTCTCGCCCGTCTTGCTGGCGACGACGGCGAAGCGGCCATTCGTGATGGCTCGGTTGAACTCACAGGCGACACAGAAATCGCGCAAGCATTTCAAAAACTGCTGCACTTTGGAAAGCCCGACATAGAAGAAGAGCTTTCCCATATCATCGGCGACGTGGCCGCTCATCAGCTTGGCGAGGCTGCCCGCGGATTGGCGGCCTGGAGCCGGCAAGCACGAACCACTGTGCGACAAAATGTCAGTGAATACCTGCAGGAAGAGAGTCGGGATGTGCCGTCGCGCTATGAAGTAGATTCCTTTAACAGCAGGGTCGACACGCTGCGTGACGACATAGATCGATTCGATGCGAGACTGACTCGTCTCGAAGCACAAAACAACAAAAGCAAGGACGACTGATCATGCCCAAAGCCAAAACCCTGATTCGGCTTCTGGGCATTCAACGCGTCCTGGTACGTCACGGTCTCGATGACCTCATTAAAGCAACGCATTTTTTGCGTCCACTGCGGTTCGTTTTCTATTTGTTTCCAAAACAACCCGATCGCAGCGCGCCGCTGGGCGTACGCATACGACTCGCACTCATTGAGCTGGGGCCCATTTTTGTAAAATTCGGTCAGGCCATTTCGACCCGCCGCGACCTGCTCCCCGCGGATGTGGCGGACGAGCTCGCCAAGCTACAGGACCGTGTACCACCATTCCCCGCTGAAGAGGCAGTCAGCCGCCTCAATGGCATTTATGGCCAATCGGTCGATGAAGTATTCAGCCGCTTTGACCACGAGCCCCTGGCTGCTGCATCGATCGCCCAGGTACACGGCGCCGCATTACAGGACGGCAGCGAAGTTATCGTCAAACTGCTGCGACCCGGTGTGCGGCAGCTGATCGAGCGGGATATAGACGTTCTGTACGCCCTCGCAAGATTGGCGGCGAAGTACTGGGTACACGGCAAGCGTCTGCGGCCGGTTGAGGTGGTCGCTGAATACGAAAAGACCATCATTGACGAACTCGACCTGATGCGTGAAGCGGCCAACGCGGCGCAGCTGAAACGCAACTTTCAGGATTCAGACCTGTTATATGTGCCGGAAATCTATTTTGATTATTGCCGAGTCGGTGTCCTCGTGCAGGAGCGCATTTACGGCGTCCCCATCAGCGATATGAATACGCTGCTTAAAGCCGGCACTAATATCAAGGCGCTGGCCGAAAACGGTGTCGAGATCTTTTTTACCCAGGTTTTTCGTCACAACTTTTTTCACGCCGATATGCACCCGGGCAATATTTTTGTGCAGATCGAAGATCCGCAGAATCCGCGCTATGCGGCAATTGATTTCGGCATCGTTGGCACGCTCAGTCCTAGCGATCAACAGTACGTTGCCAATAATTTTCTCGCATTTTTCGATCGCGATTATCATCGCATTGCGAAACTGCATATTGATTCCGGGTGGGTACCACCGGACACTCGAATTGACGAACTTGAATCCGCTATACGAACAGTGGGCGAGCCGATTTTCAACAAGCCGTTAAGCGAGATATCATTCGCCCAGGTTTTGATTCGCCTTTTTGAAACGGCGCAACGCTTTAACATGGAAGTGCAGCCGCAGCTGATCCTGCTGCAAAAAACATTACTCAATATCGAAGGTTTGGGCCGTCAGCTATATCCAGATCTCGACCTCTGGGAAACCGGCCATCCATTTCTGAAAGAGTGGATGAAGGATCAACTCGGTGGTCGTGCTGTTTTGTCCAGTTTGCGAGAAAACCTGCCCCAATTGCGTGATGCCATGCGTGAACTGCCTGTGGTTATCAAGCACCTGGCCGATCAGGCATCGCAAGGTGATATCAGAGTCCGTATGGATGCGCCCGAACTAAAAAAACTTCGTGAGCAACTCGACCTGCAACAGAAGCAACGCTATCGACTGGCTATCAGCATGACCAGCATTCTTTCCGGAACGCTCATACTTGGCCTCGAAGTTACAGCACCATGGCTGGGCTGGAGCCTGCTAGGCATCGGTGCACTCAGCGCTTACTGGGCGCGCCCCCGTAGCTAAGCGGCTAAGGGTAAGCCTGCCCAGGTAACCTTCAATTTCTATTTTCGCTGCTCAC
>JAHEFE010000074.1 GCA_024640365.1 Woeseiaceae bacterium | reverse complement strand
GCACTGGTATTTATTGGCGGAGGCATCGCAGGTGTTCTGCCACGGTTCAAGAAAGTCTGACGCAGGTGACAGATAACCTTGCCGAGGACGTAATTTAGTACCATTATTGCGGTTATGAACGGATTTATACTACGTACGATTATCGGCATGCTGGGCTTGTACCTGGCATCTATCCTGGTAGATGGTGTCACCATCATCGGCCTTGGCACGTTTATCCTGGCGGCAATATTTCTTGGCATTGTAAATGCGGTTGTGCGGCCGATTGCAATAGTGTTGACCCTGCCGATTACTCTCGTGACTGTGGGCTTGTTTATTTTCGTCTTGAATGCGGCCATGTTCGGACTGGTCGCGGCGATGTTCGATAATTTCCAGGTTGAAGGTTTCTGGGCAGCGCTGTTTGGCTCGCTCATTGTCAGCCTAACTACCACAGTTGCGTCCTGGTACATCGGTCCTAGCGGTCGGTTTGAAGTGTTTGTCATTCGCCGCGACTAGCATCTGCGCGGCACGAAAAATCTACTGGAAATTTATGCGTATCGGTTTATCAGTTATCCTTTTTGGCGCGCTCAGCGGTGCTGCCTACGGGCAGGAATGCAAAGACGTAACTCCTATTCATGAGATCCAGGGCAGTGGCTCCGAGAGCCCATTGGAAAACAGAGGAGTGCGCATTAGTGGAGTAGTCACCGGTGATTTTCAGAGTCGTGACAAGGACATCATAAATACCTTGCGAGGTTTCTATGTCCAGGAATTGGTCCCTGACAACGACCCCGCCACCTCGGAAGGTATATTCGTTTTTGATAGCGCAAAGCCGAAGAAAGATGTGCGGGTTGGCGATCTGGTTTGTGTACACGGCAAGGTGCAGGAATATTTTGGGGAAACCCAGATAAATGCGAGTCGAGTTGAGCGCATTGGCGAGGCTTCGATTGCACCGATATTTGTAGAGTTGCCAGTTGGCACCATGCTGACGTCAGATGACCAGCTCATCGCGAACCTAGAGCCCTATGAAGGGATGCTGGTTACATTTCCCAAGCCGTTGACCGTTAGTGACCTGCATGATCTGGATCGCTTCGGTGAAATTCAATTGACTGCTGCTGGTCGCCAATATAAATCGACAGATCGCAGTTTGCCAGATAAGCAGGCGTATGCCGCTCAGCTGGAGCACATCGCCGCCAATACGATACTTCTGGATGACGGCATCGATTGGCAAAACCCTCCAGCGATTCGCTATGCCTTATACGCGGATAGCGCGGGAGAAGTTAAGGGACCGCGTGTCGGGGATGTCGTAGTTGGACTAACTGGGAACCTTCGTTACAGTCGTGGCAGCACCAAGTTTGGTTCGGAAGGTTGGCGCCTTGAACCCGTTCGCGAGCCACGCTTCATGTTCATGGGCGAATCCCGGGAGCGATCACCACAAGTGGGTGGGTCACTGCGTGCCGCCAGTTTCAATTTGCTCAACTTCTTTACCCACACTGAAGATGACGGCAAGGTCTGTGGGCCGGACAAGAAACACGTTTGTCGCGGTGCCAGCAACCAGGCAGAGTTGTTGCGCCAACAGCAGAAAACTTATTTTACGGTTGCCGCGCTTGATGCCGACGTTGCAGGTCTGGTTGAGTTGGAAAATAACGATTCGTCTCTGGCTGTACTTACAGATGGCGTTAACGCTCAGATAGGTGAGGAGCGTTATAGTTTCATAGAGACGGGGCCCATTGGAACCGACGCGATAAAAGTTGGCATCATTTATCGCAGCGACAAACTCCGTCCAATGGGCAATTACGCACTTCTTACCAGCAAGGTTGATTCAACCTTCAATGATCAGAAGAGTCGCCCGGTGCTGGCACAGAGTTTTACGCAACTTAGCAATGGCGAGGTATTCACGTTCGCGGTCACCCATTTGAAATCCAAAGGTTCGGATTGCGAAAAACAAGGTGATCCGGATCTGCAGGATGGGCAGGGCAACTGCAATCTGACCCGCGTGGCGGCGGCTAAAGCTTTGATCAAGTGGCTGGGATCAAGTCCTACAACCGTTACTGACGATGATGTGTTGCTGGTAGGTGATTTTAATGCCTATACGATGGAAGATCCGATTCGTTCGATTGTCAACGATGGCTACACCAATTTGTTGCGTAAACGAGTAGGTCCGACGGCTTATTCTTATTTCTATTCCGGACTCAGCGGTGTGCTGGACTACGCGTTCAGCAGTCCCTCGTTAACCTGCCAGGTCAATGAAGTTGCGGAGTGGCATATCAATTCGGATTTTGCAGACTTGTTCGATTACAACCTCGATTTCAAACGCTCGCCCAAGTACTTTGATCCTGCCTCACCCTATCGCAGTTCGGATCACGACCCGGTATTGGTGGGTCTGGATCTGGGGCGGACTTGTGATAAGCCGACAAATAAGCCGGACTAGCGAGGCGGCGCGGATTTTGGGGCGGGCGTTAGCCAGTCAATGAATCGGTCCCCAGAAAGAAAAGCCCCGCCAAGAGCGGGGCTTTTTGTATGCGGTATTGGCCGCAGGCGCCAGCTTCAAAGCCCTGAGCTTACTCTGATTTGTGTGCTTCCATGTCGATCTCGATCATGAATTCGGGTAAAGCCAGGCCCTTTACTTCGAGCCAGGTACCGGTCGGGAATTGCTTGGGGTAGATCGTGTTCCGATAGCCCGCGACTTCGAGAAACTTTGCCATGTCAGTCGTGAACACGTTCTCGACCACTACATCATCAAATGTGTAGCCGTAGTGTTGCAGCACTTTTTCGAGGTCTGAGTAGGCATTTTTCATTTGCTGCTCCAGATCACCGATAGCTGTCGGGTTGCCCTGGTCGTCCATGCTTACTGCACCGGAGATCTTGATTTCTTTGCCGATCTTGACGGCGTGCGAATAGCCATAAGCTTTCTCGACTTCGGGTCGTAGCAGGAAATATTCCGGTGTTTCATCCGCGTGTGCCGCGGTGTCGTCTGATAGCGGGCCACTGCACCCAGCGAAAATCGCCAGCGAACATGCTGTGGTCGAAAATAATATCTTTCTGATCATGTATTCAGCCCCCTGATTATTGATGTTGTCAGCGCCTTTGTGGCAGCCAAATAGTACGGCTCTTTGCTGACCGTTGACGGCGAAGTGTGCAACGGCTTTCTGGCAACTGTCCAGTGACACTAGACGGTTGGGTTTGGCGCGGCGCTTGATGGGAGTTCCATATAATGAAATTAATTTCATATTGTGAATTGTGAGCTAGGTAGAACAAGGATCATCCGTTAAAATTCTGGCACCAAACCAAAATCATTCAGTCTGTGGCGGCGGACGAGAGCGGGGTATTTGTATGACCGATTCGGAAATCCGTGGCGCCACCAAAAGTCGCGGCAGAGGTAAACGCTGCGGTGGCAGACGGGCGAGACATCAACTGGAAGAGCTGCACACACCGAGTGGTGCCGTTGCCCAGGGAATGTCTGGCGGTCGCTATCGACCCCTGAGCGATGCCGATATTGAGAAAATTAGCAACACAGCATTTGATATTCTCGAAAACATTGGCATTGGCGAACCGATTCCGGAGATATTGAACTATGCGCTGCCGAAGGGCTGCATACTCAATGAGCATAATCGGCTGTGCTTTCCGCGCGCTCTGGTTGAAGATTTGATTGATATGTCCGCCAGTGAATACACCGTATTCGCACCAGATCCCAAATATGATCACGTCATTAGTGGCGAGAAGGTGTATTTCTCTACTTCTGGAGAGGCCGTTTCAGTTCTGGAGTATGAGACTCAGAAGTTTCGTCCGACGCGGCTGGTCGATCTATACGATGCGGCGCGCCTGGTTGATCAGCTGGATCATATACACAGCTTTGGTCAGCCTTTTATCGCAGCAGAATATAGCGGTGACGTATATGCCCACGATATCAACGTGGCGTACGCGGCCCTGGCTGGCACTCGCAAGAATTTTGCGATGAGTACGGCAACAGTGAGCCATGTTGATAAGGTCATAGCGATGTTCGACACCTACCTGGGCGAAGAGGGTGCATTTGTCAAACGACCATTCTGTGCAATTGGTGGTTGTCCGATAGTCTCCCCGTTACGCTTTGGGCAGGAAAATGCACAGGTTCTCGTTCGTGTGGCCGAGCTCGGACTGGTCGCGGATGTCGCGGTTGCCCCCCAAGCTGGTGCTACGTCGCCAGCGGCACTGGCAGGTTCTCTTGCACAGTGTTTTGCGGAAACTTTGGCTTGTCTGTGTGTTGCCAATCTGGTGTATCCGGGAGCGGCTATCAATTTTGGTATGTGGCCATTTATTTCCGATCTGCGTACAGGCTCCTTCAGCGGTGGCAGCGGTGAGGAAGCACTGGTCATGGCGGCATCAGCCCAACTGGCGAATCATTTTGGCTTGATCAGCTGCATTGGTGCGGGAATGACCGATTCCAAGACGATGGATGTACAGGCGGGATTCGAGAAAGCTCTCTCGATCGCGACCTCCGCACTCGCGGGCGCAAATCATGTGGCGGCTTACCCAGGCATCGTTGGCAGCCTGCTTGGCCAGTCATTCGAAGGATTAATTATCGACAACGACATGCTTGGCAGTATCATGCGCGTCGTGCGGGGCATTGAAGTCACCGATGAGACACTGTCTTACGATGTGATTAAAGACGTTGTTTTTGGCGCGGGACACTATCTTGGTCATGAACAAACCCTCAAATTAATGAAGTCAGAGTTCCTCTATCCCGAGATTTCAGATCGACACAATCTTGGGGACTGGAACGATGCTGGACGGCAGACTTTGTATGATCAGGCTCATACTCGCCTGAAATCCATGCTTGCGGATTACTACCCGCAATACATTGATCCAGCCGTCGATGCGAAAATCCGGGAACGTTTCCCGATCAAGCTTGATCCGAAAGATATGCGTGCCGGTAATGGCCGGTGGTAATGGTGGGTTTTTCTCGGTTTCCTTGAATCGATGCCGTAGAATTGACCTAATTTTTAACTTGGTAGTGGAAGTGGTTTATGTCACAGGAAAATGACGAAGATATCGTACTGAGCGAGTTGGCCGACGACGAGTTGGTCGAGCAAATGTTTGACGATCTGTATGACGGTCTCGCTGAGGAAATTGTCGAGGGCACCAATATTTTGCTCGGCCGTGGTTGGAGTGCCAAAAAGGTTCTTGACGATGCGCTGGTCGGCGGAATGAATATTGTCGGCATTGATTTTCGCGACGGTATCCTATTCGTTCCCGAAGTTTTGTTGGCCGCAAATGCAATGAAAGCGGGTATGGCGGTACTGAAGCCGTTACTTGCAGAAACAGGAGCAAAACCTGTTGGCAAAATGGTGATTGGTACGGTCAAAGGCGATATTCACGATATCGGCAAAAACCTTGTTGGCATGATGATGGAAGGTGCCGGTTTTGAAGTCGTTGATCTTGGCATTAATACCGACGCGGACAAATATATCGAAGCGCTCAAGAAAGAATCTCCGGATATTCTCGGGATGTCAGCACTTTTGACCACAACCATGCCGTACATGAAAGTTGTCATTGATACGTTGAAAGAACAGGGTATTCGCGACGACTATATCGTTATGGTTGGTGGTGCTCCGCTCAACGAGGAATTTGGCCAGGCAATTGGTGCTGACGCCTATTGTCGGGACGCGGCCACGGCTGTTGAGGTAGCAAAGGAACTGGTACTGAAGCGTCGTGCGTCCTGATTGAGTTGTATGACCCCGAGTGTTTTGTTGATTGCCTGCGGCGCACTGGCGAAAGAGCTAGTGCAATTGCAGCGCCACAATCAATGGTCGCATATCAAGATTCAATGTCTGCCAGCTGAGCTGCATAACAGGCCAGAGAAAATTCCGGCGCGTGTTCGCGAAACGATTGAGAAATACCAGGGTGAGTATCAGCATATTTTTGTTGCCTACGCT
>JAHEFE010000039.1:21100-21472 GCA_024640365.1 Woeseiaceae bacterium | reverse complement strand
CTACGTCCCGAAAAACCAGCTTTTCTTCCATCCGTTTAAAGTGCCGTTCACGGTCGGGCGTGAGGTAGTCCGGCCACTTGCGCCAATGAACGTCGTAGGGTTGCTTCTCGGTCATGTACGGAGTTTAGCAGGGCGCAAATGCGCGGCCGCATTGTCGTCGCATACCGCCAACACGACGTAGCCTTTAAGTTGCAGCGCAAACGCGGAAAAATTGCGAATAAACCGCGTTCAAAGTTAGGTAAAAAGTTGGAGAAATTAGAAACGGGCTAGGCGAAAGTCGTCTAACTCGTTGAGTTAATTGGTACTCCCTAGGGGATAGACTCAGATCGTCTGGCGCCGATCTTCGGGCCTGCGGCCCGTCGTCGCAGGCGA
>JAHEFE010000039.1:0-21000 GCA_024640365.1 Woeseiaceae bacterium | reverse complement strand
CGACGCCCAAAACGCTGGCGCGTTTAGTCGAACCCTGGGGTTCTCATCCAGCCCAGGTATCCCAACCAAAAAAAAGCCCACACAAGGTGGGCATTTTTATGTTTGGTACTCCCTAGGGGATAGACTCAGATCGTCTGGCGCCGATCTTCGGGCCTGCGGCCCGTCGTCGCAGGCGACGACGCCCAAAACGCTGGCGCGTTTAGTCGAACCCTGGGGTTCTCATCCAGCCCAGGTATCCCAACCAAAAAAAAGCCCACACAAGGTGGGCATTTTTATGTTTGGTACTCCCTAGGGGATTCGAACCCCTGTTACCGCCGTGAGAGGGCAGCGTCCTGAACCACTAGACGAAGGGAGCGGAGTTGGTCAAATGACCTGCCCCGGTTGCGCGGGGACTGGTATTATACGTGTGCCGCCTGAATGCTCAAGCGGTTTATCTTTCGATTTTCAGCAGGACCTTGCAAGTTAATAAACCAAAAATAATCCCCCGTCCCGAGCATAACGTCTCCAGGGCCAATATTTCCCGCAACGCGCAGAAGGTGCTCTACCGGCTGCATAATTCCGGGTTTCAGTCCTTCCTCGTCGGGGGCGGGGTCCGTGACGTCATGCTGGGTCTGCATCCCAAAGATTTCGATATTGCGACCAATGCCCACCCGGAAGAGATCAAAGCGCTGTTTTCCAATTGCCGTCTTATTGGACGGCGTTTTCGGTTGGCGCACATACGGTTCGGTCGGGAAATCATCGAGGTTGCCACGTTCAGGGCTCCGGCAGACCATGACGATGAATACGCCGATGTTGCCCATGATCAGGAAGGGCGGATTCTGCGGGACAACGTCTATGGCGAGGTTGACGATGACGTATGGCGTCGCGATTTCACCTGCAATGCGCTGTATTACAATATTGCTGATTTCAGCATCTGGGATTACGTAGGTGGTATCGAGGACATCAATAAGCGCGTTGTTAAACTGATCGGTGATCCTGAGCAACGACTCAGGGAAGATCCTGTCCGCATGCTGCGTGCGGTGCGCTTTGCCGCCAAACTCAACTTCTCCATAGATCCCAATATCGTCAATGCCATGCAACCGCTCGCGGGATTGTTGGCCAATGTACCGTCTTCACGGTTGTTTGATGAATTTATCAAGTTGTTTCAGTCTGGTTTTGCTAAACCAACTTTTGCAATGATGCGCGAACACTTCTTATTCAGGGAGCTGTTTCCGGAAACGGAACGTGCGCTGCTTACGGATGAGAAGTTCGGTCGTTTTGTACAAATAGCGCTGGAAAATACCGATGGTCGCGTAAAAAATGATCAATCGGTTTCCCCGATGTTTTTGCTGGGTGTGTTTTTCTGGGCACCTGTTTTAGAGATCGCAAATAATCTGCGTGCCGACCGTAAAATGAGTGAAGGCCAAGCACTTGCAGTGGCGGCAGCTGATGTTGTGTCCTGGCACCAGACGCGTATCTCAATCCCGCGTCGCTTCAGCGCGCCGATGCGCGAAATGATTGCATTGCAGCCGCGGTTCACAACGACCAAAGGGCGACGTGCTTTGACATTGCTTGAACACAAGCGATTTCGGGCAGCGTACGATTTTATGTTGTTGCGTGCCGAGTTGGGTGACGTGGATCAGGATCTCGCCAAATTTTGGACCGATATTCAGACATGTAGCCAGGAAGAGCGCATGGATCGGCTCCACCTCGGCGGTAAGTCGATCAAAGGCGCGAATTCGGGTACGGAATGCGGTGCCCCAAGCCGCAAACGTCCACGCCGCCGCCGCGCCAAATCTGCGAAGCCGAAGTCGAAGCCGTGAGTGCGGCGGCGTGCGCTATGCAGAACGCTTACGTGGGCATCGGCAGCAATCTTGAAAACCCCGTAAAACAGGTCCAGCAGGCGATAGCGGCGGTCAGTCTGTTGTCGTCGGGCGGCGCGGCTCGCTCGTCAGGCTTGTATCGTTCCGCCCCACTGGGCCCCGCTGATCAACCGGACTACATCAATGCGGTTGTCGAGATAACAACCAATTTGTCCGCCAATGAATTGCTGGCGAGGCTGCAAAGTATAGAATCGGATCACGGAAGAGTGCGGAATGGCGAACGCTGGGGCCCGCGCATCCTTGACCTCGATTTGTTGCTATTGGGCAGCCAAGTGATTGATAAGGAAGGGCTGGTCGTACCTCATGCGCGCATCCAGGAGCGAAATTTTGTATTGTTGCCACTCATGGAAATTGCCCCGGATCTTGAGGTTCCAGGTCAGGGCAAGGTTGAATATTTGGTAGATCGGTTGACGGCCCGTGCGCATGGCTGGATCGAAAAAATAGAACAGGATTAATAGATTTGGGAACCACCGTTAGAACACTTAAGCCTGGAG
Source organism: Woeseiaceae bacterium (assembly GCA_024640365.1). Taxonomy (GTDB): domain Bacteria; phylum Pseudomonadota; class Gammaproteobacteria; order Steroidobacterales; family Woeseiaceae; genus JAHEFE01. Next base: position 18,644 of record JAHEFE010000039.1, on the reverse strand, counting down.
AGGTAGAGCCGCGATTTATCGTGGTCGAAGGTCCTATCGGCGTGGGTAAATCCAGTCTGGCGCGGCGCTTGGCCGAGAGTTTCAACGGTGAGTTGATTCTCGAAACGCAGGCGCAAAATCCATTTCTCGAAAGATTTTACAAAGAAGGCCGTAATGCTGCTTTGCAAACGCAGCTGTTCTTTCTATTCCAGCGCGCGCAACAAATAGAACAATTGCGCCAGTCCGATATGTTTTCGCCGGTGCGCGTCGCCGATTTTTTATTGGATCGCGATCGATTGTTCGCGGAGATCAATCTTGACGCTCAGGAAATGCATCTCTACGAACAAATTGCCGGCAAAATGGAAATCGAACCACCGGTGCCTGATCTGGTTGTCTACTTGCAGGCGTCGACCGATACTCTCATGGAACGGATTGCACGCCGTGGCATTCCCTATGAAAAATCCATTGAACGTAGTTATGTAGAAAAATTGGCTGATGCCTACGCACGTTTTTTTCATGGCTATGATCGATCGCCATTGTTGATCGTTAATGCATCGTCAATTGATCCGATCAGTAACGAAGCGGACTACCAGCAGCTATTCCAGCAGATTTCGCGTACGACCGGTGGACGTCACTTTTTCAACCCAGCGGCAGCCGCGTTGGCCTGACTTTAAAGTCTGTCGCGGCTTATTGCACGGCGTTATGTTGCTGCAGCGCCCATTGGATATGTTCCCTGAGCAGTTCAGAAGAACGCGGTAATCTTGCTCGCAGACTATTAATTACTGCATCACTTGATTTTGCGTTGCCGAGTGCTACTGCAATATTACGTAGCCAGCGTTCAAAACCGATGCGTCGAATGGCGCTGCCCGCTGTGTTTTTCAGCCACGTGTCTTCATCCCATGCAAACAGGTCGACGAGGTCCGCTGTATCAAGTTTATGGCGCGGCATGAAATCGGCTTCATCACTGTGCTTGGCGAATTTATTCCACGGACAAAATAACTGGCAGTCATCGCAGCCGTAAATCCGATTGCCGATGGCTTTGCGAAACTCGAGTGGAATGGATTCTTTTAGCTCGATAGTTAAATAGGAAATGCAGCGTCTTGCGTCTAGCTTGTATGGGCCAATGATCGCTTGCGTAGGACAGACATCAATGCAGCTGCGACAGGTGCCACAATGTGATGATTCGGGGATATCAACGGGCAGATCGAGATCCGTAAAAATTTCGCCCAGGAAAAACCAGGAACCGGCGCTGCGATTGATCAGATTCGTGTGTTTGCCGATCCAACCAAGTCCGGCTTTCTCTGCGATAGGCTTTTCAAGCACGGGTGCACTGTCGACAAAAACGCGGTAGCCATAATTGCCTACGCGGTCGCTGATGCGTTCGGCCAATGAGGCCAGCCTCTTGCGCACTACTTTGTGATAGTCCCGACCTAACGCGTAGCGCGAAATGTAAGCGCGCTGTTCGTGGTCGAGAATATCGCGCGGATCATCAGTCTCGTTCGGGAGGTAGTCCATGCGCGCCGAAATCACGCGAATGGTGCCCGGGATCAATAGTTCGGGCTGCGTTCGTTTGTTGCCGTGGCGACTCATGTATTCCATGGCACCGTGAAAGTTTTTGCCAAGCCAGGATTGCAGTCGCTGCTCAGCAGTCTGCAGATCAATATCACTGATGCCTATTTGTTGAAAACCGAGTTCGCGTCCCCACTGCTGAATCTCAAGAGTGAGTTTTGCGAAATCAATATTTTCGGGTTGTGACAAATCGTTCAACTTGAGTCTCATTGTTGGGCGCTGCAAGCAGTATAATCTGAGCCATGCACACCTTACCCACAGAAATCTATTCGGTCGAATCTGTTCGCGGCATAGATCGATGTGCGATTGACGATATAGGTATTCCTGGCTACAAACTTATGACACGGGCGGCGCAGGCCGCGCTTGCGCGAGTTCTGCAATACTTTCCCGAATGCCGCAATTGGCTGGTGTTGTGCGGCAGTGGCAATAACGGCGGTGATGGCTATGTTTTAGCGCGACTCGCCTTGCTGATGGATATTAATGTGCGGGTTATCGCTCTTTCGGCTCCCGGCAAATTGACCGGGGATGCGGGATTGGCTCACGCTGATTTTGTGGCGGCCGGTGGTACGGTTGAAAAGTGGCAGGGTACTGTAGAGGGTGGCGCCGATTTGATTGTCGACGCTATGCTTGGCAGTGGTTTGATGCGCGACGTCGGTGGTCAGTACGCGGCAGCCGTCCAAGCTATTAACGCCCATAAAGCACAAGTCATCGCCCTGGATATTCCCACTGGTTTGAATGGCGACTCCGGTGCCGTACTCGGGATTGCGGTGAAGGCCGATTTGACCGTTACATTCGTTGGGCTAAAACAGGGCCTCGTGTTAGGTCGGGGCCTGGAGCACTGTGGGGTTTTGACGTTTGCGGGGCTGGAAATACCCGGTTCTTGTTACCCAAAAGAGGCCTGTATGTTGCGCCGAATAGATTTGGACGAACTCGCTGAATACCTGCCAAAACGCGCGCGAAATGCGCACAAAGGTAGTTATGGGCATGTGTTACTGGTCGGTGGTGGTCCCGGTATGCCGGGCGCTGCGCGACTTTGTGGCGAAGCGGCGCTGCGCACAGGCGCGGGACTGGTCAGCCTGGCAACTCATCCTGCGCATAGCGCCCAGATTGCGGCCAGCAGACCGGAACTAATCTGCCATCCGCTGGTGTCTGCCAAGGGGCTTGAGTCACTGCTCGCAGCGGCGACGGTCGTGGCCCTCGGGCCAGGCTTGGGGCAAAGCGAGTGGGCGCAAGAATTATTCGAGACAGTCGTGCAGTCGGACTTGCCGCTGGTCGTAGACGCAGATGCGCTCAATTTGCTGGCCCGTAATCCGCAGCAGCGAACTAATTGGGTTTTGACGCCCCATCCGGGTGAGGCAGCTCGACTATTGGGGATAACGACTGAGCAGGTGCAATCTGACCGCGTAGCTGCGCTCAACGCGTTGCAGGAAAAATACGGCGGTACTGTAGTTCTGAAAGGGGCGGGGTCGCTGGTATCGAGCCAGTCCGGTGCGCCGTCGATAAGTTTACGCGGCAACCCAGGCATGGCATCTGCCGGAATGGGCGATGTGCTGACCGGCATTATCGCAGGCTTGATTGCGCAGGGATTATCAATTGAACAGGCGGCTACTTACGGTGTTGATTTGCATGCGGCGGCGGGGGACTCTGCCGCTGAGGCCGGCGAGCGCGGTATGCTCGCATCGGATTTGTTACAGGAACTTAGATCGTGGCTAAACCGCTAACAGTAACTATCGAGCTGCCGGATGCTGCAGCGACAGAGCGGCTGGGCCAGCAATTGGCCGCGCATTTACCCGCAGCCGGCGTCGCTTGCGTGATATTGCTGCAGGGTGAACTCGGCGCTGGCAAGTCGACCCTGGCGCGATCGCTGATTCAGTCACTGGGACACGAGGGAGCGGTCCCCAGTCCCACATATACACTGCTCGAACCCTACAATATTTCTGGACATCGGGTATATCATGCTGATTTATATAGAATTGGTGACCCTGAAGAGCTGGAATACCTTGGCTGGTCAGATCTGCATGACGCTTTGCTCCTCGTAGAGTGGCCGGAAAGAGCGCCGGACCTTATACAAGCTGCTGATTTAGAAATAAAACTTGGCTTCGATGGGGAGGGCAGGCGCGCCCAGATTAAAAGCCTGAGTCCCCGTGGTGAGGCAATTCTTGCCGCAGGACGCGACTGGTCTTGATTAAGTAATACTATTAGATAAGTCCCCTATCTCCATAATATTGAAAGAAAAATATTGGAATTTCTACGGAGATTCGTATACTGAGCAGACATAATCCGCCACAGGACTGCTTGGCAATAAGAATGAAGAGTGCTTTCCGCTATTTTTTGCTGGTGACTTCCGTGCTCTGCATGGGTGCAGCGTCCGCTCGTCCAGTCGTTGAAAATATTCGTTTATCGGTCGATAAGAACACCACTCGCATCGTTCTTGATCTAAGCCAGACCACTAAATACAACATTTTTTCTTTGCAGGGCCCCGATCGCATAGCCATTGATCTGGATGGCAGCGAGATTGGCAACCGACTGGCCGGCATGCAGGAATTGCCGGGTGGTGTCGGCGCGGTCTCCAGGATTCGAAGTTCAGTGCAGCCGAATGGCAATTTGCGCGTGGTTCTGGATGTTGCAGGCCCAATGCGACTTAGAAGTTTTATGGCAGGTCCAACTAACAATTATGCAGACCGCCTTGTCATAGACCTCGCGCCACAAAATGCACAAAGCACGGTGCAACGTGCCTCCGATGTGCGCCGCAAGGAACGCGACTTGGTAATCGCTATTGATCCCGGACATGGTGGCCATGATCCCGGCGCTATTGGTCGTGGTAAGACGCGCGAAAAAGATGTCACCCTCGCAATAGGGCGACAACTTGCGGCGCAAATTAACGCCGAGCCAGGTATGAAAGCGATTTTGATTCGTGATGGCGATCACCTTATTGATTTGCGCGAGCGCATGGAAAAAGCCCGTCGCCAAAATGCCGATCTATTCATATCAATACACGCCGATGCGGTGGAAGACAGAAGGGCAAGTGGTGCCTCTGTCTACCGGTTGTCGACCAATGGTGCGTCTAACGAAGGAGCACGTCGCCTTGCTGCTCGCGAGAACTCGGCCGGTTATGTGGGTGGTGTGATACTTGCTGAACAAGAGCCCGTTGTTGCTAAAGTTCTGATGGATTTGTCACAGGGATATGCGTTGGAGAAGAGTGACAAACTTGGTCAGGAAGTGCTTGACGAATTAGCGAAAATCACGAAGGTGCACAGAAATAAAGTGCAGAATGCTGCCTTTATTGTGCTGAAGTCTCCGGATATTCCGTCAATTCTTGTTGAAACGGCTTATATTTCAAATCCAAGCGAGGAGGCGAAACTCCGCAACAAGACTCACCAGCGCAAATTGGCCTCGGCAATTCTCAACGGTATGCGCGACTATTTGCGCAGTAATCCCATTGAGGAGACTCTTGTTGCTGCGACTGACAGACGCCCACCGGCACCGGTTTCGTCGGTCAAACACGTCATTTCCAGTGGCGATACGCTGAGCGAAATAGCGGAACGTTACAGCGTCAGTGTGGCGGCAATTCGCAGCGAAAATAATTTGCGCGGCAACCGTATTCGTATCGGTCAAACGCTGAAAATACCGGTGATGGCTGGCTCCTGAGGCAAGTATCAAAAGCAATATTTTGCTACGTCCTCCTATCCCGCTACACATTCTCCTTGGCTTTTGAAAGAATGCAGGGTTTCCCCGACCCCGATATCTGCATATGCCTATTCGCCTGCTACCAAATCACCTGGTCAACCAGATCGCCGCTGGCGAAGTTGTTGAGCGTCCGGCATCGGTCGTAAAGGAGTTACTGGAAAACAGCCTGGATGCTGGGGCGAGCAGCATCACTATTGATATTGTAAATGGTGGCGCGAAGTTAATTCGAGTCAGAGATAACGGCTCCGGTATCGCGAAAGAAGAGCTTGCCCTTGCACTGTCACGGCACGCCACCAGCAAGATTTCGACGCTTGAAGATTTGGAAGCAGTTGTGTCGCTGGGATTCCGCGGCGAGGCTCTGCCAAGTATTGCATCCGTTGCAAACTTGTCTTTGACTTCGCGTGCGGCAGGTTTTGACACAGCGTGGCAGGTGCATGCCGAGGCGAGCGAAACCAGCGAGCCAAAACCTGCGGCGCATCCCGAGGGCAGCACAGTTGAGGTGCAGGACCTTTTCTACAATACTCCCGCGCGCCGCAAGTTCATGCGTACCGAGCGCACCGAATTTACTCACATCGATAAATGGATCAGGCGCCTTGCCCTGTCACGCTTCGATGTTGCTTTTACACTGACGCACAATCGACGGACAGTTCTGCAACTGCCGGCCGCACATGATGTGGAAAGTCAGCTTAAGCGCGTAGCCGTAATTTGCGGTGATTCGTTCGCCAGCCAAAGTTTGTTTGTCGATCATGTGGCTGATGGGCTGGCGTTGCGCGGCTGGGTCGGCTTGCCAACTTTCAACCGTAGTCAGCCGGATCTACAGTACTGGTTCATCAATGGTCGTGCGGTCACCGATAAAACTCTCAGCCACGCTGTGCGGCATGCTTACAGAGATGTACTTTTTCATGGCCGTTTTCCAGCGTATGTATTGAATCTGAGCATGGATCCTGCAGGAGTCGATGCAAATGCACATCCCGCCAAGCATGAAGTTCGATTCAGAGACTCGCGACGGGTGCATGGCATTGTTGCGCAAGTTGTGGAAGTCGTCGTCGCTGAAACTCGCGCCGGATTGCAGTCGCCCGTTAGCAGTTCGCTGGGAGTAGGCAATCCGTCTTACGTTCAGTCCTATATGCCGATTAATGAACCGCGTGGAATGTCACGAGCTGCTGTTGCTGAGTCGTTGCGGGTTTACCAGGACTTTCAACAGTCAGTGAGTTCGGGCCAATCGACGCCGAGAGAAGATGCTCCTGTGCCACCTATGGGATATGCCCTGGCGCAATTACTGGGTATCTACATACTTGCTGAAAATGCAGATGGACTCATTGTCGTAGACATGCACGCGGCTCATGAACGGATTACGTATGAACGCCTCAAGAAGGCGTTTGATGACGGCAATATAGTACGCCAGCCACTGCTTGTGCCGGTTAGCGTTGCCGTGGCAGAGAACGAAGCGGCCATAGCGCAGGAATGTGCAGAAGTGTTACATAAAGTCGGTCTCGTGGTTGATCGCAGTGGCCCCGGAAGTCTGGTGATTCGCGAAGTCCCGGCGCTGCTGAATCGATCCGATGCTGAGTCCCTGTTGCGTGATGTGCTTTCGGACTTGCAAGAAGCAGGCAGTAGCGAGCGGGTGGCCGCGGAATGCAATGAATTGCTCTCAACTATGGCCTGCCATACCTCCGTGCGGGCAAATCGTTCGCTGACGACTGCGGAGATGAATGCGCTGTTGCGCGAAATGGAAGTCACAGAGCGCGCTGACCAGTGTAATCACGGTCGTCCCACTTGGACGGCTATTAGCTTGGTAGAACTCGATCGCTTATTTTTACGCGGTCGCTGATTTCAATGAATATAACACCTGCAATTTGCCTGATGGGTCCGACCGCCTCAGGAAAGACTGAAATGGCTGTAAGGCTGCGGCAACAATTCCCTCTCGAAATCATCAGCGTCGATTCCGCGCTGGTATATCGCGGCATGGATATTGGTACTGCCAAACCCGATGTTGCGACGTTGGCAGCTGCCCCGCACAGACTTATCGATATTCGCGATCCCGAGGATAATTACTCCGCCGGAGATTTCGTGCGCGACGCGTTACAGGAAATGCGGGATATACGTGATTCCGGCAGAATTCCTCTGCTCGTGGGCGGTACGATGATGTATTTTCGATCGCTGACCAAGGGGATCGCGAAACTACCGGGGGCTGATGAGGAAATCCGCGCTGAAATTGATACGGAAGCCGCTCGCCGCGGCTGGGATCAGCTGCATGCTGATTTGGCCAAGATAGATCCAATATCGGCCGCCAAAATTAATGCTAACGACAGCCAGCGCATTCAGCGTGCTCTCGAAGTATTTCGTTTGAGCGGCCGTACTTTGCCAGAGTGGCAGGAAGAACATGCTGCGACTGGCGATAGCTCAGAGTTTGCCTATTTCAAATTTGCCTTGCTGAACGAGGATAGGGGCCTGTTGCACCGGCAGATAGAACAGCGTTTGCAGAGTATGCTGGGCGGCGGCTTTCTGGACGAGGTCTCGCGGCTTCGGAACAGACCCGGGTTGACCGCAGAGGCCGCTTCAATGCGATCCGTGGGCTATAGGCAGTTCTGGGCTCACCTCGCTGGCGAAACTGATTTGGAGACGGCCACCTATAAGGCTCTGGTGGCGACGCGCCAGCTGGCGAAGCGGCAAATGACCTGGCTCCGCTCAGAGTCCGGCCTAATGTCTTTTGATCCCCTTGAAAAGAACTGTTTTGATGCCATATCGGCTACGTTAGATCGCAAATTGTCACAGTAATTACACATAAGCATTGGTTCGGCTGTGCTAGAATCTGAGTTGCTCGGGCGTGGTATGACTGGCAAGTTGCCGGCGCCACCGGCAGTCATGTCCATTGATAGTATTAGAAGAAAAATAAGGAGACCCATCATGGCGAAAGGGCAATCATTGCAGGATCCATTCCTCAATATACTGCGTAAGGAAAAAGTGCCCGTATCCATTTACCTGGTAAATGGCATCAAATTGCAGGGTCAGGTCGATTCGTTTGATCAATTTGTTGTTTTGCTCAAAAACAGTGTCAATCAGATGGTCTACAAGCATGCAATTTCAACAGTAGTACCCGCGCGTAATGTGCGACTGCCGCTGCCAGAAGATGAAGAGTCGGGAGACAGTGACGAGTAAATTTATAGCCGAGCCCGGCAATTTGGGGGCTGCGATTGTTTGATAGGCCGCAATTCGGCGAAAAAGCGATCCTGGTGCATGCCGCTTCCGGCGGGGCTCCCGATAACGATGAACGCGAAGAATTTGTAGAGTTGGCCAGATCGGCAGGCGCCGATGTCGTCGGTCAACTCGTGAGCAATCGTCGCACGTTGGACGCTCGCTATTTCATCGGCAGTGGCAAGGTCGATGAGCTTGCTGCGATTGTCGTGGACGAGTGCGCCGAACTTGTCATATTTGGATCTCCGTTAAGCCCAAGCCAGGAGCGTAATCTTGAGGCTCGTCTCAAGTGTCGCGTTCTTGATCGCAATGGACTCATTCTGGATATATTTGCGCAACGTGCCCGCAGTTTTGAGGGTAAGTTGCAGGTTGAGCTGGCGCAACTCGGCCACCTTTCCACTCGGTTAGTCAGAGGTTGGACTCACCTTGAGCGGCAAAAAGGCGGTATCGGACTGCGTGGCCCAGGTGAAACCCAGCTGGAGACCGACAGACGACTGCTCGCACAACGTATTAAGCAATTGCAGGCACGTCTTGATCGAGTGGATAGCCGTCGTGATATGAATAGGCAGAACAGGGTGCGGGCCGAAATACCGACCGTGGCCCTGGTGGGATATACCAACGCAGGCAAGTCGACTTTGTTCAATGTGCTGACTCGATCGAGTGTCTACGTTAAAGATCAGTTATTTGCCACGCTGGATCCGACCTTACGCCGGCTCGAGTTGCCGGATGGTGAACCCGTAATTCTGGCGGATACCGTCGGATTTGTACGGGATTTGCCACACGAACTGGTTGCTGCATTCCGTTCGACCTTGCTGGAGGCTCGTGAGGCCGATCTGATATTGCATTTGATCGATGCTAGTGACCCGAATCGCTGGCAGCGAGTGCGTCAAGTAAATGCGGTGCTAAAACAGCTAGATGCCGACGAGATACCGCAGATTCGCGTGTACAATAAAATTGATAAGCTGGGAAAGGCGCCTCGCGTCACTTATGGGCGGGATGGAAATTGCAGGGCAGTCTGGCTGTCGGCAAGGACCGGTCAAGGATCAGAGTTGTTGCTCGATGGAGTCGCCCGGCGAGTACGCAAGCAACAAGTGCAGGGGGTTATACACCTCGCCCCTGGACAGGGTCGGCAGCGTTCATTGTTATTTGCAATGGGTGCCGTTCGGCATGAACAGCCTGCAGACGACGGCGGCTGGGAAATTGAGGTGCAATTGGGTGAGCGGGATTTTCGACGCTTCGTGCGACGTGAGAACCTGCCCGCAGATATCTTGCAACAGTCAACTGCGTTTGAACCACCGAGTGCAGTGACTCAATAGTGAAAAAAAACGTTATGGCCTGGAACGAACCTGGAAATGAAAAAGATCCCTGGGATAACAAGAACCAGGGGCCAAAAGATCTCGATGCGATTGTGAAGAACTGGCAACGCAAGATATCCGCGCTGTTCGGCGGAACGCAGAAACAGACAGACGGTCCGGGATCGTCTCTCGTATTCATGATCGGATTGCTGTTGGTTGCGTGGGCGGCGAGTGGCATATATCAAGTAGATCAGGCGGAGCGTGGTGTTGTGCTGCGATTCGGAGCTCATGACGTTGATACCGGAACAACGATGCCAGGCGTGCATTGGCACCTGCCGTTTCCTTTGGAGACGGTCGAGATCGTTAACGTTGATGTTGTTAACACTTACAAGTACCGCAACCAGATGTTGACGGCTGATGAGAACTTTGTCTCCATCGAGCTGGCGGTGCAATACCGAAATTCAGACCCGGTCGCATACAGTTTTAATGTGATGGATCCGGAAGAAACACTACGTGAAGTCAGCGAAAGTGCTATCCGTGAGGTTACCGGCACCAGCACGCTGGATACACTGGTACAAAAAGGTCGTGATCAGATTCCTGCCAAGGCTCGCGAGTTGATTCAGGCCACGCTCGACAGTTATAAGGCCGGAATAACGGTTACGTCCGTAAACCTCGCCGACGTCAATTATCCGGAGCAAGTGAAGTCTGCCGTGGCTGATGCGACTCAGGCGCGCGAAGATGAAAAACGCTACAAGCTGGAAGCCCAGACATACGCTAATGACATCATCCCGATTGCACGTGGTGAGGCGGAGCGAGCGGCAAACAACGCCGAGGCGTACAAAGCTCGAGTAATCGCTGATGCTGAAGGTGAGTCCTCTCGTTTTGAAGCAATGCTGGTGCAGTATAAAAAAGCGCCGAAAGTGACGCGGGATCGTTTATACCTGGAAGCGATCGAAGAAGTCCTCGCTAGTTCCAATAAAGTTTTGCTGGACGCCAAGGGCAGCAATAATCTGTTGTATTTGCCAATCGATAAGTTGCTGGAGTCGGGTAAAGCGCAGTCGACTATCCCCGGTGCGGCAACGGATCAAGGTGCAACTAAGTCCCAGGATGACGGTGATCAGACAGGAGTGAGGCGCACCGAAGACGCGCGCAGCCGGAGGACCAGACAATGAATAACTCAAGATTTGCATTGCTAGTTCTCGCCGGACTGTCGTTGATTGTGCTCGGTTTGTCTGCGTTCACGGTGGACGAGCGAGAGCTTGCCGTAAAACTGCGTTTCGGTGAGGTCGTTGGTTCAGAGTTTGAGCCTGGGCTGCATTTCAAGATTCCGTTTGTGAATAATGTCCGCAAGTTCCCGAAACAAATTCAGACAATTCGGGGCGCTGAGGAAGAGATTTTTACATTTGAACGTAAGGAATTGCTGGTCGACTTCTTTGTTAAGTGGCGAGTGATCGACGCGGTTCAGTACTACACGTCGACAGGCGGTAATACAATTGTCGCCGGCGACAAGCTTGAGGAAATCATTAAGAACGCGATTGTGACAGAGTTTGGTAAACGAACGGTGCAGGAAGCGATTTCGGTACAACGGATCGAGCTGGTTCGCGATATGTTGGAATCATCTTCCGACACGGCTCGCGAGTTGGGCGTTGAACTTGTCGACGTGAGAGTAAAGCAAGTTGAGTTTCCGCAAGCGATCCGCGAGTCGGTTTATAGGCAAATGTCTCAGGAGCGGGCAAGAGTGGCTGCGGAACTGCGTGCGCAAGGTCGGGAGATTGCCACACAACTTAGAGCTGAGGCGGATCGTGAAAGAACGATTATAGAAGCTGAGGCGTATAGGGAAGCACAGAAGACTCGCGGTGAAGGCGATGCGCTAGCTGCCGAAATCTATGCGGATGCTTACAAAAAGGACGCCGAGTTCTATGCGTTCTCTCGCAGTATCGAAGCGTATAAAAAATCAATGGGCAAGAGCAGCGATTTGCTGGTCCTTGATCCGAACAACGAGTTCTTCCGTTATCTGAATAATTCGGAAGGAAAGCAATAAGGCGGTAAGTAAGCAACGAGAGTCGCGGTTTTTGAGTTTTAAATGAACTGACTATCGCGAAGGCCCGCACTTGCTTTTGTATTGAGAGTTGACGATGCATTGGACTGAAATTCTGACCGCATTTTCCTTGTATCTTATTATCGAGGGAATGATTCCTTTTGTAAGTCCCGGTGGGTTTCGGAAGGCGGTTTTTAAAATTGCACAAATGGCAGATAATCAGCTTCGTGTAACCGGATTGGTTACTATGATTGCTGGTTTGGTTTTATTATTTATTGTTCGGTAATTATTCCGACTTTTGCAGGCGAATTTCTGATGGGCAAGAATGTAGTTGTAGTGGGAACCCAGTGGGGCGACGAGGGAAAAGGCAAGATTGTCGATCTGCTGACTGATAAGGCTGCCGCGGTCGCGCGGTTTCAAGGTGGTCATAATGCCGGCCATACACTGGTTATCGACGGTGAGAAAACAGTCCTCCACTTGATTCCATCAGGGATTTTGCGCGACGAGGTGAGTTGCCTGATCGGTAACGGTGTCGTCCTGTCTCTCGATGCCTTGATTGAAGAGGCCTCTAGTCTGATTGCACGCGGCGTTCCAGTGTATGAGCGTTTGCGGGTCAGTCCTACTTGTCCCTTGATCCTGGAATCGCATGTCGCTTTGGACGTCGCACGTGAGAAATCTCGTGGCGCTTCCGCGATCGGTACTACCGGTCGGGGTATTGGGCCAGCCTACGAAGATAAAGTGGCACGTCGTGGCCTGAAGGTATCGGATCTGTTTGTTCGGGAAGTATTCGCTTCCAAGCTCGGCGAACTGCTCGATTATCATAATTTCTTGTTACGTAACTATTATCGTACCGAGCCGATTGATTTCAATCGCGTGCTTGATGGCGCGATGGAGGCTGCGGAGACGATCGCGCCGATTACGGCCGATGTTACTCAAATTCTTGATGACCTGATGAAAGCCGGAAAGAGTGTCCTTTTTGAAGGCGCGCAGGGGACCATGCTCGATATTGACCACGGTACTTACCCGTTCGTAACCTCTTCAAATACGGTGGCCTCCACGGCCAGTTCGGGGACCGGAATTGGACCCAGACGCCTGGATTACATTCTCGGTATTGTGAAAGCCTACACAACGCGTGTCGGCGCAGGCCCGTTCCCGACCGAGCTATTTGATGATTACGGTGCGCATCTGGCGAAAGTTGGTCATGAATTCGGTGCAACCACCGGGCGGCCGCGTCGTTGCGGATGGTTTGATGTCGTGGCGCTGCGTCGTTCAATTATCAACAGCAGCGTGTCTGGACTATGCGTAACAAAACTGGATGTGCTTGACGGTCTCGAGACAATTCGTATTTGCGTTGGTTACGAGATTGATGGCCAGCCGATTTCTGGCCCGCCGGTGATTGTTGATCGTTTTGCTGACTGCAAGCCTGTTTATGAAGACATGCCGGGCTGGAGTGAATCAACGGTGGGTTTGAAGAAGTTTGACGACTTGCCTAAAAACGCTATCGACTATCTTGCTCGCATAGAAGAATTGGTAGGCGTGCCGCTGGATATTATTTCAACGGGACCTGATCGCGAACAGACCATTATCAAGCGGCATCCTTTCGATTAGGTCGAGCGACTCGATAAAGTAGCAACAGAGCCAGCAGCTCCGACAAACCGATTGCGCCGCCACCGCCACTTGAAGTAGCTGCTGACATGGCCGTTACTGTAACTACGGTCACGTCCTGACTCGTTAATCCACTCGTATCTGTGACCTGTAATTGAAATTGTAGCGTCGTGCTGTTCGAGATTGCTGGTGCCATAAACGTTGGGCTGACGGTGCTCGCATCGCTGATCGTTACGGTAGGCCCTGTCTGTTGGGTCCAGCTGTATGTCAAGGTATCGCCATCCGGATCTGCGGATGCATTTCCGTTGAGCGTCACACGAGTCATTTCAACGGCACTTTGGTTTGCGCCCGCGTTGGCGACAGGGGCTGAGTTAGCGTCGCTGCCTGGAATATTTACGGTGAATCGTGGCGTACTGCCTATTGTCGCGCCCTGAGCACTATCGAGAGTCAGTTCGAAATACTCGCTGAGCTCCGTGATGCCATCATCGATTATGATGAACTCAAGATTTTTCGGACGGGCGTCGCCATCGGCCCAGCTAAGCGTACCGCGGACAGGCCCGGAATAATCGACGTCCACATCGGCAGTGAAAGATGACAACGAGTAATCCACACTAACCGCGCCGCTGGCGCTGCCTTCGCGTTCGACCACGGCATATGCACGGCCAAACCCTTGTTCCCTGACGGTAATGATTTCTTGCCAAAAGCTAACAATGCTGCTGCTGTCCGGGTCGCTAATGAACAGTGTGGTGCTGGTGTTTCCAGCTAGCGTAGCGCCGCCTTTTGGATCTACAAGGCGCACGATCACTCGCTCAATTCCCTCAATACTTGCATCGCCATTGATTGGTATAGAAATGGTTCTGTCGCTGCTGTCACCGTCGCCCCACAACAGACGACCACTGCTATCGCTGTAATCAGCCGGGTCGGCACTCGCTGCCACGCTGGTCCACGATACGCTCACTGTGCCGGTCGTACCGCCGGTTCGCTGTACGGTCAAGCTTGCATTTTGACCTTCGTTTGCTGCAAAGAATGGTGCTGAAAATTGTAATGACCCCTGGCTTACTGCCAGTGTCTGGTCTCTTGCGAGATACAATCCGGTATCAATATCGCTGATCGCAATCACGCCATTGCTGAAAAATGGATAAGTGCCCCACGCGCCGACAAAGCTGGTGGCGTCGGAGAATGGGTAGGTATCAAGAAAGCCCGCAGAAATCGGCGATGTTGGGTTGCTGATATCGAGTACAGCAAGCCCGCGACTGTAGTTGGACATGTAATAACGGTTTCCGCGTACAAATCCATTGTGATCAATGGCTCTTGTCGGGCCGGTCCAGCCGCCGACCAGTGTCGGGTTACGCAAATCGGCCAGGGAGAATACTCGCAGCGTAGTCGCAAGCCCGGCACGTAACTCGTCCAGCTCATCCTGCAGAAACGCGTATTGCCCGTCCTCTGACCACCACCCGGAATGGGTGTAGCGTGAATTGCTGTATGGCGTCGAGCTCAGGCGCTGCGGTGCAGCGTCGTTGGTTGTATCCCATATATCAAGGGTGTCTTCGTTGAAGTCGAGTAGCACGGTGCACGGAGATCCGGTAACTGCGCATTGTGTATTCATCCGCTCATCATTGATTAGAAGCGACGATACGTCATGAACGTAGTCGGGATTGGTTGCGCCTGAGACGAACACCGGTCTGGTTGGATCAGCAAGTGTGTACGAGCGAAAGCGTCCGGCGCCGACATTGGCACCGGCAATGACCAATGTAGGGCTATGGCCGGTTAGCGGTAAGCCGGTCGTGTAATCCGAATTTGATAAGTAAACGTTGTGCGCACTGATGATATCCGACGCGAAGTTTATCTTGCTTATTCGTTGCGGCAGTTCGCGTAGGTCTATGACAAATAACCCGTCCGACGCTCCGTCGGCAGTCACGTAGGCGAATGCGTTCCAACGGCCAGTGTTGGTGTCATAGAACTGATAGGCTTTCATGTCACGCCATACAGTGGTTTGACCCGGGATAAATCCAACTTCTCGCGGTGCGTGCGAGTCAGTAATGTCTATCACCGCAGTGCCCTTGTCATAACCGACAATGGCGTACTCGCGCAGAGTATTAAGATCAACAAATCCCCAGATATCGGCAGTCTGGCCCGGGTTGCTGCTGATGTCCTCAAGGGGTACGTGGGCGAGCAAATCGACGGAGTCGCATGGGAGACCTGCAGCAGATCCCTGGGAGCAGGGTTGAGCTACCAGGCCTGCTTTCAACTGATCGTACATCTGGAAATATTTATCGGCCTGAAAAGCAGCCGCACCCTCGATACCTTTAAGGTCCGCAATGACCTGAAATCCTTTGTCTTCTAGTTGTTTGCGATATTGGGGCGGCACGCCGATGAGTCTGGTTGGTTTCTGACGGTTGTCAGCGTCGTCAGCTATGGTTTCAAAACCGCCTCGAATTTCAACCAGGCCCGTGACCATCTGGAATAGTTCATCGGTATTGGTAATTTCGTAGTTGCCACTGGCAACCAATACTTTGCCGTGTTTTCCGGCAAATCGCAGCGCATAAGATATGGTCTTGCAGGGCTGCAGTGCGGACGCACATTCGCCTGTATCTGTGCCGTAGGACGCTACATAAACCTTTTCGGAAACCCCGGAATGGGCCCAGACGGTAACGGGAAAAGCTACTAGTAATAGTAAAAAAATGTTTCTAATCAATAAGTTATTTTTCATATTAGTGCTGTGTTTTCCGGAGCTACAACGTTTCGATTGCTACTATCTATGAAATGTTCCGCGCATTCATAAATATCACATATAGATATTGCTTGTTAGGCAGTTCGACCGTGCGTTTCTGCTGTTCGCTGAAATGGCCAGTTGTGCCGGTGGTTGCGTTGCTGTTCTTGAGATTCAATAATCATTGCCGTGTACCCCGCATATTGGTGACCGAAGTCGCAAGACCAAGGCAATGAAAACAGATGGCAATAGAAAATGCGCTGCTTTTTAAAGCAGGCCAGGTAGCTTATCAGGAGATCAAGGACCGGGGCTTTTCGCCCGAACGTATCGGCACGATTGCGGGTGCGAGCGGCGGCCCTAAATGGCTCGTACTGAGTCAACTGGATCGCGTGATTCTGCGCGAAATCGTACCTCGATTACAGGGGCCGATACATCTTGTGGGCTCATCCATTGGTGCCTGGAGGATGGCGTGTTACGCGCAGTCAGATCCTTTGGCGGCAATAGATCGTTTTGAGCAAGCCTACGTCGAACAGACGTATTCCGAAAAACCTGATGTGGAGGAGATATCCACGCGCAGCAGGGAAGTGCTGAATGCACTATTAGGATTAGAGGGCGCTTCGCAGATTGTTGCTCATCCCGTTTTTCGAACTCATATTCTGACTGTGCGCAGTCGCGGAATAACCGCAAGCGATAACAGAAAATTGCTGGGACTAGGTCTGATGTTGGCAGCGGCCTCCAACCTTGTCAGCCGACGGATGCTTGGGTTGTTTTTCGAGCGCGGCCTGTTTTTTGATCAACGAGAATTACCACCTTGTTACGACGTGAGTGGATTTCCGTTGCAGCGAATACCGCTGACCGAGCGCAATGTCGGTGATGCCATTATTGCGTCTGGTTCCATTCCCATGGTGTTGAATGGGGTAGAGCATCTCAACGGAGCAATACCAGGCGTCTATCGGGATGGGGGAGTGATTGATTACCACCTCGATATTCCGCTTAGTGAACCAGACAGGCTAACCTTATTCCCGCATTTTTTTGAGCAAATTATTCCAGGTTGGTTTGATAAGAGCTTGCCTTGGCGCAAAGCCAATGCAGAGCATACCGACAGAACTATTTTGATCTGCCCGTCACCCGCTTTTGTGGCGAGATTGCCTAATTCAAAAGTGCCAGACCGCAACGATTTCAAGAACATGTCAGAGAGTCAGCGGATAAGTTGCTGGCAAGAAGTGGTCAGTCAGTGCAATCAATTGGCGGATGAACTTGCGGAGGTGCTGGAGACTGGCAGCATGGCGGCACGTCTGCAACCTTTATGATAGTCTCACGTAATAAAAATAAGCGCCTGCACGTGTCGCAAAATTAGAAGTAAAGTCCCATGCGAAATGGTCAGGTTGTTACGAGAGTGATTTCAAGACGGAGCGTGAATAATGACTGAGTCTTCAGTTGGCCAGCCAGTAGCGATTCAGCAAGGTGCCTATCCGGAATTGTCCTGGGTTGCCGTTATTGTGGGCTGGTTTCTTGGTGCCATCATTGCCATTTCGATTGGCTATGCAGCACTCATTCTTGGGTTTTCAATCGAGGGTTCCGAGCTCGCTGCTATTCTCGGTTTCGGTATTTTGCGTGGCTTATTAGGTCGCAAAAGCATCGTCGAAAACAATATCGTGCAGACTATTGCGAGTTCGGTAAATGGTGCGTCTGCTGGAATGATGTTTTCCGTACCCGCTATTTTTATCCTGGGTTACGGCGATCATTTTGATCCAATCATAATGACCTTCGGCTGCATTGCCGGCGGCTTTCTGGGTATCGCGTTCATCATTCCGTTACGCAAGCATATGATCGATTTCGAACGCTTGACCTATCCAGGCGGCGTTGCCGTGGCAACCATTCTGAAGTCGCCGGGAGCAGGCGTAAAAAAAGCGGCTATTTTGCTGCTTGCGGCGGCCATTAGTGCCGGCGCTCATATTGTTAGCCAGCAAACGGGCATTAGCGATTGGAACCTGGGTGCGGTTCTCGGTCTGCCGGATTATATGAACGGTATCTGGTACCTGTCATTGTTGACCGTCGGTGTCGGCTTTATCGCAGGCAGAGGCGGCGTCGCATTTATCATCGGTGGCTTCGTTGCGTACTGGTTCCTTTCACCGATGCTTTCTGCAATGGGTAAATTTCCGCTCGATGAAGTGGGGGCGATTATCAGCAACCCGGATAGCTTGCGAGTGATGTTGTATCGGCCGCTGGGTATTGGCATGTTGATTGGTGGGGCTATGATGGGTGTTGCCCTGGCGTTTCCGTTAATTTTGAGTGCGGTACGTTCCATGCAAAAAGCATCGAAAGTAGACTCTGCTTCATCTGCCGACGAAATGCCGATAAAGATGCTGTACTTCGCGATTGTCGGTGCAACTATCGTGCTATGCGTCATAGCGGTGACGTCTGCTGAGTCGGTCGGCCTCGGCCGCGGTATCGCCATGGCATTAATGGGTACCCTCTGGATCTGGATGTCAGGAATTATTCTGTCGGAAGCGATCGGGCGCACTAACTGGTCCCCACTGTCGGGTATGACGCTGATAGGCGTGAC
>JAHEFE010000073.1 GCA_024640365.1 Woeseiaceae bacterium | reverse complement strand
CGAAATCATCGCCTGCGATAGATATGGACGCTTATCAAATGAGCCGCTACCTCGACTATTGCAACGAAATGTTGTCCCTCACCGGGAAGATAGCTGTCATTTACGGCCTGCATTGGCAAGACACAATTGCTATCCAGGCTGCAAACGATCTGGAGAGACTTACATCCTGTCTGTCGCAAAAAATCATGCAGAAAATCATAATCCTGCACGGCACTCTCTACATTGGAGCGGGTGCGTCAAGACCGGATCTGGCCGCGTAATCCCGAGCCACGCTGGTGCCCGACCAGACAATCTAAAATACGAACGGCTGGACGCGAACGAGGTGCTCAAGGCAGCGGGTGACTGAATCTGCAACAGTGCGAATTGAAGACAATTGAGTCACTCCCCGGTCGAAGTTGCTCTCTCGAATATCGAACCAGATCGCATCCGATCAATGAAAAAGATCGTAAATCCAATCACTTAAAGCATCGGGCTATAGCAATTTTCGTCACTACTAGGCTAATATTGAATTCTCACGTCGTCTGGAGCAAGACGAAATGCCAATCGAGTGGTCGGCTGATAAAACAAAAAATCGCGCCAACATCATCGTGACGGGCGAAGTTCATTTCAGCGAGGTCATCAAGAATATTGATGAAATCGTCAATTCCAGCGACCTTAAAAAAGGCTACACCATTTTTTCTGACCACAGCGGAGTAATGGAGACACTTCGCCTGGAGGACGCGAAACGCCTGGTGAGCTATTTCGAAAGACTGGGCGACGCCATTACGGAAACCCGTTGGGCTATCGCTGCATCAAATACAACATCCTTCGGTACGTTTCGCATGGTTAGCACTCTTGCCGAACGTATACCTATGAACATCGGCGTTTTTATGTCTCGCGAGGAAGCCTTGGCGTGGCTTGATGCCGGCCGAAAGAAGTAACTCCTTCGCTTCACCCATCCACTGTAAAAAAGAGTGTGGCCCCACGTTTCGCAATTGCTCTTGGAGCGGCGTCAAATACCATTGCGCGACTGCGGTCGTGGACGCGAACTCACCAGTTAAAGACCATTACTTGTTGAATGCTGAACTGCAGCGTTGAGGTGGCCGACCCTAAAAGGTGTAAATACCAGACTTCGCTAAAGCTCAGGCGTTGATCAGTTCAGTGAACACAGTCCGAAATATCTTAATGTCCTCAATTCTTCCCATGCTGACGCGTATGTAGTCAGGGTACTGGTCGAAACGGCCACGAATAAGAATGCCATGCTCTGCCATCTGCCCCTGAAATTTTCCGCCATTACGGCCGATATCGGCGAACACGAAATTGGCTTGTGATGGCAACGGTTTAATGCCGTTATCGAGGAACGTGTCGACGACCATTTTGCGACCCTCGAATATCTTGGATCGAGAGAACTGGATAAATTTGTCGTCCGTATAACACGCCTGCGCCGCTGCCAGTCCCACGCCGTTGGGCCACGCCATCACGTAGTCGGCGATTGTTTTGGCGACATCGGGTCGCCCGATACCGTAGCCGACCCGCATTCCTGCCATACCAAAGATTTTCGAGAACGTACGCATCACGATGACGTTCTCACCCTCTCGAACCAGGTCAATCATGGACGTGTAATCCGGTCTGTCCGTTATCTCGTTATACGCCTCATCGATCATTACCACTGCGCGCTTGCCAACGGTGCGGCAGAAGTCTCTTAGCGCATCGCCATCCAACGTGTGTCCGGTCGGGTTATTGGGATTGCAAATATAAACCAGGCTCACATCGTCGCTCACGGCCGCCGCTATGCGGTCCAGGTCAATACTCAGATCATCAGCCAGTGGCACGCGAACGAGTTCGACACCCATTCGTTGCGCATAGTCGAGATGGTCGGAATACGTGAGGCTTGGCAGGACAATTTTGCCTTTCTTGCCCCAGGCGACAAATGCGGCCTGCAGTGCCTCGTTCGAACCGGACGAAAGCACCATATTCTCCAGCGCGACGTCGTGCCTGGTAGCAATAGTACGCAGCAACGGCTCTTGCAGGTCATCGGCATAGTACGCGCCAAGGGCGGCTGCTTCCCCTGCGGCCTTGAGCGCGCCAGGGCTTGGCCCATAAGGATTCTCGTTATAGCGCAGCGCAATCATGCCCGGGGGAGGCCCAAGATTGGCGAAGGACATCGGAGCCATCGTCAGGCCCGCAGCACCGCCAATCAATCCCCGCACGATGTCACGACGTGACATTTGAATCGACATCAGACTACCTCCCTATTGGTTCTGGCCCGGCTGCCAATAAGCCGGGTTCAGGATAGCAGTATTTTTGCTGGCAGGGCCGGTTCCTCAATGATTGTTCAGCAACAGACCAGCGACCTTCCAAACAGTGGCGCCGGCCTGCGACCCACCCTCGACAGGCGCAACCTGTCACTTTTTGAATTTATGTATTCACCGCCTGGCTAAGCCACAGTCATACCACGGTCCGACCCTGGTCGTAATGGCACCCCAAACCCCGGTCATGGCAAGCGCAAAACATAGGCCATTCATCAGCAAAAAATCAGCTATACCTAAAGCTACGATCAAGCCGAAGAGCGACGCTATTGTCTCGAGCTACCGTCACTATAGTGGTGCCGAATCTCGATAGACAAGCACCTCGGAGATCCCGTCATGAACATTAAAGAAATCGTCGTATCAATCGTCGCCACGCTAATTCTTTCGGCCTGCGGTGGCGGCTCATCAGGAACGACCTCTGGTAACAACCCACCGCCTCCACCGCCACCCCCAAGCAATCAGGCACCGGGTGGAATTTGGTACGGCACGTTGACGAACGACACCAACGTCGTCACCGAGGAGTTCGTTGCACTGTCGGCAGACGATGGTCGCATACGCCTGATATCGGCGGTTTCTGAAGTGCAATTCGTCGGCACAATTAGTGTCGATGGAACAGCTCTTAGCGGTACCTTGCGCGCATTCGCTGATCTGAACGTCAACTGGCTCGACGGCAACCACGTTGTCGACAGCGCCTTTACAGGAGTCATTACCCAGCGCGACTCTATCACCGGCACCTGGCAAAACACATCGGGAGAGAGCGGCACCTTCGAGCTTTTCTATGATGTACTGAATGACAGGGCTTCGGACGTCTCATTGCTCGCCGCCGTATGGACAGGCTACGACGACTTTCTGAACCCCGTTGTCACTTTTACGATAGACGCCAACGGCTCTTTCAATGGGCAAAATGCAATGGGCTGTACGTCGAGTGGCC
Organism: Woeseiaceae bacterium; assembly: GCA_024640365.1. Classification (GTDB taxonomy): domain Bacteria; phylum Pseudomonadota; class Gammaproteobacteria; order Steroidobacterales; family Woeseiaceae; genus JAHEFE01. The sequence goes on along the minus strand of JAHEFE010000073.1, from coordinate 2,750 downwards.
AGTTCAATGCCATAGATGCAGCATACAATCTTTACGAAATCCAGAGCCTGATAGAAAACTGTGCGATTGCCGGCAGCTATACCGGTTTTGCCGTCCTGGCGGATATCGCAGTGGCAAATGATGCACTCTTTATTTCCGTAGACGACGGCGCACAGACAATCTTGCTCGCTCTCGAAAAATAGCGGCTAATCTGAAAGTTACTGCTTGCAGCCGCAATAGAAAGCGTAATGGGAGCTGTCCATCCGCGTCGCAAATAGCCAACGCGCGGGGACATTGGACGTCTCTTAGGTTGGCCAATCTGAACGTCTGCCGACAGCCGCCGGCAGACGCCCGGTCTCTTACCTAGTCGGAGGTTGACTCGGCCAGGTACTTCGCCACCGCATGCATCACCATCGCAGTCTCCGAATCGACCCGTTCACTCTCCGCATCCGGGTCAGACGACTGTTTAACGATGACGACATCCGCATCCGAATTGATGTAGATAAATTGACCGTGAACCCCCAGCGCGGCTACCGCGTTTAAACCAGCATAACCCCACCATTGGTCGTGATAGGAGTCCGCGACCTTTTCAAACCACGGATCATTGTAGTAACGATTGAATGTGTCCATGTTACGTTTGGTCTTGATCCGTTGCGCTACGCGCCTGGGGATTACCTGTCGGCCGTTGTAGGCACCGTCCTGCAGGATCATTTGCCCGAAACGTGCTGCATCCCGGAGCGTGATCGAAAGTCCGCCACCCGCCATTTCAACACCGTGAAAATCGAGCCAGTAATAGCCTTCGTTTTCCGCTCCCAGTGGCGCCCAGATCATTTTGTGCAAGGCCTCGGCCAGATTTCCGCCCGTCACTCGTCGAATAATCCAGCCAAGCACTTCAGGGTCTGGAGTGACATAGTGAAATGCTTCACCGTGCGCAAAAGTTTCGTGATGCTCCATCAGCGTTTGCAGATTGGAATAAAGGCCCTCGCCACCGGGCATCATCGACTGCAGGAACCCGGCAATGTGAGCGTCAGGATCGGTATAGTCCTCGTTGTAGTGAATGGAATTGGTCATATCAAGCATCTGCTGCACCGTTGCGTCGCCGAACGCCGTGTCTTTGAGCTCGGGTAGATACTTCGCCACCAATGACTCCGTATCAATCAGCCCTTGCTCCTGCAGTATTAGAACCATCGTACCGGTGAATGATTTGGTTACCGAAAACATCAGGTGCTGGGTCGCGGGCGTCTGATCATTGAAATACTTTTCGTAAACAATCTCGCCCTTGTGCACCACCATGAACCCATCAGTGTAGGCAGACCTGAGCCATTTTTCCAAAGCAACGGAACGGCCTTCGGGAAGAGATACTTGCAGAGCCGAGAGGTCTGTAAGCTGCACAGGAAGCTTAGCTACCGCGTCGCCTGCAGCCACGTTGCGCGTTGGCACAAGCTCCCGCATATGTTGCAGTGACCAGCGATTGTAGGGCGGCATGATAAAGTTCTCGATCGTCACCTGCTTCTCGAGAGGAGGCGGCGAACCCATCATCAGACCAAGTTCTCTGGCCGTCTTTGGCACATCATCTGCGTAGGAAATTGATACAACGAAAGACAGTAGTGCTGCCATGGCCAATTTCTTCATCAGTATCTCCCGTTGATTTAATGGCAATACGCAGTATCTGACCTATAGGGAAATCACACAAGGGCTGGCTGCAGAGTTCGAACTCATCTAATCCACCGTCAGGCGGCGTTAGATTCCGTTGAAGGTCACCCAGGCACTACGTTTTCTTGTCCCGGTAGCAACTACCGCTAACGTATGATTAAAGTCCTGCTTTCATCCAAAACGGACATTCCAAGGCACTCTCGTTCGCTAATCTGAACGTTTGCTTTTGGCCAGCAACAACCACCTGTGTGGCCACACCTTCCCACGTAAACAGGCGCTCCATGCAAGTCATGACGACCCCAGAACAGCGCTGCGAACTAAACGGTAACCTCACCGTCGTTCTACCGTAATTTACTAGCTGCGCTTACGGCCGACCAATGATATCCTTGTGCAAATAAATGTCGCATTGACATGGCGTATGGAATTATTGACAAAACTCAATTTAAAGGGAGCAGAACCGTCAACAAGTCATTTTTTCAGGTCACGCTCACCATAAATATGATGGCCATGAGCGGTGCACTGCTCGCAACGAGGCAGCAATAGATGCACGCCGCCTCGGAGCGACGCATGGTCGGCATGCTGGAGTGTGTCGGACTCGATCCAGCGATCGCCAGGATCAGTGATCCCTACACGATTATGGAGTATGCAATTGAAGGCGCCATGAAGGCGGTACGCGAGCGATGCCGAACATGTCCGACTGTGAACCTATGCGAACGATGGTTGGCTGGTAGCGAAGATTGTGACAACGGGTTTTGTGCCAATGCAAAAGTGTTTAACGAACTGAAAATAATCTGTGACGATGCTGCCCGATTATGATGCCTGGCATCTATATTTGGGGTCAGAGTAATAGGTGAGTAAAAACAAAAAGGCCCCTTTACGGGGCCTTTCAGTTTTATGGCGCGCATTGTGCAGGACGCACCGGTGCCGTGAAGCACAGGGATGTGCGAGAACGGCCCCGGAGAGATTGGCGAGTCGCTTCTCGACTCCGCCTGTCGTCGCGCTGCGCGCTCCTCGGAGCGAACGCAGCCCCTTGGGCTGCAGAGTTCGAACTCACCGGGCTTAAAACAAAAAGGCCCCTTTACGGGGCCTTTCAGTTTTATGGCGCGCCCGGAGAGATT
>JAHEFE010000072.1 GCA_024640365.1 Woeseiaceae bacterium | reverse complement strand
CAGGAATCAGGAGCACCAGCAACACCGCCAGCGCCGAGATACAAAGTCGGAATCTGTTATACATTGGTTTTCGCCCGTAAGTTTTTATGCAATGAAATGAAACTGGCCGGTCTGACAAGGCGTCGAAGAATAAAGCTGGGATCAAGTGCCCGCACCCAGGATGTTTGACCGAACTGACGCCGTGTTTTCCCGCCTCCTCCCAACCACAGAAATGGCGCGCCAATTCTATCAGAATTTTTATTACGAAATTTTAACAAAAAATGCTTTTTACGAGGCTCTGCTCACCCAATTTTTGCGAAATAAATCGCAGGTCACTGTATAAGATCATGATTCTTTTTTTAGCCAATTCATAAATAGTTGATCTCGAGCACCAAAACCTCTATTTCGGCGCCTGCTTCTTCCCAAATCCGGTGTGCTTCTATAGAATGAGCGCCCTTCACCGGCATGCCGGCGAGGAGCACGGGGTGTAGCTCAGCCTGGTAGAGCACTGCCTTCGGGAGGCAGGGGCCGGAGGTTCAAATCCTCTCACCCCGACCAGATATAGAAAAGCGGCCCTTGCGGCCGTTTTTTTATATCTGATTCTGGCGAGGGTTTGAACCGCAGCAGGAGGTTCACAAATTCGCCGGGAGCGAATTTGAACGTCGGAGCGGAGCGGAGACGGCCCCGAAGGGGCGGAGTACACGGACGTACGGAGTAAATCCTCTCACCCCGACCAATCACAAACAAACGGCCCTCGCGGCCGTTTTTTTGTGATTCATCGAGACGAGGGTTTGAACCGCAGCAGGAGGTTCACAAAATCGCCGGGAGCGATTTTGAACGTCGGAGCGAAGCGGAGACGGCCCCGGAGGGGCGGAGTACACGGACGTACGGAGTAAATCCTCTCACCCCGACCAATAAAAACAAGGGCTTACGGATTCTACCCTGTAAGCCTTTTTTCTTAGGGTCGTAACAGGGTCACAAAAAGCCGCCAGTAACTTATTGATAAACGGCAATACCCATCGCCTGCCTCTATACCTGAAACGAGCCCAGAATCGAATACAGGCCGCCGTACTACCTAATTCCGAGCCGATTTCCTACAGCCGCGCCGTCCAGGTTCGGGCAGACTCATCTCAGTTGCTAGTAGAGCAAAAAGCCGGTCGGAACTGACCGGCAAAAAAACCAGCCCAGGAGCGAGCCGGTCAACATGAGCGCGCTGAAAACACCGCGTCCACCGGGGAAGCTGAAAGCCGGTTTTGATGGCGCAGCCCTTTGACTTCATCGGAGTTCGCTTCCCGTGCGGTATCGCCGGCCAGACGCTTCTTGCCGGCCTCCAGAAACTCCTTTGACCAGCGGTAATAGAGTCGGGACACCCACAGATTCTACAATTCAATACATCTTTTTATGGACACTGGAATGCCCGCTCGATTTATTCGTCACATTTGCGGAGAGCACAAAAAAACGGCGCCCCGGAGGGCGCCGTTTCCCATACTGCTATTACCAGAAGTACAGTCTACTTGTTGGGTGTAAACAACAAGGCTTCAGTACTCTTGGTAGCACCGCCGCGTGCGCCGGCTCCGCGATCGCCATTACCGATCAAATAAATACCCAGCTCTGGCGAATTACCTGGCAGTGGACCGAAGTCCAGCACCGTCATCGAGCCTTCTGATTTGCCAGCGATATCATCTGGAATGCCGAAATACTGCTCACCCAAAGGAGCCACTGTCAGACCCAGAACCGCGTCGCCCGGGCCGCCGTAGTAGAAGTCGTCGGCATAGACATCCATATCCACATTCTGGAAGAAATTGTTCGCGTTCATGCCAATCTGCTCACCACAAACGATCAACGCCGTGTTGCCTGTATTGGTCGAGTGCTCAGCGAAGAAAAAGGCACCAAGCGTACCCGCACCAACGTTAAATACCCAGGCTAGCTGGCGACCGTCCGTGATGGTGCCTGCACCACTGGCATCACGATTCAGCACTACATAGTCAACCGCCCCGTCCTGATTTGTATCGAGTTCAATGCTGACACTGACCGGCAACAAGTGTTCCTGCCGTTCCCATGTATTGACTGCAAATACCCATAAGAATGAGTCGCTGCCTGAGCAAAAACCTGCGGGTACCGGAATGGTAGTAATGCCTACTGCGCGGATATCCGGCATCGGACTTTGCGCACCAATGCCACCTTCAGGCATGTTGGGGCTGACCGCCAACAGGGAGTAGGCATCATTTTGAGCAGTACCTACACCGTTGTTGGTCAGGTTAATAGTGTCTTCACCGTCCTCGAAGTTAAGCACCTGCCGCCCTACGACGTTGGAAGCCTGGCGCGGCAGAACATGCCATGCCATGTGGATAGGCTGAGTGCCATCATCCAACACCAGATAGCCATCATACTCATTGGTAGTGAGTGCTGCCGGGTTGGCGCCCTGACTACCGGAGTTCATGAAATTGCCTCTCAACAACGCGCCTTTGATGGTCATCTTCACAGTGAAAGTGGCATCTTGACCGGCCCCCACTTTGATCGATTTCGGAGCTTTAACGGCTACTGCACCATTTTCTGCATCGTCCGCGAAACGGAAGTTGGCGTCGATATTATAAGTAATTTTCGAATCGGAATAATTCCGAACTCGTACCGTCTTGAACAGGTTAACCGTATCTTTGTGAACATCGACAAAACCGAAGCTTAGCGCACCCTGGCCGGTCGCATCGTCCCACGCAGCAGAATATGCGGCAACTGTCTGGTCAATACGTACTTCACCACCGCCAATGCGGGTGATAGGTGCCAGGTCGCCAAGTAGAGGATCGCTGATAATGTCGGTGTCACCTGTATTCATCAACTTCGCTTTGGCTTCAAGCGGACTCAACTCTGGGAACGCTTGCAAGAGCAAAGCAGCTGATCCAGCCACCATAGGAGCAGCGCCGGAAGTGCCACCAAAAGGTCCTTCTCCTGTGCCGGTTCCGGCAATGGCTGAGATGGAAGCACCTGGCGCGCCAATTTCAGGCTTAATCAGCGTAGTCGACTCGTTTTGCGGGCCGCGGGCGGAAGAACCCACCATGCTTCCCACCAGCGGTAAACCGGTTTCTGGATCAAGTCGGATTATCGTGTCAGGTAAGCCTGATTTGAAGACGTTGGAGATCGCCTGGCTGACCATGTAACCCGGAACGACAATCGGACGATCACCGCCATCACCACCGGTAAATGGGTCACCCGGAGCCACCAGTCCAATAATGCCAGCCAAACCACCGGCATCGCCAACATTTTTGATTTTCAGCGTAAAATTACAACCACCACGATCGACTAGCACGATCAGGCCAGCAAGAGAATCCGCAGCAAAGGGCGCGCAACCATTCAGATTACCGCCTGCCCCATCAGCGTACTGAAGTGGCGCTTCGATAATCTCTGTGAGCGGAGCAGACCACGATTGATAAACGGCCGGATACTGGCCAGAAATAGACTCTGGCGCAACGACTTGCAACAACGGAAGAACATCACTCGGCACAGCTGTTTGTGCAACCGAGAGTGCCGTTGCTGCGGCAGATGGACTGCCAGTGTCATAAGGCTTGTCGCCGCTGTTACCGGCGGAGGCCACCGTCAAAGTGCCCAGCGCCGTCGCGTTGTTGACTGCAGCACTCAAGTCGTCATCAAAAGGTTGTCCGTACGGAGAGCCCAGTGACATGTTAATTACGTCCACAGCATCGGATGGGTCACCATCGCCATCTGGGTCGACTGCAAATTCCATGCCCTGAATAAGCGCAATACCGGAACAGGAAGTGGATACGGAAGAACACACTTTGACAGCGTACAAATCTGCACCTGGGGCAACACCGCCCACACCACCAATAATGTGACCGACATGAGTGCCATGACCGCCACCAACACCATCATCAATGGGATCAGGATCCGGTTGTTCTGGTGTATTTGGCCAGTTACTGCCTACAAAGTCGTAACCACCAACGACTTTAGCGGTCGGAAACATACCTGCTTCATTCTCATTGATGACATTAGGGTCGTTGGCAGCAAAGTCGGCCGGATTACCCGAACCTCCCAAGGCCAAATGATTGTAATCGAGGCCGCTGTCGAGCACGGCGACACTCACACCGCTACCGTCAAAGCCTTCGGCCTGAACCAATGACGCGCCTATGTAAGGCACGGTTTCACTTAAGTCCATTTCATAATTCGCCACCGGGGTGATGCGCAGAACACCCGGATTCTTGGCCAACTCATCCAGTACCGAAGGATTCACTTCTATGAACACGGCATTTAACACCAGTTGTGTCTGGGCGATGACGCGTGCGTTTGGGTCGAGTGCCATGACTTCGGCCAGTAAGTCAGTTTGCTCAGCCTTAATATTCTTTTTAGCTTTTTGCGCAGACTTGCCACGCAATTTTTGTTCAGCGACTGATGGTGTTGCAAGGCGAATAATTACATTGTGGTCTCCAGCCGAATCTACGCTGGCTCTTCGAGCCATCACATCCACGCCATTCATTTGCATGGGTGTCGCAAGCCTGAGGCTTTCAATATTAGCGGGTAGTGCACGAGACGTATTGCGGTCGGCCCGAACCTGGTCCTGTGCCTGAGCCGCTGATACGGTAGTCAGGAACGAAGCCAAAGTCAGTAATAAAAATGTCCGATTCATTAACGATTTACTCCTAGGGTTTAGATAGTGCAGATGCCTGAATCCCCTGCTCGAATAGTGCAATAGATCCCCTAAGCGCACATATTGGTAACGGAAATTTTGGGTTATCTGCTCGATTAACAACGCGCAGGTAGCGGTAGCTGCACGTACAAGAGATTTGCGTGGCTATGATAAAAATTTTTCCATGCCCGCTGGAATTATAGCGGAAATTGACGAGAACATAAGGAGTATAAGTAATTTAAACACTATAGTTCCAGAAACCCCACTATATTGATTGGCCATTCATATCGGGTGAAGCGTAGTTCTTCCAGCGTTGGATTCGGTGCAGCCGCAGACTGGTCCCGCTGCCGCAGCCGGGGCCATCCGGAGAGGTGTATAAAAAAGGCCGCCTCCTTACGGAGACGGCCCTCATTACGACAGACAGGCGCTTTTACTCGCTGGATTTGTTGTTCCGTTGCGCAGCCTGCAGTTTCTCGATGTCCGCAGCCGAAAGTTGTGGCCGGTCGACCTTGATCGTCAGCTTGTCGAGCCCGGCGGTCAGCGGGAATGGCGGCAGATAATCGGCGTCGTTCACGCCGGTCAGCGTGTCGGAACCGATATCGAATGACTCGTCCCACTGCAGGATCATCGGCAGGGTCTTCTTCATCTCCTGCGTTTGAACCACCTTGCCATCGACACTCAACGTGCCTGTGCCTGATCGCGCCAGGCCGCTCATGTCGTTGTAGGCCAGCGTGCCCGTGCCCAGACCGTCATACTTGAAGTCGAATACAACGGAGTGTTTACCCGGCGAAAGCGCTTCGGGGCCTTCCCACTTGATCCGTTCCAGGTCGATCAGGTTCCACAGGAACACCGGTTTGCCCTTGAGCAGATAGAACCCGTAGCCGGCGAAGCGCCCGCCGGAGGTCAGGATCATTCCCTCGGCGCCGCCCTCGGGTATGTCGATGTCGGCCGTGATCGTGTAGGAGGTGTTCAGCAACAGGGGTGAGTCACCCTGCGGCAGACCGACCATCGGCCGGGTATAGACAAACTCGGTCCGGCCGGCAGTTATGTTTGGGCGCGGTGCGATAACGCGCGCCGCCACCGACGCATCGAGCGGAAGACCTGGTACTTCTTGGCCTCCTCGACGAACTTCTTGCGCATTTCCTTCACCTTCTCCGGATTCTGCGCGGCGATGTCGTTGGATTGAGTGAAGTCCTTGCTCAGGTCATACAACTGGAACACCTGGTTGTTCAGAGGATCCGTATTCGCAACGCCGAACGCCTCCCAGGGCGCGCGGTTGACCTTGGTGCTCAGGAGCCAGCCTTCGTCGTACAGCGCCCACTGGCCCATCATCTCGAAGTACTGGGTCTTGTGGCGCGACGGCACCTTGGCGTTGGCGGCGTCGAAGGTG
>JAHEFE010000038.1 GCA_024640365.1 Woeseiaceae bacterium | reverse complement strand
CTGCCGCGTGAAGAGGCAATCGCACGCATCAAGAAAGCAATTGAGAAAAGCTACCGCGCGAAAGGTCAATCCGTTATCGACCAAAACTTCGCCGCTGTCGATGCGGCGCTGGATCATCTCCATGAGGTGAAAATTCCTGGCGGCGTAAGCGGCAAAAAGAAAATGCACCAGATGGTTCCGAATGAGGCGCCACGTTTCGTTCGTGAAGTGACGGCCACTATGTTGCGCGGTCACGGCGATGACCTGCCAGTCAGCATGTTACCGATAGATGGCACCTATCCGAGTGGCACGACCCAGTGGGAAAAGAGTAATGTTTCGGACATCGTCCCCACCTGGGAGCCGGATCTCTGCATACAGTGCGGCAACTGCAGCTTTGTTTGTCCGCATAGCGTGATTCGCTCCAAGTTTTATCATGAGCGAGAGCTCGACAAAGCGCCTGAGGAATTTCAATCAGCGCCGATTAGTGCGCGTGGCTTTCCAGAAACACGTTACACGCTGCAAATCTATTTGGAGGACTGTACAGGCTGCGGCTTGTGTGTCGAAGCTTGCCCGGTAAAAAGTCCAGACAACGAAAATTTCCGTGCGATCAATCTGACGGATAAAGAACCAGTCCTGCAAAGCGGCAAGAGCAATGTCGAATTCTTTGAGACCCTGCCGATATCTGATCGCGCCAAGATCGACTTCTCGTCAGTGCGTGGCGCACAGTTCCTGCAGCCACTATTCGAATTCTCCGGAGCGTGCGCGGGCTGTGGCGAAACCCCCTATGTCAAACTGCTGTCACAACTTTTCGGACCGCGGCTACTGATTGCCAACGCAACGGGTTGCTCGTCAATTTACGGCGGTAACCTGCCAACTACGCCATGGAGCAAGAACAAGGAAGGCAGTGGACCCGCCTGGTCGAATTCATTGTTCGAAGACAACGCCGAGTTTGGACTGGGCATGCGCATCGCCGCTGATCATCACATGGATATTGCCAAGCAATTGGTCCGCAAGATGGCTCCGGAACTTGGCGCCGAGTTCTCCGACCTTGTGATAAACGGCGGGCAGCGTATTGGCTCCGAGTTGCGCCAGCAACGACAACGGGTCGCCGTGCTGAAGAAATTGCTGCAAGACATGGCAGAAGATAACGAGGATGCTGCCGCGTTGTTATCGATCGTGGACCACCTGGTTCGTCGCAGCATCTGGTTAATAGGTGGTGATGGCTGGGCCTATGATATTGGCTCGGGCGGACTTGATCACGTGTTGGCCAGTGGCCGTAACGTAAATGTGTTGGTTCTTGATACCGAGGTTTATTCGAATACCGGCGGACAGATGTCCAAGGCGACGCCACTGGGGGCCTCCGCCAAATTCGCCTCTGCAGGCAAGCGCATCGGCAAGAAGGACCTGGCGTTGCAAGCGGTTTCCTACGGCAACGTATACGTGGCTCAGGTGGCGCTTGGCGGTAATCCGCAGCAAACATTACTGGCGATGCGAGAGGCGGAGGAATACGACGGGCCATCACTAATCCTGGCGTACAGCCATTGCATCGCGCACGGTTACGACATGGCCAAAGGTTTGCAACAACAGAAACTGGCAACAATGTGCGGTTATTGGCCCTTGATCCGTTACAACCCGGCATTGCGTGACGCCGGCAAGAAACCGTTCGTACTGGATTCGCCGCGGCCGACCATCAGCTTGCAGGAATATGCCTACAACGAGATGCGTTACAAGATCTTGCTGCGCAACAATCCGGAAGAGGCCCGACTGCTGATGCAAAGCGCTCAGGAATTAGTTGAAATGCGCTGGCAAACCTACGAGCACATGTCGAAGCAGGAACCTGCGAAATTCCAATCCGCCGTCTAGCGCCCTGGGCCAAGCCAATTAGGCACAAATAGGTCCGGTTAATGTATTGGGCGTATTCAGCGCTTATAGAATAGTGGAGAATGGCTGACTGGAATTAGCATCTGCAACCAACGGTCAGCGGTTCTCCATCATTGATACGCAAGTTTTAACTGGTCTGGCACTGAGCAGCGAAGTTTTCGCCCTGGTTGATGGGCGTGACGATAGCGATCAGCAAGGCGTCTGGATTCTAACCAATCCTCATTCTGTTATCGAAGCGAGAAATCGCGACGAACTAGAAGCAAAATGTGCCGAGACTGAAAAGCTGGCGCAAAGCCTGCACACAATTCTATTGCTGGAATACGAGCTTGGTTATTGGCTGGAACCGGCCTCTTCCGTAAAGACTGACTTTCCAATTAATAGCCCATTCACAGCTCTCGCCTTCCAATCAGCGCACTGGTTATCGCAACAAGTCTTCGATCAGGCGCTTGCCGACTGCCTGCAAGCACTGCCTGAACACGACCGACATGCAGGCATAATGAATGTACGACGCAGTATGAAGGTTGATGATTACAGCGCTGCCATCGGTGAAATACTCAGCAACATCGACGAGGGCAACTGTTACCAGATCAACTTTACCTGGCCGCTCGACTTTCAAACTTTCGGCAATCCACTGGCCCTTTACCACCGGCTGCGCAAGCGACAATCAGTAAGACACGGGGCATTCGTCCAGCTTGCCGGACGTAAAGTGTTGTCGCTATCTCCCGAACTATTCCTGGAACGCCGGGGTGAACGTATCGTGGCGCGACCCATGAAAGGCACGGCACTGCGCGGAGCCACTGACGACGAAGACCGGGCGCGCGCCGAATCCTTGCGGAATTCGATCAAGGACAGGGCAGAGAACGTTATGATTGTCGACCTGATTCGTAATGATCTTGGACGCCTCGCACGGCCCGGCAAGGTCAAAGTGGAGTCGCTGTTCAACGTCGAAACCTATTCCACAATTCTGCAAATGGTCTCTGAAGTTTCCGCAGAAATAGAGCAGGTTTCGTTGTACAAACTGTTACATGCACTATTTCCCTGCGGCTCAATTACCGGCGCGCCCAAAATCAGGGCGATGCGACTGATTCAGGAACTTGAAAAAACTCCGCGTCACTTATATACCGGCAGCGTTGGCCACTGGTATCCGGGAGGCGATTTTACCGTCAACGTTGCAATCCGCACGCTTGAACTTGATGAACACGGCAATGGTCGTCTCGGCATAGGAAGCGGCATCGTCGCCGACTCCGAGGCCTTGCCGGAATACGCAGAGTGCCTGGCGAAAGCCAATTTCGTAACGCGCCTGCCGGCGAATTTTGAGTTGCTCGAAACCCTTTGTTTTGAGCAGGGCCATTTCCCTTACCTGGCACTGCATCTTGAGCGGCTCGCCAACTCAGCCAAGGTATTCGGTTTCCCGTTTGAAGAAGAACAGATCAGGGAGACCTTGCGACTCGCCACCGCTGATATTCCAGACCGTTCGGCGATTCGCCTCGCTTTGTCGCAGGACGGAGAAATAGACATCCGTTACCGCACAATTCCAGCCTTTTCCTCAATGCCAAAAGCAGTCATTGCTAGCGAGAAACTGGTCGCAACAAACTTATTCCTGCAACACAAGACTACAGTTCGCGACGTCTATGACAAAGTGCTCAGGCAACTTGCCGAACAGGGTGAGTACTTTGACGCCCTGTTTTTCAATGAGCGCGACGAGTTGTGCGAAGGAGCCCGCAGCAATATCTTCATCGTCAAGAACAACCGCTGGTACACACCACCTCTTTCCTGCGGTTTGTTAAATGGCGTAATGCGCCAGATTCAAATGAGCCGCACGGACATTGTGATTGAGGAAAAAACCCTCCACATGCGTGACCTGCTAGACGCGGATAAATTATTTTTGGCAAACGCATTGCGTGGCGTTTTCGAGTGTAAACTGGTCGCTGCTGAAGCCAAGAAATAGGCTTGTGCAAACCTGGTGCAGTGCAATCGCGTCAGTCGCGAGACTGCTATGCTTGAAATGACCGGGAGATTCTTATGAGCTTTGAACTACAGTTCTTCGGTGCAGTAGGCCGTGTTACAGGCTCTCTTTACCTGCTGCGCGTAAACGGATACAAAGTACTGCTCGAGTGCGGGCTTATCCAGGGACATCACGAAGAAGAGGCACATAATCGTGAACCCTTCCCGGTTGAACCGGGACAAATCGACGCAGTGATCCTGAGTCACGCACACATAGACCATTCCGGGCGGGTCCCTTTACTGGTCCGAAGAGGATACTCGGGTCCGATCTATACCCAGCACGCCAGTCGAGCGCTGTGCGAGATAATGCTGCCGGACTCAGGCTATCTCAATGAAAAAGACGCTGAGTGGGAAACCCGAAAACAACGTGACGGGCGGGCACCTCCGATAGAACCCCTATATACCAGGGCGGACGCAGATGCCTGTCTGAAACTATTTCACAGCATCGGCTATGAAGAAGAGTTCGAGGTAGTGCCCGGATTGACCTTGCTGTTGCACGACGCCGGTCACATCCTGGGCTCAGCGATCGTCGAACTCAGATATCGCGACAGCGAGGAAACCCGAACCCTGGTCTTCAGCGGCGATCTTGGCTACCGCGATTCGCCGGTAATGGAACCCGCGGCCATCATCAAGAAGGCCGATATAGTCGTAATGGAGAGCACGTACGGCGACCGGTTGCACCGTCCATTCAAAGAAACGATGGAAGAACTCGGCAGCGTTTTTCACGACGCACGAGCGTCGCAGGGAAACATCCTCATCCCCGCGTTTGCTGTCGGCCGGACGCAAGACCTGCTCTACCTGATGGAGCAGCATTACGAAGAGTGGCAATTAGACAAGTGGCGTATTTTTCTGGACAGCCCAATGGCTATTCGTGCTACGGAAGTATATGCACGCTATCGACGCCTCTATGATGCGCACTTGTTCGAATCGAACTCGAGTCTGCCCGATCTGGAGAATTTTCATTCCACACTAACTACCGATGAATCTATCGCCATCAATGATGTAACGTCTGGAGCAATAATAATTGCGGCGAGTGGCATGTGCACCGGTGGGCGTATACGCCATCACCTTAAAAACAATGTGTGGCGGCCTGAATGCCATGTGGTCATAGTAGGGTATCAAGCGGGGGGCACGCTTGGTCGCCAGCTGGTTGATGGCGCCAACACGATACGCTTGTGGGGCAAGGATATTGACGTACGCGCGGCGATTCACACGATTGGCGGGCTATCCGCACATGCGGATCAGAAAGACTTGTTAAGCTGGTACGATAACTTTGCTGGACGACCTCCGGTTTACCTGGTGCACGGCGAACCTGACGCGCAGCGTCCGTTGACAGAAGAGCTCGTAAATAAATTTAACGCACCGGTAACGATCGCTAAGTACTCACAAAAAGTTGTCATCGCCCCATGATCCGACACGCACCCATACAGAACACAGAGCCCCATTTCACACAGGAATATCAAGCGGAATGAATGAGAAAAAGAAACACGGTCCCCATGTTCCGAAGCCCGCTGATCCGGTCAAGCGTGCGCGGCCATTGCCGTGGCAGGAAATCAAACCCCTCGCCGACGATCCAGAAGGGGCGCGCCATGTCAGGGAGCTGACTCAGAGCGACTGCTACCAGCCCGCGACAAGAGATTTGCAGTTCCTTTCCGGTGAAGACCTGCGTAGTCAACGTCTCGGACTAGACTATCTGAAACCAGAATTGAATCTGCGTCGCCAGGGTATCCACCACACGATTGTCATTTTTGGTGGTACCCGCATTGACGAACCAGCGGAAGCTGAACGGCGACTTGCTGAGGCGCAGGATGAATTAGATCACAATCCTGGTGACGCAGCGCTTGAAGAAAAACTGCGCATTGCAAAGCGAATCATGCTGAAGAGCAACTATTACAATGTCGCCAGGGAGCTGGGTGCGATGATTGGTCGCTCAGGCGGTGGCCCCAAGGACAGTCATATCACTCTCATGACGGGCGGAGGTCCAGGCATCATGGAGGCGGCGAATCGTGGCGCAGCCGACGTTAATGCAAAGAGCATTGGACTAAATATTACGCTACCCCATGAGCAGTACCCGAATCCTTACATCAGTGCCGAGCTTTGTTTCAGCGTTCACTACTTTGCCATTCGGAAGCTGCACTTCTTACTGAGGGCCAAAGCCATGGTGGCCTTTCCAGGCGGATTCGGCACACTGGATGAATTATTCGAAACCCTGACACTGGTACAAACTCGCAAGATCAAACCGATGCCTATAGTGCTCGTTGGCGAGAGTTACTGGCGGCGCGTCTTCGACGTAGACTTCCTGGTGGATGAGGGCGTCATTGATCCTGAAGATCGTGACTTGTTCTGGTTCGCCGAAACGGCTGAAGAAATTTGGAGCAGTATTTGTGACTGGCACGTTGCGGCCGGTACTCCGCTAACCAACCATCACGACTAGCGTAATCCCGCTAGTCGTAGTCGGGCCATAGCTCGTGCCGCCACTTTATGGGATCGGCCAGCACTTGGCTACGCGCCTTGCTGACTTCAATACCCGTTAGCGGTTTGAAGTTCTTATCCAGGGTCTCAGCGTTGAATGTATGTAACACCCAGTTCATCACCGTAGCCAGCTGCTCGTCAGTTAAGGGAGTCTGGGAAGCACCTGGGACACGAACGACGTAGTCGCGCCCTTCCTGAGTAGCGACTATCGGCCCAAGCGTATTGATTAACGTTGGCACCTCGGGAGGAACGCCCTTGCCGTCCGGCAAATGGCAGCCACCGCAATGAAGTAAGTAATCGGCACGTGGGTTCGCCCCGACCCTGCCGGCTGCAAGGCAACAGAAAAGAATGACTGTAAGTCGGCACACAGTCCGCATGATCAGCTCGCGTCGGAAGCCTCGCCAAGCACGACGCCTACGGTGCAATGATAGGTCCGGCTCTCTGTTCCAAAGCACCAGAGCACGGCGCCGGCCTTGCTCGGATAGTAAACCGGTCGCTCTCTCTCGGTGTTGTGGCAACCGCAACGTCCGCACGTGTCCTGACCACAACAGTCGTTGTATGAAATCAGGTAATCCTTATCATCGACCGGGTTACGGCAAGTGCCTATCCAGGAAATCGGTGATGGCTCAGCCCCTGGCGGACAGCTGCTCTGCGTCCCACCGCAGCAGGAACACAATGTTCCGTCAAGCGCACAGTAACGCCAGTAATCGCAACTTCGGGGGTCGCCGGTCTCTTTCAAATTCTCTGCGGCAAACGCTCGCATTACTGGTAATAATGGCAAAACCGACATACCCGCGACGGCCATACCAAGTCTCGCAATAAAGCTGCGGCGCGATGTCCGACGAGCTAACTGGCGACTGCTACGATCCGTTTTACGGTCGAGCCATTGCCAGGCATTATCGATGAGGCTATTTCTTTTCATGAGGCTTGCTCCGTCACCGGGCGTTCTGTTTCTGACTCAACGAGATGCATGTAATTCTGTAAAGACTCAATACCGGTCTCCATCGACTCGACCAGACTCTCGAGATGCTCTCGTGTGTTTACCAATCCTTTACTCTGCAAAATTCCATTGGCATCTATCAAGGCCGCGAATGGCAATTTGCTGACTGCGTAGGCAACACCAAGACTTTGCGATACAACGTAGGAAAATTTCTCGATTCGCAAATCTTTAACGTACGCCTGGTGTTTTTCCGGTTTGTCGCCATCACTGGCGAAGACCAGGCGTAATTTTTCATGTCCTGCCAGTGACCGTGCCGTTGGCACCAATGATTTGCAGATTGGACAGGTGGGAGAAATCCACAAAACCAGGGTTGCCAATCCGCTGTCACTTCCGCCACCGACGCTGACTTGCTCACCCTGCAGACTAGTCAGGCTCATTGCCTTGGTCAACTCGCCAACCTTGGGACCATTAGTGGGCATCAACGCACCTGCCGGAGCAACGCGCTCATGCAACAAACCGACCTGTCTAGCCAAGGCAACGACAACAATACTGAGCACGACCACCAGGCACCAGAGAATAATATTGGACACGAGCAAGGTCTCAGTCATGCGAGCTTCTCCAGGCACCAATTGCCGCACCATTGCGCAACAGCTGCGATACAGCGCCTTGTAACAACAGCGTCACCAATAGCGCCGTGGCCAGCACGATGTAATCCGACCAACCAAGGACCCGTTCACCGACTGGCAGTAACAGCAAAAGCGATATGACTATGAGTACAAAATTGCGTACAACCAGCATCCACGACAGGGGGTGTTCAGTTGCCGCCGAGGAAAAGCCACAGCCACAATCAATGTGTACCCGCCCACGCAGCAAGTTGATTGCTATGGCCAATGCATAACTCGAAAGCAGTACCGCGCTGATGATCGAGGTCTTAACTGTCGCTAGGCCGAGCAACCAGCTAACCCCTAATGCGGCCTCAATGACAGGAACCAGATAACTCAGCAGCCCAAGCAAAACAGTTGGCAGTAGTTGGTAATCTTTGAGTATCCCGCGAAACACCGTTGGTGCCGCCAGCTTGTGCCAGGCCGCCCCCAACCACAAGAGTCCGAATCCTGTGGCAATGATCTTTGCGATCAATGGATCAATCATGGCGGCCCAGCGTTTGCAAAAACTGCGGGCTCGCCCCGGCACTTTTGATGGTGCGAAGGTGACGCAGCAACTGCCCGTCATAAACCTCGACATTGGCTTCATTGGTCAACGCCAATAGCTTGGGTGCGGACTCCTGGGTCACCTGAATGGATTTGGTCGGCACCTCGAATGCCATTCGCCCAATACGTTTTTGCCGAGCCATGTCGATCAGCCAAACCTCTTCGCCTGGCTCGTAGTGCGTATCTATCCCACCCTTATGCATAAGCACATAAAGCACGCCCGATTCGCGATGGTAGCCCATTATCTGCAAACCGCCAGGACGCCAGGTTTCTTCCTTATCCTTATCAGTCAGAATCGACCAGGGCTTGCTCAGCTGTATGTCATCGCCCTTGGTCGTAACATGAAAAACAAGGCCCTCGTGCGACAGCAGCAGCCAACCATCAGCTGTCCGCGCAACCTGATCGAATACGGCATCTTTTTCAACGGCAAAAAACGATTTGCTTCGAGTGCGCTTTGCTTCTATACCATTTTCATCAAGGCGGATAAGTTGCAACGAACCGTCGCCGCAAATCATGATGAACGAGCGTTTCGCAACCGGCAGGATCAACGCACAACCCGGCGTCGAAATTTCGCCGGCGAATTCTCTGTCAACGACGTCGACAATGCTGATCGACTGCGCCGGGGTCATGTTGAAAACAGCGACGTGCCGCTCGTCATCGAGCAAGCCAATATAATTGCGAAACCACAAGGGTGTTGTCTTTGGCGGTAAAGCCACCTCGTCGATAGCCCGCAAATTTTCAGCGTCAAAAATAGTCAGCACATCACTGCGCTCGCCACGAACACCGCGTGAATAAAATGACTCAGCAGCGTAGATTTCTTTTCTCGGGAAGTTCGGCTCAATCGCGGGTGTCAGAGGACTGACCGTGACAGTGCCCTGCATCTCTCCGGTCTCGCTATCGAACAACGTGGCTGCGGTCCAGCTTTGCACCAGAAACCAGCCCGGCCCGGGAGCCGCTAATTTCTCCTGACCCACTGTTTCAGGTGCGACCTGGGCATTCGCAGTGAACGACAAACACAATAACACCAGGATCATGACGCGCATTTCGATTCCCCCCCGGGGCCCGTAGTGAGTCGGGCTCTTAGTACTTGAAAGCCAGTATAGGACGAAAATTGTGGACGCGGTACACCTTTCTGCGAACAAGCGTAGCAAGTGCTACACAAGGCTGCTGCGAACCAATAGCTAACTAATTATCCGCGGAAAACACCACCTTGCCCCCCACAATGGTTTTCAGAACACGTGCATCTCGAATGGTCTCCGGTGCAATCGCTGTGAGGTCGCGATCAAGCAAAACCATATCGGCCAACATGCCAACTTTAAGCATCCCTTTTTTGTCTTCCTCAAATGAAGCGTAAGCCCCTTCGTAAGTGTAGGCATGCAGCGCCTGCTCGATACTGATCTTCTGTTCGGGAACCCAACCATCCGGATGTGCGTCGTCGAGAGTGCGTCTTGTAACCGCCGCATAAATACCGAGCAGCGGCACCGCTGGAGCGACGTACCAGTCACTGCCGAACGCAAGATGTGCATGGCTCTCGATCAATGACCTGAATGCGTAAGTCGTCCGCGCGCGCTCTTCTCCAATAACCTTGTCAGCCCAGCGGCCGTCGTCAATTGCATGGTAGGGCTGCATGCTGGCAATAACATTTTGTAATGCGAAACGCGGAATATCCGCGGGATGAATATGCTGCGCGTGTTCAATTCGAAAACGCCTGTCTTTGGCACCGTGTTTTTCTGCAACATCATAGTAGATATCCAGCAAGTCACGAATGGCACTATCACCAATGGCGTGCACCATCACTTGCAGGCCTGCGGCATCGGCGCCGCTTACCCAACCACGAATATCATCCAGACTGTTTAACAGGAAGCCACTATCATTTGGTGAGTCCGTAAAAGGCTCCAGGAACGCCGCCGTATGCGAGCCCAGTGAACCGTCCATAAAGCCCTTGACCGCCCCTGTCTTCAACCAGTCATTGCCGCGACCATGTTCGGTAACATCGGCGCTCACTCGCTGCCAGTCTGCAAGAGGTTGGACAGAATAGACGCGCGTAATCAATTCGCCCTTTGGCTCAGCTCGTCGATACGTATCAAGGCTCAGCCAGCTATCGAAGTCATCCGAAAACATATCGTGCACAGTGGTAACCCCGTTGCTGGCAACGTAGTGCATAGCGGCACTCAAGGCCCGATCAAGCTGTACCTCAGTTGGCTGCGGAATAACTGCAAACATGAGTTGCATTGCGTTATCTTTAAGCACGCCGGTTGGACGTCCGTTAGCATCACGAACAATTGAACCACCCGCTATATCTGGTGTATCGGCATCGACACCGGCTAATTTAAGTGCCAATGAATTCGCAACACCCATGTGACCATCCAGGCGCATCACCCAAACCGGGTTGTTCTGCGTAAGCGCATCTATCCACTCGCGCGTTGGCAACTCACCGCCCCAGTTTTGATGATCCCAGGCACCGGCTTGTATCCACTCATTCGGCTCCACGCCGCTCGCATAATCGCCGATACGCTTTGCAAACTCCTGCGGGGTCTTAGCATCGCGCAGCTGCACACTGGCAAGGCCAGCGCCACCCGATAAAAAGTGCACGTGTGAATCAATGAACCCGGGCAGCAACATGCCGCCATCTACCGATATGACCTGAGTATCGTCATCAATGTAGTCGGCGACATCGGCGGCAGTTCCTACCGCGACGATCTTGTCGCCGCGACTCGCTACCGCGTCAGCCCAAGGCATGCCGGCGTCGCCGGTCCAGACACGGGTATTCATGATTACCAAAGACGCCGACTCCGGAGACTCCTTTGCACAAGCCCCGAGAAAGGATGCGATGAGCAGCGCTCCTCCCAGCAACAATAATCGAGTGACGGCGCTTGGTGTGCTCATATCAATAATCCCCGGGCTGACTGTGTAATTGACGTGCCTTATTTGGCGGCACGAAGCTTGGCAAAGACTGGAAACAGTGTAGCTGGGTCAGCAGTTACTTGCGACAAGCTCGGGACTTCGAGCGTCTATTCATGACTTGAGGACAAAAAAGGCTTATTGTAGTGACTGACCAAACGGTCAGTTTTAACCAGAACCCAGGGGGAGTTCAATGAAGAAAATTATCGCAACAACATTGCTTATTTGCTTAGGCTTTGCGGCCACGTCGGCATTAGCAAGCGACGAAGAAACACTGATCGGCATGGATAAAGTATGGGGCGAATCCACTAGCGCCGCAGCTGTTGACCCGATGCTTGCCAGCGACATCCTGGCTATTGGTGCAGAAGGCATTGTCAGCAGAGCAGAGATGCTGGCGACACAAGATGAACCAGCAACCGGTCCCTACATTGCCGGTGATTACCAGGTAAGGTTTCTTAGTCCTGACATCGCTGTAATGGTGCACAGTTCAGGTGGAGACCAGCCGCACTGGAGCATGCATGTGTGGCAGAAAAAGGATGGCCACTGGAAAGTAGCAGCAAACGCCAGCGTACCAACCGAATAGCCAGTCCAATCTCGGCGAAACAAAAAGGCCCCGGTCACGCAAGCGGCCGGGGCCTTTTGTTGCTCGTTGCAACGATTAGCTGTTTTTCAAAGCACTCCACTCTTTCATGAATGGCATCCGTCTGAATCTGGTGCCTGTTGCCGCATATAGTGCGGCCGCCAATGCCGGTGCAATTACCGGTGTCGGTGGCTCACCAATACCGGACGGCGGCTCATCGCTCTCCATCAGGTGAGCGCGAATAACGCCAGGCGTCTCGTTGATACGCATGACGCGGTAATCATGAAAATTACTCTGTTGCACCCGCCCATCGCTAGCCGTGAGTTCGCCGTACAACGCCAGCCCGAGCCCGAAAATAGTGGCGCCCTCCACTTGGGCAGTGACGCCTTCGGGATTCACGATGCGCCCACAATCCACTGCAGTATCGACACTCACTATGCTAAAGCTACCATCCTTGTTGATAGCAATTTCAATGATTGTCGCCGTATAACTGTAGAAACTGTTCTGCACGGCAAGGCCGCGGAAGTGGTTCTCAGGTAACTCTTTGCCCCAGTCGCAGCGTCCTGCCAGAAACTCCAGTACGCGCCGGTAGCGACCGGTATCAACCCATCTGCCATTGAAACATTCAATCGAGTCTTGCGGCTCATTCGGCGCATCAAAAACTCGATCCTTGCCAAGCAAACGAAGTCGATACGCAACGACGTCCGCGCCAGCCGCTTCGGCCATCTCGTCGACGAATCCGTTGATTGCAAACGAGTGCCAGACGTTGCACACAGATCGCAGCCAGCCGATACGAATTGGAATTCGTGCCTTGCAACCCTCGATACTGACGTTGGGCACATCAAACGGCATATTAGTGAGGCCCATGCCAACTTCCCAGGGCATGGGCTCATCGAGTCCTGGCTGCCACATCCAGTCGATTGATGGATACGCCGAACGCATTAGCCAGGCAGTTGGCAAACCATCAGCACCGAGTCTGGCTTGCATCGTTTGGATGGATTCGGCGTGAAAATAACAATTGCGAATGTCATCTTCGCGCGTCCATAGTAATTTTACCGGGACACCGGCCTGCCGTGATGCTTCAACCGCCTCGAAGATAAAGTCGCTCTGGGCCTTGCGCCCAAATGCACCGCCCAGGAAAGTGACATTCACGGTTACCCTGGACTGATCAATGTCGAGCCACTCGGCTATCAAACGCCGCGTGTCCTTCGGGTCCTGCGCGGGCACCCACACCTCGCAATCACCGTTTTCTTTGACCCAGGCCGTCGCGACAGGTGGCTC
Source organism: Woeseiaceae bacterium (assembly GCA_024640365.1). Classification (GTDB taxonomy): domain Bacteria; phylum Pseudomonadota; class Gammaproteobacteria; order Steroidobacterales; family Woeseiaceae; genus JAHEFE01. The sequence goes on along the minus strand of JAHEFE010000038.1, from coordinate 8,578 downwards.
CATCGGGGCGTGAGCGAGCATGGGTGTTTCATAAAGGGCCTCAACGAGTTTCCCTGCGCCGGCCATTGCCTTGTCAACGTCTCCACGACTAACGTGCGCTGTACCTGGGTTCCTGACACTATTAGTTAACAGCTTGCGATAATCGGCCGTATTGTAATCGCCGTTCGCACTCACATCCCACTCCACTTCCAGGGCGTCACGTCCACGCATTGCCGCCCAACTACTGTCAGCTATTACCGCAATTCCCTCCTCAGGAAAAAACTCGCGAGTGTGCGGTGAAAATGGAATCTTGCAGAACGCACTGACACCCGCGACTTTGGCCGCTGCATCCGTGTTATAGCTCTTGATGCGTGCGTCAAAAACGGGAGCTCGGGCAACGCACGCATATTTCATGCCGGGAATGACGACATCAAATCCATAGACGGCTTTGCCGGTAACGAAAGCCTCGCGATCCACGTTAGCCGCCGACATGCCAATGTAACGATATTCGGATGGATCTTTTAGACGCGCATTCAGTGGGATCTCAAGCCTTGAGGCCGCCTCAATCAATTCGGAAAACTCAAGTCGCTCGCCGGAGACCTTGTGTTCGACACCATGATTGTTCGCGGCAACCTCGGTGCGGTCTACACCCCAGTGGTCGGCCGCCGCTTGCTCCAGCATTACGCGAGCGGTTGCGCCCGCCTCGCACAACGGTGGAAACATCATGCGTACGGATTTCGAACCATCCGTATTCTGATCACCGTACTTCGGATCGCCGGGTGCTTGCACAATTGTAACGCGCGCTATATCCGCCTCCAGCTGATCGGCGACGATGCGCGGCAAGCTGGTACGTACGCCCTGGCCCATCTCACTTCGACTCACCGTAATGATGACGTCGCCGTCGGGGCTAAACGTCACAAACAGGTTAGGAGCGAACGATTCGGTAGCAGCAGTCAATCCCGGTCGTGACTGGCAGCCGGGCAAGCATACGCCCAGAGCAAATACGCCACCCACCGCGCCCGTCGCCTTGAGAACGTCTCTGCGTGAGAGTTTAAGAATTGTCGTCATGACTCATCCTCCCGGCAGCAACGCGAATGGCTTTGCGAATTCTTGGATAGGTACCGCAGCGACATATGTTGCCGGCCATAGCAGTTTCGATATCGGCATCCGTCGGATCCGGGTTGCTCGTCAACAATGCGGTAGCACTCATTATCTGCCCCGCCTGGCAGTAACCACATTGCGGAACATTTTCATCGACCCATGCTTGCTGGACAACGCTTAATCCATTTTCGGCCAAGCCTTCAATGGTCGTAATCGATTTGCCAGCAACCGCCTTAACCGGCGTCAGGCACGCACGTGCCGGTTGCCCGTCGATATGCACCGTGCAGGCACCACAAGCACCAATACCACATCCGTATTTGGTCCCTGTCATACCCAGTTCGTCGCGCAGAGCCCACAGTAGTGGCGTATCCTCTTCCACAGCGATCTCAGTCTCTCGACCGTTCAAATTTAACGTGATCATGAATGCATGCCTCTCGAACGCTCCTGCTGTTGCCTGTAATAGGCGACAGGCCCTTTGTTAATTAAGGTGTGTAAGACTTTTTGATAACGCGATGGGTGACAAGACCTGCTGTAATCAGTACCGCACCGGCACACAAGGGCAGTATTGTCTCGCCGCTACTCCAACTCAACAAACTACCGTCGTCCAGCAAACCAATCGCTTTGTGATAGGGCCGCACAATAAACGTCAACATAAGTGTCGGGCCGATAAAGCCATATAAAACGATGAGCTTGGCGATGCGCAGCGTCTGCTTTGTTTTCGCCACATCAAGTTCTTCCGGCGGGACTCGATGAAGCTCGCGGCGCAGTGTCTTCTGTTCGTCGGAAACCGTACCTCGACTGGAAACAGTGATAATGACGGCGCAACTCAGTAACGCACCGACGAGCACCGGATCCATATAACCTGGCAAATCGATGACACCCCAAACATCCAGCAAGGAGCTCAGAGCGTTACCCAGAAACCCGGAGACAATCCCCCAAAATGCGCCCTGCTCGGTAATGCGATCACTCCAGATGCTGAGAAAAGCGACCGGCCCCCAAGATGACGCGAAGATCGTGCCAACAGACCACGTGATCCAGAAAATGTTGGGTGGCGTCAGGAATGCAATGACTAGCGCCACAATGCCTACGGCCAGCATCGTCCAGCGACTCAGGCTGAGCATTTGCCGGTCGCTGCGCTCCCGGAACTGGAAAACGTCATTGGTCACGCTGAAACCAACCAGCGATAAGAACGTCGATGCCGACGACAGGCCCGCGGCAAGAATTCCAGCCAATAGAACGGAACCGACTATGGCGGGCATCATGTTGAATGCTGCCCACAACATTGCCTCCGTGGACGGCTCAATATCAGGGTTGCCCATGTTGATCGCGCCACCCGAGTAATAAATTATGTGCTGAAACAGGATGAGTATGATCGTCGCGATACAGGCAGAACGCATTACGACGTGCTCATTCTTGGCCATCAGATAACGACTCGACTGCCAGGGGCTGACGGCTACCGCAAAGCCCCAGGCGAGACCCAGGGTTGAGCCCCAGGCAAATGCTTCCCACGGGCTACTCCATTCAGAGCCCGGCCCTATCGTTCCGTGCCAGGACAAGAGGTCAGGTTTGTCTGGCATAGTCGACATTCCCTGCACGGTTTCGAACCAACCACCCGCATAAGAAAAGATAAAGGCGAGTGCTATGACCGAAATGGCCGTAAACAGCAAGAACATGATGGTGTCTGTAATAACGACACCGCGCGACCCCGCATACAGCGTGAATGTCGTGTAGCTTAACCAGGCAATCAACAGACCCGCCCAGTGAGGCAGATCCGCAATCTGTCCGAGAACCAATGCTACGCCGTGCGTAACCACCATCAGGTAACCAAGCAATCCGAGGATCAGCGTAACGCCCGCTGCCGTTCGAACCCGCTGACTAAAGAAGCGGCGCCCAAAAAATTCGGCAACGGTCAGCACTCGACTGCGGCGCAGGTAACGGCCAAAAAAAACAGCGCCAAGCGCATAACCAATCGACGTTAACGGTAATCCCAGCATCAGATAGCCGGTGTAACCTGAATAAGCGAATCCTGCTTCGCCGAGGAAGGCACCGGTGCTGTTCACACTGGCAACAAGTGTGCCGACGATGAGTAACGTCGGTGCTTGTCTACCCGCAACAAAATAATCGTCCAGGTGCTTTACTTTGCGACCGGCATAATTACCAACCACAACGTAAACCAGGAGACTGATGACAACGCCGGCTACGTAAATATTCATGGTGGTTTCCACCTCCCCGCGCTGACTCTAGCACAGTTACTAACGCGCCCTATACCCGAAGGATCCGACGGATCAGATAGTGATCCCGATGCTGCCAACGACGTGGGAGACCTGCTACAGTTGTCCCGGCAAAAGGCACCTCAGCCTTCTGAAGAAACCTCAAGCAGAGTTACCAGAACAAAATGACAACAACAAAACGCACTCATACACGCGATCCTCACCCAAATGGTGGTGGATATCCTGATTCATATTACGTGGCAACAGCCACGGGCATGCAGGAACATCCTCGCCTGCAAGGTGATCATCAGGCTGACGTTTGCGTTATCGGTGGTGGTTTCACCGGACTGTCTGCAGCGCTCAATCTCGCCGAACGTGGTTTCAAAGTTATTGTGCTGGAAGCAGAACGGATAGGTTTCGGCGCCTCCGGACGCAATGGCGGACTCGTTGGCAGCGGGCAGCGTAAAGATGTACTGGATATGGAAGCAGCATTTGGTCTGGAAACTTCTCGTCAATTCTGGGATTTCGCGCAAGCGGCAAAGCAGGAAATTCGCGACCGGGTTGCCAAACACAATATTGCCTGCGATTTGCAACGCGGTCAGTTGGAAGGCATTCACAAAGCGAGCTATGCCGGAGACGCAAAAGAACTATCCGATGCATTGGCAGAGCGTTACGACTACCCACACACGCGAGCGCTCGACCGCGAAGAAACAAAAGAACTAATCGCCACCGACGAATTCATTGAGGGATTCCTGGACGAAGAAGCGGCCCATCTACATCCGCTGAACTTTGCCCTTGGGCTCGCCAGAGCGGCCAGAGATGCCGGCGTGCAAATATATGAGGGATCCCGTGTCAAGAGTTATAGCCAGTCCGACCCGGCTGAAATTAAGACCGCGGAAGGATCAGTTAAAGCATCTTTTGTTGTTCTTGCCTGCAATGGCTACCTCGAAAAACTGGAACCGCGTGTATCGGGCAAGATCATGCCTATTAATAACTTCATGATTGCAACTGAACCGCTGGGCGAAAAGCGCGCCCAGGAATTGATCAAGCGGCGTCTTGGAGTACATGACAGTCGCTTCGTCGTTGACTACTTCCGCATCTCTGATGACCATCGCTTGCTATTCGGCGGCGGTGAAAATTATCGGCGTGGTTTTCCCAGCGATATTCGCGGCATGGTGCGTCCATACATGCTCCGAATTTTCCCGCAACTAAAAGATGTTTCTATTGACTACGCCTGGGGCGGCACCCTGGCTGTAACGGTGAATCGTTTACCGAGCGTTGGCCGCTTGCAGCCAAACCTTTTCTATGGGCACGGTTATTCTGGACACGGCGTGCCAACCTCTATATTCGCAGGAAAAGTAATCGCTGAGGCAATTGGCGGCACAGCAGAGCGGTTCGATGTCTTCGCAAAACTACCGATCCGCACATTCCCCGGTGGAACATTATTCCGCTATCCCGGAATGGTTCTCGGCATGCTGTACTACTCTATGAAAGACAGGCTTTGAAACTGCCTGACTGTTAGTTAAGGGTATCTACCACGACATGCAGGTTCGGGTCATCACGCGACGACTCGTTGACCAGAGAACGGAGTCCGCGCCAACTCAGAACTGCGATGACACCTCGTGGCGCCTTAATTATTCCAGATCGCTGCATGTCGGCCATCACGCGGCAAACGGTTTCTTCGCTCACGCTCAGTAACCCGGCGATCTCCCGTCGCGACAGGGGCAGGCTGTACTCAGCCTTGTCATGTTCGGACGCCGGCACCATTAGCATAATTAGCGATGCAATTTTTGCAGCAGCTGACCTGTGCCCCATCACCTTCATTAACTTGCGACTGTATGCCAACTGAGCATTCAACGATTCGATCAGCTTCATAGCAACATCGCCGCGCGACTGTACGTAGGTCAACAGCGCATTGTGATTAATCTTGCAAGCATCCAGAGCAACCGCTGCCGTCGCAGAATACGCATACCGACCGTCACTGATCGATTGCAAGCCAACCAGTCTTTTGCCCGGATGACTTAGCCCCACAATTTGCTCACGCCCGTCTTCGGTATGAGTGCAAATCTTTACCATGCCGTTGGCGAGTGAATAGAGACTCAGGCCAGGCTGGCCCTCCAGAAACAAGACCTGACCTTTTCGGAACTTAACTCGGTGAGTCGCGTCTGAAATCAGGCAGGTAAGCGGCGCAGCAGATATTGAGCCACGGGATGTCACTTTGATAGCAAATGGACAAATGGAGTTACTACAGGACACTGTGTTTTTACGTGCGCAAATTTGGGGCGGAACAGCTGAAGTAGGCTTTCAGTTGTGCCGGTACCTGCTGCGTAGCCCCCCTGTAAAGATCGTGAAACCGGCTGTATTTATCGCTTTTTTGGTATTTTTAGTCGATAGTAATTTGCCGGCGGCTCGTTTTCGGTTATTACTTACACACAACTGATTTTTATCAGTGTAGCGTTAGCACTATGGGAGTAGATTTTTACAACCATTATGTCGATTGACAGGCCTGCACGGATTCCGACAGTCAACGTTCAATTTACATACCAAGAATTCTTGCAAGAATATTGAAGGAAATTAGACGATATGAAAACTTCAGCAATTGTATGTGCAGTTCTGGCGCTTGGCCTTGCCAATGTCGCAGTTGCAGGTGATGCTGCGGCAGGTGCAGCTAAAGCTGCTGCTTGTGACGGATGCCACGGTGCCGATGGTATAGCTACTATGGCGGCGTATCCAAATCTGGCAGGTCAGCAGATTGACTATTTCGTAAAGGTAATGAAAGAGTATCGTGACGGCACTCGTCCGGACGAAATGATGAAGATGTTTGTAGCGGCTCTCAGCGATGAGGACATCGACGATCTGGCCGCTCATTACAAGGCTCTGTAGTACTTTTCAGTATCAGAAAGCCCGTCGGCAGTATCTGCCGACGGGTTTTTTTATGGTTGATACTAGTGTGCGTCGTACGCGTTTGAATCTTGCCCATCGATTCAAAAGGCGTCACATACCAATAAACATGAAAAGGAGATGCCCGCCCTCGGCGGCTCCTGGCGCGGAACACCGTTATCAGGCTAGTTCTGCAATCCAGCTTTTTTCAGTATCCACATCATCGGGCAAGTTTTGCTAAACGCGGATTGCATCAGGTTTAGCGCCACAAAACCCGTAAACAGGAAAAATGCAGGATTTACGTAATATCCCAACAACAACGACAGCAGCACAAAAGCTCCTGCTATAAGTCTTAATGCTTCATTGACGGTCATGTCCATGCTCCCTTGCAAGTAATTAGGCAAATAGGTGATTGCACAGTTATTATATTAGCTAATACTAAATAAGCAATCACTAATATAATAACTGTGATCTTCGGGGTCAAGACCCGCCCTTCACAACCTCGGTCGACAAAATGCCCTCGCCCAAGACAAGATGCGTCCGTAGACCCGCAAGTGGGCCAAAAGGGCGTCCCAGCTACCATTATTTTAGATTAAATCCGTTGCGGCAGCGGAATAGCTAGGGAACCTCTGATTTTTTCTGGTGGAAGTAGATTGTCAGCGAAAAAAGGCCGATTCAAGGCGCCGATTGCCCGTAATAACGGGCTCAGACGAAGATTGGCAACACAGAAGCGGGGTTATTAGTCGCAAAATACGAGTTCATGAATAGATCAGAGGCTCCCTGGCATCCTGGTCGAGTTGTGACCCAGTTCCGCGCAGCTTTGCCTTGAATTATGTAGTGTGCGACCTCGAGTTTTAATACCGTCAGTTAATGTTCACTTTGTCGAGTATTTACCCTGTCGCGCCATATGAAACCTCTTACGCAGCGATTTGCAATCAAACGAATGCTCGGTCAGCTTTTGCTTTTTGGCCTCCTCTGTAGCAACTCGAGCGCAGCAACTCACCCGCAGGTAATTCGCCTTGTCAGTGACGAGTGGTGCCCCTACACCTGCAGCGAGCACGCTACCAATAGAGGACTAATGGTTGACATCGTGACTGAAATAATGGAACCGCAGGGGTTTCTCATCGAGTACAACGTCATGCCCTGGAGCCGTGCGAAAAATTACGTTACAAACGGCCGGGCCGATGTCGCCCTTGGAATTTCGAAAGTTACTACGGACAACTTGTTAGTCAATAACGAAGCCCTTTGCTTTGACGAAACCGTCCTGGTCTGGAGACGAGGCGAAGGCAAAGTTTATACAGGTCCCGAGATTCTGGACGAGTCTGTCGTCGGAGTTTCCGATGCGAATGTTTTTGATAACAACGGCGAATTGGATGAGTACATTTTGCGACGCACAACAAAGCGCAACAAGATGGTCACCCTTTATGAAGGAGATACGCCAGAATTGCTTTTGCGAATGCTGCTTGGCCGGCACATCGATGTTTTTCCCGAAAACCGCCAGGTCATAAGTCACTTGATCAAAAGCGGCGGTCACGAAGCAAGAGTCGAGCTATCCTTGACCGGTAAAGGCAATAATTTATACGTCGCATTAAGCCCTAGCGACAGGGGACAACAATACGCAGAAATGATCGACGCAGGTATTCTAGAACTTAAAGATTCAGGCCGCATGCAAGAGCTCTTGCAGAAGTACGGCCTCGATAACGACCCCGCCGGAATTTCCGAATTGCCGCTCGGCGCGCGCGAGTGATCGTTCCGCCCCATTGGACCATACAATCCCTGCTATATAACAAACATGTCTGGACTTTCCAGGTTTCAAGGTAAAAAGGAATGAAGAACCCTTGCACAAATTTTAAGAAATATGGCAATTATATTGCGCTCACTATGTCGCTCTTGCTCTACCTACTTGTTAGCGGCATTAGTTACGCAGCCACTGATCCGAATGTTTTGCCCATCGTCGCTGCCGGCATTTGGTGCCCGTATGCCTGTAAAGCTGACGCACCGCAACAGGGTTATCTGGTGGATTTAATGGAAGAGGTTTTCGGCCATCAAGGTCGCACCATCAAATACGAGACACTACCTTGGGCCAGAGCTTTCTCTCAAACAGAAAAAGGCATAACAAAAGCTGCTCTCGGAGTCGTGAGCGGTGATTACGGCAATCTTCTGCCCAATCAGGAAGTTCTTGCCTGGGACAGGACCGCACTAATGATGCGCAAAGGCGAGGGCCGCCAATTTTTAGGGCCGGAGACATTGGATGGACTCAGGATTGGCATGATTGCTGATTTCACCTATGACGACGGCGGACCTATTGACACCTATCTAGCCGAGCGCCTGGCAAATCACGACAATATTATCGCTCTTAATATGGACGAACCATTGCCCAAGCTGCTGGAAATGCTCGTGCATGGCCG
>JAHEFE010000002.1 GCA_024640365.1 Woeseiaceae bacterium | reverse complement strand
GGAACAATACGGGCAATGACAAGCCGACTTTGGCTAACAGCAAACCATTGCGAGCGCATACCGAAGACGCACTAAAGAATTATTTCGCAACGCTGGACGGCGACCGTCCCGGCGATTTGTACGAACTTGTACTTGGTGAGGTTGAGCGACCATTATTCGAAGCAGTCATGGATTTTACTGCAGGCAACCAGAGCCAGGCCGCCGGAATTCTCGGCATCAACCGCGGCACGCTGCGTAAGAAACTCAAGACCTATTCATTGATTCGTTAAACTATTCTCGATGCGAGACAGCATCGGAGGTCACGCATGACAGGTATTCGCAGGGCGCTCATCAGCGTTTCTGACAAGCGCGGTATTATCGAGTTTGCGCAGGGCCTTGCTGGTCTCGGCGTTGAAATCCTATCCACCGGTGGTACATGCCGCCAACTTCGTGAAGCAGGCATAGCTGCCATCGAAGTTTCCGATAAGACAGGTTTTCCGGAAATCATGGACGGGCGGGTCAAGACCTTGCATCCGACCATTCATGGCGGTCTGCTCGGGCGCCGCGGCCAGGACGAGGTCGTCATGGCAAAACACGGCATTGAACCCATTGATCTGCTTGCGGTTAACCTCTACCCCTTCGAAGCAACGATTGCCAATCCCGATGCCAGCCTTGCAGACGCCATTGAAAATATTGATATAGGCGGCCCTGCAATGATACGGGCGGCGTCCAAAAACAATACCAGTGTCACCGTGATTGTTGATCCGGATGATTACAACAAGGTGCTTGAAGATCTCAAGCGTGGGGCACTCACAGCGGAAGAGCGCCGCCGTCTGGCTGCCAAAGCTTATGCACATACGGCGGCCTACGACACCGCCATTACGAACTACCTGTCACAGTCATTGGGTGATGATGTGCTCGGCGACCAATTCTTGTATGCCGCCAAGCGTGTGGAAAAATTGCGCTACGGCGAAAACCCGCACCAGGAAGCCAGCTTTTATCGCGACGCCACTGCAAAAAGCGGCTCCCTAGCCGCCGCCAAGCAGATACAGGGCAAAGCGCTGTCCTACAACAATATTGCGGACAGTGATGCTGCCCTCGAATGTGTGAAGCAGTTTGTCGAGCCTGCCTGCGTAATCGTCAAGCACGCAAATCCCTGTGGTGTGGCCATTGGTGCCGACTGCCTGGCTGCTTATCAGAGGGCGTTCACGACAGACCCAACGTCCGCATTCGGCGGCATTGTGGCTTTTAATCGACCACTAAACGCCGCCACTGCCCGGGCCATCATCGACAAACAATTCGTTGAAGTGATTCTTGCCCCTGAGGTCGAGAAAGCGGCGCTGTCGATACTCGCTGAAAAAACCAATGTGCGCGTGCTCGAAACGGGCTCCTGGTCCGACCAGAAAGCACAAGGTATGGATTTTAAGAAGGTCTCTGGCGGCTTGCTGGTGCAGACCTCGGATGCTGGAAAAATCGAGGCAGCAGACCTCAAAGTGGTTAGCCGCGTAAAACCAACCCCGGAACAAATTACTGACATGCTATTTGCCTGGAAAGTTACGAAGTTCGTCAAATCGAATGCAATCGTATTCTGCAAAGACGGCATGACAGTGGGTGTGGGCGCGGGTCAAATGAGTCGTGTTTACAGCACTCGAATCGCCGCCATCAAAGCCCATGATGAAGGCCTTACAGTAAAGGGCGCAGTCATGGCCTCGGATGCATTCTTCCCGTTCCGCGATGGCATTGATGCCGCTGCCGAGCAGGGTGCAGCTGCCATTATTCAACCCGGCGGCTCAGTACGCGACGACGAAGTTATTGCAGCAGCTAACGAGCACGGTATTGCCATGGTCTTTACGGGCATGCGGCATTTCCGCCACTAGCCCCGAATGATGAAGGTTCTGGTTATCGGCAGTGGTGGACGAGAACACGCTCTCGCCTGGAAGTGCGCGCAATCAAAGCTGGTCAGTGAAGTCCTGGTTGCACCCGGTAATGCGGGCAGCGCGCTGGAACCGGGCGTTCGCAATGTGACCGTAGCCGCCGATGACATTGAGGGCCTGGTCAAACTCGCCGCATCTGAGTCGATTGGATTGACTATCGTTGGTCCGGAAGTGCCGCTGGTTGCAGGAGTTGTAGACGCATTCAAGGCACGCGGTTTGCCCTGCTTCGGTCCCAGCGCACAAGCCGCTCAGCTGGAAGGTTCGAAAGCCTTTACCAAGGACTTTCTCAAGCGCCATAACATACCAACAGCTGCCTATGAGTCTTTTACTGAGCTGGATTCCGCTCTGGCCTACATTGATAAAATCGGGGCGCCGATTGTAGTAAAAGCAGATGGCCTGGCCGCTGGCAAAGGCGTCGTCGTTGCCCATACAATTGAGGAAGCACAGCAAGCGGCGCATCAAATGCTGGGCGAAAAACGCTTTGGCAGTGCCGGCAAACGAATTGTTGTCGAGGAGTTTCTCGAGGGCGAAGAAGCCAGTTTTATCGTGATCACTGATGGCGAGAACATTTTGCCACTGGCAACATCTCAGGATCATAAAGCCCGCGACGACGGTGACACGGGGCCCAATACCGGCGGCATGGGCGCTTACTCCCCCGCTCCCGTTGTCACCACTGACATGCAACAACGAATACTCGAGCAAGTCATTCAGCCCACTGTGCAGGGTTTACAGGAAGACGGCATTCCTTACCTCGGCTTCTTGTATGCGGGCATCATCATTGGCGGCGACGGTGTTCCCAGGGTTCTTGAATTTAATTGCCGCTTCGGTGATCCCGAAACGCAGCCCATTATGGCAAGGCTGAGATCTGACCTGCCGGCTTTGTGCCTGGCCACCATCAACGGTCAGCTCGCGACACAAGATGCGGAATGGGACGAACGCGCCGCACTTGGCGTGGTTATGGCGGCTGGTGGCTACCCGGATAGCTACGAGGTTGGCGAGACCATTCATGGTCTGCCAGAGCATGAGTCCGATTCATCCAAAGTTTTCCATGCGGGCACAAAACTTGTCGACGATCAGGTCATTACCAATGGGGGCAGAGTGCTGTGCGTCGTTGGCCTCGGTGACACGGTGTCAGCTGCACGCGATAACGCTTACCGACAGGTTGCCGAGATCCACTGGACCGGCGCGTTTTGTCGATCCGACATCGGCCACCGCGCTATCGCCAGGGAACGTCGATAACTGTTACCTTTGGCGTACGAGGTAAGCAACGTCACGCGCTGATGCAGCGCCCCCGGAACACAAAACAATGCTAACAACCGCTGAAGCCAACAAAGCCATCTTAGCCGCAATGCCCGACTTCGGCAGCGAACCAGTAGCCCTTGAGGCTGCCACAGGAAGAATTCTGCGACAGACTGTAATCGCAGAGCGAGACCAACCTCCGTTTGATCGGGTTACGATGGATGGCATTGCGATCAACTTTGCAGCATTCGCAAACGGCGAGCGCAGCTTTCGTATCCAGGGAACGCAAGCCGCCGGCGACCCGGTTCAAACCATTACCGATCCAGGTAACTGTATTGAAATCATGACCGGCGCGGTCCTACCTGTGGGATGTGACTGCGTCATTCCGGTGGAACGAATTAGTGTAGGCAAAGGAATTGCGAAAATCGAAATCGATTACGAGCCGCAACCAAATCAATTCATCCACCCACGCGGTTCCGATCATCAGAAAGCGCATTGCGTTCTAAGCCCCGGAATCCGCATTAACGCCATGGACATCGCAATCATTGCATCCTGCGGTTTGGCACAAGTGCAAGTCAGCAAACAACCTCGCGTGCATGTCATTTCAACCGGCAATGAATTAGTTCCTGCCGGGCAAGCAATTGCAGATCACCAGATTCGGTTGTCGAACGGGCCGGCCGTCGTGGCGATGCTGGAACAGCAAGGATTTACCAATTCCATGCACGAGCATCTGTTAGACGATTTTTCTCAACTGAAAGAAAGCCTCGCCGCTCATCTCGAGGCAGCCGATGTACTTGTACTTAGCGGCGGTGTCTCAATGGGAAAAGCTGATTTTGTACCTGCGGTACTTACAGAACTCGGCGTAACAGTGGTTTTTCACAAGATCAGCCAGCGACCAGGCAAACCAATGTGGTTCGGAGTCGGCCCTCACGGCCAGGTGGTTTTCGCATTACCCGGAAATCCAGTGTCGACTTTAGTGTGTTGTCGCCACTATGTGTTGCCCGCTCTCTCAACAGCCTCTCGGCGAAAAACATGGGCGCAGGAAATGATCACGTTACGGGATACGGTAACGTTTAAGCCACCTCTCACCTGTTTTTTGCCCGTAAAACTGATAGCAAATGAATCAGGCATTTCCGAAGCACAACCTGTGCCAACAAATACGTCAGGTGACTTCAGTTCGCTCGCAGCAACGGATGGTTACATCGAGCTTGAGAGCCATCACGCTAATTTCGCCGCCGGTATGGCTGTACCTTTGCATCGCTGGTCATTCTAGTTGGCCCTGAAAACCGCTCTGAACCTGTTAGAAACGCTCAATTTAGTCTATGATGCTGGAGATTGCTCGTTACGTATTTTCGTACTTAATAAAAGCTCAAATTGTACGATTGCAAAAAACCCGCTAACGATCAAAGTGTATGGGGAAAGTTAATTTAGGCAACGTTGATAATCTTTAAGTCTGGCTTCTAAAATTTTTCTAAGACGGGTCAGCAAGATTAGATACCGGCACCACGTGTCAAAAACAGAAAAATGAGGATCATTGCCATGCTTCGACTTAAATCAATCAGGGGTGTTGCACACCTCATTGCCAGCTCCTCCGCGCTGGCGCTAATCATTGCAGGCGGTAGCGCGTTTGCACAAGAACCGGCTGAAGAAATAGAAGAAATTACGGTTACAGGTTCGTATATCAAAGGCGCAAATACACAGGGCGCCCTGCCAGTAAGCGTTATGGACCGGAATGAACTGGAGTCTTTTGGTGCTCCGACGACGACGGACATCGTTAATAACCTGGTTATTAATACCGGCTCCGAGAACCGCTCCAACGCACTCGGCGCACAGAACCGTAATACCGGTACTGCCAACATCAACCTGCGCGGCCTCGGTCTCGACAAGACCCTGGTGCTGTTTAACAGCAAACGCCAGACGATCCATTCGTCGTCAGCGGGCGACGGATCGTCATTTGTTGATATCAACATGATTCCGAGCATCGCTATCGAGCGTATCGAAATTTTGAAGGACGGCGCCGCAGCTACTTACGGCTCTGACGCGGTCGCTGGTGTTGCCAACTTTATTACTCGCACCGAGTTTAACGGCCTTGAGGTATCCAGCAGCTATCGCAATCGCTGGAACTCTCCGGATATGGCCGAGTGGGATGTCAGCGGCATTTGGGGCTGGTCAAACGACAAGACCAACCTGGTAGTGTCTGGCGCATACAGCCGCGTTGAAGCTCTTAACGGCGGCCAGCTGGACTGGACTACCGCACAGCTGGAGGCCAACCGCGGTGCATCATCGCTGGCTGGACCGGGTGCGATTATTCTGACTCCGGATATAGCGGGAGGCCAATTAGGGGCCTACCTGGCCTATGTGAACCAGTTTGGAGCGGCCTATGCACCGACGATGCAGTCACTAATAGGCTCTGGCTATCCGATAGCGGATCCTGGCTGTACAGCCAATGGCGGCATATTCTTCAACGTCGCCGGTGGCGTAGCACCACTAGGAATTGAAGGCCTTGGCTTTGGCCGTTGCGGCTATGACTTCACGAGCTACTATGATCTGTCCGACGACCAGGAGAAAGTGAATGTCTGGTCAACGTTCAAACACGAGCTGTCTGATACGCTGGAACTCTATGCCGAAGCGGCGTATTACACCAACTCTGTCAGTGACATTCGTAATTCACCGTCGTTCCCGGTGCTGAAATTTGAAAAAATTCCGGCAGAAAACCCGGGTAACTGGACGGGAATGGACGGTATATACCTGGGGCGGCCCTTCGGTCAGAACTACCCTCCCTCGTATTCCTGGCGTGATTATAAAAACTACCGCTTCGTCGGCGGCCTGAAAGGCGAGATCGGCAGCGACTGGGAGTTTGATACCTCGGTCAGTTACAGCTCCAGTGAAGTCAGAGAATCGACACCCACGGTCGTACAACAACGCTTCCACGATGCCTTGAACGGTTTTGGTGGACCGAGTTGCGACCCGGCAACAGGCACGCCAGGTGTCGGCAACTGTATGTGGTTTAACCCTTTCAGCACCCGCTGGTCGTCGATTCCGAACGATCCCTCTGTAGAGGCTTACCTTCGCGACTCAAATGACCTCAGCCCGCAAACAGCATCCTTGCTGGTATTCGATGCGGTATTCACGCGTGACCTCTGGGATATGGCAGCTGGCACAGTTCAAGGCGCTTTCGGGGTTCAGTACCGCGAAGATTCACTCGAAGTGAAACGCAATTTGCTGGCAACCATTCCTGACTCGTTCATCTTTGTTGGCGGTGGCGCCGAAATGAATGAAAGCCAGGACGTCTATGCGGTATTTGGCGAACTGGCGGTACCACTGGCTGACAAGCTGGAAGCACAGTTGGCATTGCGTTACGAAGACTACGGCAGTCAGATTGGCGATACGATTGATCCCAAGGTTGCTTTGCTGTGGACTGCGAATGACAAGGTGGCATTACGCGGCTCAATGAGCACCACGTTCCGGGCACCGACTCTGCATCAGCGGTTTAACCGCGAAACAGCGTTGATTCCTTTGACTGACGTGCCCAAGGGCGGCGGCACACCATCGACGGGTTATAAAGGCGCGGAATCTAGTGGTAATCCGGATCTGCAACCTGAATCAGCAACCACCTATAACCTGGGTGTTGTATTTACACCGATCGAAAACGCCAGCGTCACGATTGACTACTGGAACATCGATTTCAAAGATGTGATCGGCGTAGAAACGCCGCAGACGATTGTTTCCATCGAAAATGCGCTCTGCGTGAACCGTACGCCGGACTGCCGGGATGAACACATCCTGCGTAACCCGGCTGATGCTACGGAAGCAGCAACAGGTGATAACCTGCAATACAGCGGCGAGATCAGGAAAGTCATTGCAAGCTTTGTCAATGCCCCAAGCGTGAAAACCGACGGCATCGATATCAGCGCACGTTATGAGTTCCCTTCATCGAGCCCTGGCATTTTTACCGTTGGCCTCGACTACAGCCAGATCCTGAAATACGACATCAGCGGCGTGGACAGCGTTGTTAACGGGCAAATCACGCAGGTCACGATTGATGCGGTCGATAATCGTAACTACAGCAATATGGCAAACCCGATACCGGGGTGGCGCGGCAATGGCTGGTTGAACTATACCAGTGGCGCCCATAGCTCCAAGCTGGTTGTTCGTTACATCGATAACTACAACGATGACAAAACGCCGGATCATAAGTACAACTATATGATTGGCGCGATGACGACGGTGGACTTCCATTACAGTTACACGTTCAACGAAGATGCCACAACCGTGGCCTTCAATATCACCAACGTAACGGACGAAAACCCACCGTTTGCCGACCAGGATTTGAACTTTGATGCACGGACGCACAATCCATTTGGTCGTCAATATCAGCTGATTTTCAAACATAACTTTAATCTGTAAACCAGCTGCAGTTAGCTGAAAGCACAAAGGCCACTCACTAACGTGAGTGGCCTTTTTTTATGCAGCTTCTTTTTACGTCAAGACGCCATTAGGCGAGAAAACGTTTTTTTAGTCCACCGGGAATCAGCCCGATGATGGCGGGTAGGTCATCGGCATCAATACTGTCGAGAAAGTTTTTCATGCCGAGCCCAAGTTCGGTATCACCACGAACAGCAAGACGTCGCTGAAAAAAGAACATGTCGGGATCTTCAGTGCGTAAACCAAGCGCCAGAAACTGCCTGCTGTCACCCCGGATAGTCACTTCGGCACCCTGACTACTATCAAGCAACAGGATGCGACCGCGATATAGGGAGATCACCCAACGGTAATCGAGATCGCTAATGTCTATCATAACGCTACGATTTTCGAGAAAGTCGAGCCTGCCCTCCTGTAAAGGACGAGCAAACAGATCATTCAGAATCGACTCCATGCCAATTCTTTGCAATGGCAGTGGCGTGTAACGCAGAAGCGGACGGGCCAGATTTACAGCAATTCGACCAAAAAATGGTGATGGCCGCTCACGGGTTTCAACAGGATGACTCACGCTCTTTCTTCCATAGCATTCAGGCAACGCCACGCTAACGCGGAACGCTCTGCATTTTTTGCGATAGCGCAAAAAATGGACGTCCTCGGAATAATAAGCTGCCGCTTCCAAACGACAGGAGGTTCCCTTGGAACTGCTTTGCCCAGCCGGTAATTTACCCTCACTTAAAGCAGCCGTTGACCATGGTGCCAATGCCGTTTATGTAGGGTTCAAGGATGCCACCAATGCCCGTCACTTTACTGGCTTGAACTTCTCTCTTGCCGAACTAAAGCGAGGGATTGAATACGCCCATGCTGCCGGCAGTAAAGTCCTCGTCGCCATCAATACCTATCCTGGTGATTCGGAATGGCGCGCCTGGCAAGATGCCGTGGACACCGGCGCAGAACTCGGGGTCGATGCCCTGATCGTTGCCGACATGGGTGTTATGAGCTATTGCAGCGAACGCTGGCCCGCAATGCCGTTGCACCTTTCTGTACAGGGCTCAGCGACTAATGTCGACGCGATTCGCTTGTATCATGAACAGTTCAACATCAAGCGCGCGGTACTGCCTCGGGTGTTATCACTGAAGCAGGTAACTCATATTGCCAGTGAGATCGATATTCCCGTCGAGGTGTTTGGCTTTGGCAGCCTGTGCATCATGGTTGAAGGCCGCTGCCTGTTATCCAGCTATCTGACCGGTCGTTCACCGAATACTTACGGCGCCTGCTCACCGGCATCGCACGTGCGCTGGGAAGAAACGGACGGCCAGCTGGACGTTCGGCTGAACGGTACGATGATCGATCAATTCGAGCCAAATGAGGTCGCTGGTTACCCAACGTTATGCAAGGGTCGATTCAAAACCGGACAGCGAACCTATTACGCACTTGAGGAGCCCACCAGTCTCAGCACACTGGACATACTCCCGGAGCTGTATACCGCTGGTATTGCAGCGATAAAAGTCGAAGGGAGGCAGCGTAGCGCCGCGTACGTAGCTCAGGTGACGTCAATCCTCAGAGCCGCTATCGACTCCTGCATAAGCGATATCGAAAACTTTCAACCACATGCCGCCTGGCGGGAAGGCCTTGCGCGCTTGTCGGAGGGTAGCCAGACAACACTTGGCGCCTATGAGAGGCCGTGGCAATGACGGCGACTACACAAACCAACGGGCACGGTCCCGCTCTCGCCCTGGGACCCATACTCTATTACTGGTCCCGCGAAACGGTTTTTGAATTCTACGAACACATGGCGGAATTACCACTCGATATCGTCTACCTTGGCGAAGTGGTCTGCGCCAAGCGCCGTGCGTTGCGCTATATGGACTGGATAGAACTGGGCCACATGCTGCAAGAATCGGGCAAGCAGGTTTACTTATCGACGATGACGTTATTGGAAGCGGCATCTGAGCTTGGCGGTCTACGTCGTATTTGCAAGAACGAGCAATTCCCGGTTGAAGCGAATGACATGGCTGCTGTCTATCAACTGCACAAGGCTGGATTGCCATTCGTCACAGGCCCAGCCGTCAATATCTATAACTCACATACACTAAAAAAACTGGTGGAGCTGGGGCTGCAGCGCTGGATTCTGCCTATGGAGCTTGGTGCCAGTAGACTGCAGGAAATTCGCGCAGCTGCTCCAAATGTCGCCAGCGAGGTCTTCGCCTGGGGTCGCATGCCGCTAGCCTGGTCGGCACGTTGCTACACAGCACGCGCAGCAAACAGAACGAAGGATGAGTGCGGCATGTTGTGCCTCGAAGATCCCGACGGCCGGTTGATTCATACCCGGGACAACGAGCCTTTCCTGGCATTGAACGGCATTCAGACACAATCTGCGTTAACTCAAAATCTCGCAGCACACATGGCAGAAATCAGACGGCTGGGAGTCGAGGTATTGCGGTTGAGTCCACAGGCCCGCAGCATGACCTCAGTCATTAAAGCTTTTGATCAGCTACGACAGAGCGATGACGATTCGATAAACGTTTTAAGCAAACTGGAAGCGCTGGCTCCAATCGGAACCTGCGACGGTTACTGGCGCGGCGCGGCCGGCTTTGATCGACCGCTTGAAATGACGCGAGCGGCACAATCATGAACTTACCACGACTGGGCGAAGGGCCCATAAGCGAATGGCTGCACGGAAAAAGCAAACCACGTTTCCATGATCTCAGGGAATTCATGCGCGTGCTCGAAGCGGATAATGACCTGGTCCGAGTGAGCCAATCGGTTGCGCGTCAATTTGAAATTACCGAAATCTGCCGCCGCAGCCTGCGCCAAAGCGGTCCAAGCTTTTTATTTGAAAACGTTCAAGAGAGCGACATACCCATACTCGGCAATCTATTCACCCGCCCCGAACGTGTAGCCCAGGCTTTGGGAATGGATTCTCTTGGCGACCTGCGACATGCGGGGGAATTACTGAGGTTTTTTAAGACGCCACAAATACCAGCTGACCTTGGGGAAGGGCTTAAGTCTCTGCCGCAATTTGCGCGCATTGGTCATTTGCGACCCCGCTACGTTGATCGTCCCCAATGCCAGGAAACGGTACTGCGAGGTGATGACATCGATCTTGGTTTGTTACCGATAACCACCAGCTGGCCGGAAGACGTGGCACCCTTGTTAACCTTTGGTCTCGTGGTAACTCGGGGACCGAATAAACCGCGGCTAAATGTGGCAATTTATCGACAGCAACTGATCGCGAAAAACAAATTGATCATGCGTTGGCTGCCGCACCGCGGCGGCGCTACCGATTATCGTGAATGGTGTCATAGCAACCCGGGCAAACCATTCCCGGTGGCTGTTGTTATTGGGCCGGACCCCGCAACGCTGGTGGCCGCTGTCGCGCCCATTCCGGACACGCTTTCCGAATACCAGTTCGCGGGCCTGATACGCGGCGGTTCAACAGAGCTCGCGCATTGCATCAGTAACGATTTGTCAGTGCCCGCCACGGCCGAAATCGTCCTGGAAGGACATATTTATCCAGGCGATCAGGCCGACGAGGGGCCATTTTGCGACCATACCGGCTACTACAACGCCGTCGATAGCTTTCCAGTATTTACCGTCGAAGCCATGACGATGCGTGATAAGCCTATTTATCACAATACCTATATGGGCAGACCACCGGACGATGAGCCATCCATGCTGGCGGGAGCATTAAACGAGCTTTATATACCGCTGCTGCAAGATCAATTTCCCGAAATCGTCGATTTCTATTTGCCGCCGGCAGCTTGTTCCTACCGAGTCGCTATCGTCAGCATTCGTAAACAATATGCGGGTCATGCCCGGCGCATAATGTTTGGCGTCTGGTCATACTTGCGCCAATTCACTTATACCAAGTTCGTCATCGTTACGGATGAGGACATCGACATACGCAACATGAACGAAGTTCTCTGGGCCATTTCAACACGTGCAGACCCTGCCCGCGATGCATTAATCGTCGCCGACACACCGATCGACTACCTCGATTTTGCGAGTCCGGTCAGTGGTCTCGGTGGGAAAATGGGCCTGGATGCCACCAACAAACTGCCGGCGGAAACAACTCGCCGTTGGGGTCGTGTGGCGGAAATGACACCGGAGATAGTCAGTAAAGTCGACGCATTGTGGGCTGAGCTCGGACTGAAGTAGTGGGCGATTGCGCGGCGACATACGAAAACGGCTGACCAACGTCAGGTAACAAGCTCTGAAAAACCTGTATTATCGGTATCGCGTGTGCGTTTTATGCACCGTTTATGGGGCGAGCAAAACTCTATGATTGCAGCGCGCAACAATCTCAGGACACTGGCGGAATATCGGCAACGCCGCACGGCGTGCAGCGACTGCGCCGTATTTTGCATGTGCTTCCCTGACTCCCTCGATACAGAAACCGCGCTTAATGGCGATGAAACCAATTTGCGCCAGCGACTTTTAAACAAGGGACAGCATCTGGTGCTAGATGGCCAACGGCTGCGAAGCTTGTATGTTGTCCGCAGCGGTTCTTTAAAAACCTACGACCTCTCCAGCGACGGCGATGCGCTGATCACCGGATTCTATTTCCCCGGCGAAGTGGTTGGCATCGATGCGTTACACAGTGAAAAACACAGTGGCCATGTGGTAGCACTGGAGGACACGCGCTACTGTGATATCCCGGTAAAAACTTTCAATCGCCTGCAAAAAAAGCGCGGCGAATTACAGGACCTTACCCAGCGATTGTTGTGTGAATCGATCCTGGAAACTCGCAAGCTATTGCTGACAACCCGCCATCTGAGCGCACAAGCAAGGCTCGCCAATTTCTTGCTCGACATCTCTGGAAGGCTCGTGCAAGAACAAGACGGAAGTTGTGAATTTCATTTGAGCATTGATCGCCACGATATCGCCAACTACCTCGGTCTCACGATAGGCACAGTCTCTCGTGCATTCAGTTCATTTCGAAACGACGGGTTGCTCACTGCCAGCGGCAAGAACATTCGGTTAAATGATCAACAGGCGCTGCTATCCATTGCAACTAATATCGTAGAGCGCTAAAAAGCGGCCAGATGCCCTCGCACCTGACCGCCTGTATTTATCGAACTCTATTTCTTGCGCTCTACAATTACGCGCTGGAACAAGCTTCCGAAATATGTTGTTTTACGCCAGGTATAGTCGGCCGAATGCGTTGCAAACTCCGAAATTTCGTGACGCCATAGACTCTTGGCAAACGGCTCAAGGGTATCGAAAACGATACTCGTAATGAGTTTCAACGGATGTGCCCAGTGCGGCTTGTGATAATCAACATAAATCAGCTTGCCGCCCGGCTTAAGGCTGGCCAACATCGTGTCCGTAATGCCGCGCTTATAGTCTTCCGGAACCTCGTGCATCAGGAAGTAGCAGCAAATCACATCGTATTTTTCGCCGGTCGGATAGATCGCGTTCGCATGTCGAACAGTTGCCTGCGGTATATGCGCGAGCTTTTCCTTGCAACGTCGAACCTGAATCGGGGCCACGTCAGTAACCAGCAAACTACCCGTTGGGCCAACCTTGGTGGCCAGGTTAGCCGCAAAGTCGCCATAAACTGATGCCGGCTGATAGGCGTGTTGGCCCTCTTCAATTTCCTCAAACGCCACTTTCTGCAGCTTTTTATGCTGCTGCCAGAGGATAGTTCTAACCACCAGGTCACGATCAAGTTTAGGTACGTTCTTTGGGCTGATGTAGCACCAGTAATAAGTGTCCTGGAGATAATCCGGGATTTCCGGAGCGACTTCTGGCACGACTTGCGGTTTGTTCTTGATCTTGGATTCCAGCGTCGTCACATTCGACCTGGCCTCTGCCTCATTTCTTGCTGCAACAAAGTTCACGTTTAGCCCCCTTTTGAGCTATGAAAACTATCGGCGAGACGGGTCACAATTAACCTGATTTATCGTATTTGGTCAGCTTCAGGATGCCATGACGAAGCCACTACTATCGTTTAATTGCGTCTCAGACCTGCACTATACCTAGTGCTCAGCGGCGCAGAACCTGTTGATTGGCACAGCACTATTGCGGTA
Source organism: Woeseiaceae bacterium (assembly GCA_024640365.1). Classification (GTDB taxonomy): domain Bacteria; phylum Pseudomonadota; class Gammaproteobacteria; order Steroidobacterales; family Woeseiaceae; genus JAHEFE01. The sequence goes on along the minus strand of JAHEFE010000002.1, from coordinate 131,773 downwards.
CATCCCTACAGCGCTTAGAGCTGAACTTCAGTAAAGTTTGCCGCTTTACTGTGTGCTAAATAGACTTGTGGTTTACCGAACAACATGCCCTTTTCGTGCGGGCGAAGCCCGGGTACCGCCGCCCAATCAGCCATCCTCCTTCTGTAGTTCCGGACACATAATTGATCCTCCGCAACCGACGCGCGTGAGGATAACCAACGTTTGCGGCAGGACCACTACAGATAATCCGGCGGACAATCGGTGAATTTAGCTGGTGAGACGTGGTGGAATCTGCAATATTAGACAAGGTCGCGTAATCCTTAATTGAGGAACACAAAAAATGCAGCAAGAACCCAGAAAATGGCTGATACCGGTTTTGCTCAGTGCACTTGTTCTGGGCATATTATTTTTCTTCTGGACCCAGCTAAATAAGACGACCAAGGCGCCTGTCGTAGAAGCACCTGCGGTCACAGAGCCAGTCGTCGACGATCAAGCAACCTATCCTGTGGCAGAAGAAACCATCATCGAATCCGCTCCCAGACCCTTGCCAGAACTCGACAAGAGTGATGCAGAAATCGCCGGCGCGATTGTCGGTTTATTCGCCAATAAGGACGTCGGCAGTCACCTTGCCAGCGACAACATCATCGTTCGCCTGGTCACTACCGTCGACAACCTGACTCATCCGCGGATAGCGGAGCGCCTCAGGCCGGTAGTCGGTCTGGATGGCCAATTCATGGTGGACCCCGTCTGGAGCGAGGATGAAGACGCCAACGAGTTCACATTGAGTCCGGCGAATTACGCACGCTATGACTGGCTCATAAGTCAGCTCAACAGCGTCGACAGCGAACAGTTAGCAGCGACGTATCAGCACTATAATCCGTTGTTCCAGCAGGCGTATACGGACCTCGGCTATCCAGATTCCTATTTCAATGATCGCCTAATTGAAGTCATAGACCATCTACTTGCAACGCCGCGAGTTGGTGAACCTGTGAAGCTGATACGCCCACATGTTTTATATCAATTTGCTGATCCACGCCTGGAAGGCTTGTCCAGCGGACAGAAAATACTTATCCGCATGGGCAATCAACACGCAACCGTGGTCAAGACCAAGTTGCGGGAACTGCGCGGATTGCTGACTAAATAGAAAAACGGGACGGCAACCTCGAATGGGCTGCCGTCCCTGTCTTCATTAGCGTTTCATTGCCTCAAAGAACTGAACGTTGGTCTTCGTATCCTGAAGTTTGGATAACAGGAATTCGATCGCTGCCAATTCGTCCATGGGGTGCAATACTTTACGCAACACCCACATCTTCTGCAGCTCATCCGGATCCGTCAGCAACTCTTCCTTACGCGTGCCGGAGCGATTGATATTGATCGCAGGGAATACACGCTTTTCGGCAATGCGGCGATCCAGGTGGATTTCCATATTACCGGTGCCCTTGAATTCCTCGTAGATCACGTCATCCATTTTCGATCCGGTATCGACCAGTGCCGTTGCCAGAATCGTCAGGCTGCCGCCTTCCTCGATGTTGCGAGCCGCACCAAAAAAGCGCTTCGGACGGTGTAATGCATTGGCGTCAACACCACCAGTCAGAACCTTGCCGGAGGACGGAACAACCGTGTTATAGGCACGAGCCAGGCGTGTAATAGAATCTAGCAAAATAACGACATCGCGCTTGTGCTCAACAAGACGCTTGGCCTTCTCGATTACCATTTCCGCCACCTGCACATGACGACTCGCCGGTTCATCAAACGTCGATGAAACGACTTCGCCTCGAACAGTGCGCTGCATCTCGGTCACTTCCTCAGGACGCTCGTCGATTAACAACACAATCAACTCGCACTCAGGATGATTAGCCGCAATTGCCGTCGCAATATTCTGCAGCAACATTGTCTTACCGGCTTTCGGTGGTGACACAATCAGGCCACGCTGACCTTTACCAATTGGTGCAGCCATATCAATAATACGTGCGGTCAGATCTTCCGTACTGCCATTGCCTTGCTCAAGCTTCAGGCGTTGGCGCGGGAACAATGGCGTCAGGTTTTCAAACAATACCTTGTTCTTCGCATTTTCCGGGCCGTCATGATTAATCTGACCAACCTTCAGTAGCGCGAAATATCGTTCGCCATCTTTTGGCGGTCTAATCAGACCTGAGACAGTGTCCCCGGTACGCAGATTAAATCGACGAATCTGGCTTGGGGAAACATAGATGTCGTCAGGCCCGGCAAGATAGGAGCTGTCCGAGGAACGCAAGAAGCCGAAGCCGTCCTGGAGAATCTCGAGTACGCCATCACCATAAATATCTTCGCCATTACGCGCATGCGCTTTCAGGATAGAAAATATGATGTCCTGTTTGCGTGAACGCGCCAGGTTTTCGACACCAAGTGATTCACCGAGTTCGACCAGAGCCGATGCAGGCCTTGTCTTCAGCTCAGTCAGATTCATGACATTTTTGCTGAGTTCAAGTTGATCGGCAGGAATTATCTCGAGACTACCCTCATCATCCGGATATTCTTCCGATTGAGGTTTGCGCCGTCTTGGACGTCTGCCGGGATGGCCGTTCGAGCCTTTTGTCTTTACCGCCTGCTTGGGGCGGCTTCTAGTTGAGTTACCCAAATACCCTCTCACAAATTAGTTTCCAAAAAATTAATCAGGTCAGATTTCGACATTGCGCCTACTTTCTGTCCCTGAACCATTCCGTCCTTAAACAGCATAAGTGTTGGTATGCTGCGAATTCCAAATTTACGCGGCGTCTGCTGATTCTCATCGACATTCATTTTCGCCACGGTCAGGCGATCTGAATATTGCTCCGCTACTTCGATCAACAAAGGCGCAATCATCTTGCAAGGGCCACACCATTCGGCCCAAAAATCCAGCAATACCAGCTTCTCAGACTTCAAAACATCGGCTTCAAAACCCGAGTCACTGGTGTGAACAATGCTTGCGCTCACCGCTGAATCCTCTAAAAAAGTAGTCTCGTGGCTGGTTTGCCGTAGTCCGTAAGAAACCTTCTGACTGCACGAACTTTGTAAAATGGGTGACGCTGCCGTATCAATCAGGCAATATGTCGCAGCTTTATCGCGGCTTATTCTGAATTGCGCTGGTAGTTAAAACTGACAGGTGCGACGATTGTCGCGTCGAATTGAGCTAATTTGACCCCTTCGCGCGCAATTTTGCAAGCTTTTAAACAACATTTTCTGGCCAATAACTAATGAGCGACAACCATCTCAGTGAGCTACGTTTTGAAGAACTCGATCTACACGAGCTAATTCAACAGGGTATTCGTGAAGCGGGCTTTGAATTCTGCACACCAATTCAGGCCAGCACGCTTCCGATTACCTTAAAGCAGCACGACATCGCGGGACAAGCGCAGACGGGAACCGGAAAAACCGCCGCCTTCCTGATCGCCACTTACCAAAAACTGTTGCAGAGCGATGCGCCCAAAGAAGGGCCGCGGCAACCCCGCGCATTTATGCTCGCGCCAACTCGCGAACTGGCCGTACAAATCGCCAAGGATGCGGAAGTGCTCGGCCGCTATACAGGTCTGAAGATAGCGCTCGCTTTCGGTGGTACGGACTATGAGAAGCAGCGCAGCGAAATTCAGCAGGGCACGGACATCCTGATTGGCACACCTGGGCGGATCATCGATTACTACAAGCAGGGTGTATTTGACCTCAAACAAGTCGAAGTAGCGGTTCTCGATGAAGCAGATCGCATGTTTGACCTCGGCTTTATCAAGGATATTCGCTATCTGCTGAGGCGCCTGCCCGACCCGGATAAGCGCCTCAACATGTTATTTTCGGCCACTCTCTCCAATAAGGTCATGGAGCTCGCCTACGAGCACATGAATGATCCGGAGCTGATGCAGATCGAGCCCGACAAGTTGACGGCCGACCGCGTCAGACAGGCAATATTTTTCCCATCGAACCCCGAAAAAATCGGGCTGTTAATCGGTCTGATCCGAGAAATGGGCGCCGCCCGCATCATGATATTTGTCAACATGAAACGTGAGGCCGAGCGCGTCCAGTCTTATCTTGAAGCGAACGGTATCGAGGCCGCTGCAATTTCCGGCGATGTCCCGCAGCGCAAGCGCCTGAAAATGCTGATGCGTTTTCAAAATGGCGAATTACCGGTATTGATTGGTACCGATGTTGCTTCGCGAGGCCTACATATTCCAGATGTGAACTGCGTAATAAACTATGACTTGCCACAGGACGTTGAGGATTATGTGCATCGCATCGGCCGCACTGCACGCGCTGGCGCGTCGGGCGACGCTATCAGTTTCGGTTGCGAATCCTATGCAATGTCACTGCCTGACATTGAAGACTACATCGGCCACAAAATCCCGGTAGCGAATTTCGACCCCGATCTGCTACCGGAGGTCATCAAGCCCAAATCGCGTCCGCGCAAACCACAGGGAAAGCGTCACCAATCGGGCAACAAAAAGAGCAGTTCAGGTCCAAGAAGGCGTTCGCGTTAATCGGACGATAACAGGTCACTGACTTTTGCAACGCCGGCAAATTCGCTGCTGACGTTGTCGGGTTTGCGAGAATCCGGCCGCGTAACCATGACAATTTTTTGTAGCCCATAAGTCCTGGCACTGCGTAACACCGGCAAACTATCGTCAACAAAGATCGTTCGCGCCGGGTCAAAATCTTCGCGTTTGCGCAATGCATCCCAAAACGCTTGTTGCTCCTTGGGATAGCCGAGCTCGTGTGACGAGCATACGTGATCAAAAAACTGCTTGATCCCCGTTACCTCGGATTTAATTTCAAGAGTCTCGGGATGCGAATTGGTCACCATGACCAAGCGCAATGGTTTCCCGGCACACGTCTGTAAGAAATCGCGCGCACCGGGTAACCACGCGATACGGTCATTCAGGCTGCGGTGCAACGCAAGCAGGTCGAGACCCAGCTTGTCACTCCAGTGATCCATGCAATACCAGTCCAGCTTGCCGGCGAAATTTGCATACTGGGAATACAGATATTCACGCGCCGCATCTTCGCTGATTCCCTGCAAACGCGCATATTCTTCGGGCACGCGTTGCAACCAGACATAGTTGTCAAAAGCCAGGTCAAGCAGTGTTCCATCCATATCCAGCAACACCGTATCGCAACCTTCCAGCGTTATTTTGGTGCCGCCCGGGCTCATCGAATTTTCCGCCAACCCGCACTTGTGCGCGCTGGCCACCTGCGGAATGCACTATAATGGCGAGCCTTATAATCAGCGGTACATGAACTGTGGAATTGCATGAATTACTCACACCTGTCGTCAAAATCGCGCGCAATGCGGGGGCGGCAATTCTCAAGGTTTACGCCACTGACTTCAAGGTGGAGTCCAAGCAGGACGAGTCACCCCTGACCCAGGCGGATCTTGCTGCGCATAACTGCATCATGGCCGGGCTACGCAGTCTGACCCCTGATTTACCGATAATATCGGAGGAATCAGGGCTCCCCGACTTTGCCGAGCGCGGCCAGTGGTCGCGCTACTGGCTGGTGGACCCGCTGGACGGCACCAAGGAGTTCGTCAAACGCAACGGTGAATTCACAGTCAATATTGCCCTGATCGACAATCACCGCCCGGTACTGGGAGTTGTCTACGTGCCTGTCAAGAACATTACCTACACGGGCTGCGAAGGACTTGGATCGCGCAAGATCAGTGCAGACGGTAACAGCAGCTCTATCCACGTCGGCAGCCACAGCGCCAAACCAGTCCGCATTGTCGGCAGCCGCTCACACCGCTCCCCAGGCATTGATGAATTTCTGGCGAAGCTCGGCAACCATACTATGCTTCCCATGGGTAGCTCATTGAAATTCTGCGTCATTGCTGAAAACGGTGCGGACGCCTATCCGCGCCTTGGGCCTACCTCCGAATGGGATACTGCAGCCGCCCAGGCCGTTGTTGAGCAAGCGGGTGGCAAAGTAGTTACTCTGGACGGTGCGCCTATGTCATACAATCAAAAATCGGATATATTAAACCCGCATTTCCTGGTAATCGGGCCGTCCGATGTCGACTGGCTTGGCATATTACCGAAAGAGGTTTGAGGTCTGTTTGAGACTCAAGAAATTTATGCGACCAGTACCTGAGTTGATAGCAGTGAGCGGCATGTATGAGTGAAAAAGTCGACACCGAATGTTTTGAAAGCATGGCCCGCCTCCGCGAGCTGCGTATCGATCATCGTGATCTCGATTACTTGATAGACCAACTTTCGCACGATCCGCTCATCGATCAACTACGCATGCGCCGCCTCAAAAAGCGTCGCCTGATTCTGAAAGACATGATTACACAGCTGGAAAGTGAACTGATTCCTGATCTCGACGCCTGAGTTCGTTGTTACTCGCCCGGATCGGCCTTAGCTGGCAAATTCTGTCCGATATGAAGCACACCACGCGCTTTTGCTAACTCAATCTGGCGACGACGTTCTTCCAGCCGTTCCGCACGCTCACTGTCGAGCTCATTTATGCAATGCGGACACGAAACGCCTTCACGATAATCCAGCGAATTTACGTCCTCCGCACTCAATGGGCGCCTGCAAGCATGACATTGTTGATATCCACCCTCGGCGAGATCACGATCCACTGCAACCCGACTATCGAAAACGAAGCATTCACCGTGCCAGTGATTGTCCTCGTCTGCTACCTGTTCAAGGTAAGAAAGAATGCCGCCCTGCAACTGATAAACCTCTTTGAATCCGAGATCCATCATCAAGGCTGTGGCCTTCTCACAGCGTATGCCGCCCGTACAAAACATTGCCAGGCGTCTGTCGCTGTTCTCGCTGGCAAGATGTCGAGCATATTCAGGAAACTCCCGAAAACTTCGCGTGTGCGGGTCAACCGCGTTCTCGAATGTACCCACTTCGTATTCATATTCATTACGGGTATCGATTACCAGAACCTCGGGATCCTGAATAAGCTCATTCCATTCAGCGGGAGAGACATGCCGACCGGTGGTGAGATGCGGCTTGATGTCGGGTCGCCCAAGGGTAACGATTTCTTTCTTGATCTTGACCCGCATACGTCGAAATGGTGCTTGCTCCGCCTGGGTCCAACGCCCATCAATTGGCTCTGCCAACTCCAGATCTGACTCCAAACGCGCAAACAACGCCTGCACTGCTTCCTTGCTACCGGCCACCGTACCGTTGATTCCTTCAGTTGCAACAAGGATTGTTCCCAGCAATTGCTGCTGCTCACAAAATGACTGCAATTGTTCACGCAGCAAGCGGGGCTTATCAAGGTCAAGAAATCGATAAAACGATACGACGTACACTTTACGAGTCACTCTCTGCTTCAGCGACGGCCAACGACAAAATACTGTGCACCAACTCGTCACCGAGCACGAGTCGCGCATCTTCGCCGATACCCATCAGATCATTATCAAACTCCAGCAGACCTTCATCATTACGTTTAAGCACGCCCAGCGAACGCAGCCTGCGCGTAAATTTCTGGAATAACACCTTGTCAAAAAAGTCCGGTGAATGAAGGCCGTACAACATCGACAATCGTTCTGCGCTTGCCTGGCACAAACCTTCAAGGCGCACTTGAGACAAGGTCCCCGACCCGTGCAACGCAACCAACGATATCGCCAGGTAAAAGCGCTGCATCATGGGCACCATGGTCTGCCCGAGCAGCCGCAACTGAAACGACAGTCCGGAACCGGCGGCAGGACGCGCATAGGACTTGCCATCTTCTGAGCAAGTCAGCAAGCCGAGATCAAGCAAGGCCTTGATCGCCTCATCTACAACGACGGTAACTTCATTTTCGCTCCACTTCAGACACAACTCTGCTTTCATAAACGGATAAATCAGAGCCACCAATCGCTGTAATTCGGCATGCGAAAGACAGCGACCATTAATAAAACAGCAAGCAATAGATGCCGGCACAGCAAGCAAGTGCAATACATTATTTCGAAAATATGTCATCAGCACTGCGTCGTGTTCCGACATCTGCATAACGTCACCGAGACGATGCGGCAGACGCTTTATAACGCCCAGCTTTTCACCGTGCGCAACAATCGCTGCGGGCTCCCAGTCCGGCAGAGTCACAGAATCCGAATAGCGACAGCGCTCCAGCAAACTCAGCATTAAAACCAACTGTCGCTCAAGCTCCAGGGTGCCCATATTCTGCTTCGGTGTGGCCAACAAGACGGAGGCGAGCAAGCTGATGGGCGTTACGGCAGCGGCAGCGTTGATGTTATGCATGATGTTCTCGCCGAGATCATCAATAACCTCATTGAGCCATTGTGGTTTATCGGACAGAACACCAACCTCATCTCGCCAGGCCGGGTTCTTTGCGTCGAACATCGATTCCAGATATATCGGCTCACCTACGTTAACGTAAACCTTGCCGTAATCGCCGCGGAGTGCGCGTAAGGAACGGAAAAATCCGAGCAGTGTTTCCTTGGTCTTCGCCGCGCCACCAAGTTCATTGATAAATGAATCGCCTTCAATGAGTTTTTCATAACCAAAATAGACTGGCATGAAAACCAGCGGACGTTTTGGATATTGCAAATAGGACTGCACCGTCATAGCGAGCATGCCGGCTTTTGGATCCAGCAAGCGGCCGGTGCGACTTCGCCCGCCCTCGATAAAGTACTCAACCGAATAGCCACGTTGCAACAGGCTACTTAAGTAGGCGCTGAAAACAGTTGCGTATAGCCGATTGCCCTTGAAACTGCGACGCAGAAAAAAAGCACCACCACGTTTAAGAATAGGACCTATCACGGGCATGTTCAGGTTAATACCTGCAGCGACATACGGCAGGCCAAGCCCTTGAACATAAAGAATATAACTGAGCAGCAAGTAATCAAAATGACTACGATGACACGGTACGTAGACAACCTCATTGGTCTTGGCAACGTCGTGTAAGCGATGCAAGTGATTCAATTCGATGCCGCTGTACAACCTGTTCCACAACCAGCCCAACAAGCGCGCGATGACTCTTACTGTGGGATAAGAAACGTGAGCAGCAATCTCCAGCGCGTACTTGCGCGCCTTATTTATTGTGCGCTCATAAACGGCTCTGTCATCACCCGCCTCAGCCTTGATTGCCTGCAGCACTGACGGATCTTTCAAAACCGCGTTAACTATCACCCGGTGGTTTGATAAATCCGGACCGACGGTAGCAACTCGTCGCTGTCTGAAGTGGACACGTAGAATGCGTGACACCTTGCGCAAACCCTTCGCTGCATCGGCCTCATCTTCCAGCGCTGTGTTGATAAGCAATGGATCGCTAAAACGCAGCAACGTATTGCGGCCGTGAATCAAGGTTGTAAAAAATTTCCTGGTCCTGCCGGCAACATCCCAATTCTCAGCGAAAAGCAGTTTCCAGATCGAGCGCTCTTTATCCGGTGAGCGGCCCCAGTAAATAGAAACAGGTACCAGCAATACCTTGCCGCAGCTTTTATCAAGATTGGCACCCACCAGTCGGCGGAGTCGTTTGGATGATTTTCTGCTGGGATGGCGGAAAAACAATCCATGCATGGGCCGCAGAATAACCAGGCGGCGGCGCTCTCGATGTCGGCCACTGACTAGCGGCGAAGCGGGAGGCGGCAAATCATGTTTTTTACAGACCCCTTCCAATGCCAACAAGTCTGTTAGTCCTCCTGTTTCGAGTACGTAACAGATCTCCGCGTCTTCCACATTTCGCAGATAAGACAAATCCTCCGGTTGCACGTCCGGCCGAACCCAGGTGCCCATCAACTTACCGGCTAGCCAGTACCATGGACGAAATAGAATTCCTGCAACGCTCATAGATGTCGATTCTGAAAAATGAATTCCAATAAAATTAGGGTAGTGAGTGCTGTTACCGACTGCCGAGATACCCTGCGGCTTATATCTTCTGGTTTTTAATCTTGCCGGTTGGTGCCATCAATTCTTCATCTAGGCCGGGCAACTGACACGAATTTAGAACCCGGGGTGGAATATATCGTTATGATTGGTACATCGCTCATCGGAATAATGTGGTCGAAGCCTAAATCCAATGCTATCCAGCACTCCTGATACTGGCACCTGGCTTGCCGCCGACGTTGGTGGCACTAATACTCGCTGCGCTCTGCTTGACCATCCACATGCCGCTGCACGCCAGCTTCATTACTACCGTAACGCGGATTATCCTGAATTGGCGACATTGTTGCGAGCCTATTCAGCCGATATTGACGAAAAACCACCAACCCAAGGGGTTCTAGCAGTTGCCGCCCCGGTCCTGGGTGACGAAATCCGCATGATCAACCACGATTGGAGCTTCGACAGGAACGAGCTAGGCCGTGCGCTTGGATTAAAATACCTAAGTATTATCAATGACTTCGAAGCCATCGGATACGCCCTTCAGACCCTTCCTCCAGAGTCTCTGATCGAGATAGGCCGAAAACGAGCAGCGAACGACGGCAATCGTGCGGTATTGGGTCCCGGGACGGGTTTGGGTGTATCGGGCCTAGTCACCGATGGACGCCAGCGCGTGGTGATCAGGGGCGAAGGAGGCCATACGACGCTCGCCTCACGTAACAAAGATGAGGAACGCATCATCGCTAAATTCAGGGACCGGTACGGCCACTGCTCGGCAGAGCGGATACTGTGCGGCAATGGCATTGTCGAGCTGCACGAGTTCATGCATGGCCCGACGCTATCTTCGGCAGAAGAAATTACAAGCACTGTGACGCCAGCCTGCGAAGCCACAATGATGCAATTTTTTCGATTCTTCGCCGATGTCGCCGCCGACGTAACACTGACGCTCGGCGCGCGCGGCGGCGTCTATATTGCAGGCGGCATTATTCCCAATAATCTGCCGCTATTTTTGCAATCATCATTTCGCGAGCGCTTCGAAGACAAAGGCCGCTATCGCGATTACCTCGCCGCCATTCCCAGCTATGTAATTACGGATCCGGCGCCAGGCATTACCGGATTATCAACGTATATCGACACACTGTAATTACTCGGGAACTTCCTCGCCCTCGGCACTCTGCATTGCCGCATCAATTTTTTCCTTTTGCTGCAAAGCGAGATCTTCAACGGCTTTTGCTTTGTCGAGATCCTTAACCAAAGGATCAAAAACCGTTGCTTTGGCTTCCGGCGGCGTATCACTGGCTGGCTCACCACAGGCCAACAAGAACAGACAGGCGGTTAACAGAATTATACGACTCACTTAATTTCTCCCGAGCAGAACGAAAACCTAATCGACTGCAGATTACTCCACAGTTTGCTGCACAAAACGTAATAACAAGGTGATAATTTCGTCGATATTGGCAGTCAGTCGATGGTCTCCATCGACAACATGCAGTGTGGCACGCGACTCGCGCGCATAGCGAATACTGTTTTCCACCGGAACAACATCGTCATGCCAGCCGTGCACAATCATGAATGGGCAGGACGGCGCTGGTGGCGTTAGCAGTTCATAGCCGGGCATGTAATAAGCGGGTGCCAATACGAACACTCCCACCGGGTGCAACTCCCGAGCCGCCGCTGTCGCGACATGCCCGCCCATGCTCGAACCAACAAGAATCAGCGGCTCTTTAAGATCACGGCAGGCGGCAACCAGTTTATTGACGCGCTCAGCGGGATCGGCAATACCCTGATAATCGATGCTTTCGACCCGGCAACCGAGCGCGCGTACCGCTTCCGCCATTTTCTGAATTTTGGTGCCCCAGGGGCCACTTTCCTGGCCGTGGGAAAAATAAATAGCAGGTAGCTTCATGATCGCACCCTCATACCGGCTCCTTCATACAATTATGCCCTCTCCTTTATCACACATTTCCTCGATCTCACGCTCGACCAACCAGTCTCGATCCCTGCCCCAGAGCGCAATTTCACCCAACTTCCAGCTCGGCACGCCCCACAAACCGACCTCGCCAAGCTCGCCCCTATTGCGTTCAGCGGAGAGACGCCATCGGTCATCTCGTAAAGCCAATTGGGCTTGCTCCCAATCAAGCCCTGCTCGCTCAACAACACGTTTTAAGGGTTTATCTTTCGCCAGGTCGTAGCCTTGCGACCAGATCGCCGTTGCTGCCGCCATGACAAACTCCCGGTTCCTGCCCTGCTGTTCTGCATAGATCGAAATTGCGATACAACGCTCCGCTGCAGAGCCGACGGGATCGCCGATAAGACCAAAGGCAATTCCCAGACGATGTGCCTCCCTACTCGCATCAAGCACAATGTAGCGCAGTTTCGCTGGCGGCACGGGTAACCCACGCATGACCATTGGCAAAATAGGTCGAATCTTTAGCTCAATGCCAAAGTCATCGGCAATGCGGAAAGCGCTTTGCAGCGCAAGATAGGAATAGGGACTGCGAAACGAAAAAAACAGTTCCAGCGGCGGCAGTTCGCTCGCGCATTCGGGTACGGACAGCGGCGTGTGTAGCCGCGTGACCCGTCGTAAATGTTCGATCTCTCTGTTTTTGTTTTCACCAGCAGCGCTGGCCAGGCCCATCTGCTCCAGACGATCGGTCAGATATAAAAGACGATCGATACCCCAATACCACTCGCCCGCAAAAAAAATCGTCGCACTGCTGTAATGGCCAAGCTCTGTGAGCAGCGCCTGGTTCTTCTCCAGAATGCTGGTCGCGTCATTCTTGAATACCATGCCGGTCAGTTGGCGGGAAATATTTTCACTATCGCCCCGCCAATAAGCGGTCAGCGATTGTTGCAAAGAGTCTGAAAAATTCTCGTCCTCATGCTCGCTTGCCAGTAACTGCAATAGCGAACGGCGATGCTCAATTGCCGGCGTCGGACCCTTGTCCAGAAACGGCACGCCGAGCTCTCGCGCCAGCAAACGGCAGTCGTAAATAGCGTATTCACTCAACAAGTGCGGCTGTGGCTTGTAGCCCTCTTCGAGGGCCTCAACCAGATGCACTTCGACCTGTACTCGAAAATGCTTCTGGAGTACTGGAATGAAATTCGCCAACAAATAGGAATACGGATCATCCAGTTGCAGAAATACGTGCAATACATGCGGCTTGCCGGCGATTTTGCGCCGCAGGTTGAAAACAGTGCGGCGTAACTCCAACGCACTATCACTCAGTACCAATTGCAGAACCCGGGAACGTATCTTTTTCTTTAGACTCATTCGCTATCCCAGCTTGTTGATGGCTTCCATAGCAACTCATCGAGCTCTGGTTGCCAGCGGTATTTCTTCATATCCACACGCCCATTTACGACGCGCACTCCTTCCGCTCGCAAGCGCTCGGTCTGCTCTTTGTAACCCGAGCTGTTTTTGTCTATTGCAATTTTGCCCTGCACATTGATGACCCGAAACCACGGTATGTGTCTTCCCTCAGGGACGACACGCAGCGCGTAGCAAACAATCCGTGCGCCTCGGGGATAGCCAGCAAGCTCTGCCACCTGGCCGTAGTTTGCAACGCTACCGGGCGGTATGTCCTCTATGGTCGCCCAGATGCGTTCCAGTCGCGCATCGGTTACTTTTTTGTCTGCCATGACTCATCCTGGTTTTTATCCGGCCGCATGGCCAGTCTTGCCTTGATCTCGCGACGCGCCTCTTTGAGCACTGTCTCGCGGTCAAGACTATCAAGAATTTCCTGAACAACCTGCTTCGGTCCGCGCTCTCCCCACGACTTGCCCTTCGCCAGGTACTCCGCAGCCACTTTACCAACGACGTAAGTGCTGTAATAGGCGATAGCGCCCTGCGCGCCCGCGGTTACCAGCGTTGATAATCCGCCCGTCGCCACTTTCAGTGCACTCGATACGAAATGCATCGCCCAGACCGTACCCATAAGCGCGGCCGCCTCGGCGATAATAACGCGCACCAGCGATCCTGCTTCTCGTCGGCTTAGTGGCAGATCGTAGACCTTCGACAAATGCACGACCATTCCCACATCTATAAAGGCCGCGGCAAACAAGTCGGCAACCGGTAGAGGGTTTACGGCAACAGCGACACCTTTGGCGACGCAGTAGGTGCGCACGAGTTTATCGCCGATTTCCCGTCGCGCATTCAGCATGCGGCGCCCAACCTGGTCACTCAGGTCAGCGGCAAAAAGACTCGCGTTCAATGCAGCCAGGGTCTTTCCTTCCGATTCAAAAATATCCCACAACCGAACTCGCAATGGTTCGATAACAGGATCCCGTTGGCGCTCGCTGGTGATTTCGCGCCCGCCCTCAACGCGTTCGATTACAGTCTGTGGCCGCGGTTGCGCAGCGACGGCGATAACGTCGTTTGCTTGCACCATGCCCTCGGTTTTGCGCCGTATTGCCGCGAGCAGCGCCTCCTGTTCAGAGGCGGTGTACAAATCACTTTTGTTCAGCGCCACTATCACCGGACGACCTTGCGTCACTACCATCCTGAGCGCCCGGTTTTCGCTGTCCGTGATATCGCCGTCCAACACGAATATAACGAGATCAGAACGCTGTGCCACTTCTCGCGCCAGGGCTTCGCGTTGTTCACCACCAGCCTCATCCAGTCCCGGCGTATCAATCAGGAAAACGCCGCCTGCCTCAACTTCTCTCCAGGCCTCCATCGAGGCCTGGCGGGTCTCCCCGTGCAAGGGACTAACGGCGAATTTTTCGGCACCGACCAGCGCATTCAGAAGCGATGACTTGCCCGTGCTTACCCTGCCAAAAGCAGCAATGTGTAAATGACCGTGAGTGAGTTTGTCGAGCAAAGCCTGGACGGCAATGTAGTCGTGCGACAACGACTCGCGAACTGCGCTTGGCAATCGCTTGTCATTAATTAATTCGTTGAGGCTTTCGCGTGCTAATTCAAGGTGCGCAGAACCGGAATCATCGGACGTTTCATTTTTTGCCAACTCTTTGTTCGAGCGCCACCCTGGAAATGCGTTTAACACCCGCTTCAATATGCTCACTCAATTCTTCCTCGAATGCCTGTGCCGCTTTCTTTGGCTGCAGGCTGCCCTGCTGTTTTAGCGTGGAGACCAGACTGCGGCCCAGCGCATCAAATATCAGTCCATAGGCCACGGCGTGCACCAGACCGCCGGCAACCGTGCCAATGCCGGGAAAGGCTTTCAGACCATTTCCGGCAACCGCCAGGCTTAAGGGTAACGCTTTACCAACCCTGCTTTGACTCAGATTCAGAAACTCTTCAACGTCCAGATCGCGCGGCGCGGCCCCGAACAAGGCACACAAATCACGAGTCATGGTCGTACCAATATAGCCCTGGATGATGATATCTGTGCCAGGACTCACCGCGGCGAGTGCGCCGAATATCGCCTTGCGCGTTGAACTGCGAATAATCTGTTCAGCACGTTGCCCGCGGAATGCAATCTCGGCATCCTCAAGCTTGTCAGCCGTCAAGCGAAAAACGGCACTTTCCAAGGCCTTGTCGAGGAGTGAACTATCACCGGCCAGTAATTTATTGATCGCGACCACGAGTACACCGATATTCGGTTCGCGAATCCGCTCCGTCACAACTTCACCCATGGTTGTCTTCTCGACGACGTCACTACTGCCGCCGGCGGTGACAGCTACGACACGATCGCGAGCCTGTTCGCCGCCGAGCTCGTCAAGCCGCTCGAGAAAGCGCTGCATGAGCTGTGACTGCTGCTCGTGACTGTACTGATCGGCCTTATTGAGTACGAGCACCAACGGTTTGCCGAAACCAATCAGCGTGCGAAGCGCGTCCACTTCGCGACGATCAAGGTCGCTATCGCAGACAAAAATAACACCGTGAGAACGCTTGGCTTCCTCTTCCGCGACACGATCAAAACCGCTTTCGATGCTGCCCGTTCCGGGCACGTCCGTTAGCTCTATAATATGGCCGCCCTCGCCCTGCCAGCGGTAATGACGAATATCAAGGGTCGAACCACCGACGACATCTATGGTCACGTCAGCTTCGGGTATCAACGCTTTTACCAGGGAACTCTTGCCGGTACTTATTTCACCGAAAAAACAAAGATGCACGCCCGCCGCACGACGGCGCGCCAACTCCTGCATTTCCGCCTGGGCTTCCGCCGTATCGACACCGGCGCTCTCCGCGTCGCGCAATCGCTGCTCGATGACTTCGCGAGTCGGCATAACTTTAGCGGCTATCACTGGGGAAATTTTACGACGCACGACGAGCCGCCAGGTCATCCACGCCGTGAGTATCGATAAGGCCGCGAGACTCGCCATGTAGGCGTACAATAACCAGGGAGGTCCCGCCCGCAACCGGTCCCAGACATTCAATGCTGACTCGGTCAAAAACAGTATTGCCGCGATGCCTACAACAAAGGCAACGAATATGAGTAGCGCCAAGGCTATGCGGAGGAATCGATCAACCTTCATAGGGTGACAGGTTGCACCAAAATCGGAGCCGAGAAAAGCCGAAACGGGTAAATCTCGGGCGTGTTCCCTTGCAAACGGGCACTCATTAGCCGAATCGTTTGTGGCTATTGCCTAATGCATTCTCTCGCCGAAAGCGATAGTTGGTGAGGGGAAATTTCTAGGAATCGGGGTTTTTATTCGCGATTGGGTAGCCAATCTTTTCAAGAATTGCTCCTGCAACTACAGCAAAGAAGAACGACCCAACCAACAAAACTGCGATGCCATCCGGGGTTCCAGCGAATACTCCCAGCGACGATTCCGGCCAAAGCTTTGCACTGACAAGGCAAATCAGCCAAAAGCTAACCACACACGCCCAAAGTGCAGTGCCAGTAAAGGTGATATTCAATGGCAAGGCGATTTCTGGAGTACGTTTCAGAACCGCCTTGTTGGCCTTCAGTCCGATATAAATGACCAACCCAATCACGATCAGCGTTATTGCGGCCAGACCGGAAAAGAATTTTAACTCGTCCATTTACTACCTCCGACCCTCATGGCAGAAGCGCACGATCGCTAGCCTAACATATGAGCGACTTCAATCGCTCTGAAGCGTAAAAGAGTATAGCCACCTCAAAAAACATGGACTATTCTGCCGATGTGGCCAGGCAGCGGGGAGCATGAATATGAATAAACGAGATCTGGCTTGCATGGCGGCCACTGCGAAGGTCATTAGCACATTAGGGGTAATCGCACCTCCGACCCTTGCAACCTACTGCCTCGACGGCAACACCACTGAAGAGAGTGCGGCACTAGGGAATTTGACTTAAGTTTGGCACTTGGATAAATGGAAATAAAAGCACCCCATACGCGGGGCGAGTAGCATTTTTTGCGGGGGCAATACCAGGTTGACCAACTGTCCGAGATCAATCACTGTCAGTAAGACTTATATTTAGTCGCGTTGACAGATCAGCGGGGTCCATTGCGCGAGCGGCTGACAAAATCATCGATGCCAGGGGTGCAGTGCAAACTGTTGGCCGTGAGTGTCTATGGATTAATTCAGTTCTGGTTTAAGGTAGTATTTATGCTCACCCTTATTTGACGAGATGAGATAAGTGGCAAATCAAAAAGAAAAACATCAACGTCCGAACAGATCATTCGTGACATTAAATGCCATGCCGGTAAGAAAGTCAGAGCGGAGGAAGTATTCATAATGAGTAGAGCGACTCGGAGTACTATCAGGAAATTCCGGCCACGCCTCGGCGTCCTCATCCTGGGCCTATGTGCAATGCTATCGAGCTTCGCTGAGTCAGTCGAGACTCACCATGATTTGCTCGCATTCGTCAGTATCGAAGGCTTCACCAACATGTCGGACCCCTTACAGTCAGTCGACAACAACTATCTGCTGCCGATGGTCGATGTCCTGTATGCCTATAACTGGAAGGATTTTCGCTTCCTCAGCGAATATGTATTGTCCAGCGAAGAGTCGGAAATTGAACGATTCCAGCTCGGCTGGCAGGCCAGCCAACAGACGATGATGTGGTTTGGACGCTTTCACACAATATCCAAGTACTGGACAACTGAGTTTCATCACGGGCAGCTAATGCAGACCAGCATTAGCAGGCCGGGCATCGAGGAATGGGAGGATGAAAGCGGACCGATGCCGTCTCACATCACCGGATTATTCATCGCACACGAAGTCGATCGAGGGGATCAGTCGATAATCAATCTCGATTTAGCGGCGGGACTGGGGCCTGTTTTCGACAACAACCAACTGGTGCCATTCGATATCTTGAATCCGGGGTCGGAAAACGACCTGTCACTCAACTTGCGTGCATCGTATCAGCCCGATGCATTATCAGCCAATCGGTTTGGCATTTTGATGGGCTGGAACAAATTGCCAGTGCTCCACGCATCGCATCCGGACCTCCCCGGGATAACCGCAATCAACCAGTTCTCGGCCGGTGCCTTCGTCGACTGGCACTGGGATCGCTTACGGGTGATCAGCTCGTGGATGTATATCAACAACGATCTCAAATATTCAGACGGAACTATGAAAGATCATTTTGTCGCCGGATATCTGCAGGGCGAGTATCAGACTTTCCCTGACTGGACGTTTTTTGGACGCGTCGAAACAGGATTTGGTGAAGACAACTCCCCTTACCTTGAATTGCTGCCAGCCTTTGCCGCGCACCGTGCAATGCTAGGTTTGCGCTGGGACTTCGTCGATCGGCAAAGCCTGGCGATGGAAGTCGCCACGACGAGCCTGCAGGGTAAAGATTCCGGGCACGAAAACCTCACGGAACTGCGATTTCAATGGAGTGCAGTATTGCCGTGAAAGCAAAATTTTTCAGGACATTCTGCGTCGTATTGCAGTTGGCAGCATCTACTGCATGGGCAGACCACACACTTGTGCTCGTAGTATCAGATAACAGCCCGATCAACGAGTTGACAGCGCTCGACATCCGCAAGACGTACCTTGGGCTGGCCGTTTTAATTGAAGGGCGTGCGGTGCGCCCCTACCGAATAAGCAACGACGCCCACCTGAACGAAGTATTCACGCAATCCGTAATCGCAATGTCAGAGCGTTCCTATGAAAGGAGATTACTGTCACTGACCCTCAAGTACGGGCGCCCCCGTCCTCAACAGGTCACCGACGCAAATGACCTCATCAATAAACTCGAGGAGAATCCACTTGCCATTGGCTACCTTTGGCAGGAAGACGCCGATAAATCATCCCACCTAAAAATAGTGAAAATATTGTGGCGAGCCGACTAAACACGATCTCCGCGAGAATGATGCTCGTACTGCTGGGTATCCATGCCGTTCTGCTACCAGCCGGTTTCTTCGGTGTGCTCATGACTATGAAAACCGAGCAACAGGAAGCTTTCATCGATCATGCTCGCATTTATGCTCGCATCGTCGCCGATATCTTCGAAAGTCAACAGTCGCCGGAAACCGAACAGGAAATCATTCGCTTTCTGGATAGCGTAGTGCTGGGCGGCCGAAGCATTTACGCGGCTGTACACTTCGACGACGGTTTGCTGATCAAGAGCTCTCTGATGGAACTGCAGGAAACCGAGTTGTTTGCAGAAGATTTCGAATTCGGTGACCACGGCGACAACGTCTACTATCTTTCGGTGCCCCTGACGATCAATAACTCGGAAGCGGTATTACAGCTAGGCGTCGACGAGACGACGACGCTGCAGCAAATCAGCGATATCCGTCGCACGCTTTTCAATATCATATTGATCTACTTCTTTACTACCATGTTGCTGGCGGCACTGTTCAGCGCGGCTCTCGCGAGACCACTGAAGAGACTACGCCGGGATAGTCGCGCTGTTGCTGACGGTGATTATTTCCGCAATCTCACGGTTATAAGCAAGATTAGTGAAATTCATGACCTGGGAAGCGACCTGGAGACGATGCGCAGCAGTATCGTCGGCGTAAATGCACAGCTAAAGCAGGAGATTGCAGACCGCGAAGCCGCCGAGGAGGAACAAAGACAGCTACAAGCGAAGTTGCGCCACGCACAGCGCATCGAATCGATCGGCACACTGGCCGGCGGCGTAGCACACGAATTCAATAACGTGCTGCTACCGCTGCTACTTTACACGGAACTGGCGCTGGAGGATTTGCCGGCCGACAGCCCAGCGCGCGAGCATCTGGAACGGGTGGTGCGCCTCGCCAATCGCGGCAAGGGACTCAGCCAGAAGATTCTGACCTTTGGTCATGCTCTCGGCGAGACACATAGACTGCCTGTCGCGATTGCACCGGTGGTGGAGGAAGCCCTATCGATGACTCGAGCACTTATTCCTGCAACCGTTGAAATGCGCGTCCACATCGACCCCCTGGCCGGCGACGTGTTATGCGACCCAGCCGAGATTCAGCAGTTACTGGTCAATCTGTGCAGCAATGCGTTTCTCGCGCTGCAACCCGGCGGTGGTCATATTGCAATCACCGTCGAACGCCGTATCGTTACATCGAGTTTCGCGGCAAAACATGCGCGGCTGGAGCCCGGCCCATACGCGTGCCTGACCGTGACGGACACGGGCATTGGTATGGATGAGCGCACGGTCGAACGTATCTTCGAGCCGTTTTTCACCACACGCGAGGTCGGTATGGGTACGGGCCTGGGCCTGTCCGTAATACACGGAATCGTGACAAAGCTCAACGGTGAGATTGTCGTATCTAGCGCGCCAGAACGTGGCACAACAATTACTGTATATTTCCCGTTAGCGGAATTTCAGGCGAGCTCTGTAGAGGAAGGAAGGAAGCAATGATTAGAGTGATTGTTATCGATGACGACAACGACATCCGGATTTCGCTAAAGGAAGTATTGACGCGCGCAGGATTCGATGTCGACGTCGCCAGCGATGCAGATGAGGGCATAGAGCTCCTGCGTCAAAAAAAGGCTGACCTCGTGATTACTGACGTAATCATGCCTGGCAAGGACGGTGTCGAAGCCGTCTACGAAATCCGTATGGAATTTCCCAATACAAAAATCGTCGTGATTTCCGGCGGCGGCAATCTGATGCCGAAGGGCTTCCAACCATCAGCCATCGCGACGACCGCGTACTTGGCATCGGCATCCGCCATCGGAGCCGACCTGACATTGACTAAACCGTTCAACCGCCAGGAGCTAATCAATGCCGTTCGCCAGTTGACTGACAGTAATTAACTGCCGCTGTTTGCGCATTCGTCATTGATCACCACTGGACCGACATTTAGTCACGCGCAGGCGCCCGGCAGCAGATCACGTAATGTGACCGTCATCCCTTTCGGCTAATTTCACGGCATAACCATCACATTCCCGACGGCCGGCGCCAACTCGTCATCTGCTAATGGTCAATTGAGTCACTCTGATAAGCACCGGCGCAGGTGAAGATCAACCTGCCCGTAATACTGGCCTAACGCGCGCGGGCGCAAACGCTGTGGTCGCCGTACGAACACCCGGCATCGATTGGTGAATTGTAAACGACAGGGGTTGTGGCCAGCCGCGTGGCACAAAGCTCACGAGAATTTTTACACCACGTTCGGTGGGACTATCCTCATCTTGAGTGTTGGGGTCACAACGGACAAAAACATCGTCGTCCGCCAGTGCACCGCTGTCAGCAAGCCCCGTAAGATACGCGTGAACCTGACTGCGAACTCGCTCGAGGGTATGGTGATCATTGGGCTCAAATACAACCCAGCGTGTTCCCCGCTCAATATTCTTCAAAATCATCAAGCATGTGCGCCGCACCGAAAGATTTGTTGCCGCTTTGTCTATGTGACCTCCTGCACCGAAAGTCACCGCGCCTTGAATGCGGCAGCGGCGTCCGCGATGCGCGCTAAGCACGTTCACTCCAGCGCGAATCAACGTCTGCTGCTCATCCTCATCCAACTCCGTCAGAGGTTGCAAACCGCGCTGTAACTCCGCAGCAGTGCCGCTAAACTCGGCCCATGGTCCCTGCTCTTTGTCCAGCTTGCAGAGCAGACCGGCGATGGCTGCACCTGCAGCCATGAAGCGAGGGTGCTGACAGCCCTTTATCGACACGCGTGGAAAGTAAGTCAGGACGTTCGCACTGGCCGACCCGGATTGCGCATAGTGCTCAATCAATTGCTCAGTGGACTCCATTGCACTCGGCGGATCAGTGATTAACATCGCGCGCCGTTTGCGACAATAAAGCTCAGCGGCAAGTAATGCCGTGGGACCGTAATCGCCATTAAGCCGCGGGGGCATGTACAACAAGTTAATGTTCTCGATTCCGTTCAGCGCGAACATGCCCGTCTCGCTTGCCGCCGAACCAATTACGTCATAATCCGTGAGCTCGTTGCCATTACCACCCCGACGAGCGACACCGACGTAGGTTGCCTGAAAGCTCACTCCCGGACCAATCGTGACGTCCGGTCTGACTGCTAAAGCGTTAGTACCCAGCCTGGCAAGTGAAGAGGTTAATAACGCGTCACCAATAAAATTGTCGTGTTCAACCTGGCAACTCAGACGATAGTGAATTTCCTGATCGATGACCAGACCGGTTTCAGAATCCAGTCTTTGAATAGTTAAATTAAAAATATCGCTGTCTTCCGCGGCGATGCCATCATAATCGACCGAGGCGCGCAGCTTTTCTTCGGATCCATACTCAATCGCGCTTAACGTCAATTTGCCATTCGCTGCGGGCAGCTCGATGATCGCTCCAGTGGCATTGTTGGCAACGCGCACCACATAGAGCGTCGTGCCCCCGTGTTCGAAGAATTGCCTTACTGCAGCGCCCAGGTAACTCTGGTTCCACTCACCACCGAAAAAACGTTTGAATTGCGCAATACTGCGCACGAGTATGGGAATGTTCAGGGGGCCGCGAAGAGCTCGGCCGATGAAAGCAGCAGTGCTTTCCGTCGAGATACTGATGGGTTGATCCATCGACGCAATTTCAGTGACCGTAATGCCCGGGTCGAATGCTTTTGACAAACCTTTCTCCGCGGTTGTCAGTACTTGTGTTGTCAGCAGTGTAAAGACTGCAGCTTCAAGATGCCATTGCTGGTTAGCGATTATTTTGAGAGTCCGCTAATCTCTACACCAAACAAATGAGAGCTTATGTCCAATAGCAACCAAATTGAAGCCCTGTTTCCGACGCTTGCCAGGCGGCTACGTCGTGAGCGGCTTGCCACTTTGCCAACGCCGGTTCGAGTATGTTCGCTGCAAGTTGGCGGTCAGTCACGCAGTATTACTATCAAGTGTGACGATACGACCGCTCACCTCTACGGCGGTAATAAAGTGCGCAAACTGGAATACGCACTTGCGCCCGCGATAGACAAGCACTGCGACCAGATCGTCACGTTTGGCACAGCCGGATCGAATCACGCACTGGCCACGGCATTATTTGCTCACGAGCTCGGCCTGAAGTGCACCTGTTTTCTGGCTCACCAGGCGGTAACTCCCTATGCGGCCCGTACCTTAAACAGGCACATCGAAATTGGCACGCGCATCGTGCAGTACGGCGGTAATTACGCGCGTCGGATCGCAACCCTGCGCGCCAATCTCGGCAACTCGAAAAGCTGGGTTGTGCCTTTCGGCGGTTCCTCATGGCTGGGAACAGTGGGCTTTGTAGATGCCGGTTTGGAACTCGCAGAACAGGTCAGGCAAGGCCTTTTGCCAAAGCCAGATCACCTGTATGTCGCTACCGGCACCATGGGCACAGCAGCCGGCCTTGCGTTGGGTCTCGCTCTTGGCAATCTGCAATGCTCGGTTCAGGCGATACGAGTGTCGGAGAGTTTTATTGCCAGCGAAACGACACTGCGCCGCCTGATCAATAAAACCGCCACGATGCTACAACGATTGGACGACTTCTTTCCGAAAGACCTACAGGAGCGGGTCAACATTCAATTACGCCATGAGTTTTTTGGTGACGGTTACGCTGTCAGCAATGCAGCAACTGACGACGCCGTCAAATTTGCCAGAGAGGAGTTGCAGTTGGCCCTTGAAACCACCTACACGGGCAAAGCAATGACAGCGTTATTGCACGATCTGCATAATCCGAAGACTGCCAGCCGCAACGTATTATTCTGGAATACTTATAACTCAAGAGCACTAAATGTAGCGGCGGAAAAAGTGCTCGATGTGAGCGCTATCCCGGAAAGCTTTCTGCGTTATTTTGCGAACTCGACCTGATCAAAGAGACTCGCTCGTATCTTTTTCGGCATCCAGCAATTCTTGTATTTTTGCAAGCGTCGGGGCACTCGCGTCGGGCTTGACTGTATTTTTAACAAGGCGCGCGCGTCGCCGTAACTCGTCACCGTCGTCTACAAAAATTCTCAGGGGTACACCGCGACCAGCCATAACCGCTGCACGCGCAATATCCTGTTCTTTTTTGCGATCAAAAATACCCTGGCCATCTGCTGCATACAGTTGTTGCAGATGCGCGTCGATAGCCACCGCATCATCCTCCAGAGACTCATGACCCTCGAGATAAAACTCGCCGTTCAGCCAACCGGTCAGGATTGGTTGATTGACCAGTACAACAGATTCATCAACGGAGACCATGGGAAACAAGGATTCGATGTTTTCCGGATAGAGGCGCACGCAACCATGGCTAACCCGCATGCCAACGCCATAAGGATGGTTGGTTCCATGGATCAGGTAACCTGGCAGGCCTAATTTCAGAACACGGTTGCCCAGAGGATTGTCGGGACCCGGTGGCACGACGGCAGGTAAGGGATCACCCGCTGCTGCATGCTCTTTGCGCACCGATGCCGGCACATACCAGGTTGGATCGACGGCCTTTGAAATCACTCGGGTTTGGCCAAGCGGCGTGTCCCAACCGACGCGGCCGATTCCAATTGGATAAGTAAAAACTTTTTGCGGTTCGCCGGCGGCAGGTTCCGGAAAATAAAATAAGCGCTTGCTCGCTATGTTTAACACCAGCCCACGATGTGGCGCGTTCGGAAGAATATACTGAGTGGGCAAAAGAACGGGAGTGTTTTCGCCAGGCAGCCAGGGGTCGACGCCAGGGTTGGCATCCACCAGTTCGTCGTAGCCCAGGCCATATTCCCTCGCGAGATCCGAAAAAGTATTTTCCGCATGGGCAAAAACAACCTGCGGCGTACCGATAATTCTTTCGTCGGTAGAAGCCAGGGTGAATTCATTCCTTGGCAGAGGATCAAGTGGTTCGCGCTCGGAAAAATCTGGCACTGCTTGCGCAACCGGTTGTGACCCGCCGGACCGCCCGGGGATGCCAGCGCATGCCGACACCAACAGGCCGCTCAGTAGCAGAAACCACGGCAACCAACGACGCATCAGCTAGATCAATCGCTGGCAGTTATTGCTGGCATTGTGGGTTCTTACCCTGGGCTCTGGCGTCGTTGTACATCACCAGTACCTTTGGATATTGAGCTATCAAGCCATTAATTCGGTTGCTGCCGGACGGGTGAGTAGACAGCCATTCCGGTGGCTCTTTCTCATTATTGCCAGCCATGTTTTTCCACAATGTAACGCTCTCGCGTGGATCAAAACCCGCCTTGGCCATGTATTCAATACCGATAATATCGGCTTCACTTTCCTGACTGCGGTTAAAGGGCAGGAAAATTCCCAGCGCTGCGCCAGCAGAAAGCGTGTCATACGCCGTCTTCGTATAACCACTGTGACCGCCACCAAGAATGACTGCGGCGACTTCAACGCCCACGCCCGTAACCACGCTGCGTGATGCGCGTTCATTGGCGTGCCGTGCGGTTACATGCGCCACCTCGTGGCCGATGACGGCCGCCAGTTGATCCTGATTTTTTGCTACATCAAGGATGCCCCGATAAACGCTGATCTTGCCACCAGGAAGTACAAATGCATTGACGGTTTTTTCATCAATGATCGCTAGCTCCCAGTTCAGGTCAACCCACTCGCCTTCCATAACGCCGACAATCGCGTTGGTTACACAGGCAATATAATCGATGGTCGCGTTATCCGTAACCAACGGCGCTTCGGCCCGAATTTTCGCGAATTCTCGTGCGCCCTCCTGGGCAAGTTCCTCGTCAGACTTGAGGATCATCTGGCTACGACCTGTAGGCGATGACGCGCACGCTGATAACAACGTCACCAGAATTAGAGCTACAGAAAATCGAATTTTGCGCGTTGGCTTGAACATTTTGCTCCTCCCGAATTCAGGCAGAGTATAACCAAGAGAGAAACCCAAAGCATAAACACCCTGTGTTTGGACAGTATTAACGACCCGCCGTTCCGCGATTAGCGTGGCAGGCTTGAATCAAAGCGGCGCCGCCACCCGGCAGCATCCACCTTCTCCAGCGTACTGTCCACGCCGGCCAGCAAGCGTTTCTGCAAGGGCTGGCGAATTTTATACTGAATGCCGAACAGGTCGTAGTCTTCAGCCATGTTGCCCAATAGCTCGTCACTGGTTTGAATCTCATCAGCCAGGCCAAGCTCCAGTGCGCGCGTTCCATACCAGTGCTCACCAGTTGCCACGCGGCTCACATCCAGTGCCGGTCGATACTGGGTGACTGCCGCTTTGAACAAAGTATGCACATCTTCGAGCTCTTCTTTCAGCTTGGCGCGGTCCGCATCCGTGTTCTTGCCAAACATGGTGACATTACGCTTGTACTCACCGGCAGTGACTTGCTCGAAATCGACACCATGGCTATCCAGCATGCGATTAAAATTCGGCAGCTGCGCGATCACGCCAATCGACCCCAGGATAGCGAACGGCGCAGCAACAACCTTATTCGCCACACAGGCCATCAGATACCCCCCGCTGGCCGCGACCTTGTCGACGGCAACTATCAATGGGATTTCGCGATCACGTATGCGCGCGAGCTGCGACGCTGCCAGACCGTGTTCGTGGACCACGCCACCGTGATTATCCAGTCGCACTACAACTGTGTCGTCCTTGTTCGCGACAGCAAGAATCGCTGTAACCTCTTCGCGCAATGACTGCACCGCAGTAGCCTTGAGATCACCGTGAAAATCGATCACAAAAGCACGCAGCTTTTTAACCTTGTTCTTCGCATCTGCCTTTGCTTTCGCCTTTTCGGCTTTCGCGTCGGCCTTCAACTCATCTTTGCCCAAGATAGCGTGCTTCAGTCCGGACGCCAGTTCCTGATATTTCTTGTTGAGGTCGGTAATCTCCAAACCTTCGTGAGCAGCCTTGCGACCGGCCGCAGCGGCCGTCACGATGACGGCACCAACTGCCACGACGACAGTAACCGCCTTCAAGAGAAATAGTCCGTAATTAGAAATAAAATCAATCATTAGTTCACGCTTTTAGGAAGTTAAAACAAAGCCCACGCTTTACGCGGTCAGGCCAACGTTATTCTTTAGCAATACCTGGTCTGCGCGATAACTGGAGCGTACCAGTGGCCCCGCAACTACTTCGACAAATCCCCGAGCAAGACCGCGTTGCCGTAATGCATCGAATTCCGCCGGGCTTACGTAACGCTCAATCGCCAGATGATTTGGCGTCGGACGCAGATACTGCCCAAAAGTCAGGATATCGACCCCGACCGCGCGCAGATCATCCATCGCTTCATCAACCTCTGCATCGGTCTCACCGAGACCGAGCATTAAACTGGTCTTGGTCAGTATATTGATGTTGTGCTTTTTCGCATGCGCCAGCACGGCCAGCGTCTGCTCATAACTGGCGCGCGGGTCGCGTACCGGATGAGTGAGGCGACGAACTGTCTCGACATTTTGTGCGAATACATCGAGCCCACTGTCAACGACTGTCTCGACGTCTTTTAGATTGCCGTTGAAATCAGGCGTAAGTGCCTCTACCGCCGTTTGCGGTCGCAGCTCCTTTATCGCCCGGATACAAGCGGCATAATGGGCCGCGCCACCATCCTTCAGGTCGTCACGATCTACCGACGTAAGCACGACATATTTCAGATCCATTAGCTCTACCGCGCGAGCCGTGTTCATGGGTTCCTCGGCATCCAGCCACCCTTTCGGGTTACCGGTGTCTACCGCACAAAAACGACACGCGCGGGTGCACACCGAGCCCATAACCATGATCGTTGCTGTGCCTGCGTTCCAACACTCGCCAATATTCGGACACATGGACTCTTCACAGACCGTACTCAGCCGCTTGTCGCGTACCGTTTTGCGAACCGCCGAAAACTTCTCGCCGGCGGGTAACTTGGCCCGCAGCCAGGCCGGTTTCTGACCGACCACCACTGGCGCTGAACTCTTGCGCCCTTTGACGCCATTCTTGATGGCCGTAAAGCCGACGTCGGTCTTGTATTTGCTACCACTGGGAATTAGCGGCCGCTCGCGCAGTTCTTTATCTGATTCGCTCATAAAATCGCAGATGAGGCTGGCCTGACCAGCAAAAAAAGGTCGATCATTTTCGCACGATGTGACAGTCAGTGAAATGCCCCGGCGGAACCGAATGAGCCTTTTGGCGACGAAAAGCTATACAAAAGCACGCTTGCGGAGATTACAGGCAAAAAAATCCCGGCCATAGGCCGGGAAAATCGGGGGAAAAAGCTAACTCGTAAAACTCGTACTCAGTGCAGTCGGGACCAACTTACAAGACGAACTGTCTCGGCACTAAGATCAAAATTATGCGCCAGAATGGATTCGATCAGGCCTGGATCGGAGTAACGCTCCAGTGGCTTGTTCAATTCCACTACACCGCTGAACTCGTTACCGTCACGGTAATAACTGTCTTTGAGTCGAAACTCGGTGTAGTACTTGGCGGTCATGGCTAAAGACTACGCGCGCAGATTTTCCCAATCTGTGACGAGAGCCACAAAATAATGCCGAAATAGCAGTTGAACGCCGAAAATAGCGCAAAAATGTGCGGCGGGTCACATTCCTGGTGAGACGGAACCTAGCGGCGCCGCAAGCTCAGGCAACCACTGTCCCCAAGGGCGTCAAACAACGAACTATGACCTCCGCGCGACGAGTCCCGCCACCCCGCTAATTCAGGGTGCTGCGTGGGACGCCCGGCCAGAGCTGGCTGGACGCGGGTTTGCGACTTCTCATCCCAGGCATTGAAATCGATTAGGCGAAAACTTTTCAGTTGCAGCATGTTCATGTTTTTTGACCCCTGATATCGCGTTTTTCAGCCGCGCTTTGCGATAGTTTTTGCGTAGTATTGATAGTTAGATGCACGCCGCAGAAATTTAGTTGCGCCTGCTGTAGCATTATGTTGACAATGCGCCCGCAACTGACTTTGAACGCGTGACCGAGGAAGACTACCGATGACCGCAAAACAGACTTTGAAACACATTTTATTGGCCGCAGTACTTATATGTGGGGCAAATAACGCATTTGCGCAGGACGAGCTCCGGCAGACTTTTTTCAAGGATGCTGACGCGGCGCTGGCCGCAGCGGACAAAGCCCAGGCAAAATTGCTGTCGCCGCGAAACTATGAGCGCGGCAGTGACGCCTACAATGACGCCGATCAGGCGTTGAAGCGCGGCCGAAATATTGACACGGTGCGCAGGGAAGCGGCGCAGGCCGCAGCGTATTTTAGAGAAGCCACTACAGCTGCGGAACTTGCCAAGACGGCTCTGTCCCAGGCGCTGAAAAGTCGTCAGGACGCGGCCAACGCAGAAGCACCGAAGCTGTCAGCTCCCTTATGGGAAGATGCTCAGGATAAATTTGGCGATGCGATTCGCTATCTCGAACGTGGCGATCTGAAAACCGCAAAACGCAAAGAAATTGAAGCAACCAGCCTGTATCGTGACGCCGAATTAAGCGCTATCAAAACCCAATATCTCAGTGGCACGCGCAAATTATTGGCTGATGCCGAGCGCGCCAAGGTGGGGCGTTACGCACCACTGACTCTCGACAAGGCAACGCGCTTGCTGGCGAGTGCTGAAAAAGAATTGAATGAAAATCGCTACGACACGGACCTGCCTCGCAGCCTTGCCCAACAAGCAAACTACGAAGCACGCCACTCCATTCACCTGTCGGAAGTGGTTCGTCGCACCCGTGACAAGGACCTGAGTGTTGAGACGCTGGTCTTACAGTGGGAGGAATCTCTGCGCAAAGTTTCCGGCGCTGCAGACGTTGTCCCGGCAATGGCCACCGGGCCGGAACCTCTCACCGACACACTCGTTGAGTATATCGACGCGATGCGCAATCAGAATCAGGCCCTCGAACAAGAGCTCGGTGAAAACCGATTACGCCTGGCCGACATGGAAGCGGAAATGAATGCGCTTGATGAAAAGCTTGGCGGCGCTACTGCAGAACGTACTGCACTCGTACAACGACTGGAAGCACAGGCTCGGGTCAAAGAACAGTTTGAACAAGTTGAAAAAATGTTTGCACGTAACGAGGCTCGAGTTTTCCGCGAAGGCGATACCGTCATCCTGCGGTTGGTAGGACTCAGTTTTGATAGCGGTCAGTCTGCTATCAAATCGAATAGCTTTGACCTGCTCTCCAAAGTTGAAAAGGCCGTCAACGTATTTCCCGGCAGCGAAATTGTCGTGGAAGGACATACCGACTCGTATGGCGGTGATGAGCTCAATATGAAGCTTTCGCAGGCTCGCGCCGAGGCTGTGCAGGCCTATATGGTTAATGCCATGCATATTCCAGGCTACCGCACCCTGGCTACCGGTTTTGGTGAAACCAATCCTGTCGCCAACAACGAAACGGAAGATGGCCGTGCGCGCAACCGGCGCATTGATATCGTCATACATCCGAATTTGAACGGAACCGATAGCGGCTCTTGATCATTGCCGGGCTTGTTGCCACCAATCGCGTAACAGCCCGGCCGTTACATTATTGACCAGATAACCGTACTCCGAATGGACGTTTAGAACATCGTCGCTGCGAAAGTAATTAAAGATCTCGTGGTCTTCGATCCTTTCCAGCAAATCGAACTCCACCATTTCTCCAAAATCGGTGGCGACATGCCTGTCGATCGCAGTCAACTCACCCACTGCAGCAATGTTGATCCAGCGCCGCAAGGTCGCTGGAAATCGCTCAGCTCCTGGACAACGCGCACCCTGCAGACGGCGTTGTACAAAGTTCTGCCCAAGGGGACTACCGAGGGTCATCATTGCCGATACAGGTGGCAATGAGTCTTTGTTCAACAACCACAAGCAATCATAGGCAATGATCGAGCCCATGCTGTGGGCGAGCAACAATACCGGGCGATCTTCCTGCAGTGCTTTGCGCAGCGGCACTAGCAGTTTTTCACGTACTTGCTCCCCCGCTCCGCCAATGTTTTTTGTATAGCGTCGCAAGTCCCGCAAGGTCAGTTGCATATTGGGATCCGCAATACGCGGAATCAAAAACGGCAGGAAATCACCCAGCAAAAATATCCAACGCATGAACCGTTTTTTCCATGCCGTTGCTTCCGCGATGTCGCGCCGACTCGGATGAAGTTGATGCAGCACAGCCTCAATTGCAGGAAGGTCCAAATCAATATCTCGATCTTCCCCATAAAACTCGGAAGTCCAGCCGATTACGGAAAAGCACTCCTCATGCTCCTGCAAATCATTCGCAACATTTCCATCCAGCCTGTTCACGCCCTCCAGCAGACAGCGCCACAATTCAGGCTGATAGCGTTCTACCGGTGGCTTCGTCTTTAGTCCCGGGATATACAAAATCAGCGGATTCTTGCGATGACTGGCCATTATTGTTACTCAAAAGCCCTCTTTTGACAGCAAACGTGGCAACTCTCGCATACTGCGGATGACCAGGTCGGGCGCCTCAATTTCATCGGGCCAGCGGCGTCCGGTGCGGTTAATCCAGCCAGTCTTCATGCCAGCTTCCTGAGCTCCCTGTATATCCGTTTTCGGATCGTCACCAATATGCAAAACATGCTCGGGCAACACCCCGGCCCGACCAACCGCCATTGCGAAAATCGATTGGTGCGGCTTTGCCGCTCCGGCGTCGACTGCCGTCACGATCGCTTTGAACATATGGCCGATACCTATCTTGTGCAAATTGGCATTACCGTTGGTTACTGCAATCAAAGGATAGCTGACCTTTAACAATTCGAGTGATGGCAAAACGTCCGGATAGAAGCGCACTTCGTTGCGTGCTTCATCGAATACACGAAAAGCATCCTGCGCCATATTAGCCGGGTAACCGCAAGCGATCGCCATACGTCCAAGAACACTCACACGCAAAAAGGTCAGGTCATGCGCCCGCTCCGGAAACTCCAGTTCAACCGCGGCCCGCAACTTTAGGGAATCGGCACTGGAAAAGTTCTCTGGTATTTTTGGAAAATTACTGGCAAGCCACGTCCGCAGCCGTTGCTCGGCGGCAATAATGACAGGCATGATCTCCCACAGGGTATCGTCAAGGTCGATCGTGATGGCACGAATATCTTTCACAGGCAAAAACTCCGGTAGTTACCAAGTATGCCACCCAGCACGCCACAAGGAAGTGTTTCCAACCGAGCCTGGCGCTCTATAATGGCATCAGACCAAACCTGGAATCCATCATGAAATATCTGCACACCATGGTTCGCGTAAGGAATCTCGAAAAGTCCCTGCATTTCTACTGCGACCTCCTCGGACTTCAAGAAGTCCGGCGCTATGACAGCGAGCAAGGAAAATTCACCCTCGTCTTTGTTGCTGCAAAAGGAGATGAACACGCTCCTCTTGAGCTCACCTACAACTGGGACGATCAGACATATGACGAAGGCCGCAACTTTGGTCACGTCGCCTATCAGGTCGAAAATATTTACGAGCTGTGTCAGCGCTTGCTGGATGCCGGCGTCACAATCAATCGCCCGCCGCGAGACGGGCACATGGCATTCGTGCGTTCACCGGACAATATTTCCATCGAACTACTGCAAGCCGGTGAGTCGCTGCCAACCGCCGAGCCGTGGGCGTCCATGGAAAATACCGGCCACTGGTAGCTGCCGGGATCAAGCACCGGGCATGAGCGGCGGCAAGCCATCTCCCGCTTCCGAGACCGTATCGTGTCTCGTCGCAAACGAGCGCAACGATTTGGCGAGTGCCTCGCCATCCCAGCTCATGTCGCCCGCGGCATAACTGGCACTAACCAGTCTTTGCAGTTCCGTTGTCAACGGCTCGGAAACGCGCTGCGCTAGCACGCCAATATTGCGCGGCGCGTCATCGGGCCATTCGAGCCTGGACCAGGCCAGTAGCTCGGATTTTACAGTCGCAGCATCACCGTCCAACGCTGCTTTACGTGCCTTGCGCAATAATCGGGCCTGCTGGCGATGAAAAGGAACTTCCTCCGGAGTAGCTGGCCCGACAGGCGTGCGCCGCGACCACCACCAGCTTATGAGAGTCAACAACCAGGCCACAGCCAAGCCAATACTGACGTTGCGCCACAGACTGCTCTCCACTGTCACGATCTCTGGTGGAATAGCGCTGCTTATACTTTCGGGCTCAACTGAGGGTGGCGGCGCCATGGCGGCCACTACGCCCTCGACCTTGAGTGCGCGCGCCGGCAACTTAGCGACTTGCCATTCGCGCGCATCAACATTCCACCAGGGCAACTTCACTTCAGGCAGCTGGTGCTCTCCAGGAGTCACGCCAATCAACGCATACTGCTCTTTACGGGTCGCGCGTATGCCGCCGGCCTCTGCCTGATCCGCCAGTTCGGGTTTGTCCGGATACATCTTCACACCATCCGGAGCAACGGGATCCAGAACAGGTATCTGAGTGGATAGCTGACCGAGCGCCGACACATTGATGCGACGCGTCACTGGCTCGCCGGCAGGCAGAGAATCAAAATCACGCGACCAGCTTTCGGTAATGTTCACCGACTTAGCCGGCAGCCAGGCCGCATTCGGAAACTCGGGTGGTCGGGGAGGAATGGGCTGCACGTTGATTACGTGGCCTTCTGATACAAATAGTTTGCGCCCGGTTATGCGGCCCGCGCGTAATACGCGTGCTTCGAAGCGCACAGGAGCGATGGTCAGGGTGCCACTTTCCTGTGGAAACAAAGCGTAAACGCGTTCGACGACATTGTAGGCTTTGCCGTTCAGCATCGAATCGTAACTGCGTTCCTCAGCAGCCGCCTCGGCCAATACTTCAACACCTTCAAACGTCGGCTCCCAAAGCCGCGGCTGACGCGTGGTTACAGAACGATAAACCTTGATCGTGTACAACACCTGCGCCTGCACGTAGGTATCCGTGTAATCAGCTTCTGCGGTAACAAAAATATCAGATTCACCCGGCAGCGCAGTACTGGGCTTCGCAACAGTAATCAAGACTGGTTCGCTTTGTTCGTTGCCAATCTTGATCGGTGGAATTTCTACCTGGCCTGCCACTTTTGGCATGAGTGTATACGACCAGGTAAAACTGCGGCTGATATCGCCGTTCACAATCATCGTGCTGCTACCTTGGCTGAGCTGCAACACATCGAAATCTTTGTTCAGGGCCGCAGCATCCGGCTCTCCGCCCTGACCATTATCGACTGTTACTTTTAGAGTGAAGGTCTCGTTGAGCTCTATATCGGCACGATCGACGCTGGCTGTTATTTCGGCATGCGACAATACAGACATCGCCAACAAAGCCAACACCACGCCAAATTTCGCCACAAACCTACCAGTCAGTCTGGGTTCGAACACCGCTACGCCACTCCTCTCAACTACCATGGATGCTCCTCATCATCGGGCCACAGATTGTTACCGTCCTGGTCACGGCCCTGACGTTCGTATTGCAGCTTGAATTTACGCCGTAACAAGCCGCCCGGGTCATTGGGGATACGGCGAAGCCACTGTTCCATCGCTTGCTTCTCTTCCATTTCCTGGCGCTCTGCAGCCAACTCAGCTTCGGACTTATTGTCCGCTTGCTGATCATCCTGTTGTTCAGCCTCCGCGGCCGCGCGGTCCAGCTCTTCCTGCATCGCATCAAGGTCCGCTTGCTGCTGGTTTTCATCGCCGGCCTTAGACTCACCATCCTGAGGTTCACCCTCGCCACTGTTTTCGCTGTCAGCATCCGCTTGCTGATCACTCGCCTCGCCATCCTTGGACTCGGAGTTCTGCTGTGACTCGCCGTCCTGTTTCTCCGACTTGTCCTGCTCCTGATCAGACTTTTGCTTTTCCTTTTGCTCATCAAGCATCTTTTGCAATAGATCCCGGTTAAACAGTGCGTCCTCGTTTTCCGGATCCTGATCAAGTACTTCGTTATACGCATGGATGGCCGTTTCGAATTCGCCTTTGCGTGCCAACGCGTTGCCCAGGTTATACAAATTATCGATACCATCCTGTTCAGCAAAAACGCTGCCACTGGCACCGTAGTCACCGGCTCGATAGCTGGCTACAGCCTGCCATTGCGGATCATCGAAACGCTGGGCCGCTGTCGGCGCATCGCCCTGATCAAGCAGGGTTCTGCCTTGCTGATCATGGGTTTGCCACAAGTCCTGCCACACACCTGCATGTGCCGTACCAGGCATCGCGAGCGGAGTAATCGAAACCAGCAATAGCAACATCCAGCCGCGCCGGAAGGCACTCGCGGCCAGCGGCAACAGTAGCAGCAGCAGCCACGGGCCCTCCTCCAGCCACTGATCAGTCGCTAACGACTCGTCACTATTGCTTGCAACATCAACGACGCCACTTAACAGGCTATCCAAATCGGACTCGTCGGTCGTCAATAGAGTAAACCGTCCATGACCTGCAGCAGCGAGATCACGTAGTTGCGTAGCGTCAATTCTCGGCACGAAAATATGGCCACTGCGATCCGTAACAAATCCGCCACCCGGTTTTGGAATCGGTGCTCCTTGACGCGTCCCAACACCCAGGACTGATAACGAATAACCCGCGCCATATAATTCTTTTGCGGCTCGTTCGGCAGCCGGCGAGCTGTCACCATCGGTGATTAGCAACACTTCGCCATTGTGCACACTCGCTTGCTCCAGCAATGCGCGACCTTTATTGATTGCTGCCAGCGGATAGCTGCCCTGGCTAGGCATGATGTCGGTACTCAGACTGTTGACCAGCGCGGCAATAGTATCGCTATCGTTAGTCAGTGGCGTCACAGTAAACGCATTGGCTGAGTAGACTACGAGTGCGGTTTGCCCACCCTGGCGACGGTGCAGAATATCGAGAATTTTGAGACGCGCGCGTGCCAGTCGACTCGGCGACAAGTCCTGCGAATCCATCGAACGCGACAGGTCAAGAGCAATAACAAGTGCCTGCTCCGAACGATAGACGGGTTGCTCAATGCGCTGCCAGGTCGGTCCGGCCAACGCCGTTATAGCGAGGACAGAAGCCAATCCTGCCAGCCACCAGCGCCAGTCTCTATGATGTCCGACTTTGTCAGTCAGGATATACGGCATCAATTGCGGATCGATCACTTTCTGCCAGTTACCGGGCAGCAATCGCTGCCGCACGAGCAATGCCAGCAAGATACCTGCCACGGGCAATGCTCCAAACCACTCCGGCCTCAACCAGTGAAACTCAGCCAGCATGCGACCTCACTTTATTCGCTCGGGCGAACAGTGTGTCGGGCAGTACCGCGATTAACGCCAGACACGCGGACAGTGCCAAGGCTAACGCCAACGGCCAATGGTAATAGGACTTCGCAGGCCGAAAGCCCGCTTCAGGTTCTGCCACGGGCTCCATTTCATCAAGCAACTCGTAGATTTCCTGTAATCCGGCGGTGTCTTTCGCGCGAAAATAGCGTCCGCCGGTCAATCGCGCGATCTCGGTCAAGGTTGCTTCATCCAGATCAGCGGATGGATTTACCTGCCGCAATCCGCCCAGAACGGAGGGTACGGTCATGGCCTCAGCTCCGATACCTATCGTGTAAATCTTCAGACCAATCTGTGCCGCGAGCTCCGCGGCTTTGAGCGGCTGAATGTTACCGGCGGTATTGGCGCCATCCGTCAGCAAGATCAGTACTTGCTCCTGAGCCCCTGTGCCGGCGTCATTTATGCGTTTTACAGCCAGTCCAATCGCGTCACCGATCGCCGTCTTTTCGCCAGCCAGGCCAATTTCGGATTCCAGCAACAACACGTTAACGGTCTCTCGATCCAGAGTCAGCGGCACTTGCAAGTAAGCACGCTCACCAAACAAGATCAATCCGATCCGGTCGCCCTTGCGGCGCCGAATGAAGTCGCTGGCCACTGCCTTGGTAGCAGTCAGTCGATCCACTTTACGCATCTGCAACTGGAAGTCTTTCGCATCCATGCTGCCGGAAAGATCTACAGCCAACATCAAGTTGCGACCGGTCACCGGAATTTCCAGCTCATCGCCGATACGTTGTGGGCGCGCCGCGGCAAGAACCAGCAATAACCACGCCAGCACAGCCACCCAGAATTGCCAGCGCAAGAGCTGTGCCGAATCGCGACTGGCGGCAAGCGCGGCAAAACGCTGCAGATTCGGCACCCGTAGTCCCGCGTCCCTGGAAATAACATCAGGCGGCAATAACCACCGCATGACCAGCGGCAGCGGTAACAACAATAGCGCCCATGGCCATTGCAAGGACCAC
The DNA here is from genome assembly GCA_024640365.1 of Woeseiaceae bacterium. Classification (GTDB taxonomy): domain Bacteria; phylum Pseudomonadota; class Gammaproteobacteria; order Steroidobacterales; family Woeseiaceae; genus JAHEFE01. The sequence continues at coordinate 94,745 of JAHEFE010000002.1, read as the reverse complement.
ATCAGACTGTCACCTGCACTGGCGTGCGCAAGCGCCGCCGCAGCAACGTGGTCAATTCAGAAATATCGAGGGATGCCGCAACACTCGCAGGACGGTATGGCAAGTCATACAAACATCGACCAGCTCCGGCACTGAAAGCTGGTTCATCAAGCCCGCGGTCCAGCCACTCAAGCCAGGCCTCGCCGCTTAATCCCGCAATCTCTGCGCGGGGCGCGTAGGCCAGCATCCCACGGCGCAATAATGTAGAGGCGTTGATTATGAAAGCTGCCGCGTCGTGATCTGCGGCGTATCGATCTTGCAACTTCTGGAGTTCGTCCAGCGCCCTGCGTCGAGCGGCACCTGCTTGCCAGTTCAACCATTGCCGATAACCAACCCAGCACACGGCCAACACCAGCAGGCCAAACAAGATCCACCAACCGTATGCTAGCGGCCACCAACCAATCGGTGCCGGTAAATGCAAATCGCGCAATGGCAGGTCTTCAGGCTTCATCGCTAATTAATCCTGCGGCCTAAAGCCTGCTGAAGTCTGGCAACGGGATCTTCGTTGGTTGCCAGCGGTAACAGGTGAATGCTGTAGCGTTGACAGAATTTTGCGAGTGCCGCCTGCTTATCGTCGAAGGCTGAAACGTATTGCTGTCTCACCTTTTTCAAGTGCGTATCTATTTCCAGTGAAGCTTCGTCGGTCACGATGCGGTAGCGGCCAGCGGGTGGCAACTCATGCTCCAGTGGGTCGCTGGAAAATACGACCAACACTTCATTGTGCCGAGCGACGCCGGCGAGATAGGACTGCGCCGCATCAGTTAGTCCGGCAAAATCACTCAGTACAATAATCAAACTGCCCGGACGTGTAACTCGGCGCACTGCGGCCATCGCTTTCTGTAAGGATGCGGCGCCGTCGTCACTGCTTGCGGTCGCCTGACTTTGCCAGTCGGGGTGATTGACCAGTTCATGTACAAAGTGCAACGCGGCCTGACGGCCAAGACGCGGCTTTAATTCACGTTGGGTAGTATCGCCAAAAATCAGACCACCGAGACGATCGCCACGCTGTTGTGCAGCCCAGGCCAACATCGCTGCCGCCTGACTCACGCAAACCGACTTGAAACTGCCGCGCGTTGCGAAATGCATACTGCTGCGCAAATCAACTACGACAAATACCGGTCGTTCGCGCTCTTCGCGAAACAATTTCGTATACGCATCACTGCTACGCGCGGTAACCCGCCAGTCAATGCTGCGCGGATCATCGCCTGGCTGATACGGCCTGGATTCATCGAATTCCATGCCGCGACCTTTGAACCGCGATACGTAGGCTCCAGTCTGCAATGAATTTATACGCAGTGCATCAAGCGACAACACCCGCGCAGGCGCGCTAAGCCGGATTAGCCCAGTCTGGGTCACCCGGACCGGTGACGCGTCCTCTTCAAGTTTATCGTGTCGCCACATAACAGGAAATTAAGGCACGCCAACGCCGTCGAGGATTCCTTCAATAACGGCATCAGCAGTAACGCCATCTGCCTCAGCTTCGAAACTCAACACGACGCGGTGACGCAAAACGTCACCCGCCACGGCCTGGATATCTTCCGGCGTCACGAAATCACGACCGGATAACCAGGCGTGAGCGCGCGCGCAACGATCTATGCCCATGCTCGCGCGCGGGCTGGCCCCATACAGAATATGCCCGTCCAGTGACTCGTTAACCGAGCCCGGATTACGAGTCGCAATCACAATATTGACTATATATTCTTCGAGCTGCTCCGCCAGGTGCAGTTTCAGAATGGCCTGGCGCGCTTCCATAACTGTGGACTCGGCAAGCACTTCCGGAGGTTGAAAGGGATCGCGTACACCGGCCAGGGCCTCGTCTCGATTCAGCACCAGGATACGCCGCTCGTCTTCCTTACTCGGGTATCCCACTTTGACGTGAAGCAGAAATCGATCCAGCTGCGCTTCAGGCAATGGGTAAGTACCTTCCTGCTCGATTGGATTCTGGGTCGCCATCACCATAAACAAATTAGGCAATGTATAACTCTTGTCGCCAACAGTGATTTGTCGTTCTTCCATTGCCTCCAAAAGTGCTGATTGCACCTTGGCCGGCGCGCGATTAATTTCATCCGCCAGTATCAGATTGTGGAACAACGGACCCTCGCGGAACACGAAGGTCCCCTCCTGAGGTCGATAGATTTCAGTACCCGTCAAATCCGCAGGCAACAAGTCCGGCGTGAATTGCAGGCGGTGGAAATCCCCCTCGATACTTTCAGACAGGACCTTGATTGCCCGCGTCTTGGCAAGGCCGGGAGCCCCTTCGACGAGCAAATGGCCATCGCATAACAACGCGATCAACATGCGATTTATCAGGTGCGCCTGGCCAATAATAAGCTGGCTGGCGTGCGCTTCGAGCTGCTGGAATCTCTCAATAACGCTCATGTACTACTCCGGCGGTTGAAAAGGCGTGACATTGTAGAGTCGTTGCGGCTGCAGTCCAACCATCACGACATTATTTGTTCAAAACGGGCCGACTTCGGTAATAATGTTTTCCTACGACAACAAAGAGCGCCAAAAATTGCACGAATCCCGAAAAAAACATGTTCTCAGATGGCGCAAAGCCAACCCGGTCTGGTTCATATCATGGGGCCTCGTTCTTTCACTGCAAGCCCACAGCGCGGATGTACTCGCGGAAAATGAAAGCTGCCCGTCCTTCGGCCAAGTCTCCGTTGAGCTTTATGGTGCCATGAACGAGACCATAAACTGGAGCGCGGCGGAACTGGGTTGCACGGGCATGCCACGACCGAACAACGAAGGCGCGCGCTTGCGCTTCTCTGGACCCGGCAACGGTACGCACCGACTTGCAATCATTCTTGGCATACCTGATCTGGAAATCGGTGTCCCCGGTAAAGAGTTAGAGACCAACGTGACATTGATCGAAGAAAATACCGGACGCTTCTTCAATAGTGCTGACCCCTATGCCTGCTGGACGGATATCAAACAACAGCATCTGGAGGCGCAAGATAGCGGGGTTTACCAGATCCAGGGGAAACTGTATTGCGTCACCGCCCTCGCCGAATTGAATAGCAGTGCCAGCGTCACGATCGGAACAATGGAATTTTCCGGCGTACTGAACTGGGAGCAGCCGCATTGAAGACAACTAAATTCCTGATCTTCGTGGTCACGCTCGTTGCTACCTGCGCAGTAGCCGACGACGAACTGGACGCGCGTTTCGCGCGCGGCCCGTTAGTCATCGAAGCGCAACAGCACGCCTGTTACAGTTTCGACACCTACCTGGCACTGAATGGACCACAGCGAGCCCGCGGCCTCATGTTCGTTCGCAAGCTTCCCGAGTTCACCGGGATGATCTTTGTGTATAACGAAATGGGCGTACACAGTATGTGGATGAAAAACACCTATATATCGCTGGATATGCTTTTCATTCTAGCTGACGGACGCGTGTCATCGGTTGCGACGAACACAGAACCACTATCTCTCACATCGGTTGCATCCATCGAACCGGTTATTGCAGTGCTGGAACTTAACGCAGGCGTAGTAGACAGGCTGCACCTAGGTGTTGATAGCCTGGTGCTGTTGCAGGATATTGACCTACCGGCGCAAGAATAATTATCAGAGAACAGCCACGATGGCATCCGCCAGATGGCCAACGTTTTTGTGATTAATGCCAGCAACGTTTATGCGACTTGAATCAACCATGTAAACGGCGAATTCTGTTTTCAGTCGCTGTACCTGTTCCTTTGTGAGCCCCAGGAATGAAAACATTCCTTGTGCCCTCTCGATAAAAGAAAAGTCTCTCGGCGCGTTGCGCTGTGCGAGCTCCGCAGCAATCAGACCACGCATTTCCTTGAGCCGCTCCCGCATGAAAGTTAGCTCGTCATCCCATTCAGCCCGAAGCGCTGCATCACGAAGAATATGCGTTACTATCGATCCACCGTGGGCGGGCGGCATTGAATACATTCCGCGCACTACGTTCACCACCTGGCTCTCGACGCGGGCAATAGTTGCACCATCTTCGACCATCACTGACAACGAACCCACGCGATCGCGGTAAAGCCCGAAATTTTTGGAGCAAGATGCCGAAACAATCATTTCCGGAACGAGGTCCGCGAACAAGCGTATCGAATACGCATCGTCGACCAGACCATTTGCAAAACCCTGATATGCAATATCGATAAAAGGCAACAAATTGCGTTCAACGACTATTTTGCAGACCGCCTGCCACTGCTCCTGCGTCAGATCCATCCCCGACGGATTGTGGCAACAGGCGTGCAGCAAGACGATGTCATTAACCGGTATTTTCGACAGCCCATTGAGCATTTCTTCGAACCGAATGCCCGGATTTTCAGCGTCATAATACGGATAGGTTTTCAGCTGCAAACCGGCACCAGAAAGCAACGGCACATGATTTGCCCAAGTCGGATCGCTGACCCAGATGCTCGCCCCGGGACGACCGCGCAGAATGAGCTCCGCACCCACGCGCAGTGAGCCGCAGCCACCTGGTGTTTGTAGCGTGTAAATTCTCGAATTACTGCCCTGCTCCACCCCAAACAACAGCGCCTGCATAGCCACATTAAAATCAGGATCACCGCGTGATCCGAGGTACGCTTTACTTTGCTGGTTTTCAAGCAAATAGCGCTCCGCTTTCTTGACAGTGCTTAATACTGGCGTATCACCATTTTCGTCGCGAAAAACACCGACACCAAGGTCAATTTTGTGATCTCGCTTATCCTGACGATATTCCGCGAGCACGCCAAGAATTGCATCAGCGGGTAGGGTTTGCAGCGCTTCGAACAAGAGACTTCTCCACTAACGTTCGAGAGATTAACGAACATCAGTTCAAACAGGCAGATATTGCATGGGGTTCCGTTGGCGCATTGTACACAGCGGCAGCCGTGCAGATATAGATTGTTGGTTACTAAATGGCGTCCAGCGGTATTTTAATAAAGGCAACGCCGTTGTCTTCAGCCTCCGGCAAGTGACCGGCACGAATATTGACCTGAACGGATGGCAATATCAGGTCCGGCAAGCTCAGGTTACGGTCGCGCTCCCGACGCATAGCGACGAACTGCGCTTCGGTGGCTTGCTTGCCGACATGAATATTGGCAGATTTTTGCTCGGCAACAGTCGCCATATAGCGCAACTCACGGCCGCCTGGTCGGTAGTCGTGGCACATAAACAATCGAGTCTCGTCGGGCAACGCAAACAGCGATTGAATCGACCGGTAGAGTAACGCGGCATCGCCGCCGGGGAAATCGCAGCGCGCAGTTCCGTAGTCCATCATGAACAGCGAATCGCCCACAAATACCGCGTCACCAATGAGATAGCTGATGCTATCTTTGGTATGGCCCGGGGTAGCGAGAACCTTGCACGGCATATCACCAATCGAGAATACCTCTCCGTTCGTGAAGAGATGATCGAACTGCCGTCCATCGGGGATAAAGCCCTGTAAATTAAAGAGTTTTAAAAAATGCGATTGGACGCTGCGAATACCTTCGCCAATGGCAACGGTGCCGCCACATTGGGTTTTCAGATATTGTGCGCCACTCAAATGATCGGCGTGTGCGTGTGTTTCGAGTATCCATTGCAACTCAAGCTTGTTGATTTTTAGATACTCAACAATCTCTTGAACCGCCGAATGTTCGGTTCGTCCAGAGGCACGATCGTAGCCGAGCACGGGATCGATGACGGCGGCCGTGCTACTAGCTACATCACTCACAACGTAACTCAGCGTGCCACTCAACGCGTGGTAAAAATGTTGAATTTGAGGCTTATGCAACCGGCTCATCGTGCCGCTGCTGCCAATATTCCCGCCGCCTCAGAAGCCAGAAACAGGAACCCGTTGTAGCAAACGTGGATCACCAGCACAGCCGGCGATCCGTGTTTGACGTTCACCCTCAAGCTTTCGGTGCCCAGACCGTGCACCATCCTTTCGCCGCCACCACTTTGCCCGGAAATATTGCACAGGGACGCCATTCGTCACCGACATTTCCCTGCAGCAAAGAACACGTCGCACAACTCTGATTCGGCTGTTTCTGCGGACGAGCGGTATCCGCTACGGCGCTGCTATCGCTGACATAACCCAACTGCTTTGCCTGCGGATCATCCGCAGTCAGTTTGATGGGCTCATCTGCCTGCACGTTTGGCGCCGCCCCGACGAAACAACCGGCAGCCGCCACTGTCGTTAACTGAATAAATTCACGTCTTCCCAGTTTTTTCACAAGAATCTCCTCAACTTAAGAACCGCCCACGCAACTCCTGAACTTTCCCGATATCAGGAGCCGTCGACGGACACATCTTAATATAATAGACAGTGTGGAGCAGAAAATAAGAATATGGCCTGGCAACAAAACCTTGTGCGAGACTGGGAGTCAAAAATACCAGACTTTTTAAGCGCCCTTGCGCGGCCTGGACAACAATCCACCCCATTTCACAATATGCAATAAAGATGTAACAGACCATCATGATATATACTCGGCCGTCATCTGGCGGGACGGAATTAATGAATAAAAGCAGCCTTACCATCGACATCAGCAAAGTCAGCGGCAGCAAGATAGTGAGCTGCCCGGATTCTGTTGCTGTCGAGGAACCGCTCGAAATCAGGCTGGATTACGAAGGACCCAAAGGGCGCCGCGGCAAGAGTGTTTCAATCACGATGCGGACGCCGGGCGATGACTTCGATCTGGCCATCGGTTTTTTATATGGCGAATCGATTATTCTCAGCATTGATGATGTGCTGGAAGTTAGTCATTGTGGTGCGCCGGACGAAGAAACGGGTTTACAAAACGTCGTCAAAGTAGAGCTGGGACCTGAAGTTGCCGTTGATCTGGATCGTCTGCAACGACATTTTTACACGACCTCCAGCTGCGGTGTCTGTGGCAAAACGTCATTGGACGCACTCCACGCACTCGGTCAAGAGTCATTATCCGCATGCGCTGAACGATTTGACAAAGAAATGCTCACCGCACTGCCAGACAAGCTGCGCGCCAAGCAAAAACTCTTTGGTGAAACAGGCGGCCTGCATGCAGCTGCGGTATTTGATACGAACGGCAACCTGGATGCTGTTAAAGAGGACGTCGGGCGCCATAATGCCGTCGATAAAGTGATCGGCAGCCTGGTGCGCCGGGGCCTGCAGCCCGCCAACACATCCGGATTACTGGTGTCGGGGCGAGCAAGCTTTGAACTGATGCAAAAGGCCCTCGTCGCAGGCATCCCGTTACTTGCGGCAGTCGGCGCTCCATCAAGCCTGGCAGTGCAACTGGCGCGCGAATTTGACATGACCCTGATCGGTTTTCTCAGGGACGGTAAGTTCAATATTTACGCCGGTGCGCATAGAATTAGTTAAACCGGACGACACGCAGTTTTATTCGAGGCCACGAAGTGACACAACGACTACCATTTGATGAGAAGACCGCTCGCGACCTGATATCACTAACAGGCGCAGAGCCCCGCATGCTGGTGCAGATATTGCGAGTATTTGTGGAAAACTTCGGTTTCGTGAATGACGACATGATTCGCTTGTTAGCGAGCGAACTCAATTTGTCGCGGGCAGAAGTTCATGGAGTAGTCAGTTTTTATCATGACTTTCGCACTTCCCCACCCGGTCAACATGTGGTCAAAATCTGCCAGGCAGAAGCCTGCCAGGCAATGGGCAGCCGTGCCCTGACCGATCATGCAAAACAGTCGCTCGGCATTGATATGCACGCGACCACAGAAGATGGCGCCGTTACTCTCGAACCGGTGTACTGCCTTGGCAACTGCGCCTGCTCCCCTGCGGTGATGATCAACGACAACGTCTACGGCAAAGTCGATGCCAACACCTTCGATACTTTAATTAGCAAGCACGCTGGACAAACATCATGACCGCCGCCATCACTATTTACGTTCCGCGAGAAACGGCTGCCATTTCAATGGGTGCCAATGACGTCGCAGAAACCTTTGCGAGTTGCATCAAAGACAAGGCGGATTCCATCAAGCTCGTACGCAACGGCTCGTGGGGCGCAACCGGTCTTGAACCACTGGTGGAAATCAGTAATGGCAATGAGCGTATTGCCTACGGCAACGTAACACCAAGTGACGTCGAGGGACTGCTGCAGGCACACCTCGCTGGAGAGGGTCATCCGCGACGCCTCGGTCCGACCAATAAAATCCCCTATTTAATCAAGCAGGATCGCTGGACGTTTCATCGCTGCGGCCTTATCGATGGGCTGTCTGTGGAAGACTATCGCGCACACGGCGGCTTTGCCGGTCTCGAAAAGGCATTGAGCATTGGTGCGCCCGCTATTATCGAAGAGGTCAAGACCTCTGGACTGCGTGGTCGCGGCGGTGCGGGTTTCCCGGCAGGCATCAAGTGGCAAACCGTCGCCGACACGGCAGCGGATCAAAAATATATTGCCTGCAATGCTGACGAAGGTGACAGCGGCACTTTTTCAGATCGCATGTTAATGGAAGGCGATCCCTTCACGCTTATTGAAGGTATGGTTATTGCCGGTCTTGCGGTGGGCGCCAATAGAGGTTTTATCTACCTGCGTTCAGAGTACCCACTCGCAAGAAAGATACTCAGTAGCGCACTTCAGATTGCCCGCACCAACAACCTGCTCGGCAATAATATTCTGGGCTCTGATTTCAGTTTTGATATTGAGCTGCACATCGGCGGCGGCTCCTATGTTTGCGGCGAGGAAACCGCCATGCTCGAAAGCCTCGAGGGCAAAGCGGGAATGATCCGTTTCAAACCGCCGCTGCCCGCAATCGAAGGATTGTTTGGCAAGCCGACTGTCGTCAATAACGTAGTCACGCTGGGCTCGATTCCAAATATTCTGCGTCTGGGCGGTAATCGCTACGCGAAACTGGGTGTTAATCGCTCCAAGGGTACGCTCGCATTTCAACTGGCCGGCAACATCAAGAACGGCGGTCTGGTTGAAAAAGCGTTTGGCGTAACTCTGCGCGAACTGATTTATGAGTGGGGTGGCGGCACGGCGTCCGGTCGCGACGTCAAGGCCGTGCAAATTGGTGGACCTCTGGGCGCTTATTTCCCGGCGTCAAAACTCGATACGCCGCTCGACTACGAAGCGTTCATACAACAAGGTGGAATGATTGGACATGGTGGCATCGTCGTTTTTGACGACACCGTCGACATGGCCGAGCAAGCGCGATTTGCAATGGAGTTTTGCGCCATTGAGTCCTGCGGTAAATGCACACCTTGTCGAATCGGCTCAGTTCGTGGCGTCGAGGTTATCGATCGAGTCATCGCTGGTACTGATCGAACCAACAACCTCGCCTTACTGGACGAGCTTTGCGACACGATGGTTGATGGATCATTGTGTGCAATGGGTGGTATGACACCATTTCCAGTGCGCAGTGCATTACAGGAATTTCCGCAGGACTTTGAGTCTTCCGGGGGAGAAAAATAATGAGTCTCATCAAAGAACATGATCTCGGCACGCCGGCGGTCAAGACGACGGAAACCGTGCAGATCGAAATTGATGGCTTGCCAACAACCGTGGCCGCGGGCACCACAATCATGCGCGCAGCACGCGAATCGGGCGTGGATATTCCCAAGCTCTGCGCCACCGATATGCTTAAGCCATTTGGCTCATGCCGCCTGTGTCTGGTCGAAATAGACGGCCGCAAAGGTTACCCGGCTTCGTGCACAACGCCGGTTGCTGCCGGCATGAAAGTCAGGACGCAAAGCCCGGCACTCGCAAAATTACGCCGCAACGTCATGGAACTGTATATATCCGACCATCCGCTCGATTGTCTGACCTGCTCGGCTAACGGCGATTGCGAATTGCAGGATATGGCCGGTGCCGTCGGCCTGCGTGAAGTGCGCTATGGCATAGAAGGCGAAAATCATCTTGCCGCTGCTACCGACAGCAGCAACCCCTATTTCTCTTTTGATCCCAGCAAGTGCATTGTCTGTTCACGCTGCGTGCGCGCCTGCAACGAAGTACAGGGAACATTTGCGCTAACCATCGAAGGCCGCGGCTTTAACTCCAAAGTGTCAGCTGGTATTTCCGAATCGTTTCTCGAGTCCGAATGCGTATCGTGTGGCGCTTGCGTTTCCGCCTGCCCAACCGCAACTCTCATGGAAAAATCGGTCATTGAGCACGGTCAGCCAGAACATAGCGTTATTACAACCTGCGCTTACTGTGGTGTCGGTTGCTCATTCAAAGCAGAAATGCGCGGCGACCAGGTCATCCGCATGACCCCACATAAAGATGGTCAAGCGAATCACGGTCACAGCTGCGTCAAGGGACGTTTTGCCTGGGGTTATGCCACCCACCAGGAACGCATCCTCGACCCTATGGTCCGCGACAATATTGAAGATCCGTGGCGCAAAGTTAGCTGGGAAGAAGCCATCGGTTTTGCAGCACGCCGCCTACAGGAAATTCAGGGCAAATACGGGCGCAAAGCGATCGGCGGCATCACATCTTCGCGTTGTACGAATGAAGAAGTGTTTGCCGTGCAAAAACTCGTTCGCGCGGCATTCCATAACAACAATGTCGATACCTGCGCCCGCGTCTGTCACTCGCCAACCGGCTATGGCCTGAACCAAACATTGGGAACATCCGCCGGAACGCAGCCTTTTGACAGCGTCATGGATGCAGACGTAATCATTATTATTGGCGCCAACCCGACCGCGGCCCACCCGGTTTTCGCATCACAAATGAAGCGCCGCCTGCGAGAAGGTGCCAAGCTTATCGTTGTTGATCCACGCAGCATTGAAATGGTGCGCAGCCCACATATCCAGGCGGACTACCATCTTGCCCTGTTACCGGGCACCAACGTACCGATGATTAATGCATTGGCTTACGTTGCAATTAGCGAAGGATTGGTTGATGAGGAATATGTTCGCGAACGTTGTGAGGTCGACTCATTCGAGGCTTGGAAAACATCGATATTAAGTCCTGCCAACTCGCCCGAGGCGGTAGCCAGGATATCAGGCGTGTCCGCTGACGCAATTCGAGGTGCCGCTCGCCTCTATGCATCCGCCGACAAAGGCGCCATTTATTACGGACTGGGGGTTACCGAACATAGCCAGGGCTCGACAATGGTCATGGGCATGGCCAACCTGGCCATGGCCACCGGCAACCTCGGTGCCTCCGGTGTTGGTGTTAATCCGCTGCGTGGCCAGAACAACGTGCAAGGCTCCTGCGACATGGGATCGTTCCCGCATGAATTGCCTGGCTATCGACCAGTGCAAGATGACGCGGTACGCGGTTCTTTCGAAAAGCACTGGGGTGTTACCCTCGACGCAGAACCCGGCTTCCGCATCCCGAACATGTTTGATGAAGCGATTGCCGGCAATTACAAAGGTATGTATATCCAGGGTGAGGATCTCGCTCAGTCAGACCCGAACACCCATCACGTTGAAGCAGCTCTGGGCAGCATGGAATGCGTCATCGTTCAGGATTTGTTCCTCAACGAGACCGCCAAGTTCGCCCATGTGTTTCTACCCGGCACGTCATTTCTCGAAAAGGACGGCACGTTCATAAACGCGGAGCGCCGTATTAACCGCGTACGCCCGGTAATGAAGCCAAGCCAGGGCAAATCAGAATGGCAAATCACGCAGGAACTGGCGCAGGCGCTGGGTTACCCCATGAAGTACGAAGCGGCCTCAGAAATCATGGATGAAATCGCGGACCTGACACCAACGTTTGCGGGCGTCTCTTTTGATTTCCTCGATCGTGTCGGCAGTGTGCAATGGCCCTGTAACGAACAAACGCCGATGGGCACCCCGATCATGCATGTTGGCGGTTTCGTACGCGGCAAAGGCCTGTTTATCGAAACGAACTACGTACCCACCGAAGAAAAAGCCAACCGTAAGTTCCCATTGCTTCTGACTACCGGTCGCATACTTTCACAATACAACGTGGGAGCGCAGACACGCCGCACAGACAATACTGTCTGGCACAAGGAAGACGTGCTCGAAATTCATCCGCACGATGCCGAGCTGCGTGGTATTCATGATGGTGACCTGGTTGCTGTGCGCAGCCGCAAGGGCGATATTTCATTGCACGCGAATGTTACGGAACGAGTTCAGCCCGGCGTGGTTTATACGACATTCCACAATCCGGAAACGGGAGCGAATGTCGTGACAACGGAATACAGCGACTGGGCTACCAGTTGCCCGGAATACAAAGTCACCGCCGTTCAGGTCGAACCAGCAACCCATCGTTCAGAGTGGCAAAAAGAGTTCCAGGTTCGCTCGCGCGCACAAGGTAAGATTCTCGAAAACAGCTAACCAGTAGACTCATCGGAAGACGCCTGTAGATCGTTGCTAAACAGCAATGCCTCCAGGCGTTTTTTTATGTAGCGATTGAACACGATATAAGCTGCCGCCAATGCAACGCCGCCGAAAACTGGCGACCATTGAATCAATGACAATGGCCACAAAAATGATTCAATCGTGTTAACCAGTGATTGCAGCGTGAAGCGAAATATCAGATGGATAATCTGGTCGCCGAAAAAGCCGCCCACACCTGTGCTCGTCTGGACCTCTTGAATAAAGGTTTGAATCTCCAGAAACAAAAAATTAATCACAAAACCGGTGGCATAAAGACCACCACCTCGAGCGGTGTACATTGCGTGCAAGAAGTTGCGAAATTTGTGACCCAGCTTGGATGGCAACTCCCGCGGCGCATTTACCGCGGTGTTACCCAAGTCCGCTAACTCACGCCCCTGCTGTTTCGCACGCTCAACCACTCCTGGCTTACGCTTTCTGGCGGCTTTGCCATTACCCTTGTCAGGAGCGGCGTCTCTTCGTTCAGCCATATTCGGAGATCACTAGCGGAAAATGACTACTTCGCTTTATCCAGCTTGCTGAACTTCGATCCTTCAAGCGTGAGGTTATACATCAATCCCTTGCTGCCAAAAATGAAACCAATAACCGGATCTTTGATGTTGTCAGTATCTATTGTTTTGCCAGCACCCAAGTCAATCAGGGCAACAGAACCATCTACGCCAACCTTCCAGCCTGTGCTATCGCGGAATTTCTTTAGAGACTCTTGTGTCATGAACGCGATGACAATGGTCTTCGCCTGACCACCCAACTGAAATCCTATCGAGGCAGCTGCGGTGCTGTAGTAATCGACAGTCTTGCCACCGACCCGCAGCGCACCTTCACCGTACTCGCCACCAACTCCGATTCCGGCCTTATAGACCTTTGGAAAAACCAATATTCCCGCAGCACTGCGCAGAAAAACATCCGAGCCTTTAACTTCCTTCTTGAATGCCTGAATCGCCTCATTGACGGCGATGTCAATTTCAACGCCCGACTTGGCGGAGGATGTAGCTGGAAGACAAACAGCCACCAACAACATAAACGAAAATAGTGCTTGAGTAAGTTTCTTCATGATTTTATCACCTTGATATTATTCAGTAATTGCTAACAGTCAGCGTGCAGTCTCTCCACACATTATGGCATCCCTCAATAAATGCCACAGGATTAATTGGCATTCAACTGTATCCCTTTAGCGACAACAACGGCGGGGTCGATACACCTAGCGAGCCTTAGCTGTTGCCACAACACACGCGTTTAACACAAGCGCGATTCTTTCAGCCAGCTTGCTGGATAACACATCATCATATTCAGTTGTCGTCTCATTCATGTAACAACGCTGTGCTATTTCAAGCTGAATAGCGTGTATGTTGTGACCAGGATCACCATAGTGACGAGTGATATATCCGCCTTTGAAACGACCATTGAGAATGGTGGAATAGTCGTCAATATCGGCGATTGCCGCTTGCAGTGTGGCAGCAACTGTCGGCCCGCAACTGGCGCCATTATTTGTACCAAAATTCAGGTCGGGCAGGCGCCCTTCGAATAACCGTGGTACCTCACCACGAATCGAGTGTGCATCCCACAACAAAACGTCGCCGAACTGCTCACGCAGAACACTCAGCGTGGCCGCTAACTTATCATGGTAGGGCTGCCAATAATCACGTAGCCGAGCAGCTTGATTGATACTGAAATTCTGTTGATACAAACTTTCTCCTGCAAAACTGTGTGTCGGACAAAGGCCAGTTGCGACCTGATTCGCATACAATGCTTCGTCAGAAGGGGAGCGATTCAGGTCAACAACATAACGGGAATAACGTGCAGCTATGACACTGGCTCCAAGTCCCTTGGCAAATTCGTAGAGCCGTGTCACGTGCCAGTCGGTATCCGGTATCGCCAACCCCTGCGGGGTCATGTTTTCCGCCATATCCCTGGCAAGTTTTCTGCCATCGTGCGGAATACTGATCAGGAGTGGCAACGTACCTTCATGAAAATCAAAACAATCGGTCATCAGATTGTGCTGCTTGGCAAAATGCTATCCACGTATGAGAGGAACCCACCATCTTTGATTAACGTAGCAAGCATTTGAATATCTTTCGACAAAGAACGGTCCTCTTGATACGCAGGCGATAATTCACGAATTCTGGAAAGCGCTTTCTCAAGAAGCGGCGATGAGCGCTGCGGCCGATGGAACTCGATACCCTGTGCAGCCTCCAGCATTTCAATCGCGATAATATCTGCAACATTATTCAACATAGCGTGCAAACGCATAGCAGCGAAGGTCGCCATGCTCACATGATCTTCCTGATTGGCCGACGTCGGCATGCTATCGACACTGGCCGGATGCGCCAGGGATTTATTTTCCGATGCCAACGCGGCTGCAGTGACCTGCGCCATCATGAAGCCTGAATTGATGCCACCGTTCTCGACCAGAAATGGAGGCAGACCGCTTAGATGCGCATCTATCAGCAAAGCCGAGCGACGTTCGGAAAGCGCACCGATTTCCGCGACCGCGAGAGCCAGGTAATCGGCCGCAAATGCCACTGGCTCGGCATGGAAATTACCACCCGACAATATGTTTTGGGTATCTGCAAAGACCAACGGATTATCAGTCACCGCATTCGCCTCTGTTTGCAGCACACTGAATACGTGACGCAGTACGTCGAGGCAGGCGCCGACGACCTGTGGCTGACAACGAATTGAATACGGATCCTGCACACGCGGGCAATCGGCATGCGACTTCCGTATTTCACTGCCAGTCATTAGATCTCGCAATATAGCAGCGACCGTTATCTGGCCAGATTGGCCACGAACATCCTGAATGCGAGCATCGAATGGCGCATCACTACCCTTGACCGCATCCACCGACAGGGCACCGGCGACAATCGCGGCCGCAAGGATATTTTCCATTTTGAACGCTGCCGCCATCGCGAGCGCCGTCGATACCTGGGTGCCATTCAGGAGCGCCAGCCCTTCTTTAGGCAATAACGTAACCGGCTTGAGACCCGCTTTCCGCAACGCATCAGTCGCAGATAATTTTTGCTTTTGGCAAGTCGCCTCTCCATAACCCAGCAACACCCCGGCCATGTGCGCCAGCGGCGCCAGGTCTCCCGACGCCCCTACTGACCCCTTACCGGGAATACAGGGATACACATCGTTGTTAATCAGTCCGACGAGCGCATCAACCAGGGCCGGGCTTACGCCCGAGTAACCGCGAGTCAGTGAAATAACTTTCATAACCATCAGTAAGCGCACACAGTTATCGCTGAGCAAGTCGCCGACGCCAACGGCGTGCGATTTGACAATATTCTCTTGCAACTTGGCCAGGTCATTAGCGTCGATCCTTACGCGCGCCAATTCGCCGAAGCCGGTATTAATGCCATAAACGGTTTTGCCGCTGGCCAACACGTTTGCTACGCAATCATGTGAAGCCTGCAACCCCGGCCGAAGAGCATCTGCAATTTCTACGCGAACCGCAGATTCCCAGCAGCGGCGCAATGTACCGAGATCTACGATCCCTTCATTAATCAGGACTGCTTTCATACATTCACTCCGCTTTGCCAATCATTGGCAAGTTCAAACCATGTTCCCGGGCGCAATCTATCGCTTCCTGATAGCCGGCGTCTGCGTGTCGCATTACGCCAGTTGCCGGGTCATTCCACAAAACACGCGCTATGCGTTCATCGGCTTCTTTGCTGCCATCGCAGACAATAACCAGACCAGAGTGCTGCGAGTAGCCCATACCTACGCCGCCACCATGATGTAGGGACACCCAGGTCGCACCGCTGGCCGTACTCAACAACGCATTCAAAAGTGGCCAGTCGGACACTGCATCCGATCCATCGCGCATCGCCTCGGTTTCGCGATTCGGACTGGCTACAGATCCACTATCAAGGTGATCACGACCGATCACCACCGGTGCCTTTAGTTCGCCGTTACGAACCATCTCATTAAACGCCAGACCGAGCCGGTCTCTTTCACCCAGCCCTACCCAGCAAATTCGTGCCGGCAGCCCCTGGAATTGAATGCGCTCACGAGCCGCATCCAGCCACTTGTGCAAATGCGGATCGTCCGGGATTAACTCTTTCACCTTCGCATCTGTTTTGTATATGTCCTCGGGATCACCGGACAAGGCCGCCCACCGGAACGGACCAACTCCACGACAAAACAGTGGGCGAACATAGGCGGGAACAAATCCAGGAAAATCGAATGCGTTGGCAACGCCCTGATCAAATGCCACCTGACGTATGTTGTTTCCGTAATCAAACGTCGGCACACCTAGCGCATTAAATTCCAGCATGGCTCGTACATGGACTGCCATTGATGCAGCCGCGGCCTTGGCAACCGCTGTTGGATCAGTGGCACGCATCTGGATCCATTTTTCGACACTCCAGCCAATTGGCAAATAACCGTTCGCTGGATCGTGGGCGGAGGTCTGATCGGTTACCGCATGCGGCCTGATGCCGCGTTTAAGCATTTCCGGAAGAATTTCCGCCGCATTGCCCAACAAACCTATGGAAATAGCCTCGCCATCCGTCAGAGACTTCTCAATTAGAGCCAGAGCTTCGTCGAGAGTCTCGGCGCGCAGATCGAGATAACCGGTTTCCAGACGTTTGTCGATACGATCAGACTGACATTCAATTGCCAGCATCGACGCGCCTGCCATGGTTGCCGCGAGTGGCTGCGCACCGCCCATACCACCCAGCCCGGCCGTCAGTATCCATTTGCCAGCAAGGTCGCCGTCGTAATGCTGGCGCCCCATTTCGACAAATGTCTCGTATGTCCCCTGCACAATTCCCTGGCTGCCTATGTATATCCACGACCCGGCAGTCATCTGGCCGTACATCATCAGACCTTTGCGATCGAGCTCCCGAAAATGTTCCCAGTTGGCCCAGGCGGGCACGAGATTGGAGTTGGCAATCAATACGCGCGGCGCATCAGCATGGGTGCGAAAAACGCCGACGGGTTTGCCGGACTGCACCAGCAAAGTCTCGTCGTCTCCCAACGTTTCCAGAGTACTCACGATTTTGTCAAAGCACTCCCAGTTACGCGCTGCTTTGCCGATTCCGCCATACACAACCAGGTCGTCAGGACGTTCGGCAACATCCGGATCCAGATTATTCATCAACATGCGGATCGGCGCCTCGGTTAGCCAACTTCTAGCCCTTAGCTTCGTGCCCGTCGGTGCCTTGATTTCTCTTCTGCCCTTAGTTGTCATTGTTCTCTTCTGCCCAGTTCGGAAAATTGTGTGTACTCGTTATTGCCGGAATTGGCCGGTGCAAATCGACCCGTTAATTCATAGCGACTGCCCGGATGGTGCAGGCGTGCAAAACTGACCGGCAAGCCGCGTGACCATGTGCGGCGCATCACCAATAAGCAGGGCTCGCCAGCTTTCATTCTCAAGTGTCTGGTTACTGCGGCGTTCGGCATGGCAGCCTGCACCGAATGCTCGGCCTCCTGCAATGGCGATATATTGCTCAGGTAGGCGCTCGGCGTTATCACCGCGAAATCCTGCTCAAGACAATCCGGTGCAAACATCGCACGCACGTAGCGATCCTCAAGCTGAATTGGAATATCGTTTTCGCGGTGCACGACAAGAATATGGAAAACATCTTCGCCCTGCCCTAACTGCAGCGCCCGCGCGATTTCGCCACGCGCGTGCTGCCGCGACAACTGCAGTACAAGCGCGGCGTGTTCGTGTCCACGGCGTTTGATCTCATCGGCAATATTGTGGACCTCAAGAACATGGGAGGTGGCTTTAAAATCAGCCACGAAAGTGCCAACTCCGGCAATACGGACCAGCAAACCCTCATCATTAAGTTCGCGTAAGGCGCGATTCGCGGTCATGCGAGATACATTCATTTTTTCGACCAGTTCGTTCTCCGAAGGAACGCGATCCTTGGCCTGCAACGCACCCGACTCAAGTTGTGCGAGCACATAGTCTTTAACCTGTTGGTAGCGGGGCTTGGAATTCACGGCGTTCAGGCAGCGCTCAAACGGTTATTAAGCCGCTGCACCGTACTATCAAAACTTTGCAAGGTGCGCTCGGCAAGTCGGTGCTGACCGTCTACCACCTGCCATTGACCATTCACCATGACTCGCGTCAATGGACTGCGAAATCCCGCAAATACCAGCGCGCCCAGGTAGCTATCAGCGGTGTGGCCCAACATCACCGGGTCACGGTCATCCACGACCAGCAAATCCGCAAAATTACCCCGGGCAAGCTGGTTGCTGCTGCGGCCCGTCGCATGGGCTCCGCCTTCAAGGGCCAATTGATAAAGGTAGTCGCCGGTAGCGGGTCGCTCCAGACTGCGCACCAGGTTGCGACCCTTGTGCTGCAAGCGCTGCACATATTCGAGCCAACGTAATTCTTCAAATGGATTAACCGTAACCTGGCTATCAGAGCCAATCGCAATGCGCCCATCGGCTCGAATGTAATCCAGCAATGGAAAAATGCCGTCGCCCAGATTTGCCTCTGTCGATGGACACAGGCAGACAACGGCCGCCGACTTCGCGAGCTCCGATATCTCACTGTCATTCATATGGGTCGCATGAACGAGACACCAGCGATGATTTAAATCATGATTATCAAGCAACCATTGCACCGGTGTCGTACCGGTCGCCTCCAGGCATTCGGTAACTTCACGCTCTTGCTCCGCAATGTGAATGTGAATGGGCACATCATCGGCTCGGGCATGCTCGACTATCGCATCAATTGAGTCCGGGAAAGCCGCCCGCAAACTGTGAATGCCGAGGCCGACCGAAACATGGCTACTGGTGAATTGCTGCAGGTCATCGTAAAGCGAGAGCAATTCAGATGCAGAGCGATAAAACACTTTTTGCCGCTCATTCGGACCATCAGCATCAAACCCTGCACGCTCGTACACTACCGGTATATGAGTCAGTCGAATGCCGCTGTCGCCAGCGGCCAGCATGATCGCCCTGCTCATTTCGTTGCCGTGCACCGAGGCGTTCGGTCCATTGTGGGCGTAATGAAATTCAGCCACCGACGTATAACCGCTCTGCAGCATTTCAGTGAACAACTGACAGGCGATCGCGTACATCATGTCGGGCTCGATATTCTGCACCAACTGGTACATACGCTCACGCCAGCCCCAGAAATTATCCTCACCATCTGGTGATGGTTTCTCAGCGTGACCAACCAGTAACCGCTGGAACGCGTGACTGTGTGCATTCACCATGCCGGGTATGACAATCCCGAGTTTTTCATCAGTCTCGGCCGCATCGGTATCGGCCTCAATCTTTTCAAAACAGCCATTGGTAATCTGTAGCCTTACATTTTCGGCCCAGCCCGATGGCAGCAGTGCGTGCCTGGCATGTAATGACTGCATAATGCGGTTTCCTTTGGTTGTATATACAGGCTAGTGCATGCTACCTTGCTTTGCAATCTGCAAACTAGGGAGTGGCTCTTATGGCCCGGTGGGACACAGTGCTGACCAATGCTCGCGTTGCAACGATGCGAGACGACGGCAGCGCCTATGGAGCAATTGAGCGGGCGGCAATTGCCTTCGATCAAGGCGTGATCACCTGGCTGGGGCCGCAGGACCAATTGCCGGCAGGGGCTGCCGATATCATTACGGATGTAGAAGGTCGCTGGATTACTCCTGCCCTGATCGACTGCCACACGCATCTGGTCTTTGGCGGCAATCGGGCCGCCGAGTTTGAACAGCGTTTGCGGGGTGTCACCTATGAAGAAATCGCGCGCCAGGGCGGTGGCATCATGGCCACCGTTGATGCCACGCGAGCAGCAAGCACCGACCAGTTATTTGCTACAGCGGCCCGCCGCATGGCGGCCCTGCTCGCCGAGGGCGTGGCCACCGTGGAAATAAAATCCGGTTATGGCCTGAACCACGAGAGCGAAATTAAAATGCTGCAGGTAGCGGAGCAACTGGGCGACGCCTATCCGATGTCCATTCAACGCACGTTTCTCGGCGCCCACACGACTCCGCGCGAATACAAGGGCCGCTCCGGCGCCTATATCGACTTGCTGATCAACGAAATTTTGCCCGCGGTTGCTGCCGCAGGCGCGGCAGATGCCGTCGATGCCTATTGCGAAAATATTGCGTTCTCGGTAAGCGAAGTGCGGCGCCTGTTCACGGCAGCTCGCGACCTCGGCTTACCGGTCAAGCTACATGCCGATCAATTAAGCAATTACGGTGGCGCAGAACTCGCCGCCGAGTTTTCAGCGCTATCGGCTGATCACCTCGAATACACATCGGTCGCTGGCGTCATGGCGATGGCTCAGGCGGGTACGGTTGCGACGCTATTGCCAGGCGCCTTCCTGACGTTGCGTGAAACACAACAACCACCGCTCGCCGCATTACGCGACGCCGGCGTTCCCATCGCCATAGCGACCGACTGTAATCCCGGGACGGCACCAGTTTGCTCGCTACAGAGCATGATGAACCTGGCCACCAGTTTGTTTCGCATGACGCCCGAAGAAACTCTCGCGGGAGTTACTCGAAATGCCGCCAAGGCACTGGGACTGGAAGATCGTGGCGTCCTCGACATCGGCAAACGCGCCGACCTGGCCGTCTGGGATATTGAGCATCCGGCGGAGTTGAGTTACTGGCTAGGCCTGAATCCTCTACAGCATCTCTACATAGATGGCGATGCGTTAGGTAGTCGTTAACCCAGCTATTCCAGTTTAGTCAGAATAGCCGACAGCGCGGAGCGCTCCTGGCGCGGCACTACTTTGGGATAACCGTAACGAATAATACCGACGGCAAATTCAAGCTGCGGGTCAAAGCCGATCAAGTCGACCAGGCCTTTATCAAGAGTCACGTCACTGGTCGCCCACTTGCATCCAACCCCTGCCTGCCACAAATACAGCATCAGGTTTTGAATAGCGCAGCTGCAGGCTGCGTAGTCTTCCTGCTGCAAGACTTCATCGGCAGAACGGCGGCAAGTTACAACCAGCCAGCCTGGCACGACCGCAGCTGCGGCCGCCTTGAACTCTCCGGCCTTCTCACCTTTTTTGGCAACCGCTATCGACCGAATCAACGCAATCATCGCCAACCGACTGCGCTCCCCGAGCAAGTAGAAGTGCCAGGGTTCGGTGACATGATGATTCGGTGCCCAGCGAGCAACGTCGATCGCGGATAATACCAACTCTTGTGGTACTGGCTTGTCGTCAAACAAACCAATAGTCCGCCGCCCACGAAGCAACTCGGCGAGTTCTTCCAGTTTTTGCGTGTCGGTGGCCATGTTTGGACCAACCATTAAGCCGCGCGCTCGATAATCATCGCAATGCCCTGACCAACGCCGATACACATTGTACAGAGCGCGTAACGACCACCCCGCCTACGCAACTCGTAGGCAGCCGTCGTGACCAATCGCGCCCCGGACATGCCGAGCGGATGGCCAAGCGCAATTGCCCCACCATTAGGATTCACGTGATCTGCTCCGTCCGCAATACCTAACTCGCGCGTCACGGCCAAACCCTGGGCGGCAAATGCCTCGTTGAGTTCGATGACATCCATTTGTTCGATTTTCAGTCCCGTCATTTGCAGCACTTTGCGCGTGGCAGGCACGGGACCTATACCCATCACCCGCGGCTCCACGCCGGCGCTAACCCAGGCAACGACACGAGCAAGTGGCCGTAAGCCATACTCAGCTGCCGCCTTATCAGATGCCAGCAACAGCGCACAGGCACCATCATTTATTCCCGATGCATTACCGGCAGTAACCGTGCCGTCACTTCTGACGATTGGTTTCAGCTTCTGCAAACCTTCGATCGTCGAGCCCACGCGTGGGTGTTCGTCTGTCGAAAATACCAAGGGATCCTGACGACGACGCTCAACCGACACGACGACAATCTCTTCCGCGAGCCTCCCTGCCGCGATAGCAGCCTCGGCTTTGTGCTGGCTGGACAATGCAAATGCGTCTTGATCGGCGCGTGACACGCCGTAGTGAGCCGCCACGTTTTCAGCTGTTTCTGCCATGGAATCGACGCCGTACTGGTCTTCGAGCTTGCGATTCACAAAGCGCCAGCCAAGCGTCGTATCGTACATTTGGGCGTCTCGGGCAAAGGCGCTGGTCGCTTTACCTAACACGAACGGAGCCCGTGACATTGATTCGACGCCGCCAGCCAGTAAAACCCCGGCTGCACCGGCATTGATCGCGTGGGCCGCAACACCGATGGCGTTCATGCCGGAGCCACATAGTCTATTTATGGTCGCCGCGGGCACCGTAGGTGGCAACCCGGCAAGCAATAAAGCCATACGCGCCACATTGCGATTGTCTTCGCCGGCCTGATTGGCACAACCATAAATAACGTCATCGATGATGGCTGGATCCAGTCCACCATTTCGATCGAGCAGGGCTCGCATGGGTAACGAAGCGAGGTCATCAGTCCTGACAGTCGCAAGACTGCCGCCGTAGCGTCCAATCGGAGTTCTTACGGCATCACAAATCCATGCATTGCTCACAATTCTGTCCTCGCTCCTGGTTAATACGGCTCCATGCCGAACTTGAAGCGGCCAGTATACTAGGAAAGCACGGTCGCGCAGGACGCACCCAGGCCGAATTTACGTGATGTCCGACTTGCCGCCAAACACTGTCAATGGTCACTCAGTGTATGAGCATTGACTCACAATATTGCCTGCCACTTTACAGGCCAAGCGCGGCGCGCCGTGTGTACAGGCGACCGAGGTAGACAGCAACCGCGGTCCACACGACTGCGATAATGCTGATAACCAGAGCAACCGCCCCCAGTCCAAATCCCAGACCTGCCGAAAAAAACGTAAAGACCCACGCGGTAAGCATGTCGCCGCCTCGATACAAAACAATATCGATGACGGGCTTCGCTTTGAACCGGGTTTCGCGGTCGACAACGGTAAACAGCATTTCACGACTGGGTCGGGTTACTGCATAGTTGCCTGTTCGCCGGGCCACCTGGAAAATCGCAAGCACCGCAACCGCAGGTGCTGCAACCAGCACCAGGATGCCGACTGCCACCAGCGCCGGCATGAGCGCGAGGGCTGCCGCCATACCAAGCTTTGTTACGACTCGGCCGGTTATGAATACGGCAGTCAGCAATGTCAGCGTATTCGTCGCCAGCTCTATCCATGACCAGATCTTGGTTCGCGTGTTTATTTCATAATGCTGCGTCAAGTCTTGCAGCTCGAAATATACAAACGTGTTGATCGTCACGTACAGCAGAATGAATGCCCCAATCGCCAGCAAGAACTCGCTTTGAAAGAATAACGAAAATCCCGCAAACGGATTTTTCCCTATCTCCTGTTGCTTGCTAAGGTCCGCCTGCACATCCTGGTTTTCCAGACGGCTCGACTTCAGGCGTTGCAACGTAAATATGATGGGAATCGGTAGCAGCAACATAACCGCCGCAACCAGAATCAGACCGTTAGTGCCGACAATATCGACGAGTTGCGTTGTGAGTAGCGGACCGACAATTGCGCCGACACTCGTACCCGCCGCAATGAACCCAAAAAGTCGGGGAGCCTGAGCCTTGTTGAATAGGTCCGACATGAAACTCCAAAACACGGAGAGGTGAAACAAACTGAATACGCTCACCCAGACATAGAATGACTTATTGATGAATACAGGATCAGGAACCTGCTGCGTCAGCACATACAGCGCAACGAAAGTAAGCGCAAAGAACGCATAGACGACCGGGACCACGATACGAAAGCGTATAAAGGAAAGAGCACCACCATACACGCTAACAGCTACCGTACTGAGCACGAAATTGATCGTCCACGTGACGCTGAGGCCGACGGATCCCCAGTCTGCCGCCAACGCATCCCGCACCGGCTTTAGTATCGAGTAGGCCGCCATTAGAATGAAGACAAACAAGAAAGATAATAAGACAGCCTGCATTTCGTTCGGCTGAATTTTAGTTGCCGAGCCAATGACTCTCGTTATGAAATTATTTTTGCCGGTAGACACGACACCCCCCTCGCCCAGTAGCCACTGATGATCAGACTTGTTATTTTTCTCTGATTAAACAATCACAGTCTACTACTTCGACGAACACGTGGTGTAGTTACTGCCAATATATGACACGTAGATTAAAGGTGAGGTCAGCTTGCTTTTTCTAGCAGCGCGACCGATGCAGCAGTTGCCGAATTGCGGCACCGAGCCTTGGCCCTGTACATGGCCGCGTCGGCGGAGCGCATTAGACCGGTCAACGTATTGGCGTTTTTAGGGTAGAGAGCCAGCCCTATACTGGCTGTGCATGTCATGTCCTCACCCACTATTCTGTAAGGCTCGGCCAAGGACTCCGCGAGGCGTTCGGCAAGTGTCCCGACCACTTCTTCACTGACATCGGGAACCAGGGCAACGAATTCATCGCCGCCAGGCCGCGCAATAATATCGCTGGGCCGCAGTCGCTTTTTGAGGCGCGCTGCAACGTGTTTGAGCAGTTCATCGCCGGCTTCATGTCCAAACTTGTCGTTTATCAACTTGAAATCGTTAAGATCAATAAATAACAAAGCACCTTCCGCAAGGTCATCGCTAGCCGCCAGCCGCCTTGTAGATTGATCCTCAAAACCTCGTCGATTGAGGACGCCTGTCAGCGGATCACTTAGCGCGATCGACTCCATTTGTTCTTCTTTGGCTTTGCGGTCAGTCACATCCACCAATGTAACCGCAACATCAATATCAACGGGCTCACAAATAAGCTGTAAACATCGCCTGTCGTTATTTATCTCAAAACAGAATTCGGTTTCAAATACCTCACCCGCGGTGGCCGCCCGTTTAAATTGCTCAATCATATTCTTCCGTGTAACAACGTCTGTGCCAGAAGAAAACTCTGCGATCAGGTCTTCACCAGACCAGCCAATAAGGTCTGCAGGGTTCATATGCAGGAAACGGCCGGCTGCTGTGTTGGCGAAGATACAATTCAAAGCGTTGCCGCCATTTTTTACCCCCCAGCGCAAACGCAATATGCCGTCTGCCGAGTGGTCAACAAGAGTACGTAGCAGAATCTCGCTACTACGTATTTCCTTTTGGGCTTTTTCGACATCGCTAACGTCGCGGAACATAAGAACACGACCGCTATTTATCGAACCCCCCTTGCCAGATATGGATGACGCTTGAACGTGGAGAAAGCGCCCCGTATTCGTCATCAGCTTTTGCGGCTGCCCGGTGTCCAGTGCCTTTTGAATTTCCGGCATATCAGATGCAAACAACAATGACAGCGTCTTTTTCAATGCAGCCGCTTCTGAAATACTTAATAAAGATTCTGCGCCGTGATTAAGGCCAATTACTCGCTGCTGATCATCGAGCACGATGACTGGATCTTGCATATGCTGAAAAACTGTCTCGTAGGCTACTGGTGAAAAATCCACCATGTGTTCACTTACAAACAACCACGCATACAGCGGCAACGTAACAGCGAATACGATCGGCACGATTGACATGGTTGCTGGGCCAATGCCTGTGTTATAGGCAATACTGGTTACCAGGGGAATACTGCAGGCACCAGCGAGCAGAAAGAAACTTTTGCGGTGCGCCGGTGTGGCGGCAGAACTCTTGGTGACCAGTGAAAATATACTGACCGTGACCAGAGAATAACTGTAAGGGGCATGCACCCACTTGAACCAGGTACCAAATTCGACAGGGCGCGTGAGGAAATGGCCGGCCGCATCGACAATCGGCAAGTGCCACATCAACTCATGTAGATGGTTCGTCCCGGCCAACACCACAGATATCAGGGGGACGATGGCCAGTAATGCGATGAGTATGGGTCGAGTGCTTTGCCCGGTATAGTGCCGAAAATAGACAAAGGCCACGAGTGGCGTGAAGGCAGTACCAATGTAGTGACCAACGCGACCAAGCGTAAATACGGCAAAACTGCTGGCCGAAAGCTCAACCGCTCCAGATGCTACCCAAATCGAAATAAGAAAAAACAGCGGCGCCATCTTGCGACTGCCGGACTCCTGATTATCGGCAAACAAACGTATGCCGAGGAGCAGGTAGCAGACAGAACTGAAACCAAGCAGAATTATGACTACATGCAAAAGACTCATCGCACTCTTTCCACGCTGACAAAACCGGTTTGGGCAAATGCACCAGATAAAAAAGGTACCAAATCACAACGGTAAAAATGGGACGTAGGCCACAACTTTATGGAAAGTGAGCTGTGAAACCCATTGTTTTAGCCATTTCTGTGACACCAGTCCGCAATTTTTCGCCACGGGAAGTGATCCAGGATCACTATCAACTGTCGACTCCGTCACGCTCTACCGTTGAAGCAACGACCTGGCGGAAGATATCTCGGGCGGCTGAGCGCGGAACCTCCATTAATCGATGCAGGTACACCGCGGATGTGGACTCTCCTTGCAGAGCGGAATCCAGGTATGGGTCATCCGGCCCTTTGTGCGATGCGCGCCAATGAAGGATGGCGACCGTGGTCGAAAGCCGCGTCTTGATCAAATCAAACAAAAGGTCGATTTCCTGCCGCTCAAGACCAGTTACAGAGCAGTAGCCTGCCAAAAACTGCGCAACGTGTTCGAGCGGGTCGCCCTGCAAAGAACGGTGATAGGCCGCGCCAACGGCTACATCGACGATCAGCGGACCATAAATCATGTCACCGAAGTCGATTATCCCTGATACCCGATCTGCATCTTCATCATCAACCAGTGCGTTGCCAGGATTGAGGTCATTATGAATAACCTGGGCTCGCAACTGCGGCAGAAGTGGTTGAATCTCGGCCTCAAAAATATCCAGAGTCGATGCCACCTCGCCCCTGGCTACCGGATCATCTATATGACGCAACAAGTCTCTTAATTCGAGTGCATGCGTCATGTCCCAAATCAAGCTGTGATGCGAGCCCGGGTGAACGAAATCCTTGAGGGCCTTGCCCAGTGCTGCCAACTCGCGCCCCAGGTTGTAGCGAAATGCGGAACTGCAATGAAAGCCATCAAACAGATGGCCTCGAAGATAGGACACCATACGCACGTAGTAGGTCGCTTTTTCATCAGCAATTTCGAACCCTGTTTCACCTTGCAAACTGCGGATGATGCGCGGCACCTTGAGCGCGGCATTCTTTTTTTCAATATGCAGGAGCGCTTCAATTTGAAACCTGGTAACGCTGGTATCCTCTTCGGGATTGGCTATTTTCAGTACGTACTGATTGCCATCATCACAAGTGACGAGAAAGTTCTGATCCCGCTCGCTGATTAACGTTTTAACGGTCGCCGTAAAACCGAAGCGTTCTCGAAGCAGGCAGATAACGTATTCATCAGAAAAATCGGGCGGTTCTGAAGTCATTACTTCGAATAGGTCGGGATTAGCATTTTCAATCATAAAAACGTCACTTTCTTGGTCGTCAAGCAATAGTTAGCCTTAAAACAAACGGGCCCATATCGCAACATTCCAGCGTTAATTAACTTTCGAAGGCCCTGGGAGACCTCTGATCTATTTATGAACTCGTATTTTGCAACTAAAAAATCCAGCTTCCATGTTGCCATTCTTCGTCTGAGCCAGCTCACGTGTAATCGGCGCCTTGAATCTGAATCTTTTCGCTGACAATCTACTTCCCTCAAAATAAATCAGAGGCTCCCTAGGTTACAAGAATTCGACCATGAGAAACGAAAAACTGTAGCGTACATTCCGTCGTTAGTGCATTGGCAACTTCGCCGTACTATTCTTGATGGATACAAGTTGGCGCACGTGGGCCCGCAAACTCGCCGACCTCAACTCTCGATACAATCGAAGCCATAAGAAAATAACGTTATGACGAGCGCATTAGAACTCAATTCATTGATCACCTGTCCATATTGTGGACACGCCCGGCAAGAACGAATGCCGACGGATGCCTGTTGGTATTTTTATGAGTGCCACGAGTGCAAACAGATGATGCGACCGAAATCCGGGGACTGTTGCGTGTTTTGCTCGTACGGCAGCCATAAGTGCCCACCCGTGCAGGCAGGGGAGCATTGCTGCTAGAACCGGTTGGCCAATCACATTCAACTGCACTCCGCCGGCGAGACGAGCGTTAACGAAATAGCGGTTGCCAAGCCTATTTTCATCTATCAATATTGGCGACTTGAAAAATCATGCTGCATGAGCACCCAGAGCAACCTGGCGCGAACCAACGAGGTTAAACCAAGACGTGAAGATTCAGACTCCTTACTTGCTGTTTCTCGGTGAAGGCGATCAAGCCAAGACCTCAAGCGGCGTATCCTTCTGGCGTCGTGATGTGTGCGCCGGTCAATTGCGTCTGCCGGGTTGCAGCGTCGACCTCGGACTGCCGGATATGAGCATCCAGGAAGCGGCCGCACAAGGAGTTAAAACTTTTCTGATCGGCGTGGCCCCGCATGGCGGAAAAATGCCCGCACACTGGGTCAACCTTATTCTGGAAGCGCTCGCAGCAGGGCTGGACGTCGCATCCGGGCTGCATACGCGTATTGCCGCAATTCCCGAGGTTATCGCAGCGGCCGCTCAGCATAAAAGACAGGTATTTGATGTGCGCCATCCGCAGCAGGAATTTGCAGTGGGAAGCGGCGCTCCGCGGAGCGGTAAACGCCTGCTAACCGTGGGCACGGATTGCGAAGTCGGCAAGATGTTCACGTCACTTGCCCTCGAACGCGAAATGAAACAACGCGGCATGAACGCGGATTTCAGAGCCACCGGCCAAACCGGCATATTCATCGCCGGGTCGGGCGTCTCTGTTGACGCCGTTGTTTCAGACTTTGTCTCGGGTGCCACGGAATTTCTATCGCCGGCGAACACTGACGACCATTGGGACCTGATTGAGGGACAAGGCTGTCTGCAACACCCAGCTTATGCAGGCGTAACCCTGGGACTCGTGCACGGCAGCCAGGCACATGCGCTGGTTCTGTGTCACAAGGCCAAGCGCACCACCCTCCTCGGCTATGACAACTTCAAAATCGTACCTTTTGACGAATGTGTCGCCATGTATGAAGAAGCAGCGCGAGTGACCAATCCACACGCAAAATGTATCGGTATGAGCATCAACACCTCGCATCTGCAAGAAGCAGAAGCTCAGGACTATTTGATTAAGATGGAGCAAATGGTCGGTTTGCCATGCGTAGACCCGGTACGGACCGGTGTCGTACGCCTGGTCGATGCGCTCCAGTAATGAATCAGGGAGAAGTGTCATCAAATTAAGAATTCAGCAAGAAGACTGGCCGATTGACGGCGCATTCATCATCGCTCGGGGCGCCGAAACAATCGCCAAAGTCGTTACCGTGGAACTGCAGGACGGCGACTACTGTGGACGCGGAGAATGTGAACCACAGGATCACTACGGCGAATCAATTGAGTCCGTGATTCAACAAATTGAAGATCAGCGCGCGGCGCTGGAGAACGGCCTGACCCGCGCTGACCTCCAGGAAGCACTGCCAGCGGGAGCCGCCCGCAATGCTCTGGATTGCGCCTTGTGGGATCTGGATGCAAAGCGTGCCGGCACGACTGTGTGGCAGCTCGCCGGACTGGATACACCACGAACGCTTACGACTGTCTACACCATCAGTCTCGACACGCCTGAAAAAATGGCGGCCCAGGCCAGCAAATACCATGACTGGCCGATGCTGAAATTGAAACTTGGCGGAGGCATCGATATCGAACGCGTGCGTGCCGTGCGCGCAGTAACACCTGGGGTTCGTTTTATCGTTGATGCCAACGAGTCGTGGTCCCTTGATGAATTGGTCGAATTTGCGCCAATTCTGGAAGAACTCGGTGTCGAACTGATTGAGCAGCCCCTCCCAGCCGGTCAGGATCAACAGCTGACGGGACTGGATATCAATATTCCTATTTGCGCCGACGAGTCCTGCCACTCCGTCGCATCGCTCCCGGAAATCAAAGGCCTCTACGAGTTCGTCAACATCAAGCTGGATAAGACCGGAGGATTAACCGAAGCGTTACGCCTCGCTAACACCGCAAAATCTATGGGTTTTCGGCTGATGACAGGATGCATGACTGGCACCTCGCTGGCGATGGCTCCGGCTACGCTGACGGGCGCAATGTCTGAATTTGTTGATCTTGATGGGCCGTTGCTCCTACTGAAGGATCGGAGCCCTGGCATCGTGTACAAAAAGGGCTTGATGCAGCCAGTAGCTCCGGAAGTATGGGGCTGAGGCGTGCAATTCAATTGATCGTGGCCGAAATCGGCCGTTGCGTATACAATCAATGCTGAGTCAGCAAGCGCCGCGGCCGTTTTCCGGCGACTTGGGGACTCAACTAGGGGGAAACGGGTCAGGTCCAATGCGACCACTTAAAATGCACCCGGTCCACACATACCACTAAATTAAGGACGGTGTTTAATGTCTCTGGATATTACTTTTACGTTAAGCGATGACGATCTTGAGCGCTTTCAGGCCATTATCGACAAGGCAAGAACGACCCTGGATAGCGATGCAGGCGAGGAACAAATTCAGGACGCCGCGCAAAAGCTCATAGACGAATCGCGAGATTCCAACCTACCGGAGTTCATCGCTAGCCGCCTCCTGAAGCTGGAAGTAATCATCAACATGGTAAAAGATGGCGAGTGGCAATTATCTGATGAAGAGCGCCGTCGCGTATTAAGTGCACTCGTTTACTTCTGCGACCCTGAAGATATTATTCCTGACCACATTCCGGGTATCGGGTTCCTGGATGATGCGATCTACGTCGAAATGATCGTCAAGGAGCTGCAGGCAGAAATCGACTCTTATGAAGAGTTCTGTGCCTATCGTACTCAGGAAGAGCGTCGTCGCAAAGACAAGGGAATCGATCCTTTTGTGGATCGTGAGAGCTGGTTGGCCGACAAGCGCGCCGCGCTGCATGCGCGCATGCGTAAACGCCGTTTGTCAGCACATTCCGGTGGCGGCTGGCGGATGCGTCTCTGGTAAATCGAATAACGTATTATCCGACCGAACAGAGCCGGCAGGGCGAGTATTCTGCCGGCTTTTTTTATGATTGAATTTGTAATTATCACCCTACGCTGCATTACCTGTATCAGGCCACTCAGATTCTTTGCCTTGACCGGAACACTCAACCCACAGTTATTCGCATGAGTAAAACCCTTAAAAACCTGATGACCGCCCCACCATCGACCGAGCTACAATTTCGGCCGCATCCATATGGGGAGCAAGGGACACGCGAGCTATTGCGCGACGTAATCGCGATGGCCAATGCAGCAATCGACGGGCCGCGTCACATAGTCGTAGGAATTTCGCACCAAATGGGGAACGGCAAAACATTTCATCCTGTTAAGAATGATCCTGTAACCACAACCTGCCAGGACCTCGTCAACGAATACATCGAACCCGCAATTCAGATAAAGCATCACTTTGTCAGCGTCGAAGGTAAACGTGTCGGCATTTTTCAGATCGAGCATTGCGCAGAAAGCCCGTACATGATGCGAATTGACCATTCGGAAACGCTGCGCCGCGGTGATGCGTGGATGCGCAGCAACGACAACATTGTCAAGATTGGCCGACAGCAATTACAGTCCATGTTTGAAAAATATTTCCGCGAATCGGTCGCCGCAGACCATGTGGAAGTTGGTTTCCCTGGCGAAATCATGCACAAGAATTTGCAGTTAGACACAGTCGATCTGCGCAACATGCCATCAGCCGTCGCTAACAATAAGTTACAAGAGCTACTTAAAATCCAGCAAACGTCCAGGGACTCGGGTGCCACAACGGTTATGGCTCGACTGACGCATGCTCGCCTGTTCGGCTCCGACAATCCTTACGAAGACAAATCTGTCGAAGAACTAAAAAATGAGATGTCTGCGACAACCCGAAAATATTATCACGATGATGCAGTATTCCTGTTTGAAGAACACGGTACTGAGCTGCAGCTAGTCGTCCTTAACCAGGGAATAAGGCTCATCGAAGATGCAACCCTGGCGCTAACTCTGCCAACCCATCAAGCCTTGTACATAGCAGACAAATTGCCCCCTTTGTTCCGTGACAACCGTTTTATTGACCGTCCCGCAACAACAAGTAACGACTATCCAGGGGTAACCGCCAAAGACGATGCTGTCCTGGTCAGCTGTAAAATCGGCGATTTGCCACCCGCAACGCCAATTAAGGCGTTTGGAATCCCTTTGCGAATCTGCGTAGGAAAGGAATTGGAGGGACGGCGTGTTGGTATCCGCTACTCTCTGTTTGGTCGCAATTTGCGAGCCCCGGTTACCGGCAAACTCAAGCTGGTACTGTAGGTTTTCTGATTAACCTCTGATCGATCAAACCCACTTGGAAACAATCGGTGGCTTATAGCTAATGAACTGATCGAGCAACGAGTCGGCATCAGTTGCCGTCAAAACCATTCCCCGGTGCTGGGTGCGAACAAACCCTTCATTGCTCGCATGATCAAAAAACTCAAGCAGGCTTGTATAGTAGCCAGCAATATTGAGAAGCCCGCAAGGCTTGGAATGAAATTCAAGTTGCGCCCAGGTCAGGACCTCCACTAACTCTTCCAGAGTCCCAAATCCTCCGGGCAATGCGATAAATCCGTCCGCCAACTCGGCCATCATCGCCTTGCGCGCGTGCATGGAGTCAACTACGCGTAACTCTGTCAGGTTGGGGTGGGAGATTTCCTTGTGCATGAGTGCTTCAGGAATAATGCCAATAACCTCGCCGCCGCTGGCACGCATGGAATCCGCCAGCGCCCCCATAATTCCCCTGCTAGCGCCGCCGTAGACAAGGCCTATGTTGCGCGCCACCAGAGCAGCGGCCAGGGCCTCTGCCGCAACGACATACTCTTCCCGATTACCGGTGTTGGAGCCGCAGTAGACACACAACCGCTTCATGCTTGCGGGCTCTTAGCTCTCGGCTGCGGCTGACCTGGCCTTGGCTTCGCTGATCAGTTTGTAGAGTTCTGGCCGAGCTGCCCGTGTTTCTTCCGGTGTTAACGCATCCAGCTCATGTGGAAATACGAGCCACTCAGCCGTTTCACGAAGATAGAAATCAGGCACAAGATCTGTTTCATTACGCTTTGGCTTGTACCACGGGACCGCGATTCTGCAGTCTTCCGGCATATTGCCGCGCGCCTTTCTTTGCAGCTCTGAAATTACAGCCGCAATGGTATGACCCGTATCAAATACATCGTCCACAATCAGAACCCGATCGTCATGACATATCTTCTTGATTATGTAATTCAAGCCGTGCACGGCGACCGCGCCACGCTTATCAACGCCACTATAGGAAGACGTCCTGATCGCGATGTGATCCGATTCAATACCACAATAGGCGAGAATTTCCTGCACAGCCATTCCAACCGGCGTGCCACCACGCCATATCGCTATAATTAGCGTCGGCTTGAAATCGCTCTGTAAAACCTTGAGCCCGAGTTGCAGGGAGTCCTGCAATAATTCTTGCGCGGTTATGACTATCTTATTCATGTAAATCTCTTGCTGACCTGATCAACGATCTGTCGTTATAATGTTCAATCACAATACTACAGCACTACAAGCGTCACTGAGAATAAAATGAGCAGACGATTTATTTCGGCCAACGACCTTTTGCTGGACTCATTCCGGCTGGCCGTGAAGATTTACGAGGCCGGCTTCAAACCAGACTTCCTGGTCGGCCTGTGGCGAGGTGGCAGCGCTGTGGGCATTGCCGTGCAAGAAGGTCTTGATCATTTCGGGGTACCGACGGACCACATCGCAATCCGCACGTCTTATTCTGGTCAGCACCGCTACGACGAAATGGTCGACAAAGCGGAGACCATAAGGGTACACGGACTCCAGTATCTACTGGAAAACCTGAGCGCCGAACACTCTTTACTCATTGTGGATGATGTTTACAGCACGGGGTCCAGCGTCGCCGCGGTTATTAATCAGCTGCAAGAAAAGACTCGTCGCAATATGCCTCGGGATATCCGCATTGCCTCAGTCTGGTATCGACCATCACAGAAGACGGTCCGGACGCCCGATTACTACCTGCACGAAACCAATGATTGGCTGGTACTGCCCTACGAACTGTCAGGACTTAGCCTGGAAGAAATAGCCGAACACAAGCCCGAAATGACCGATCTGATTGATGATCTGCGACCCTTTGTTGGCGCTGGCGATGGTCAATCGGGGTCCTGAACGACCCATAAGCGATGCGGGGCACTAGGTGCCCCATCCTGTTGATCCCGTTAAACTCCTGCGCGATCTGTTCCAGGTCGCGGTAAACAGCGCCGATCCCGAGGCCTGCCTGCCTCGCCACCTGCCCACAGACACTGCGGCGAAAGAGACCATTGTGATCGGTGCCGGCAAAGCCGCGGCCAAGATGGCGCAAGTGCTGGAGCAACACTGGACTGGACCTGTGCGCGGCACAGTAGTGACCGCGATAGGCCATGACGTTAACTGTTCCCACATTGAGGTGCTGCAAGCCGCGCACCCCGTTCCGGATAAAGCGAGCACCAACGCGTCGCGCCGAATCCTCGATCTGGTCAGCAACCTGACCGAAGATGACCTGGTCATCTGCCTCCTGTCCGGCGGCGGATCAGCTCTACTGGCTTTGCCCGCCGATGGCATTTCCCTCGAGGATAAACAGCAGATCAATCGCCGCTTGTTACGCTCTGGCGCTTCCATCGAAGAAATCAATTGTGTCCGCAAACACTTGTCGGCAATCAAGGGCGGGCGCCTTGCCGCCGCCTGCCACCCAGCGCGGCTTTGCACTCTGGCCATTTCTGATGTACCTGATGATGATCCAGCTGTTATTGCCTCCGGACCAACCGTAGCTGATGCCAGCACGAGGGAGGAGGCCTTAGCGGTACTGGAACGCTATGCCATCGATGTATCGCCAGCCGTTCAGACCCATCTCGCAAACCCGGATTCCGAAACTATCAAAGCAGATGATTTGCGCCTCACAACAGCCACCTACACCGTCATCGCCAATCCAGCCGCTGCTCTTCAAGCGGCAAGTGCTTCGGCGACAGCAATGGGCATGCACGTCGAAACGCTCGGTCTGCTGGGTGGAGAGGCGCGCATGCTCGGTGCTCGCCACGCGCGTCTCGCGCGCGAACGCGGCGACGACGTGACCGTTAAATCGCCCCCATATCTCTTGTTGTCAGGTGGAGAAACCAGCGTAACTGTGCGCGGCTCGGGAAGAGGCGGTCGCAATGCCGAATATCTGTTGGCACTCGCGATCGGGTTGCAGGGACGCGCGGGAATATACGCAATAGCTTGTGACACCGATGGCATTGACGGCTGTGGCGACAATGCGGGCTGCATCATGCGCCCCGACACGTTGCGAAGAGCGGCCAAACTAGGCCTTGATCCAGCCGCTTTTCTGATCGACAACAACGCTCTTGAATTTTTTAACGCCCTGGGCGACCTTGTAGTGACAGGCCCTACCCTGACCAACGTGAACGATTTTCGGGCGATCTATATTTGTGCCAACTGATTTATCATAACGATGAAACCGCAACGAACATCAGGCAAGAGATGACGGCGGCTATCACGGCATATGGCAACTGTGTCAGCGAGTGCTCCATGACGCTGATGCCACAACTCTGCGCCGACAACACCGTAGCATCCCCGTAGAAACAAGCATGACTGCCAAATGCGCTCGCGGACAACATGGCGCCGATAATCAGTGGCAGATCAACACCAATTGCCAGACCAAGAGGAACGATGATTGGTATCGCGATCGCAAAGATACCCCACGACGAACCGGTAGCAAATGACACGAGCGCCATCGTCGCAAACGTAACCACCGGGAACATCAGCGGTGTCATCAACGGCGTTACTGTTTCGATGACGTAGGTAGGTAGGCCCAACTGATCATTCACAGTCTTGAACATGAATGCGACCACGACGATAGCCAGCGGCGGCAGCATGACCCGAAAGCCTTCCATAACAGCATCCAAAGACTCAAATAATGTCATCAACTTGCGGTACACCATCAACGGAATAGTGATCGCCAGGGCAATAATCACGCCCTTGAGGACATCAATTTCCAGGGAAAAGGAACCGAAGAACCCGAACAGATTGAAACTCGCCAAACTCTCGCGCGCTGCAGCTGAGTCGACGCTAAATGCTGAAAACCCGATCAGCGCCAGCATCGGAATCAGAAAGGTCCAGATGCCAGAACCCTCGTGCGACTCGGGTTCGGCGTCATCGCCAATCGATGGCATGGGCTCAAGCGCCACGATGCCTTCGGCCGCTTTTGCCTCGGCTTTCTTCATCAGCCCAATAAATGGAATTTTGCCTGTTGCCACCAACGGCACCATAAGCAGTGCCACAAACGGGTAAAACATGTACGGAATGGCAGAAATATAGGCGTCCATACCGGCGCCCTTCTCAACCACATTAGATGCCTCCAGTACTGTCGCAAAAAATACGGCCCAGGTGGATATCGGAATAATGACGCACGTCGGAGCGGCCGTTGAATCGACGATGTACGACAACATGGCTCGCGATATTTTGAACTTGTCAGTCGCGCGTTTCATGGATGAGCCAATTGCGATGGCATTCAAATAGTCATCAATAAAAAGCAATATGCCGAGCAGCCAGGTCACCATAATCGACTTGTTGCGAGTATTAGCAAATCCGACAATCGCTCGCGAAAAGCTGATGGCCGCACCGGTCCTGATCAGAATGAAAATAATGCTGCCAAACAAACCGCAGACAAGTATTACCCAGCCTATCGATTCATCCATCATCACGGACAGACTGACATCCGCAAGACCGGATACAACCTGGGTCGGATCAATGAGTAGCAGCCCAACAACAACGCCTAGTAACAACGACGCTATCGGACGGTGGGTAAGCACTGCACAAGTAATAACAAACAGTGTCGGTAAAAGACTAAGTAACCCGTAATGTTCCATGCTTGATTCTGATCCTGCGATTTCCGAGCCCTTGCGAGCTATGCATGGTTGGCTTCATGAGCCAACTCCCCCATCAAATATGTCGCATCAACACTGCGATCATCACCCAACATCATTAATACAAAAAAAGTATCCGCGACATTCTCAGTCATGGCGAGACGGCGTTCGAGCAACGGTGTCGCCGCACGATTAAGGACGACGAAATCAGCGTCCTTACCCGCCTCAAAATTCCCAACTCGATCATCCAGATATAGAGCCCGCGCACCACCCAGAGTCGCCAGATACAGCGCTTTAACCGGCGACATTGGCTGATGTTCAAGATGCAACACCTTATAGGCCTCGCTCATCGTATTCAACATGCCAAAACTGGTGCCAGCACCAACATCGGTGCCAAGACCGACGCGGACACCATGTTGCTCAGCCAGCTCAAGATTAAAAAGCCCGCTGCCAAGAAAAAGGTTGGATGACGGACAAAACGACATTGCGGCCCCTTTCCGGGACATGCATTGCCGATCCGACTCGTCCAGATGCAAACAATGTGCAAACACGGAGCGCTCGCGTACCAATCCGTGTTGATCGTAAACCCCCAGATAACTTCGGCTCTGCGGAAACATTTTAGCAACGAGCTCCACCTCATCGCGATTTTCCGCAACGTGGGTATGCACGTATGAATCAGGGTACTCACTGGCCAGGCGACCAGCCGCCGCTAGTTGGTCATCCGTTGATGTCGCAGCAAATCGAGGCGTGATCGCATAGCCCAGGCGACCACGGCCATGCCAGCGCTCCAGCAGAAGCTTACTATCGTTGTAGGCGGTGAGCGCATCGTCGCGCAAGTCAGCGGGACAATTTCGATCCATCAATACTTTACCGGAAAGCACTCGCATATTTTCTCGCAGCGCTGCAGTAAAAATAGCGTCGACTGATGTCGGGTGAACTGTCGCAAATACCAGCGCCGTCGTCGTGCCGTTTCGCAATAACTCCTTCACAAAGAAATCGGCGACATCCGCCGCATGCTCTGGATCGCCAAACGCTCGCTCCGTCGGATAAGCGTAGCACTGCAACCAATCAAGCAGCTTCGAACCGTATGCTGCAATCATGTCTGTTTGCGGATAATGGACATGCGTATCAATGAATCCGGGAACGATTAAACTCCCGGAACGATCAATCAGCTCGAAATCGCTAGAAAGACCCGCCAGCAATTTGTCTGCCGGACCAATGGCGCTAACCTTGCCATCTTCAACAAGCAATAAGCCGTCCTCAAAAAACTCTGCGGCGTCGCTCTCAATACTATTGCCAGGGTCACCGAGGCAGTGCCAAAACGATGCACGAAACGCTTTTTTCCGAACACCCGTCACTATTCACTCACCAGAGTGTATAGCGCCGATAATTCGACTTGATCGCAATTCTTGTTATCGCCAATACGATCAATAATCAGGAACTCCTGACCGCGGTCGAGCGCAATTAGCGGCATATGCCA
Source organism: Woeseiaceae bacterium (assembly GCA_024640365.1). GTDB lineage: Bacteria > Pseudomonadota > Gammaproteobacteria > Steroidobacterales > Woeseiaceae > JAHEFE01. The sequence continues at coordinate 56,226 of JAHEFE010000002.1, read as the reverse complement.
GGTACCACGATGGTAATTAATTCCCTGGCGACCATTAGTGCGAAATGCACGAATGCGACTTTCATCAAGCGTGTCACCGGCTGGCGCAACAACTACCGCGAAGACAAATCGCTCCAGCGGAATAAAAGCCTGACTGCCAAGCGGATGCCGCTCCATCATTTTAAATGAGAATGGCAGCTCATTCGGCTCATTACAACGCGCGATGCTGACACTGACTTTACCGCCCTCACTCTTATCAATATCCAAACAAACAAGGTTATCAAATCGCTCAAAGCTCGCGCTATTCATAGCGGATGTACTTGTTTCGGCGGACTCAATAACGTCGCCGAATTCGGCGAACTCTGCAGCCGTCAATAACTCCGCTTGCAACTCTCGGGACTTCATCAGCTTTCCTCATCACTCACGTAACCATTGAGACGTAAACGGCTCACGCCGCCGTCTGGAAATATAGACAGGCGAACATGCGTAACCGGTTCAGCGCCAAGTAACTGCTCACCGAACAAATGTTGCCGATCCATTTCCAATTTCACCTCTGGCAGCAAGACTGGCCATGTCTCACTTTGTTTAACTAATTCATCGAAGCTCAGGTCGGACTCAACAAAAGCAGCCTGCAACAACGCCCGGTCCGGATAGTTACCCTTGAAATGTGCCGTATCTATTTCAACGTCCTCGACAACTCCGGCATGACCCAGTGCGAGCACCACCCAGTCATTACCTGGACCCCGCCGCCTTGCTGTCTCCCAGCCGTCGCCCATATTAATACCGCGGCCCGGGACGTTCAGATTATGCATACTGCCAAAATGCTCATCGTTGCAAGCGAGTGCCCGCCCGCCATTTTCCAGTGCTAGCAAATCAATTTTTCGGGTGTGCTCGACAGAACTCCAGTCGGGCTTTACCTCGCCATATATTCGTAGCCGAGCCACACCACCATCGGGAAAAATATTCAGGCGCACGTGTGTGACAGGCTCTCCTGCCTTGATTGCGAAATAGTGGTGTGAATTTCCAGACAATGTCTGCTTGCCAAGCGCCTCACGCCACTTGGTTGTCTCTCCTGGAATCTCGTCGTCACTAACGCAGACCTCGAGTGATGCTTGCGGCGGGTAGTTACCCGTAAAAAATGAGGTGTCGATATCAACGCCGTGGATAAGACCAGGAATACCAAGGCGCACAATGCAGAAATCATGACCAGGAACGCGCTTGCGACGACTTTCCCAGCCGTCCATCCACTTGCCGTGGTCATCATATTTATCCGCGATGAATACGGGCGGTGACGGATCAATCATCCGCTCCATCGGCGCGAAGAAATCGTCCGTGGCAAAAACTGCCCTACTGCCCAGCCTCGGCTGTTCAAGCCTTACCCATTGGTGGAAGGGGTTCTCGACATTAGTGGCAGACACTATTTAATTCCTTTGGCTTCGACAACAAGCTGGTCCGCAATATCGTGCAGGCGGAATACAGCAATTTTGTGAATCTCGTTAATCGCTGTTACAAACTCTGTGTCATAAGCATTGCCAACCCTGATCGCAAATGCATCAAGAATTTCGTAACGGTTGCTGCCCTTCACAGCCATGATGAACGGAAAACCAAACTTGTTCTTATAAATACCGTTCAAAAACTGGAAACGCGCGAACTCTTCCGCGCTGCACTTGTCGATACCGGCACTGGCCTGCTCTGACGTCGATTCCGGCGTCAATTCGCCACGAACGGCCGCCTTGCCGGCAAGATCGGGATGCTCTTTGATTAGCTGCAGCTGTCGCTCGGCGCCCGCCGCGTTCACCTGGTCTGCCAACACTTTCGACAGCTCTTTAACGGATAAATCCTTGATACCCTGCTTCCAGGCTGCATGCGCCACCCAGGCAGAGTGCTCGTAAACACCACCATAAATTCCGACGAACTCTTCTTCAGTCATTGCTTCAAGCTGCTGCAATTAATCGCCCTTATTTCGCTATTGCTGCGGCCGGATAATTCTGACGCCAGTGCCTGGCTATATCCGCGCGGCTTGCGATCCAAACCTTGTCGTGACCTGCCACGTAGTCAAGAAAGCGCTCCAGCGCCATTGCTCGTCCGGGCCTTCCGGCCAGGCGACAGTGCAATCCGATCGACATCATCCGCGGACGGTCGCCACCCTCGGCGTACAGGCAATCAAATGTATCTTTCAGATAACAAAAAAATTGCTCTCCGGAATTGAACCCCTGTGCCGAAGCAAACCGCATATCATTCGCGTCCAGCGTATAAGGAACCATGAGCTGCGGCACAGAAAAACGATAGTCCCAATAAGGCAAGTCATCGGCGTAGCTGTCCGCGTTATAGAGAAAGTCGCCATGTTCCGCCGCGAGGCGATGCGAATTGGGACTGCAGCGACCGAGATACCAGCCCAATGGCTGACTGCCGGTCATTTCGCTGTGTATTTCTATAGCTTGGCGCTGATGCTCAAGTTCGGTGGCCGCGTCAATCGATTGATAATCAATCCACCGATAGCCATGACTCGCTATCTCCCAATCCGCCTCCCGCATCGCCGCGACGGCGTCCGGGTTGCGCTGCATCGCCATGGCCACCGCAAATACGGTTACCGGCATGTTGCGGCTGGTAAAAACGCGCCGCAACCGCCAGAAGCCGGCACGAGATCCATACTCATAAATGGACTCCATATTCATGTGACGCTGACCGGTGTAAGGCACGGCGCCAACAATCTCTGACAAGAAAGCCTCTGACGCCGAGTCTCCATGCAACACGCAGTTCTCGCCACCTTCTTCATAATTGACGACAAACTGAACCGCTACACGTGAATTATTCGGCCAATTCACATGCGGCGGCTCTGCACCATAGCCCACCATGTCTCTCGGATAATGTCCCTGACTCATACTCTCTTGATACTCACTTGTTGTTCGCACCGCTTATGTACCAGCGACGAATGATGTCACGCTCAGCATCGCTTATCTCAGTGAGATTGCCAATTGGCATCGCGCCGATCACCACGACTTGCTGATAAATTTTATCTGCCGTCGCAAGTATCTGCTCATCCGTGTCCAGCTGCACGCCTGCCGGCGCCGCCGAAAATGCAGCGTACGTTGGAGTGCTCGAATGGCAGCTGACACAACGATGCTTAATAATCTGGCGCACATTCGCGAAATGTGCTGCGGGAGTCAACTGGGTCGCGGCTACAGGTGGCGGTGGCGGCGGTACGATCGCCGCAGCAATCAGCGCCAGAATCAGGACAGCCAATAGCAGCGGCAACGGCGAGGCAGACCCTTTGTGACGCGCGACAAAATAAACTCTGACCAAAGCTCCGGCGACTGTAAAGGCAATCAAGATGAGCCAATTGTAAGCATGACCGTAAGTCATTGCGTAATGATTGCTAACCATCACGAACAGCACGGGCAGCGTAAAATAGGTGTTGTGCACAGATCGCTGCTTCGCTTTAATGCCCGGCTCCGGATCGGGTTCGCGGCCCTCACTGCACGCCGCTACCATCGCCTTTTGACCTGGGATAATGTTAAAAAACACATTACCCACCATGATTGTGCCAAGCAGTGCAGCGAAATGCATATAGGCACCGCGACCGCTGAATATGCTGCACAGCCACCAGGCGACAAACGCTATAAGGACGAACAACACTGCGCTCAGGGCAGCATCACTTTTTCCGAGCGGAGACCGGCACAACAAGTCATAAATCAACCACCCGCCAACCAGTACGGCAATACCGATAGCAACGGCAACACCTTGGGATAGATCTGCCACTGAACGGTCAATCAGGTAAATCTCGGCTCCGTACCAGTAGATCAATGCCAGGAGAAACACGCCGGATAACCAAGTCGAGTAAGCTTCCCACTTAAACCAGTGCAATACGCCCGGCAATTGTGGCGGCGCTACCCGGTATTTTTGCGCGTGGTAAAACCCGCCTCCATGCACAGACCACACCTCACCACCGACACCCCGCGCGGCATCTTCTTTTGACTGTGGTGGCAACAGGTGATTATCGAGCCACACGAAATAAAACGATGCGCCTATCCAGGCAACGCCGGTAATGACATGCACCCAACGCCCAAGCAAATTGAGCCAGTCAAGAATGTATGCTTCCAAAATCCCCTCGCTTGTTTTCTAAGATTTAACGGCGCTAACCAACGGTCGAGCCGATACCGTTTTGTCGAGATGCACCGTTGCGCGTTGCTGCAAACACAACAATTCGGTTGCCACAGCTACTGCAATTTCCATTGGTTTCTTTCCACTACTCGAACCCGCACCCGCGCCAATGGGGCACGTCAATTTTGCGGAGTAAAAACCGTCACCGAGAAGCGCGTGCAATCGTTTCTCGAATCGATTGCGCTTGGAGCGTGAACCAATAAGGCCACAATAGGCCGCATCGTCACGCGCCAATATATATTGACAGAGCTCCAAATCCAGGGGGTGACTGTGCGTCATCACCAGATAGTAAGCACCAGCGGGCATGCTGCTCACCAAGGTGGCTGGATCGGCCGCGGGCAACACCCGTATATTCGCTGGCAATGAAGGCGGAAATAGCTCGGCGCGACTATCGATCCAGTGCACATCACAATCCAGTCCAGCTAGTATTGTTACGAGCGCTGAGGCAACGTGCCCGGCACCAAAAAGTACAATATCAAAGTTTGTCTTGCGTATCGGCTCCAACACGATAGTAATGGTCACGGTGTTGCCGCTCGTAATGCATTGTTGTTGCAGACTTTCGTCGCTTGCCAGCAAGGTTCGGGCTGCGCACAGAATTTCATTTTCGGCGCCCTCAATGCCGACACCGCCTTGCGACGTTACCAGCATTTTACCCATACGCGACCGTGAGTCAGTCGGGGTAATCAGCACGACCTCCTCCCCCTGCTCCCGCATCACCAGCAACACATCGAGCCACTCACAATTGGCAGGGTCAATAATTTCGAACAGTACTTCGACCACCCCGCCGCAGCATTGGCCACAATCTGGGCCGAGGGGAAAAGTACGGGAAAAACTGCTGCCGGGTGAGTTACCTGATTCGAGCAAGGCACTTACTGCTATTCCCAGACAACGGTGCTCGAGTTCCCCACCACCTATCGAGCCTTGCATGTCAGTCTTGGTGACCACCATTTTTGCGCCGACCTCGCGTGGTGCAGATCCACGCACAGCGCTGACGGTCACAAGAACACAACTCTGCTGCTGTGTTGCGAGCTCTGCCAGGCGTTGCAGCCAAACCGGCCTCACAGGTCGCCGCCCTGCATGCGCGTTATCGCACGCAATATCGCTTCTGGTGTAGCGGGCGCCTGCAATAACGGCGAAGACTTGTGATCTCCGACACTCGCAACCGCATCGCGGATCGCATGAAACACAGAAATAGCAAGCATCAACGGCGGTTCGCCAACAGCCTTGGAGCGGTAAATCGTATCCTCTCGATTAGCATGCGACTCCAGCATCGCGATGCGAAAATCGACCGGCAGATCAGAGCACGCTGGTATTTTGTAAGTGGATGGCGCGTGTGTGGTGAGCGCGCCGTCCGTATTCCAGCAGAGCTCTTCGCTAGTCAGCCAGCCCGCACCCTGAATGAAGCCACCCTCAATTTGCCCCAGATCGAGCGCCGGGTTGAGCGACTGTCCACAATCGTGCAAGACATCGACTCGCAACAGACGATGCTCACCCGTTAATACGTCAACGACCACTTCGGATACAGCAGCGCCGTACGCAAAATAATAAAATGGCCGACCTGAGAACGTGGCCCGGTTGTAATTAATTTTGGGTGTTCGATAAAAACCGGTTGCCGATAGTGATATTCGTGCAAACCAGGCCTGGTGAGCCAACTCGGCAAACGTCAGTTCAGTGGCGCCCACGTACACGTGATTATTTACAAAACGCACCTCGTCTCTGCGCACGCCGTAATGTTCGGCCGCAAAAACGATAAGCCTTTCCTTGATCGTACGCGCTGCCACCTGCGCCGCTTTGCCGTTCAAATCGGACCCACTGGAAGCTGCTGTGGCCGACGCATTCGGCACCTTGCTCGTATCCGATGCTGTTATCTTGATCCGATCTATATCGATCTGTAGCTCTTCCGCCACGACCTGGGCAACTTTGGTGAACAAGCCCTGCCCCATCTCAGTGCCACCATGATTTAAATGCACGGTGCCGTCTGTATACACGTGCAACAAGGCACCCGCCTGATTGAGATGCGTTGCAGTAAAAGAAATACCGAACTTCACAGGCGTTAGCGCAATACCGCGCTTCAACCAGCGACTGTTCTCGTTGTAATTCTGAAGCTCGGCACGACGCTTTCGATAGTCCGCGGTCCGCTCAAGCTGATCGACAATTTCGCCGATAATATTGTCTTCGATGGTTTGCTGATACGGAGTGACATTACGATCAGTCGTGCCATAAAAATTACGCCGCCGAACATCGAGGGGATCCTTACCCAGGCAAGCCGCTATATCATCAATAACGTATTCGATCGCGAACATGCCCTGCGGCCCGCCGAAACCACGGAATGCAGTATTAGAAACCGTGTTCGTCTTGCATCGATGCGAAACGATGGTGATATTTTTCAAGTAGTAGGCGTTGTCGCTGTGGAACATGGTGCGGTCATTAATTGCGCCGGAAAGATCCGCCGACATGCCGCAGCGGGATGCAAAAGTAAATTCGCAACCTTCAATTTCACCCTCGTCGTTGAAACCGACGTTGTAGTCGATAACAAAGTCGTGACGCTTGCCGGTCATGATCATGTCAGCGTCACGATCCAGCCTGAGCTTGGCAGCCCGGCCAGTCCTGGCGGCGACCAGTGCCGCAATACAGGCAATTTGCGCCGGTTGACTTTCCTTGCCGCCGAACGCCCCTCCCATACGCCGACACTCGACGATCACGTCTTTGTTCTGCTTACCAAGCGCCGCGGCAACAGTATGCTGGACTTCACCGGGGTGCTGGGTGGAACTGTAGACGTAGAGATCACCGCCCTCCCTGGGGACCGCCATCGCAATTTGTCCTTCCAGGTAAAACTGATCCTGCCCGCCCAACCTTACCCGACCACTGACGCTATGAGTCGCTGCGCTTATCGCAGCGCCACTGTCACCGCGCTGCAGCTTTTCACTCGGCAACACAAAAGATTTGGCAGCAACCGCCTCGTCCAGATCCAGTATCGCATCCAGGTCTTCGTACTCAATCACAGCAAGACGGGCGGCGCGCCGCGCTTGTTCAACGGTATCGGCCGCAACCGCAAACATTGGCTGACCCACGAACTGAACAAGACCGGGCGCGAGTATCGGATCGTCCGCAATAACCGGACCGAAATCATTTTTCCCCGGTATATCTTCAGCGGTTAGGACCTCGACCACTCCGGCGGCCGCCAGTACCTTGCTCAAATCAAGGTTGTGAATCCTGGCATGAGGGCGAGTACTCATGCCCAATGCGATGTGCAGCAAATTTCGCGGCTCCGCAATATCATCGGTGTATAAAGCCGCGCCGCTAACATGCAGGTGCGCACTGTCATGAGGTAGCGCAGAGCCTACGGCACCGCGTATGGGTACATCCCGCCTGTTTTTGTCAGCGCCCATAGTCATAGACACTCACAACAGCGCCGGACGTCTCGGCATGAAACCGTAGCAATAGATTTTTGCAGACCACGCGTCGATATTGATCACTGGCGCGCATATCGCTAATCGGTGAGAAGTCTTTGTCCAGCTCACTCAGCACATTTGAAATTGCGGGCTCGCTCCATTCCTGGCCGCGTAAAGCCGCCTCACAATGTTCAGCGCGCTTGGGTATCGCTGCCATGCCACCGCAGGCGATTCGAATATCGGTAACCTTGCCCGCATCAAGCTGCAGGGCAATGGCCACGCAGACGGCCGAAATATCCTGATCAAATCGCTTGGATATTTTGTAGCACGCAAGCTGCAGATCGGATGTACGCTTGGGCAAACGCAAACTCTCAACGAACTCACCTGGCTCAAGCGCTTTCTCCTGGTAGCCAAGATAAAATTCGTCAAGTGGAATCTCGCGATTTCGCTCACCTTTACGCAACACCAGCGTCGCTCCCAGAGCCAGTAACGGTGGCATGGAATCTCCGATCGGGGAGCCGTTGCTAACGTTGCCACCCAGAGTCGCCGCATTGCGAATGGGCGGCGAGGCAAAGCGCTCAAATACTTCCTGCAACTCAGGATACTCGTCGGTGATGACCGGCATGGCATCCGTTACGGTAACGGCGGCTCCGATTTCTATATAAGAGGCGCTGCGAGCGATGCGCTTAAGTGCCGATACCTGCCCGGTGTAAATAATCGTCTCAAGCTGCCTGTGTTGTTTGGTCACCCACAATCCGACATCGGTTCCACCGGCTAACAAAACGGCTTGCGGAAATTGCAGCACAAGCGCAGCTAGGTCATCCAACGAACGTGGCGCATAAAACTGACGACCCTTGGAGTCCAGTCGTAACGCTCTCGATCGCCTGATCTCTTTCAACCGCGCGGTCATCTGCAACTCTTCGTCCCGCGGCTCCTCATTGCAAGTATTGGGTTGATCCAGCCAACGAGTCGCACCGTTAGCGGCGTAACCGTACATGCGTTCCGCAGCGGTAATAATTGGTCGATAACCGGTACAGCGACACAGATTCCCTGCCAACGCGGCATCGATCTCGCGTCGCTCCGGCGCTGCGCTGTTCTTGAAAAGAGCAAAGAGTGACATCACAAAACCTGGCGTACAGAAACCGCACTGCGAACCATGGCAGTCAACCAGCGCCTGCTGCACCGGGTGCAGTTCCCCACCAGGCTTCTGCAGGCTTTCAACAGTGAATAGCATCTTGCCATCGAGAGTCGCAAGAAATTGGATACAGGAATTGATCGCTCGTAACCGTAGCCCTCCGGCAGCTGCGGTTTCTGCAACAACAACCGTGCATGCCCCACAGTCGCCTTCCGCACAACCCTCCTTGCTGCCAAGGCGCAGCTTGTCCTCGCGCAAGTACTGCAGCACCGTACGAGTCGGATCAACGTTGGCGAGCTCAACAAGCTCACCATCGAGCAAAAATCGAATTGCGTCGTGGGCTGGTTCAGGTTGCGATTGCGGCATGCCGGTTAGCTACCCCGGTAGGTGGAATAACTCCACGGCGTCGTCAGCAAAGGCACGTGATAATGCTCGTCATTGGCCAACGTGACCCTGACTACGACGTCATCGAGAAAAGGTTGCTTGGCCGCAAGCCCTGAGTTGGCGAAATAGGGCCCTATGGCAAAAACTAATTCGTAACTTCCTGTCACGAAGTTTTCACCATCCAACAACGGCTGCTCCGTTCTGCCGTCTGCATTGGTAACGGTGCTGACAAGACAACGGCGCTCCGCACCTACCTGATAAAGGTCGATTCTTATCCCTGCACCTGGCTGGCCCCGGGCGGTATCCAATACGTGAGTAGTCAAGCGTCCCATCTTTTTCCTCGCTGTAACCAATTTGGAGCATCCACTCGCGACCCGAAAGCCGCATGAATGCTCAATCCATGCACCCAATGGTAGGCGATTCACCGCGAATCAGGTAGTTAGGACGACGGGAGTTGCACCCAGATATTATTTTTATTTTGAAATCAACAAGTTAGATAACGAGCGCTGAGGAAAACGCGGTGCTGGTGCCGCACTATCGACGTTTTCAACAAAAATCCGTCAGGATTACGCCCCATCAGTTAGCGGACGACCAGTCTGCCGCCACCGCGGTGGGTAGGGATCACGTAAATCGACGGTGTATCAGGATGCATACAGCTGTCGAACGCTGACCGGGCACAGGGAATTCAAGCATCCAGCCTTCTGGCTTCAAGTCTGGGCTGGATTTATCGCCCGCTGGATACTGGTAAACAGGCGTTGGAACTCTTGTTCCACATCACTCCCAAATACCGGGTCTGATTTACCCAGGGAGCCTGCAGCCAGCGCTTGCTCATCGAGTTCAGATTGGACCTCTTCAATCAAGCTGAACATTTCCAGCTCTTCCCAGTCGATGTGGCCCCGTAATTTCTCAATATAGTTATGCGCGTCCTGAGCCACTGTATCGCGACGAACAATGGCTTCTGAGACGATAGCTTCAATGTCGCTGCGCAACTCAATGCCAAACCTGGCGATTTCCCCGTGGTCCTTTTCAATCTGTGCAAGGACTTCTGATTGCTGCGGCTGGAGTACTCTCAACTGTCCATAAATACGATCTTCTTTCGGATGGTGCACGACATCAGCGTAAGTGGTCAGATAACGCATGATGTCATCCATGAGCTGATAATCAGGCTCGTCCAGCGCCGCAAGTCGATTCGCCTCAAACTCAAGCATGTTGAGCAAAAGCATGACATTGCGGTGGTCTCGACGAAGGTCCTTGAGAGTCTGGCTCGTTTTGATGGTCATGGGCTATCTCGTTTTTTTCGCAGCTGAGCCGCCGCCCGCATTAATTGCTGACCCGGCTTATTTAAGTTCTCCAGCAATCATACTCTGCGCCCCGGCTCGCCAGAGAAATCCGCATTTATGCCTACGGCGGCCGGTGATCAACGGCACGGGAACAGCCAGCATTAGAAAAAGCACGCGAACCCGGCAGCATTTCCTGAACTTTAATGCGGCGCAATTGGGCAAGAATCAATTCAACATCTGTCTCACAATTACTATGCCATTCAACGGCAAGCTCTTGCTCTGCCAGAGTCAGCGGATCAGCACATTGAAGTTGATTTTCGAGTACGGCTGCGCTGCCTTCGGAAGCATCACTCTTTTCGGCCCGACGACGCAACAGGCGACAACGCAGGATCTCCAGCGGCGTAACCATAGTGACAATCGCAAATTCCGCTCCACAATTCACAGCTACTTGCATTGCTCGTTGTCGCCACTTTTCGTCGATAAAGCTCGCATCGAGAACGACGTCATGTTTCGCAGCGAGGATTGTTTCTGCAAGCGCAAATAAACGCTCGTAGACTTCTTCAGTTGCGTTAGCGGTATAAATCCCCTGCCCAATCGGCGAGTTGCTATCGGCTTTTTCAGCGAGACCATGCAAGCGTTTTCTTTCAACATCGGAACGCACGCGGACCGCAGGCATGGTCTCCGCCAGCATACCGGAGGCGTGTGTTTTACCAGACGCACTCAACCCATGCATCAATACCAGCATAGCCTCGCGATCAGCTGCCTGTATCGACGCTATGTCACAATAATGCCGTACGGTGGCGCGCTCCTCCGAGACTTTGGGATCATCATGCGCTCGCTCCTGCAGGCGTATTGCGGCGACCTTGGCTCGCACCAAGCAGCGATAGACAAAATACAGATTAAAGAACTCCAGACCCTCATAGTCGCCGCTGACTTCGAGATAACGGTTAAGAAATGCAAATGCCAAATCCCTGCGTTGTCGTGATATCAAATCCATTACGAGAAAGGCGATATCACTGGCGACATCGATATACCGAAAATCATGACTGAATTCGATGCAATCAAATGGTGTTATGCCATCAGCCAGACGCACGATGTTCGCCAGGTGTAAATCGCCATGACACTCACGCACATAGCCCTGCGCCAGGCGCCTTCGCAGGGCCGGACGCAGACGTTTCAGCTCTGCAATAGTCCAATGGCGGAGATGTTGAATACTCACGTAGTCAAAGTGGCCGCGCAGGTAATCAAAATTCTCCAACATTGACTGTTGCGTGAACTCAAGAAATCGTTTCGTATCCGAGGCTGATAGTTTTCGAGCGGCTGCATGACCTTTGGCAACTACGACGGCGACTTGCTGCATGTCTGCGCTCGTCAGCAAGCCCACCTCCAACTGCTCATCCAGGCGAGCCCCTGCAGCAAACTGTCGCATACGAACCGCGTATTCGACTATCGGACCCGTGCCAGCAATTCTCGGCTTGCCTTCATCATTGGTTATTGCGACGACATCAAGATAAAGATCCGGTGCCCAACAGCGATTCAAGCGGATCTCCTCTTCGCAAAAAAACCGACGTTGCTCTAACCGCGAAAAATCGAGAAAACCCAGATCCACTGGTTTTTTTATTTTGTAGGCGTAGTCGCCGGTCAAAAGCACCCAGGAAATATGGGTTTCCAACATTTCGACCTTAGTGACGGGGTGAGGATATACGTTGTGATTCAGTAACGACTGAATCAAGCTTGATTTGAGCGGCGCAACTGGCGAACTACCAGGGTTCATCAGACCTCTCCGATGACGCACAACTTCTTGACGCATGGCGTGTAGGCGAGCGCAAAAAGCGCGAACGAACTACAATAAGCATAGTTAATTTATAGCTGCACAACGCAGTTATGGATACAGGTAAATGCCGCAGAAGGCCTTTACGACAAGGCGGGCACTATAGGGAGGTAATCCGGCGATTTTGATTATATTGTCCTCTTCCCCTCCATTCTCCTATAGTGATAAACACTCATTGAACGGCTTTCGACGACAGCTAGCATTGAGTTGAAGGAGATACTACTTATGCAATCACAGCTTCAGATCGACTTTAGCAATATGGACCATTCCGATGCACTGGAGAGTGACATCAGGGCTCGCGCTAAAAAGCTCGAGCAATTCTTTGATCAAATCATCAGCTGCCATGTCACGGTTGCAGCTCCGCATAAACATCAGTCGAAAGGGATAACCTATAACGCTCGTATTGCAATGACGGTTCCAGGCAAGGAACTCGTCGTCAACCGCGATAACGGCAGCGATCCGGCGCACGAAGACCCATATGTCGCGGTAAGAGATGCGTTCGACAGTGCCAGACGCCTGCTACAAAATCATTCGCGAAAAATACGAGACCACTCCAAATCCAGCATCAGGACACTCGAAGAAATCGAAGCTGACGAAACCTGATCACACATCAAGATCACTTGCCGCCTAGGCGGCGAGTGATCGCTGGCTTTTCCCCACCGCGAACGTTAGCCACGTAAGTCGCGGCAGATCTAGAGCCATAAAACACTATCAAGCTCGCTTTCATCCAACCACGGCGTGATCGATATACTTGGTCAGCTAAAGCTGTTGCAGCAAGCCAGGCTCTCTGTTGTTACAATCCACCCGCTTCATCGCACAGGCAAAGGGCATCCGCCTGTCGTATGAATTTCAAAACCACGCGCTTTCACTAAATATGGCCGAGCTATCTACTGGCACCTGGATAAGCAGACGCTGGCAGGACAAAGCAAGCTTGATACACATCAGACCCTGGGAAATGTAATGAATAATGGAATACAGGTACTCGGCATCAGCAATGCAATTGTGGATGTGCTGGCACATATCGAAGATTCTTTTTTGGCACAAATCGGTGCGCCGCGAGGATCGATGACTCTGATTGATGAAAAACGCGCTCATGAAATTTACGCACTGATGGGCCCTGCCATGGAAATGTCAGGCGGCTCAGTTGCGAACACGGTCGCTGGTTTAGCTAATCTCGGCGGTCGGGCAGCCTATATTGGCAAAGTCAAAAACGACCAACTCGGCGGCATCTTCATGCATGACATGCGCTCACTCGGTGTGGATGTGCGCCTACCACCAGCGGCCGACGGAGCATCAACCGCCCGCTGCCACGTGCTCATCAGTCCGGACGGACAGCGCACATTGCAAACTCATCTCGGCGCCTGCCTTGATCTGAGTGTTGCAGACATCACCGCAGATACCGTCCAGGCACCGCGAGTCATCTTGCTTGAGGGTTACGTTTGGGATGCGCCACACGGCCCAGCCGCCATGGCAGAAGCAATGCGACTGGGCGGCGAAGCAGGTGCGGTGATTGCGCTGTCACTATCTGATTCTTTCTGCGTCGAAAGACATCAACAGGCTTTCCTCGATGCTATTAATCGCCACGTCCGCATAATTTTTGCGAACGAAGCGGAAATCATCGCTCTAACGGACTCCTCCAGTTTCGACGAAGCAATGGAAAAAATTAGTGACTTTGAAGGCCTGTTTGTCATCACCCGCTCTGAGAACGGATCAGTCATTTCGGACAAAGGAAAACTGGTAGTACAACAGGCCTGCCACGTCGACAAAGTCGTCGATACTACCGGTGCTGGCGATGCCTATACAGCTGCCTTTTTGTTCGGCTGGACCAACGACAAGCCCTTGCAAGAATGCGCAGAACTTGGGTCACGGTGTGCCGCTGCAGTCATTCAACAGGTGGGCGGGCGCGTTGAAAAGAGCTTTCTTGAAGACTAGATTCCAAAACGAGTAGCAGCGATGCAAGAAGTGGAATTTGAGCCGTACGATCAAGGCTTTGCCGCCAACCCCTATCCCACTTATGCGCGCTTGCGTCGCGAACAACCGATTTTTTATTCGAAAGAATTCGGGCTGACGTTTTTTTTCCGCTATCGGGATATTTATCGGCTGCTGGCTGATAAACGCCTCGGACGCACTATGGATCACCTGCTGAGCGCAGAAGCCTTGCGCCAAAAGCATGCGTCGCCGGAATGGTCGGAGCTACCCAACTACAGCCGTTACGTGCGTGTGAACCTGCTCGAAAGTGAAGGTGAAGATCACGCCAGGGTTCGGCGTCTCCTCAGCCAGTCCTTGCAACCAAAACGGGTAATGATGTTGACGGAGCGGATCACAACCATCCGTGACGAATTACTAAGCACTTTGATACCCGCGCAGCACATGGATTTCCTGGCCGAATACGCCGAAGTTCTGCCGGTGCAACTCATTTCGGAATTACTCGGTTGGCCCGACGAAGATCGCCATCGTCTGCGCCCCTGGTCTTCCGCCATCGTTCGACTTTACGAAAAAAATCATTCCGCCGAGGATCGCCGCAAGGCGGAGACAGCCACTGCTGAGTTCGCGGTCATGATTAACGAGCTGGCTAATCAGAGGAAGCTTGATCCGTGCGAAGATCTGATCAGTGCTCTGGTCGCTAGCGAAGATAGTGCTGGCGGTCTTGATCGCGATGAACTCATTGCGACCTGCATGCTGCTTTTGAATGCTGGTCATGAAGCGACGGTTAATGCGGCGGGCAACGGAATGCTGGCATTACTTCGACATCCGCAACAAATGGCATTGCTGCGAGAACGACCGGACCTGATTGAATCTGCCGTCGATGAAATGCTCCGCTACGACTCACCGCTGCACATGTTCCATCGATATGTGCTCGAAGACTTCGAATTCGAGGGCCATTCCTTCAAACAAGGGGACACGATCGGTCTGTTGTATGGCGCCGCGAATCGCGACCCGGACATTTTCGATCTGCCAGACTCTTTCAATATCCAGCGGAAGCCGAATCGTCACCTTGCCTTCGGAGCGGCAACTCATTTCTGCCTGGGTGCGCCGCTGGCCAAGCTCGAATTACGCGCACTGTTCAGTGGCTTGCTTGCGCGGACTAGAGACATCGAATTGGAAACCGTTGCGCCGGAATACCACACCGGGCTCGTGTTCCGTGGACTGAAGGAGCTGCCACTTCGCTGGCGCACCTAGCGCCGTCGATCAGCTACCGATCGGGTGCCAGGTCGTTTTGGTTTCCTGCGTATCCTGAATCAGGTAAGGGTCTTGTGCCGAATCGCCGGACCAGTCACGTGCAACCCTGGCAACGACTCGTTTGATATTGGCCGCCGCCAGTTCCTGCACTTTTTTGGCAATCTCAACCGTGCCATCGCAATAAACAACGGCGTTCACATCCATGTGAGATGCAAACTGGCCGGTCAATTCAGGTTTAAATCCAGTCAATATATTAACCACGCCGCCCGGCACGTCGGACGCGTGCAGGACCTCAGCAAAACTGATCGCACACAACGGCTTTGATTGCGACGCAAGCACGACACAGGTGTTACCACCCACAATGGCCGGGGCAATGTTAGATACGAGACCTAGCAAACCGCTGCTCTCCGGTGCCAGTATCGATACAACTCCCATTGGCTCGAGGACCGAGAAATTGAAATGCGAGGAACTCACCGGATTCACGGCACTGAATATCTGTTGGTACTTGTCTGCCCAACCCGCGTAGTAAATTAGCCGATCAATGCTCGCGTTAACTTCAGACTCAGCGCGCCGCCGATTTACCCCCTGCAATTGCAGCTCGGCAATAAACTGCTCACGCCTTCCTTCCAGCATTTCAGCAATGCGATAGAGAATCTGACCACGCAAATAGGCGCTGGTTTTCGACCATCCGCCGGTAGCCGCACGCGCTGCTACAACGGCGTTGCGAAAGTCTTTGCGACTGCCACGACACATATTGGCGAGCACGGCGCCCTTCGCAGACTCGAGCGGGTAATAGCGACCCGACTCGGTGCGCGGAAATTTGCCACCGATGTAAATTTTGTAGGTCTTCGCAACCGCTACGCGCTCATTAGTCATGTTATTGGAACTCCTGCCTTGCGTGCCGCTGCTTGTCTTCTTTTTCGTTGCCATTATTCAATCCAGACTCAAGTAGGCGCCAAGACCGTGCAATCCGCCTTCACGCCCCACGCCGCTTTCCTTGTAGCCGCCGAAAGGAGATGCCGGGTCAAATTTATTAAACGTGTTCGCCCAGACCACGCCGGCACGAATACCCTGGGTCATTTTGAAAACCTTTGACCCCTTATCGGTCCAGACGCCACCTGATAACCCGAAGGGCGTGTTATTCGCCTTCGTCAGGCCTTCTTCAAGAGTGCGGAAAGTCTGGATCGCCAATACCGGGCCAAATATTTCTTCCTGCACTATCCGGTTCGACTGCGACACTCCGGTAAATATAGTCGGTCGGCACCAGTAACCCTTCTTGGGCACGGAGCAGGAACTCTGGTACATCTCCGCCCCTTCAGCCTGACCAATCTTCAAATAGGATTCGATTTTTTCCAGTTGCGGCGCCGAGTTGATTGCTCCGATGTCGGTATTTTTGTCGAGCGGGTCACCAACGATCAATGTTTCCATGCGATCTTTCAGTTTCGCAATCACTTGGTCAGCGACAGATTCCTGCACCAACAAACGAGAGCCCGCACAACATACATGACCCTGGTTAAAGAATATGCCGTTAACAATACCCTCGACGGCCTGATCAATTGCCGCATCGGCAAACACAATATTTGCCGCTTTGCCGCCTAACTCCAGGGTGTATTTCTTGTTAGTGCCCGCAAGCGCCATCATGATATGCCGACCGACATTGGTAGATCCGGTGAACGCAACTTTATCTACATCGTTGTGGTCAACAACCGCTGCGCCGGTCTTGCCGGCACCGGTTACGATATTTACAACACCTGGTGGCAAACCGGCCTCACTGATAACTTCAGCAAGCTTCAACGCAGTCAGCGGCGTTGTTTCAGCGGGTTTCAATACAACCGTATTACCGCAGGCAAGTGCTGGTGCAATTTTCCAGGCAGCCATCAGCAATGGGAAGTTCCACGGAATGATTTGCCCGGCAACTCCCAGCGGAGCCGGCTTACGGCCGGGGAACGCATACTCAAGCTTGTCGGCCCAGCCGGCGTAGTAGAAAAAATGTGCCGCCGCTAACGGTATATCAATGTCGCGGGACTCACGTATCGGTTTGCCGCCATCCAGTGATTCTATGACCGAAAACTCGCGCGCCCGCTCCTGCAAGATGCGCGCAATACGATAAATATACTTACCACGCTCAGCCGCTTTCATTTTTGACCAAACGCCTTTGTACGCTTTTCTTGCGGCGGCCACGGCACGATCTACATCCTCGTCACCTGCAAGGGCAACACGCGCCAGGACTTCTTCCGTCGCCGGATTAACCGTGTTGAAATATTTTCCTGTCGCAGGCTTTACAAATTCTCCATTAATAAACAAGCCATAGCGTTTACCGATACTGAAATGATCGGTACCCTCGGGAGCAGCTGCGTATTGCCAGCCAGAGTTGAATGCGAGTTTGTTTGGTTGACTGGTCACTATCAATCCTTGGAAAAATAATCGGCCGACTGATAAACGCCGGACTGTTGTTTCTGTAACTGCATCAATACATCGTTAGCCAGCGAGCTGGCACCGAAACGGAACCACTCGGGCGAGAACCACGCCTGCCCCAACGTCTCATGCAACATGACGAGGTAATGAATCGCCAGTTTTGCATCCGAAATACCGCCGGCAGGCTTCATGCCGATACGTCGTCCGGTTGCAAAATAGAAATCGCGAATAGCCTGCAACATCACAAGTGTCACCGGCATCGTTGCTGCCGGCTGAATCTTGCCGGTCGACGTCTTGATGAAATCAGCGCCTGCGTGCATGGCTAACATGCTCGCTTTGCGTACTTGATCAAGCGTGCCCAGTTCGCCAGTTTCGAGAATCACTTTGAGATGCGCTGTGCCGCAAGCGTCTTTGATCGCCGCGATTTCATCAAACACAAATTCGTAATGACCTTGCAGGAACTCTCCGCGTGAAATCACCATATCAATTTCATCGGCGCCATCAGCAACCGCAATGCGGGTTTCTTCAAGCTTAATCTGACGCGGCGCCATGCCACTCGGAAACGCGGTCGCTACCGAAGCAACGTTTATATTGTGATTGCCCAGCGCTTTTTTGGCGATGCCGACCATCGGTGGGTAAACGCATACAGCAGCCACGTGTGGCAAGCCGGGCATGCCATCGTGCAAATGAATTGCTTTCTGACACAGCTGACGCACTTTTCCAGGAGTGTCCTGACCTTCCAGCGTTGTCAGATCAATCATGCTGAGAATCATCTTGAGTGCTTCGACTTTCGATGCATTCTTGATGCTGCGGCTACGAAATCTTGCAACGCGCTCCTCAACACCGACTTCGTCGACCAGCGCTACGCGATCCAGATCAGGTAACTGCAATGTTTTTGGCTTTTCTTTGGCTGACACGTTCACGTTTCCAGTCTAGACATTGGTCGCGGCTAATTCGAGAGCAATGACAATCATCTCATCAAAAGTTGTCTGGCGCTCTTCAGAGCTCAATGCTGCGCCAGATCGAATATCATCACTTACCGTACAGATGGCCAACGCATCGACGTTGAACTCAGCGGCTATTGCATACATTCCGGCTGCCTCCATCTCGACACCCAGCACATTGTATTTTTCCATCGTGTCAAACATCGCCAGGTCCGGTGTATAAAATAGATCGGCAGAAAAAATATTGCCCACGTGATAGCGAACCTTATGCGCCTCGGCCGCATTAACTGCAGCCTGCAGTAATTTGTAGCTGGCGATCGCGGCATAATCGTAACCACCGAAGCGCATGCGATTAACGCCGGAGTCCGTGCAGGCGCCCATGCCAATCAGAACGTCACGCAGTTTGACGTCCGGATGCACCGTGCCGCAGCTACCCACCCTGATCAGGTTTTTGACGCCATAGGACTCGATCAGCTCCGTGCAATAAATCGACACGGACGGAATTCCCATGCCATGCGCCATAACCGATACCGGCTTACCTTTGTACTCGCCCGTATAACCCCACATATTGCGGACATCAGTCACCCTGCGCACGTTGTCGAGATAGGTATTCGCGATGTACTCGGCCCGCAATGGATCACCGGGCATCAATACGGTTTCTGCGAAGTCGCCCGGCCGGGCATTCATGTGCTTGGTCGCCATAAATAATGCTCTTTTGGTTGCGCTGGCGTCGGTCAGGCCGACAAAAGACGCCTATTCTAGT
Organism: Woeseiaceae bacterium; assembly: GCA_024640365.1. Classification (GTDB taxonomy): domain Bacteria; phylum Pseudomonadota; class Gammaproteobacteria; order Steroidobacterales; family Woeseiaceae; genus JAHEFE01. Next base: position 36,762 of record JAHEFE010000002.1, on the reverse strand, counting down.
CCAAAATACCAGCCGCCAGCACCCCGGATGCTTACCAGCGACTCAGTGCAGACATTCCACCGTCGACTACAAGGTTGCTACCGCTGATCCAACGCGCGGCAGGACTCAGCAAAAACAACACGGCATCGGCCACGTCTTCAGTGCCACCAAGACGGGTCAATGGGGCCCGCTCCATCCAGCGCGATACTCCATCGGGCCAGGACTTATCGATCCCTTCTCGAAACAACAATCCAGGGGAGACGCTGTTTACGCGAATACTGTCCACGCCGTATTCCTGGGCGGCTGCGCGTGTCAGCATCAGCAACCCGGCTTTAGCCGTTGAGTAGTGAGCATGGCCATGCGCCGGATCACTACCCTCTATGGACGCAATATTGACGATCGCGCCGCTGTGACCCGCCTTGCGCAGCCTTTTCACAGCCGCCTGAGTCACCGCAAAAGCGCCATCAAGATTGACGGCCTGCATCGCTTGCCACTGTGGCAAGGTCATATCGTGCAGTGGCTGGACATCCTGCGCCGCTGCGTTATTGACCACACAATCCACCAGCAATCCCCTGGAATCCAGCTCTGCAAACATCCGCTCAACTTGCTCACCGCTTGCCAGGTCAGCCCTGACCAGTTCGGCTCGGCCGCCGTTCGCAACAATAGTTGCCACGGTCGCAGCCGCTGTTTGCTCATCACTGTGAAAGTGCACGATTACTTTTGCGCCGGCCTCGGCCAGCCGATAGCTGAGTCCACGACCCAGGTTGCCACTACCACCCGTGACAAGCACGGTATGTTCACTCAAATTTAGAAGTTCTTTTACTGACGGTATCGTCACGAGATGCTCTCCGCTGTTCGCCTACTGCACGCTGCTCGCAAACTCTGTATTGTTGCCGCACGTGCCGCGCCTAGGCATCGTAACGCAACTAACGGTTCCACCGCAGGAATTCGATACCAAATGACTACAGAATTTTATACTCGCGAACGCTGCTACATTACTGAGATGCTCAATGCGCCGGACGATCCCGAGGTATCTCTGGCACGTTGTCGGGTACCGGCCGGGGTGACCACCGAACTCCACAAACTATCGGTCACAGAGCGCTATATTGTCGTTTCGGGTCAGGGACTTATGCGGGTCGGCAAAGCTCATCCGCAGCCGCTGATCGGCGGCGATACCGTGCACATAGCGGCCGGAGTAGCGCAACAAATAACCAATACGGGTGACACCGACCTTATTTTTATGTGCGTCTGCACCCCACAATTCACCCCTGATTGCTACGTCTCACTGGAAAACTGAACGACGACCTGGCCAGGCATCTCATTATTTTTTTGTCGTTTTCATGCCACGAATCGATCTGCAAGCTGTAATGCGTACAAATGCTCAATTCTATGTACAAATGGCGAGCTGAGGGCGGTATACTTCGCGGACATTTCCAGGAGGTCTACAATGAGTAGCGTTTTCCCAACAAAAATATACGGACGCCGCGGCTTGTTAGCTGCCGCGACAGTTTTATTCTCACTCACAGGGTTTCAGGCTACTGCCAACGCGCAGAATACAGCGGTCCTTGAAGAGATCGTGGTCACAGCGACCAAGCGCGCTGAAAGCCTGCAGGACGTGCCAATCTCTATCGCCACGTTATCAGGTGAAGGCTATGACGTGCTGTTTGCTGGCGGCGAAGACATTCTCGCTTTGTCGGGGCGCGTTCCTGGTCTGTATGCCGAATCATCCAATGGTCGTGCCGCACCTCGCTTCTATTTGCGTGGTCTGGGCAACATCGATTTTGACCTTGCAGCTTCGCAGCCGGTATCCATCATCATGGATGACGTGGTCATGGAAAATGTTGTGCTAAAGAGCTTCCCTTTGTTCGATATGGAACAGGTTGAAGTCATTCGCGGTCCGCAGGGAACTTTGTTCGGCCGCAACACCACTGCCGGCATTATCAAATTTGATTCGCGCCGCCCAACTGAAGAAACCAACGGTTATGCGACGGCATCCTATGGCACCTACGGCTCAAGCCGTGTTGAAGGCGCTATTGGCGGCGCAATGATACCGGACGTATTGACTGCTCGCTTCTCTGCGCTGTATCAGTCCCGTCAGGACTGGATCAACAACGGCTATACCGGTGAAGAAGAAGCTATGGGCAACTTCCAGGACATGGCTGCACGCGCTCAGTTCGAGTACACGCCGACCGATGACATCTCAATTCGGCTCAGTCACCAGTTCCGCAGTCTCGATGGCACTTCTTCAATATTCCGTGCCAACATTTTTAATACCGGCAGCAACAGCCTGAACCGGAACTATCGTCGCGACACTGTCTACTATGATGGTGGCGACAATAACCCGCAGGCATACGACAGTGACGGTACGACCTTGCACGTTGATTGGGATCTTGGTTCAACAACCCTGACCTACATCGGGTCAAGACAAAATGCTGACGGCTACAGCCGTGGCGACATCGACGGCGGCGTAGTTGACTTCTCCGGCACCGCAACAGTTCCGCCAGGCATCAGCTTTGATCCGGCGGCACCGGTATTTGGTTTCCCGACACTGACATTCCCGGGCACGATCATGGTTCCTTCGGTAACGCAGGACTCCGCCGATGCGCAACAAACAACGAATGAAATTCGCCTCGCCAGCGAAGACGACGGTCAATTCACCTGGCAGATCGGTGCGTTCTTCTTTGACTCGGAACTTGCCATTACGACGGATTCGTTTGCCTCTTACGGCTTCGTTGATAGCGCTGACACGATTGTTGTGCAAAACAACAGCACGTCGGCTGTTTTCGGCCAGGGTTCTTACCATATGAATGATGAGTTAACCCTGACGGCTGGCGTTCGCTACACCGACGACAACAAAGATTTCCATGTGCAGCAATACGGCCAATTATATGTTGACCTTGGCATTCCGACCATTAACGAGATCAAGGTTTCAGATAACCAGATTAGCTGGGATTTCAGTGCTAACTACGCACTCAATGACAAATCGTCGGTCTATGGTCGCGTCTCTGATGGCTTCCGTGGTCAAACCATCCAGGGTCGTGACGTAGCGTTCCTGGAATCGCCGTCCGTAGCTAAACCGGAAACCATTCTTTCGTGGGAAGCTGGCTATAAAGCCGACCTGTTGGAAGATCGTTTGCGCGTCAACGCAGCTATTTTCTACTACACAGTTGATGACATGCAGTTGTCCATTATCGGCGGCGCCAGCAACACCAACCAGGTTATCAATGCCAAGGAAGGTGTCGGATCGGGCTTCGAAGTTGACTTCGAATACCTCGTTACGGACAACTTGCTGATCGCGGGCGGCTTCGCTTACAACAAGACCGAGATCAATGACCCGACTTTGTCTACGGCGACCTGCGGCTCTGGCTTGTGCACGGTACTGGATCCTCTGGACGAAAATGGCCGCGCGTTACTTGACGGCAACCCGTTCCCGCGCGCTCCAGAGACCAGCTACAACATCTCTGCTCGTTACAACATCCCGGCCGGCAGTACCGGTGAATACTTTGTGTTCACTGACTGGTCAGTCATGGGTGATGTAAACATGCCTTTGTATGAAGCAGTTGAGTTCAAGACGGGCACCCAGTTTGAAGGTGGCCTGAAGATCGGCTACAAGAACTTCGAAAATAACTGGGAAGTTGCTTTGTTCGGCCGCAACATCACCAACGAGCATAACGTCAAAGGCTTCGTAGATTTCTCAAACAACACCGGTTTTGTTAACGATCCTCCGATCGTTGGCATAATGGGTACGTACACGTTTGGCGAATAAGCCCGACCACAAGTAGTTCAAGAAGCCCGACCATTGGTCGGGCTTTTTTTATGGTCACTACAATCACATCAAGCGCCACTGGTTTTACGACCACGAAAGACGCACCATTGCGCCATGCCAAATCACAGACTTTCTCTGCTGCTGCTTGCCTTGTGCCTGCTGGGGCAAGGCTGTGTCGCCAGCGTTGATAACGGCAACCCGGTGATCGTTTCCGTCTCTGTCACTGGTCACTTGCAACACCCGGAACTCATCGAGGCCAGCGGCATTGCGGTGTCACGCCGTGATTCGCATGTTCTCTGGGCAATCAACGACAACGACCGCAGCGCCACCCTGTACGCCATGACCACAGACGGACGCGGCCTTGCCGCTATTCCAATAAATAAAGCAACTAACGTGGACTGGGAAGATCTCGCTTCATTCGAACTGGATGGCAGACCCTGGTTGTTGGTGGCAGATATCGGTGACAACAATGCCGTTCACCCTGACCGCGTTTTGTATGTTTTCGCCGAGCCAAATCTTGGTAAGGCACTGCCAGAATCGATCGAGCCCGCCTGGGAGATACGTTATCGTTACCCCGATGGTCCGCGTGATAGCGAGGCGGCCGCCGTTGATGAAAGCAGCGAGACGATACTCGTAATGAGTAAACGGACGCGGCCGGCAGAATTATATGCATTGCCGCTGAGACCCGCGGTAAATCAGCCGATTTTGACCGCCAAACTGCTGGGGCCTGTCCAGGGATTACCCGCTGCTACCGCCGCAGATTTGGCGCTTGCACGACGCAGCAATCCGGAGACATTCGTGTGGCACTGGCAGCCAACGGCCATGGACATTAGCAGCGATGGCCGCGCCGTAGTTGTTCTGACTTACGGCAATATTTATTACTGGCGGCGAAGTTCTGACATCTCCTGGCAAGAAACTCTTGCAGCCAATCCATTAGCGTTGAATATACCTGTGCCACCTGAGGCCGAAGCGATTGCATTCGCCGACCGTGGCAAACTGTTTCTTACAACGGAGGGCAAACATGCCGTCATTCAGCAAATCGACATTACGCCGTAACATCACCGGCATTACTTTTATAGCTGTGTTGTTGCTGGCAGCATGCGCTCCCAACACCACTCCGGCAGTACCCGCGACAGTAGTGGCGCCCGTTACAATCATGACCTTTAACGTCGAAAACCTCTTCGACACCACCCATGATGACGGCAAGACTGACAGCACATTTCTGCCGCTCGCAGCCAAGCAAAGCGAACAGCACAAGGCCGAGTGCGCGACTATCGTTGTCGATCGCTGGCGTGATCAGTGCCTGAACTGGGACTGGAGCGAAACAATTCTCGCCCACAAGCTTGAGGTCGTCGCCAAAGCCATCTTGCAGGTCAACAACGGCCGCGGTCCCGACATACTCGCTTTGCAGGAAGTCGAAAACCTCGCGATCCTGGAGCGGCTGCGCACAGAGTATCTGGCTGACGCCGGATACCGCCCCGCCATTCTGATTGAAGGACAGGATTTGCGTGGTATTGACGTCGCGTTCCTGACCCGCCTGGAAGTAGCTGGCGAGCCTGTGCTGCATCCTTTCACGCCGAGCGACGAGTTTGCCAACCGCCAAGCCGATACCCGCGGCATCCTGGAGGCAACATTCAAATTACCGGATGGAGAACTTCTAACCGGTTTCTCTGTGCACTTCCCGGCACCTTTTCACCCTACGGAAATGCGAATTCAGGCCTATAAGTTCCTCAACCAATTGCGCAGTGAATTACCAGAAGATCGCTTTGCTTTTGCTGCCGGTGACTTCAACACAACGTCTACCGAAAACGAAAAGAAAGACCTGCTCGGCACTTTGGTTCGAGGGATCTGGAGGGTTGCTCACGAGGAAGGCTGTGCCAACTGTCTCGGCACACAATATTACGAAGCTGACGATAAATGGTCGTATTTGGACATGATCCTGTGGGCACAAAGGCCAGAGCGTGGCGCGCAAGCAACATGGGACTTACGCAAGGACTCAGTCAAAGTTGCAAATAAAACCACTGATCAGGTGACAAAAAACAACACTCCAGCACGGTTTCTGTTGCCTGAAGGAAGCGGGGTGTCAGATCATTGGCCACTGCTTGTTAGTATCGAATTCACTCAAAAACAACAGCTTGGCGAAGGTATATAACAAGGATTCTAGGTTGCCGCGAAAATTGCTCGCCAATCGTCGCGCCCGCCGCCCCCAGAAAGGCCGCGGAACCCTTATTGCGCGCCTATTTTGACTGCGGTAGATTCCCAACATAACTACTCGGTTTGGGTTGTTGTTAAGTCGTACGCTTTACGCAACAGTTTGTTTTGAAGCAACGCCAAACCATCTTTATCACGTCAAAAATAACTCGCTCCAAACAAAATGGGGAAACTTAGTATGAAAATTAATATCGGCTTTTTGAGCTCGAGTGTTCGCGTATTGCGAAGCCTCGGTCAAGGAGGCCTGGTAGCTGGTCTGGCAGTTTTACTGCTTGCCGCGCCGGGTTCGAGCTTTGCACAGGAAACCGCATCTTCGATTCGCGGCAAAATCCTCGATTCCAACGGCGCACCAGTGGCTAGCGCCGCTGTGGTCGTTGAAGATATGCGCACCAGCGTTGCCCGCGGTTTCTCGACGAACTCCAGCGGCACATTCCTGGCGACCAACCTTCCGGTTGGCGGCCCTTACCGGGTCACAGTGAACAGCGTAAAATCCGTAGTGATCGAATCGATCAGCCTCGGTGAGACTTACAACTTGTCAGTTAACCTGCAGACGGCTGCGGAGCTGGAAGAAATCGTAGTTGTAGGTCAGGCAGCCGAGTTTGTTGACGTCGCTCCAGGCCCTTCTGCTACGTTCTCAAGCTTCGATATCGACACCGCTGTCGCATTCAACCGCGACATCACGGACGTATACGGCCTTGATCCGCGCATGAACATCGATAACGAAGACGATGGATTCACGGTTAACTGCGGTGGTCTGCATCCACGCTTCAACAGCGTCACACTCGACGGTGTTAGCTACAACGACCGCTTCGGCCTGAACTCAAATGGCTACTCGACAGCGACTGGCATGCCGTTTCCATATGAAGCATTGCAACAAGTTGCAGTATCACTCGCACCTTTTGACGTGACCTACGGCGGTTTTTCGGCCTGTAACATCAACTCGGTTACGAAGTCAGGTACCAACGAGTGGAACGGCAGTATTTTCTACGAGTTCACCACCGAAACACTGCGTGGCACGTCTCTTGAAGGGTTTGACCAGAACTTCCGCGCTCCTGACTACCTGCAAGACAAGAAGGGCTTCAGCATCGGCGGCCCAATCCTGCGGGATCGTCTGTTCGTCTTCGCAGCTTACGAAGAATCTGAAAAGCCACGATTCCTCGCCAGAGGACCTGCTGGTTCGGGTAACGGCGAAGTCCGTGACTGGCTGAGCCAGGCTGACTACGACCGCGTAAACAGCATCGCGCAGAACCTCTGGGGCTATGACACCGGCGGTATGCCTGGTGACGGTACCCAGACCGACAAGAAATACATGGCTCGTCTGGATTGGAACATCAACGCTGATCACAACGCCTCGTTGATTTACAACTACTACGACGGCTCGCAGGATCGTGACTCAGATGGCGACTACGACGAATTTGAGTTCGCCAACCACTTCTACACCAAGGGTGCGGAGTCAAAGACACTGACCTTCAAGCTGACGTCACAGTGGAATGACGCTTTCTCAACCGAGCTGTTCTACAGCCAGAGCGAGATGAACGATTCGCAGGTTACCGTTGGCCCCGGCGGCTTCGGCGACTTCCAGATCGACACCCCGGAAGGCAACACGATTTACCTGGGTGCGGATGACTCCCGCCAGGCCAACAAGCTCGGCACGAAGTCAGACTTCCTCAAGTTGACCGGCCAATACCTCTATGGCAATCACGTGATCACCGCTGGTTACGAGCAAGAGAAGGTTGATATTTTCAACATCTTCGTACAGCACTCACGTGGCGGCGAATGGGACTTCTACGGCACCAATGGCGGTGCTAACGACGCAACAGCGGCCTGTCTCGCAGCAACTACTGCTCAGGAACGTTTTGCTGCGGGCTGCTCACTCACCGGTATCGACCAGTTCGAACTGGGTCGCCCGAGCCGCGTTTACTACGGTAGCGGTGGTGGTACCAACGACGCCAATGACGCAGCAGCAAGTTTTGCCAATACGCTGAATACCATCTACCTGCAGGACGAACTGTACGTGGATGATTACAACCTGACTGTGGTTGCTGGACTGCGTTATGACTGGTTCACCAGTAGTGATCGCCCGCATTACAACCAGGCTTTCTATGACCAGTTTGGTATTCGCAATGACGCCAACATTGATGGCCTCGATCTGCTGATGCCGCGCCTTGGTTTCACCTGGGAAGCATCGGATGAAGTAACCGTGCGTGGTGGTATCGGTCTGTACTCTGGTGGTAACCCGAACGTCTGGATCTCCAACGCATGGAGCAACGACGGTCTGACCAACGCCCAGTTCAGCTGGAGAAATTCTTCTTCAGCAGCCAACACAGTATTTGGTCCAGGAGCTATCCCGTTGACCCAGATATATGGCGGCTTGCCGGGCTACGACGTTCCGCAATCTCTGTATGACGATGTAGCAGCAGTTACACCGGCTGACGGCAACACCGGCTTCCTCGTGTTGATTGATCCTGACTACAAGCAGCCTTCACAGTGGAAGATTGCGTTGGGTGCAACATGGGAAATGCCTTGGTTCGGCGGTGTCACAGCTGATATCGACTATCTGCACACCAAGCAAAATAACCCGGCCTATTACGTAGACATCGCGGAGTCAATTTACGGTTTCGCATCTGCCGGTGCGCCGCTGTATGACTACACCTACGGCTATCCTTCCATTGATAACTACATGCTGACCAACTCCGACAACAACGGTGAGTCAGATATGTTCTCCTTTATGTTGAGCAAAGAGTTTGATTTTGGTCTGGATGTAACCTTCGGCTACGCCTATACCCAAGCGACCGACGTCAGCCCGATGACCTCATCGGTTGCTTCGTCGAACTTTGACAACCTGTCGCTGAACGATGTCAACAACCCGACACCTGGCACATCGAACTACGAAGTTCCGCATCGTCTGACGATGCGCGCCAGTTACGGCACCGAGTTCTTCAAAGATCTCGAGACCCGTTTCACGGTGTACGGTACGGCATCTGAAGGGCAGCCGCAGTCCTACGTCATGTTCAGTCAGGACCAGGAAGGCGATGGCTTCTACGGACGTCACTTGCTGTATGTACCGGAAGGTGCATGTGCAGCTTGCTCCAATGACCCAAATGTTCTTTACACAGCAAACTTCGATACAGAAGCGTTTTTTGCCTTCATCGCCAGAAATGGCCTGAAACCTGGTTATCAGGAGCGTAACAACCTGCATGCCAAGTGGAGCACACGCTTCGACCTGCGTCTTAGCCAGGAACTGCCAACATTTGTTGAAGGTACCAGCGCTAGCGCGTTCGTGAAGATCTACAACTTCGGTAACTTGCTCAACGACAAGTGGGGCAAGGTATGGGACGCGCAGTTCTTTGCGCAGCAAGTTGTACGAGGCTATGTCAATGGTTCAGGCCAGTATGTTTACGATCGCTTCAGCGAGCGTGACATTAACTACCTGCGTCAACAGAACTCATTGTGGGAAATCCGCATGGGTATAGACATCAAGTTCTAATAAAAAAACAAAGCAATAAAACTAAAGGCCAACCCTCGGGTTGGCCTTTTTTTATCTGTGCCATTAGCGGGCAAAAAGAGCTGCCGCCGCAAAGTTTATTTAAAGCACGCTGATCCTGCTTGCTTGATCTCGTAAAGCCGCGGAGCTTTCGAATCAACAACAGGGGCAATGGAGCGACCGGCCGCCTGTTCACGCGTAATAGCATCAATGACCAGGTACTTTAGCTCAGAGGCTGGCCGCGAGACATTACGAGCTTTCGCAAAGTTATAGCCATCGCCACCGCCGTACAGAAAATCCGGAACCGCCAGCGTGTAGTCGGTCGCCGGGTCTACCGCTTTCCAGCCCGCGGCCGCCGGCAATTCCAGGCGCACTATGCGATCGCCCTCAGGTCGTGACCGATCGAAACAAACGCGAAAGCCGGAAACCTGGGGGAAATAGCCCTGACTGGCTGGGGCGCCGCGATAGCCGGCTTCCAGAACTTCTTTGAAGTCGGCACCCGATAACGTAATAAAGCGCATAAAAGAAGAAAAGCCAAACGTACGGGAAATGTCCTCAAAGGTGATGTCGTCAGCAATGTAATCGTCGAGTCGCAGCGTGCCGCCATTGATGAACGCAAAATCAGCGACTGGCTTGCCGAAGCCCTTGCGCATCTGATCAGCAATGTAGTTCCCCCACGCGCTTTCTTCACTGCGAACGGTCGCCTCTCGCGCATCCAGTGGCGATTCAGCAGTACCTATACGTGCTTTCAGAAAAGGCTTCATCGCCAATAAACGACTGCGCCACTTCTCCTCTATCTTCGTATAAGCAGGGTCGTCGATAATGTGTTCATCAATTGTAATCATACGAGCATCAAGAGCAGCGGCTTTGCCGTCAGCACCGAATTCGACATTGATACGCCAGACCGCCCGGGCATTTGATGCGCCTTTCATGACAGCCGCTCGAACGGCCGTTCCGGGATGATCCTCGGGTTCATGATCATGTCCCCCAACGATGCCGAGAAACTGTGGATACTGTGCCTTGAGTTCAGCAATTTGCATATCAGTCCAGATATGCAAGTGCGTTAATCCGATAATCAAATCAGCACCACGACCATCGAGCTCTGCAATCGCCCGTTTCGCCTCGGCAAGATAGTCGCCGTTAATTTTGAGGTAATCGCGGTCATTGCCACCGTCGTCGGCATGCAACGTCAGCGCGAAAATCCCGACCTTGTGACCACCGGTTTCGAACATAAACCCTGAATGGACATTAGCATCGACATCGGCCGCGCCGGTCTGCAACGACCAGTTGTCACCAAGCCAGTCAAAATGAGACATGCGCACTGCATTCACAACCGCAGTGGAATCCCGTCTATCGAATTCGTGATTACCCGGTACAACATACATCGGCGCGATGTCGTCGATGAAGTTCATTGCATCGACCATTTGCTCGCCATTCCAAATCTGGCTCTCAAGGGACGGATAGAGAAAATCACCGCCGTGCAACACGCGCACGTCGCGACCGTCTTTCTGTAATTGACGAATCAGAGTCACGACGCGCCCGAAGCCGCCACGTTTTTGCTCCTCAACGGCATCTACGCGATACGTATCATTGATATGTATGAATGTCAGTCCTGCAGCCCGATCCTGCTCTTTTACGGCATGAGTAGACGCGCAGGCTGCCACCAGGCAGAGTGCAAAGAGAAGTGAAATCCTGAATAAGCGCATTACCCTGATCCTTGTGGCGAGGTGCAAAAATTCTGTCGAGGCGAATCATTTTGCATGACCGCGGCCCAATATAGCGAGTCACTTCCAATTTCTTCAAGCGCGATCCGCATTTTCGAGAGTCTCTGAGCGGCGATTTTCGATGCCGAACATGCTAATCTCAGCCGCCACAAGAGATTCTCACGCAGACCTTTCCCGCATCCTGCGCAGAAGGTTGAATCCAGGAGACGGAGTACAAAAGCAGGTCGCATGAATATTTTCAGAAACACGTCAATTTATCTATTAGGCATCGCAACGGCTCTATCGGCCTGTGCCAGCAAACCCGCCGCCGAAGTGCCGGAGCTCGGCAAGCCATGGGTGGCCACAGCTGCGGAATATGATGCGCTGACATTACAGGCTTATCACGATGCTACACGCAACCTCGACGCGTTGATCGCTGATAGCAACTGGTCCGCACTGCCCAGCCAGGAAAATGCAGCCGAACTACCGGTTGCGATCATTCTGGACGTCGATGAAACCGCCGTAAGCAATATCGGTTTTCAGTTGCAGCTGAAAAGTGAATTCACCCACGAAGCGTTTGATTACTGGCACATGAATAACCCGTCGGCACGCATACTCGGCGCGCCAGAGTTTATCCAGACTGCCCAACAGAAGGGTGTTGAAGTATTTTTCATAACCAACCGACCCTGCAAGAAACTCGATTTTGCCCCTGGCGATTGTCCGCAAAAAGCAATTACGCTGCAGGATATAGCCGAAGCCGGGATCGAGACGGATATGGATCACCTGATGCTGGTGGGCGAGCGCCCCGAATGGAATCGTGAGAAACGTTCACGCCAGGATCTCGTTGGCGAGACTCATCGGGTTATCATGTTATTCGGCGATGACCTCGGCGACTTCATTCCCTGCGTGCGGGCGAAACCGGTTGCACCCTGCCCGGCCGCAACGGCCGAAGATCGCAAGCGCATGACGTCGGAGCACAGTAATTATTGGGGCCTTGGCTGGTACATATTACCCAACCCCATGCACGGATCGTGGACCAGCTTCATTGATAGCGGCAACCCCGAGGACTAATAGCGGTGACTACCATCAGTGACAAAGAGTTGCTCGATAAAGCAAAGCAGGTACGCAAACTCGCGCACGCACCCTACTCTGACTATCGAGTCGGAGCCGCCATCCTCGATACGGATGGCAATGTGCACATCGGTTGCAACGTGGAGAATGCTTCCTATCCGGAGGGCAACTGCGCAGAGACCAGCGCCATTGCGGCGATGGTAGCGGCAGGCGGACGCCGTATAGCGACCATAGCGGTAGTTGGTGAACCGGTGGCGTCCGGAAATTGCACGCCCTGCGGTGGCTGTCGGCAGCGCATACATGAATTCTCAGACGCAGATACGCGAATAATCCTGTTGCAGGCCGACGGCGGAGTCGCGGAATACTCAGATGCCGAACTGCTGCCGGCATCCTTTAGCCTGCTCTAGGGCCGCAACACTTTTCTGACCCGCATCCGGTCCGGATCAAATCAGAACGTCAGTAACAAACCCGCCAGCGCGGCACTCATCAGATTCGATAGAGAACCTGCAGCCACCGCCTTCAGACCAAACTGACCGATGAGGTCACGTTTTTCGGGCACAAGCACTCCGAGACCACCCAGCAAAATCGCAATAGACGACAGATTCGCAAATCCACACAGCGAGAAAGTCGTGACCGCATAGGTGCGCGTACTGGCATCGCCGAGGATATCCTTGAGATGCGAGAAGGCAACAAACTCATTAAGGATGATCTTTTCGCCAAACAGCGCACCCGCCGCCTGCGCCTCAGCCCAGGGGACGCTAAGCAGGTACATGAGGGGCGCAAACAACCAGCCAAGGATCTTCTGCAAGGTCAGCGCGAATCCGAACCAACCACCTACCCAGCCCACCAGGCCATTGAGCATCGCGATCAGCGCGACAAAGGCGATCAGCATAGCACCGATATTCGCCGCCAGCCGCAGGCCATCCGTAGTACCCGATGCCGCCGCTAGAATGACATTCTTGTGTTCGCTCCGCTCCATCACAAACTTTTCTGGCTTGCCCGCCGTAACGACTTGATCGTCGGGCATCATTATTTTCGCCATCAACAAACCGCCCGGAGCCGACATGAATGCCGCCGCCAGCAAATAACGCATATCGGCACCCATCATTGAATACGCCGCGAGCACTGTGCCGGCTATTGATGCGAGGCCGGATACCATTACCGCAAAGAGCTGCGGCTCGGTGAGTCCCTTGAGATAAGGCCGGACAACGAGCGGCGCCTCTGTCTGGCCAACAAAGATATTTGCCGCCGCATTCATCGACTCAATGGCACCGGTCCCAATAACCTTGTGTAAAAAACCGCCGACCAGTTTGACAATCCATTCCATGACCCGAAGGTGGTAGAGCACGGACATGAGCGCTGAAAAAAAGATGATTACCGGAAGAACCTTGACCGCGAAACTGAATCCCACTTTGTCAAGATCGGCCAGCGGGCCGAACACCATTACAATTCCCTCCTGGGAAAAATTGATGATCGACTGGATACCGTTGCTCAGTGAATCGATTACCGCAATGCCAATATCGGAATACAGGACAAATGCTGCCACAGCCACCTGCAATGCAAATGCTGCGCCCACCACGCGCAAGTTGATGGCCTTGCGATTACTTGAAATCAAAAAAGCGATTCCCAGAAGTACAGCGATGCCTGCCAAACCGATAAAGTTACCCGACATGTCTTACCCCTTCGTTTAATTGCGTCTTGCAGCAGCGTTTTAAAACCACGTTCATTCAATCCGTTATTTTTTTGTGTTTAAACGCGCGACCATGCGAAAGCCAGTATACCCACCAGGTTGGTCGCCGTTAATCTAATTTGCCGTAATCACGTCGTAGATTACGGATCTTTTTTGCGGTGCTGCCTCCCCAATCGTGCAGGCCTCACGCATTATTTTTACCGCGGCGCCGGCACTCGCCTCACTGGATGCGTGCACCATGGCAAGTGGCCTCTCCTTGCCAACCTGGACACCGACAGGTGCAATAGCTGAAAAGCCTACAGCCAGATCCAATTCGTCAGTCAGCGTGCGACGACCGCCACCCAGCACTATGACGGCATTGCCCACTGCGCGTGCGTTAACCGCAGTCAAATAGCCCTCCTCAGAGGGCCAGACCGGCATGACGATGTCCGCTGCAGGCAAATAGTCCATGTACTTTTCGATGAAATCTGTCGGACCACCTAACGCGGCAACCATGCGTGAAAACTTTTCCGCCGCTTTGCCAGACTCGATAGCCTCAATTACTCGACCTCGAGCGACTTCTACACTGGTTTCCTGGCCGCTGGTTATTAACATCTCGGCACAGAGCGCCGTGACAACCTGGTCCAGTCGTGTCTCGCGATGCGTGTTCGTGAGAAATTCAACAGACTCAGCGATTTCGACCGCATTACCAGCTGTCAGCCCGAGCGTTTCGTTCATGTCTGTAATGATTGCGTGCGTCTTGAGTCCCGCCGCACCGGCAGTTTTTGTAATACTGGTCGCGAGCGCACGAGCATCATCCAGCGTTTCCATGAACGCGCCCGTACCTACTTTCACATCCATGACGAGTGCATCGAGACCGGCCGCTATTTTTTTCGAGAGAATAGAGGCGGTGATCAAGGGGATAGATTCAACCGTTCCGGTCACGTCACGAATCGAATAGAAACGACGATCTGCGGGTGCCAGGTCTGATGTCTGACCAATAATGGCACAGCCAACTGACTTAACCACTTTCTTCAGAGTCGCGAGATCCGGAGTCGGGTTATACCCGGGAATACTGCCGGCTTTGTCCAGCGTACCACCCGTGTGCCCAAGACCGCGCCCGGAAATCATCGGTACATAGCAACCACAAGCTGCCGCGATGGACGCCAGCATGAAGCTGACTTTGTCACCGACTCCACCCGTCGAATGCTTGTCTACAACGGGTCCATTAAGACCTTCAGCACTCCAATCCAGCATTGTTCCGGAAGCTGCCATCGCCCTGGTCAGGAATCCTGCCTCAGTGAAACTCATGGAGTTCAAAAAGATCGCCATGGCGAGAGCCGACACCTGCTCTGCAGGCAAACTGCCGTCGGTCAGTCCGGCCACAAAATATTGAATTTCGTCAGCGGACAATTCAGCACCATCGCGCTTTTTGCGAATGACATCAGTAAAAAGCATTACTTCAATTCCTTGATTTCACGTGGCCAGGCTTTTCGTTTTCTATCCAGAGATATAAAGCTATGGGTCGCGGCCGCATCGTTACAACGATCAAACTCTGCATCTGTAAATCCGTGCTCATCTCGCAAAATTTGGTATTCATGACAAAGGTCTATACCGAACAAACCCGGGTCATCAGAGTTTATCGTCAACGGCACGCCGGCATCGTACAAACGGCGAATCGGATGCTGTGCCGTTGATGGAACGGCGTTTGTCAGCCAGTTACTGGTCGGGCACACTTCCAGCGCAACATTGCGTTCGATAACCAGGTCCATGACCCCCGCATCATCGATAATGTGGATACCATGTCCTACCCTCTCGGTCGCGAGCTCTTCAATCGCATCGCGCACATGCTGGGCCGCATCGACTGTTTTTTCCTCACCCGCATGGGTTGTCAGATTCAGACCATTTTTGCGGGCTTTATCGACCATTGGCCGATATGCATTTAACGCGTGCGTGTCCTGATCCGCGAAATCCAGAGCCACGAAAGTCTCTCTGTTTTCGATTATGAAGTCGGTGGTGTACTCGGCATCTTTGAGTGACAGCGTTTTTTGTACGATGCCAATGAGACCCACAGCGATTTCGCTCTCGTCCACGTGCGCTATGCCACGCAATATGGCGTTATGAATCTTTTCGAAGTTCAAGTGGGCGTGACCATTCTTTATGAAATCAGGAGAGTAACGAAATTCGATGATACGAATACCCTGATCGCGCGCATCTTCTACCGCCTCAAAAGTAAGGCGCTCAATGGCTTCCTCGGCGCACCAAACGGACTGAATATTGACGAAGCACTGCAGCGCCGCCTGCAAGCTTTGTAATGGTCGGGTAATCATCCATTGCTCACGAAAAGCATCTCGCTCCGTTGGCACCGGTAATCCGAGCGTTTTCCCAAGCTCCATTACCGTCGCAGGTCGAAAGCAGCCTTCGAGATGACAATGCAACTCGACTTTTGGAATTAACTTAATATTCATAGAGTTAGCTATTCTGACAGGAAACCGGGCAAATTCCAGTTCGAATTTATTCTATTTCTGTTTTGCGGCAAGGTAGTATGCACAAATATTCTTTTGCTGACATTGTTTCACCGCGTTTTGCAGCGTTATGGCAGCAAGCCGATCATGGGATGAATGGAATGAATACTTACCGTAGTACAACCCTCAAACTCATTTTACTTTTTGTAGGGATGGCTCTTGTCAGTGCCTGCAGTCCGCCGGCCGAAAAAGAAGCGGCTCAACCAGCCGATAGCCGTGCCGCAGTAGATCTGATTATTGCCGGTGACTATGTTATCAGCATGGATGCTACGGGCGATGTCATTAAGAACGGCGCGGTTGCTGTGAAAGATGGCTTTATTATCGATGTGGGCACTGAGAGCGACATCAATAAAAGCTACGCAGCCACCGAAACGCTTCCAGGCGCCGGGCGTATCGTTATGCCAGGGCTAATCAACGGTCACACGCACGCCGCCATGACGCTGTTGCGCGGTGTCGCTGACGACCTCGCGCTGATGGACTGGTTAAACAATTATATTTTCCCGGCCGAAGTTGAATTTGTCGACGCCGACTTCGTACGCATCGGTACCGAGCTCGCTTGCTGGGAAATGATTCGTGGCGGCACAACCACTTTCGTCGACATGTATTACTTCCCGGATACGATCGCACAGGTTGTGGAAAGCTGCGGATTACGCTCTCTGATCGCAACTACGGTTATCGATCAGCGCAGCCCGGATGCTGAGAATGCCGACGATGCATTGCGCAAAGGCATTGAATTCATCAAGCGCTGGAAAGGAAAGAACAATCGCATCATGCCAATTTTCGGACCGCACGCCGACTATACGTTGAATGGCGAACAGCTAAAGGCCGTGCGCGCCGCCGCTATAGACCTTGATGTACCCATCAGCATTCACCTCTCCGAGTCACCTTATGAAATAAACTACTCGAAAGAGACTTACGGTATGACCTCTATCGATTTCATGGAATCGATAGGTTTTTTCGATGGCCCCACTATTGCCGCCCATGTCGTCTGGCCGACGGCTGAAGAGATTCCCATACTTGTTAAACGCAAAGTTGGCGTGATCCATAACCCAACGTCCAACATGAAGATTGCGTCCGGTATTTCGCCGGTAACCGAGATGCTGGCAGCCGGTGTCTATATGGGTCTGGGAACAGATGGTGCCGCCAGCAATAACGACCTCGATATGTGGGAAGAGATGCGCCTTGCCGCTTTATTGCAAAAGGTCGATCAAATGAATCCCGAAGCACTGCCAGCGACCGCTGTCCTGCGCATGGCAACCAGTGGTGGTGCCGAAGCCATAGGGCTCGGCGACCAAATAGGGGCGCTGACCAAAGGACTGCGCGCCGACCTGATCCAGGTGTCATTCGATGACGTACACTTCGTACCGACCTACGACGTGTTATCGCATCTCGTTTATGTGGCAGACGAACAAGACGTGGCGTCGGTCGTTGTTGATGGCAAGGTTTTGATGCGCGATCACAAAATTCTTACCATAGACACCGAGCGAGTCCGTCGTGAAGCCAATGAGTTAGCAGGGCGCATCCAGGCGGCACTGGCCGCGAAGAATAAAAGCTGACTCTATCCGGCCAGCGGTGGCCTAGTCGCCAGCGGCAAGAAAGGAAGTGCCATAATCCATCGGTGGCAGGTTGAAATAAGCAGCCAGGCTTTGTCCGATATCGGCAAATGTCTGTCGATGACCCAGTGACCCTGGCGGCACTCGTTCACCATAAGCAATCACGGGAATATTCTCGCGGGTGTGATCCGATCCAGCCCAGGTCGGGTCGCAGCCATGGTCTGCGCATATAATCATCACATCCTCAGGCTGCATGATCGCGTACAACTCTGGTAGGCGGCGATCAAAATACTCCAGTGCTTTCGCGTACCCTTCGACATCACGGCGATGGCCATACAGCATGTCGAAATCAACGAAGTTGGTAAAAACAATTGACCGGTCAGGCGCCGAATGCACGGCATCCAGAGTGGCATCAAACAGCGCCGCATTGCCGGTGGCTTTAATTTTGGTCGTTATACCCTGGTGCGCATATATGTCGG
This sequence comes from Woeseiaceae bacterium, assembly GCA_024640365.1. GTDB lineage: Bacteria > Pseudomonadota > Gammaproteobacteria > Steroidobacterales > Woeseiaceae > JAHEFE01. Next base: position 18,322 of record JAHEFE010000002.1, on the reverse strand, counting down.
CTATCTTGCCAACGCTGACTACCTCGCCACCACTAGCTACAAGTTTGTCGAGCAGCGTGGGTGACGGCGGCGGCACCGTCAGATCCCGACGGTTACCGGTACGTTCAAAAGTTTTGCCGCTGCTGCCAACGAACGGGCGCGCAATTACTCGACCGATCTTGTATTCATCGACCAGTTCGCGAGCGATATCGCACAAATCGTAGAGCCGCTGCAAACCGAAACTCTCTTCATGGCATGCAATCTGAAACACACTGTCGGCGGAGGCATAGACTATCGGCTTGCCGCTGCGCATATGTTCTTCGCCGAGATCTGCAATAATCGTTGTGCCCGACGCATGACAGTTGCCCAGCACGCCGGGAAGCTTTCCTCTTCGAATGAGCTCATCCAGCAAAGGCGGTGGAAATGAATTTGTCTTGTCGCTGAAGTAGCCCCAGTCGAACAAGACAGGTACGCCCGCGATTTCCCAATGACCACTCGGTGTGTCCTTGCCACTACTGAGTTCGCTGGCATAACCATAGGCACCGATTTTCTCATCGGCACGAGTGCAACCCGCCGGAAATTCGCCCGCACTTTCTGCGGCTGCCTCGAACAAGCCAAGCCTGGCGAGATTTGGTAGCGTCAACGGCGTCGCACGTTTTCCTGCTTTATGAGCCGCCGATGTTACCCGAGCAATACTGCCCAGCGTATTTGCACCAACGTCACCAAACTTATCCGCATCCGGTGTCGCCCCGATACCGAATGAGTCCATGACCAGGATTATTGCTCGTTTCATTCTCGTTACTCCGCACCCGCTTATTGCAGGGAGAAAAATATTCCCGCCAGCGTCGCGTTCATCAGATTGACCAGCAAACCGCCAATTACAGCTCGCAGGCCAAATCGGGCGATATCTTTACGTCGGCCGGGCACAATGCCGCCAAGACCGCCGAGTAGGATAGCGATTGAGGTCAGATTAGCAAATCCACACAACGCAAACGTTACGATCAGCTGCGTCTTCGGGGTTAGCGCTTCCTTGATATCGACGAAATTAATATAAGCATAAAACTCATTAATAACGAATTTTTGGCCTATCAGGCTACCCGCCTGCACGGCTTCCGCCCAGGGTACGCCAGTAAGAAAAGCAATCGGTGCAAAGGCTTTGCCGAGCAACATCTGCAGCGTGACACCTTCATAGCCGAAATAACCGGCGGTACCCGAAATAATGCCGTTGAGCAGCGCAATCATCGCAACAAAAGCCAGCAGCATTGCACCGACGTTTAATGCCAACTGCAAACCAACCAGGGCGCCGTTACCGATTGCTTCGAAAATATTGACTGGCTTGTCTTCCTTGCTCTCTGCCTCGGCCAGATCTTCAAGATCGCGCTCAACCGTCTCCGGCATGATGATCTTGGCCATCAACAGCCCGCCTGGAGCGGCCATAAAGCTTGCTGTTATCAAATAGCCCAGATCAACACCCATGCTCGCATAGCCCGCCATGACTGCCCCGGCGATGGTCGCACAACCACCCGTCATGACCGCGAACAGTTCTGACTGGGTCATGCCGGCAAGATACGGTCGAACAACCAGCGGCGCCTCCGTATGCCCTACGAAAATATTAGAGACAGCCGACATGGACTCTGTATGGCTGGTACCCAGCAATCGATGCAGAAAACCGCCAAAAATCGCCACTACCCGTTGCATGATGCCGAGGTAATACAAAGTCGACATCAGGGCCGAAAAGAATACGATCACCGGCAGCACGTTGAGAGCGATAGTAAAGCCAAGACTTTCTCGAGCTTTCGAGCCAAAAACAAACTCGATGCCGTCGTTGCCGTAGTTAATAACATGCTGAATACCACTGACGAGACCCCCAAGGGCCTGCTTGCCGAACGGTACGTAGAATATGAGCGCGGCAATTGAAAGCTGCACCAGGAACGCCAGCACGACCGTGCGCAAGTTAATGGCGGACCGATTGTTCGATAAAGCCAACGCGAATGTCAGCAGCACAACCATGCCAAGCAAACCAACAAATATCTGCATGTTTTCGTGAATCCCCAAGGAGGTGAGCGCGCTCCATCCAGTATCGAATCAAGCGCCAGTGGGGATCAATATACTTAACTGCAGCGGATCAGGATACCCATACCAAGAAAGCCCGGACATATGGCCGGACTTTGAGCGCTCTATTGGTATCGGGTGCCGTTATCTGCAGATCAGATCGAGTCGATGAACTCCCGGCGTACCGCTTCCCGCGCCTTCTCCAGGTCAGATTCGAGGTTCTGCAACTCCTCTTCGAGCGGCGTAGTCATCACGACATTTTCGAGCCTGAGCGGCAGCCTGTTATCGAACTCGGCAAGTTCCTTTGGCACAGTCTGCGCAACAAATTCGCCCGCAGGCTGTTGCGGCGACATTTCTGAATTCAGGCTCATGACCGCCAGCACAACAGCCGCGGCCGCTACGCCGGTCAAGCTACTCGCCAACCACCACGATATGCCAGACCCGTGCCGCTCATCGCGGCTACCCGCTTGCTGCGTATCCTTGATACGAGCCATCAAGCGCGCCGAAACCTCCGGAGCCAGGATTGGCCGAATCTCTTCCGCGTCTTGCTGTAATTGTTGCTCCAGCTTATCCATGATTCCTATACTCCTGAACCCGTCACTGTTTCGACCAGTTCCTGTTTTAGTTTGTTCCGACTCCGTAACAAATTTACTTTTGTCCAACTCAAGGATCGACCCACCACTCTGGCAACGTCCGCCACATCCATATCTTCAGCGTAGCGCAACCACATCACCGTAAATAATTCATCGGGCAAAACCCGCTGTGCCGTCAACCAGAGATTTTCGCGCTCGGACATCTCTATACAAGCCTGCAAAGGACCCGCCGCATCGTCCCCAATATCTTCAAGCTCGGCACTGGTCGACGTAAAAGTAGCGGCCTTACGCAAGGCAATTCGATATAACCAGGTACTAAACTGCCAGCGCTCGTCGTAGGTATGCATATACTTAAACGCACTGATAAAAGTTTCCTGGAGGACATCTTCGGCATCGCGTTTTAATGTGCACCGAGTAAGCAGGAATCTGTACAAACGATCCTGGTAGAGCAGCAGCAACTTGTTGAATGCTTCGCTGGAGCCATTCTTTGCTGCACTGACAAGTTGCTGCTCATCTGTCACCCGGATACCAATTCCTGTTCGCTTGAAGTTTTAAAATGCTTCTAGTCAGCGGCGTTAAGCATTTCAACAACCTTGGCCGGATCAAGCAAAGTCTTGATCGACAAAGTTGCATCTTTTACCGACACCTTGGTGGCGGCAATGATCGAGGACAATTCCGGCGGTACCTCATCATTGAATGCCTGTAAACTAATTAAACCACGAACGATATTGCCAAGAGACTCAGCCATCGCGGGTTCCGTTGTTACCAGTTTCGCTTCAATGGCCATCTGCCCTTTCTCGTCCGATACCAGCAACGCGACCTGTTTGGCGTTGCGAATCACGTTGGAGTCGAACTCGGTGCTTTCTTTGAACTTGTCCGGCTGCATACCGGCCTGAATGAAGCTGCGATCAGCCGTCATCACAAACAATGCACCATCGCTCTTGGAGTCTTTTTTGATGCGACCCTTGTCGGCCAGCAATTGTTCCATCGTGCTGGCACTCGACGTCAGCAGAATCCGGTCATCCACGGCAAAGCTGAAATAGAGGTCTTCGTCGTCGAAGTCGAAGCCGTGGTCATTGCCTTCGGCCTGATCGTCTTTGGCAGCATCGTCTTTCTTGCTCGCCTTTTCTTTCGCTCGCTTTTTATCGCCACTCACATGGTAATAGGACTTTCCTTTATAGGTGAACATATCCATGCCACCTTCGACTGTTGCCAGCGCGAGAATCTTGTCCTGATTTTCCTGGGACAATTTACCATCAACGACCATAATGGCACCGTCTTCCTCATTGGCAAATGCGGTCACCGAGTTAATTGATTTGCCAAGATCAATTCCGGTTTCCTCATTAACTTCGCGAAAAACTTCGTCTTCCAGCCACTTGTAAAGCACAGCGCCTGAATCTGCTTTTTTGATCATGTTCAGGTCAGCGTACATGTACCACTGGGCATTACCCGGCAGATCAGCGGCCGCAAGTCCGGCCATAGCCATAAACGGCATGAAAAGTGCCAGCAACGCTGTAATTGCCTGTTTCTTAAACATTGTTTTGCCTCGGTTACTGTGAAAGTTACTGGCTTATAGCGCCGTAAGCAGCAAAAGGTTACAAATAGATTGATTTTAAGGCTGCGAACGGACCCAGCGGCGCTACCACAACCGGTCGAGGACGCTCGCGAACCGGCCTGGATTCTTTATAGGGCCTCGTAGACCGGCTTGCCATTCAGCAGAGTGGCCATTACCCGAATGCCGGCGATGGTATACGGATCGGCCGCAAAAAGATCCTTCTCCAGGATCACCAGATCGGCCTTTTTACCAACTTCGATTGAGCCTATCTCGTCTTCCATGTGCAGTTGGTAGGCGCCATTCAACGTGTAGCCTTTGATCAGCTCCGCAATACTCAGGCGTTCGGACTCCAGTGGCTGTATGGGCGCATCGGGTTGGCCCGCCCATTGCCGGGTATGGCCCACCTCGATATTGAACAACGGTGACATGCCGAGAGTTCCGGCGCCACTCGCCGGAAAATCACTGCCGAAAGTCAGTCGGGCACCCGACCTGCGCAGGCTTTCGAAGCGCCAGTAGCGATTGAATTGATCTTCGCTGACGAACTGCCGCCCCTCCTGGTCGAAAGATGCCCATAAAGGCGTGCTCTGGGCAATCACTCCCATCTTGGCAAAGCGCGGCAGATCCTGATCGGTAATCACCTGGATGTGACATATGGTGTAACGACTCGCGCTCTCTGGAAATGCTTGCTGTGCAACTTCAATGGCATTCAGTGTCTCGTGAATGGCTCGTTCACCGAGCGCATGCACATGCACGTCGATCTGCTGACCAGCGGCTTCGGTAATCATCTTCGCCAACTGTTCCTCCGTAAAAACAGTCGCTCCGCTGTTTCCCGGCTCACCCTGGTAATCCTCGAACATGGCTGCTGTACGACCTTCCACCGTACCATCATCCATGATTTTCAGAACCCGATAGTGGTACAAATCGTGTGCTGTCGTGGCGCGCATTTCCTCGACGTTGGCAACCGCATCTTCAATGTCAGCCTGATCAGCAACCATGTAGCTACCGACAATTCGAATAGTCATTTTCCCTTGCACATCCAGCGCCCCGAGGACGGAGTCGACGGTGGCCGAGGGGTCTGCAAGCCCGGCATCAAAAGCGGCCGTGATGCCGTAACCGTTCATGATACCGATTACGTCGCCGACACCTTTGATGATGATGTCCTTGGTGATGGCATTCAGACCATCCATCGCCATACCGGCAGTGGCCTCAAGAAAATAGCCGGTCGCATCGCCGTTTGCATCGCGTTTATAGTAACTAAAGCCGGGGTCCGGATCTTGCGTGTCCTGGGTAATATTCAACTGCTCCAGCGCCTTGCTATTGCCCCACGCGCCGTGAAACCCCTCGTCCATGATCAACACCGGCTTGTCAGGAACGATAGCATCCAGCAATTTTTTGTTCGGCCCCTCTGGACCAAAAGTACTGGCAAGAAATCCGTAGCCGAAAATCAGCGGCGCATCCTGGTGTTCATTGGCGTAGGCCGCTGTGGCCTTTACCCAATCGTCGACAGTTCCGAATGTATCGAGTGCCAGTGCATTGACGAAGCTACCACCATGAATCGGGTGGCTGTGGGAATCGATGAAGCCGGGCAGCAGCATTTTGCCCGCCAGATCCATCTGCTGCGTCTGCTTGCCAACGAACGGTTTCGTACCCGCAAGATCCCCGACGTAGACGATACGGTCACCGTCTATGACAACGGCCTCTGCCCAGGGCTGCTGCTCGTTGACCGTGTAAATTTTGCCATTACTGATAACGAGATCAGCGCCCTCTTTTTCTGCACTGCCACAAGCGTTGAGTGCTAGCGAAGACAGCAGAATGGTGGCGCAGATGATTCGATACAAAAAATTGTTCATGGCAGGTCTCTTCGAGTCAGGGAGTTGCTGGGATCAGGAGACCATACTAGCGAATTCCGAAAGCCTGCTCGCCACGATTTCACGGTATGAAACGCCACCGCCATGCGTCGTGCTATGCTCTTTGCGCAGTTATCTTGAGGCCCAAGGGGAACCATCCATGAAACAAATTTTAGTAATTATAATAGGCACATTGGCGCTTGCCGGCTGGTCAACAGCTGTCTCTGCCGAGGAAGTCGTCAAGCCCGCGAAAATCAGCAAGGAAGATATCAGCGGCGGCAAGATTTTCGAGCGCAATGAAATGATCGAAACCACACACGGAACAAACACAACGCTAGATGTCACGACCTTACTTAGCAGTGACAAGAAATTTGCCAGCGGCATGTACAAGTCCGGCAAGACTCGCTTCGAAGTCACCGAGCCTTACGGTGTCGATGAATTCATGTTCTTCCTGGAGGGCGCGGTAACGCTGACGTCGAGTGATGGCTCAGTACAGGTCATCAACGCAGGCGAAGGTGTGACTATCCCCAAGGAATGGACCGGCATCTGGGACACCGATGGCTACACCAAGATCTGGGTAATCTATTCCGAGGACGGTTCAGGCCTCTGATCGAGTTTGTTCACCGGGGCTGGTAGCCCCGGTGAACAACTTCATCCGCTTCAGATTGCCAACTGTTCATTAACAGCGCGATCTGCCGCATCGAACGAACCGTTGATGTATGCGTACGCCGATGCATCCGCATTCGCGATCGAAATTCGACCAATTTGCGCACGCCCTGCTACATGCGGGCCTTTGTTTGGACCCCATTCGTCAGGGTCTGACAAATCGTTATATTCGTACGCGTAACCGTGCGGCCAGCGATTCACTGTAATCCCCGCTATATCCCGCTCAGCATCAAAGCCGCCGGCAGCCAGCGCACCGCCCATTTGCCGCAAGATATCTTTTTCGAAATCCGCAAACGTCAATTCATATAACTTGATCCGCCCCGCCTTGTGTTGCTGACGCGTGGTCAACCCCTGGTCCGGAACAGTGGGTACATAGGTACCGTGAATGAGCATTGCCTGATCAGGTTTCTGAGGGAAATTTACGCCGCCCATACTGACCGGAAAATCCATCACAAACGAACTGATCAGAGGTGCTTTCGGAACTCGGAACCCCTGGTAGCCAAGGTTAGCCATTGCCTGCCAATTGCGTAGCGCGACCGTGATGTAAACCAGCGGCACTTTGACAGCGTAGGTGAGCGCCTCACGCTGAGCCTCCGGAACCTCCGGACAGAATTTCGGCAGCATGCCGTTGTAACCGGCAAATATTACATGCTTGCCTCGTACCCGATGGGCCTTACCCTCCCTCACGTAGGTCACATCCACGGCTCGCTCATCTTTGGTATGCCGCATATCGACACCGGTGCTATTCAGGCGAATGCGCACCCTGGACTTTTCCTGATCCAGCAAGCCGTAATTCACGCGTGACTTGACCAGGTCTTCCATTGTGTTGCCTGGCACGGCCTCAGGAATCAATTTTCGAACCAGCGAGCGCGCGACACCTGCGTTGCCATCCGGAAAATGAAAAATGTAAGGCTCGTCGCGACCGGGCGCGTCGCCTTCCAGCACGCCTATGTCCATGTGCTGCAAGCCGGGGCAACTCATGCGATACCCCTCGAGTGCTGACAGAGCATCCCAACCAACACCCCACAGACCCTGGATGTTGTCGCGGAATATCTCGGTAACTGCCTTGGGAACACCGGCATATTTCTGGATAAAATCGGTGTAGCTGGTTGTCCGTAGCAACTCGACTTTTTCATCCCGAGTCTTACCCGCCAAATAGTCCTTCTCTTCGGTTAGCAGCCGCAATAATTCTTTTTTGTGTTCGTCGGCGATCGGATAGGTATCGATGACGGCTTCCATGTCAGTGACTTCGCGATTGCCATAGGCACCGATAGCGTCGGGAGCCAATACGTCCTCTCCCCACTGCTCGGCGTTGAAGTAGAGGCCGCGCTTAAGCTTATGACTCGAAAAATAATCCTGATCGTAATATTTATAAAAGCGATCCGTTTCGATACTGATGTCTTTGAGAATTTGTGCCGCCACCGGTGAATAATGTCCCGGAGTATCGATCGACTGACTACCGCCGTAACCAATAATATTTTTACCATCGACATCGAATTCATTGCGCTTGGCATGACCACCGAAATCGTCATGATTGTCTAACAACAAGATGCGAACATCAGCGGCCGCGCGCTTCTTGTACAACCAGGCAGCTGCGAGACCCGACAGTCCGGCGCCGACCACGATCAGGTCATAGGTTTCGTCCTGCTGCAGCGTCGGGCGTGGCCAGGTCTTTCCCTCCCAGCCGACCGCATGCGCCGTCTCAAAAGATCCCGGATGATCGCCGCGCATTCCCATCAGCGCGGGAGGATAGTAATTGGCCATTCGTGCCGCCATTCCTTCATCGTTCATCGCCAGCAACTCCAGCGGCGACAAGGCAGTACCTGCGGTCAAGGTCAGAGCGCAACCGTTTAGAAAATCTCGACGTGAAATGTTCGACATCTTAAAGCCTCCCGTTTGTGGCTTTGCTATTTGCTGCCAGCGATTTTTTCATCCATCGTCATATGACTGACAACCAGCGTCAGCGTGATACCAACAATGAAGCCTGGAATCATTTCATACAGATCATAAGTTTGACTCTTGAATACAAGAACCCATACGACGCTGGTCAGGAAGCCACCGACCATGCCGGCAATTGCCCCTTGCAGCGTCGTCTTCTTGTAATACAGAGCACATAGTATGACCGGACCGAAGGCCGCGCCAAGGCCCGACCAGGCAAATAGTACAAACCAGAAAATAACCTTGACGTTCGTCAGCGCGAAAACGACGCCGGCAATACCAACAATCAACGTCACGACCTTGCCATAATTAGCGAGCGCTGCATCACTTTTCAATGAGCCGCCGATTTTCTGAATTCCATCGCGCACGACCGCCGACGATGCCAGTAGCAGCAGCGAATCAACGGTCGACATGATGGCCGACAAAACGATAACCATCATCACGCCCGACATCATCGGCGATAACAGCGCTTTCGATAACTCCGGCAAGATTGTCTCGGCATCGGTGAGGCCCGGAATCAGCACGCGACCCGCCATGCCCGCAGTGATTGCGCCAATATCAAAGAGAATAATAACGAGGATCGAAATATTGCGTGCTTTGCCAAGATCTTCGACATCGCTCACCGACATGAAACGCACCGCTAACTGCGGCACACCCATGTAGGGCAACCCGATCGCAACGAAGCTGATGATCGCCACCCAGGCAACGATTCCGTTGCCGCCAGTTCCCCACATACTCATGAGCCCGGGATCAACGGCGCTCAAACCGCTAGTGACTGCACCCCAACCGCCGGCGGCGCTGACTGCAATGATTGGCAGAACTATTAGTCCGGCCAGCATCAGTACGCCTTGCAACACGTCGGTATAAGCAACGGCTTTATACCCGCCAACAAAAGTGTAGGCAATAATGATGACGGCACCAATAATCACCGCCATCGAGTAGTCCATGTCCATAAAACTGCTGAACGCTTTACCCGTCGCCATCATCTGCGCCGAGACGTAAGCCGTGACCATCGTGAGAATAATGACGACCGCGACCGTTCGCAGAACATGCTTCTTATCGTTGAAGTGCGCAGCGAGAACATCAGGCACTGTCAACGAGTCAGTCTCATCACCGAGTAACTTGAGACGTCGTGAGACGACTGTCCAGGCAAGCGTAATGCCGACAACCTCACCAACCATGACCCAAAATGCCTGGGCCCCGATCGCATAGCCCATTCCCGACAAGCCGAGTAATAGCCAGCCACTCTCGCCAGTCGCATTGGTGCTGAATGCAACCACCCAGTACGGCAGTTTCTTACCCGCCAGGAAATAGCCACTCAGTGAGTGCGTCTCACGACGACTCCACACGGCTAAAGCCATCAGAAAAACGAGATAAATCAACAGGACGATAACGGTTGCAGACATTCATTGTTCCCCATACAAACGACAGTGCGACTACGTTCGGAGCCGGCCTATGGCATCTTGCTGCGCCTTTCAATCGCTCCAGCTGTTTATTAGACCTGATTGATGCCAGCATAGAAACACCACCACTGCTGAATCCCCCACTGTCTTTTCACAATGTGGATTGACAAAGTAGTTTAGGTGCTGCAAGTCTGCGCCGTTGATACACTCAATGCCCACCATTTAGCTCACGGTCAGGCTCACCTCATGAATTTCCGCAACCACTCTCTCACTGCCGCCGTTGCAGGCACTCTGCTACTCACTGCTTGTGCGAAACCAGTAGCAACGTTGCCTGAACTGGTGAGCAAGACTCCCTATGTTACGGACAGCGGCACTTTGTTGGTGCACTGTGGTGAACTGATCGATGGCATCGAAAACGCGGCCCGCGGTGCGCAGTCCATACTCATCCGCAATGGCCGCATTGAAGCGGTCGATGCGACGATTGACGCGGCAGCCGATGTGCCTGTGCTGGACCTGTCCGACAAGACATGTTTGCCCGGCTTGATCGACATGCATACCCATATCCTGGAAAAACCGGAAACTATGGAAGACCTCTCGGTGTACTTCACTCACACCTATGAGGGTACTCTCAATACAGGCAGCGAAATCGCAAATACCACCTTGCTCGCTGGCTTTACGACCGTCCGCAATGTCGGCACCTATTACGGGCTGACCGAAAACGAATTACGCGATCGGATCAACCGAGGTGAAATCATTGGCCCACGCATGCAAGTAGCGGGCTATTACCTGACTATTCCAGGCGGCGGTGGCGACTTATTGACCCCGGGAATCACTGAAGACCAAATTCCGCCACACCTCAGAATGGGTGTTGCCCGAGGGCCCGAAGAATTCAGTGCGAAAGCGCAGGCCGCTATAGATGCGGGCGCGGACTTTATCAAAATCATCGCATCGGGTGCGGTACTGGCCTACAACGGCGTACCAGGTGCGCACGAAATGACTTTTGATGAAATGAAAGCGGTCGTCGCTACAGCGCACGCGGCAGGCGTCAAGGTTGCCGCACATGCTCACGGCGCGGCGGTCATCAAGGACGCCATCCTGGCTGGTGTCGATACGATAGAACATGCGTCGTTGATCGACGATGAGGGGCTAGCGCTGGCCAAGGAACATGACGTCCCTCTGGTAATGGATATTTTTGACGGCGACTGGATGCTCGAAGAAGGCCGCAAATCGGGTTGGCCGGAAGAATTCATGCGCAAGACCGAGGAAACCACGCTCGCCCAACGTGAAAACTTCCGCAAGGGTGTCGAAATAGGTGCCCCCGTATTGTTTGGCACAGATGCGGGCGTTTATACCCACGGCCTCAATGCCACCCAGTTCCAGTACATGGTGCAGTGGGGCATGACGCCCATGCAGGCCATCCAGGCCGCAACCTCAGGACCCGCTCGCTACCTGGGCTGGGGCGATCAGGTCGGCGCCCTGCAGGCAGGAAGATTCGGTGATCTGGTAGCCGTCAGTGGCGATCCACTGAAAGATATTTCGATCCTGCTGAACATTGATGCCGTGGTCAAAGGCGGCCTCGTATTCAAAGCCCCGCCCGAGCGCGTAAAAAGTCCATAATTTGTCCAATACGCTAATATTGAAAAGCTAACTGCCCTTTCTATTCGTTGTCGACAGTGCGATCATTTCTGATTCGGCCAAGGCCGATATTTTTCGGCTATGGCCAATATTTTATACCTCGGGTCATGCCCCATGACCCGACCCAAAGAAGACCCGGAGTCCATAATGTCTCTCAAAGATAAAAACCTGTTCCGTCAACAATGCTACATCGACGGCCAGTGGCTGAATGCGGATGACGCGTCAACCATCGACGTGACAAATCCCGCAACTGGCGAAAAGCTCGGCACCATTCCACGCATGCGGAGCGCAGAAACCCGCCGCGCTATCGAAGCGGCCAACAAGGCGCAAAAGCCATGGGCAGCAAAGACCGCAAAAGAACGCGCCGTGATCCTGCGCCGCTGGTTCGAACTCATGATGGAGCACCAGGAAGACCTGGCAATGATCATGACCATGGAACAGGGCAAACCGCTGGCCGAGAGCCGTGGCGAAATTGCTTACGCTGCCTCTTTCATCGAATGGTTCGCCGAAGAAGCCAAGCGCTTGTACGGTGACGTAATACCGGCACATCAGAGCGACAAGCGCATCGTGGTTATCAAACAACCGATCGGTGTGGTTGCCTCTATCACGCCGTGGAATTTTCCTGCCGCCATGATTACTCGCAAAGCGGGCCCCGCACTGGCCGCCGGTTGCACGATGGTTGCCAAGCCCGCCACGCAGACACCCTACTCGGCATTTGCACTCGCCGAACTGGCTGAGCGCGCTGGATTGCCAGCCGGTGTGCTGAACATTGTGACCGGTTCTGCCACCGCAATTGGTGGAGAAATGACCAGCAATCCGATCGTTCGCAAGATCACGTTCACAGGCTCCACCGAGATTGGCAAACTGTTGCTCGTTCAGTCCGCCGCGACCGTCAAGAAAGTGTCTATGGAACTTGGCGGTAATGCACCATTCATCGTTTTCAATGATGCCGACCTGGATGAAGCGGTCGATGGTGCCATGATGTCCAAGTACCGCAATGCCGGACAAACCTGCGTCTGCGCCAACCGCATTTATGCGCAGTCTGGAATTTACGAAGACTTCGTGGCTCGTCTGGCCAAGGCCGTTAATGCCCTGAAGGTAGGTGATGGTCGTGACGAAGGCGTTTCCCAGGGTCCATTGATTGACGAGAACGCCGTTCTCAAAGTCGAAGAACATATCGCCGATGCAATCGCCAAGGGTGGTCGACTGGTTACCGGTGGTAAACGGCATTCCAAAGGCGGCTCCTTCTTTGAACCCACACTTATTGCAGATGCCACTCAGGACATGCTGGTTGCCAGCGAAGAGACTTTTGGCCCCCTTGCCCCGGTGATCAAGTTTGAAACCGATGAGGACGCTATCGCGATGGCGAATGACACGGAGTTCGGACTGGCCTCCTATTTCTACTCGCGTGACATCGGTCGCATCTGGCGCATCGCAGAGGCTATTGAATCCGGCATCGTCGGCATTAATACGGGCATCATCTCGACTGAAGTCGCTCCGTTTGGTGGCGTGAAGGAATCAGGCCTCGGACGTGAAGGATCGAAATACGGTATCGATGATTTCATTGAGATCAAATACCTGTGTATCGGTGGGATCGATAGCTAGTCGATCTCGCTACGCATAAAAAAGGCCGCTGCGTCCGAAAACGTTGCGGCCTTTTTTGTTTTTCGGCAATTAAACGGCGGCTAACGAATCAGCCAACTGCTGCAACATGAAATCAGCATCGTTTTGCGACAACACCATAGGGGGTCGCAACTTCAGCGAATTTTCATCTGGGCCGGTCGAACTGGTCAACACGCCGCGCTTGCGTAAATCGTTGACGATCCAGTCAGCCTGTTTCGTTGCCGGTGTCTTTTTCTGCCTATCCGTCACCAGCTCCACCGCAATAAAAAAACCGCTGCCACGAACATCGCCAATTAATTCGAAGCGGGTTGCGAGCTTTTTGATGCCATCCCGAATATAAGCGCCGACCTTGAGCGCATTTTCTTGTAGGCGCTCCTCTTCGAGGACATCCAACACGGCCAGGCCCGCGGCACAGGACACCGGATTTCCGCCAAAAGTGTTGAAATAATGCGCCTGATCAGCAAAAGCCTCGACAATTTCGCGACGCGTAATAGTTGCAGACAATGGATGACCATTACCCATGGGTTTACCCATAGTCACGATGTCAGGCATCACCTCGTGGCGTTCGAAGCCCCAAAAATGTGTGCCGGTACGCCCGAATCCAGGCTGCACTTCATCGGCGATAAACAACCCGCCCGCGTCGTGCACGATATCCACGGCTTTCCGCAGGTAATCGGCCGGTAAAGTAACGACTCCTTCGCTGGAAAAAATCGTGTCGACAATCAGGGCAGCAACACCAACGCCACGATCCTGCAAAGTCTTGGTTGCCGCAGCCACCTGTGCCGCGTAATGATCGGCAGCATCCGCTTTGTTATAGCCACGATACATATCTGGCGCAGTAATCGTTACGACACCGTTGCCGCGACCTTCCGGACAAGTATCCTCTGTCGATATTTGTGCTATCGCGTAAGTATTGCCGTGATAAGCAAAACTGGTAACGATGGTACCCATGTTACCCGTGTACGTTCGTGCCAGACGCAGAGCAAGTTCGTTGGCCTCGCTGCCAGTGCAGGAAAACATTGCAATATCCAGACCGTCCGGCAACTTTCCCGTTAAGCGCTCAGCGTAATTCAATACATTCTCATGTAAATAACGGGTGTGCGTATTCAGTGTTTGTTGCTGCCGATGCAATGCCTCAACCACTCGTGGATGACAATGACCAACATGCGGCACATTGTTATACATATCGAGATAACGACGACCGTTCGCATCGTACAACCAGACACCCTCACCTCGCACAATGTGCAAAGGTTCGTCGTAAAAAAGTCGGTATGCGGGCCCAAGCAAACGTTCGCGTCGCCTGATCATTTGCAGTTCATTGTCGCTCAATTGCGCAGTCATGGACGGTTCACCAAGTCACAGCATGTGACCACAACAGGAAAGAAAATTACTCGGCTTGCGACTTCGCTGCAACGCTGGCGATCAAGCCTGCGATCAGGCCGCCCAGCGTCATGAACACTGCAAGGCCAAACAGGTACTCAGGCCATATCCTGAAGATGCCGCAGATATAGGAAAGAACCACGCTGATGCCCATAAAGACGTTGAAAGCCAGGCTATCGCGACGCATCAGTTTTGGAAAGCGCAACATCGAAATCATTGCCGCACCCAAGACATACAGCATCGTTGGCAAAAACACCTGCAGATTAATCGCTGCAGCAAGATCTTCGTAGCGGGTCAGAAGAATCATGAACGTGGCCGTCAGACCGCCACCGGCGGCCGTGGTTGGCAAACCATAAAACCATTCGCCACGTGGTGCCGCGGTACCCAGGTTGAAACGCGCCAGGCGCATGGCGGCCGTCAATGCAAATACACACGCACTCAACAAGAGGGCCACAAAATAACCGGACCCCACTTCAATATGAGCCATCTGCAGACCTGCGTTTAACACCAGGATCGCTGGCGCCACACCGAAAGACACAAGGTCGGCGAGTGAATCAAACTCTGCACCGAAAGATGAAGTCGCTTTGAGCAATCGGGCTGCCAAACCATCACAGACATCGAGTAAACCGCACCACACAATCAACCAACCGGCAAATTCGAGCTCACCCTGTTGCGAAGCAACGATTGAGCCTATGCCCAACATCAGACTGGTGGCAGTAAAACCGTTGGGTACTACATAACGAATTCTTGACACTGATTGAGATCCCGCGATTTAAGACGATAACGGCTAATTTTGCATGGCTGAGCCGAGCATAGCTAGTCCGAACGCCCAGAACAGAGAATAGCCGCTACGATCGGCAACTCGATTCATTAATTATTTACCGCCGGTCGGCCGTAAATCCGCTGGCAGTGCGCCTCTACCCGAAGCTGCAGTTCGGCTAGCACAAAACCTGCCTAATAATTGAGCACTTACATCATTCACTTGCAAGGCGCAGGCTCTCCGCTACTTGCTGATAACGCTCGTGCAAACCTGAATCTTTGTCTGCGTCGCTCACCTCCTGGATTTGCATATCCACGCGCATCCTCGCGACATCGTCCAGGACAAGGTCTGCCATGGGATAAAGCACAGTGTCTTCTTTATTGATGTGCTCGCGCAGCAAATCAATATAAGCGAGCACGTTATCGATCAAATCGTTTTTGGCATCGAGATCGCCATCAATGAGATTTTCCGCAGCACTGCGAAAGTCCTGGGTATAACGGCGACCCTGCTCATGTTCCTCCAGCATCATTTCTACTGGGCCAACACCTTCTGCTTCGGTATGCCGCTGCAACTCGGAAAACAGAATATCTTCTTCCTTACTGTGGTGGCAGCCATCGGCGAAGCCTGCGATAAAATCAGCAGCCAGCAAAAAATATTCAACCTCAATTTCCTGGTCCGCCTCAAGACGATTTGCAGCAGTCTCGAGATTATCGAGAACAACCTCAATCAAGCGGTGCTCTTCCATCAATATATCGATTGCGATCATGATTAACCTTTGAATTCGAGCGAGACACAAAAGCCGCTCTGGCGGCCATGGTACGTCATTCGACAGAGTCGCGACGTAACCGATCGATCTCGCCAGCGGGGCATTCGCCGCCCTGGACAGGTCGAGTTCCGGTCAAAGGACAATCGCTGGCCTCCTGCGATACTTCGGTCTGCGTAAACGGCGCCGAGGCATCATAGTCATCCAGACTTGACGCCGGAATAGCGTGATCGGCCTGCGCCAGCTTGTCATGGCGAAAAGCTCCCCACAGCGCGGCGCCTATCGCGCCGGCGTAAATTGAATCCGGGTGACCATCAATAGTGACATTCAGCTTTTGCTCAATAACCTGCTCACGCATGGCGTCCAGCAAACCCTGATCGGTCGCCAGGCCGCCGGTTAATAGCGCCTCGCCCTCGCGTACCTTGATGGACTTGAGCAGCTTGACGAGCCTGCTTGCCATAGCCAGGTGAATGCCCTTGAGGATATTGGGCGTACTGATACCACGCGAAATCATGTTGATGACATCGGTCTCGGCCAGCACTGCGCAAATACTGCTCACTGTTTCCGGCGCATCCGATTGCTGCGAGATTTCGCCCACCTCTTCGAGGGCGACACCGAGATAGCGCGCAATATTTTCCAGAAACTGTCCGGACCCGGAAGCGCATTGACTGGTCATCCGATAAGTCAGGACTTTGCCACGCTCGTCAGTGCTGATCGCACGTCCATGCAGAGCGCCGATATCAACGACAGCACGAACACCGGGGCGAAGATAGCTGGCCCCCCGCGCATGGGTGGTCATGGAATAAAAGTGCCCGGTGCGAAACGGAATATTTTCACCGTCACCGGTCGTGGCAATGTAGTCAACACTATCTGGTTCAATACCCAACTCTGCGAGCAACGCTTCGTAACCCTGACGGGCCAGAACCAGCGGATCGCGTCGACGAATGCGACTGGCATGCTTGCCGAGCCAGGTTGTTTCGCCATCGATAACATCGAACACCGCTATTTTCACAACGCCGGTACCGAGATCTATGCCTGCTGCGCGCGTCATAACTATCCCCCGACTCAGTGTTCAACGACGCGCTGGGCGAAAGTCGCAGCACCCAGCGCTCCTGTGTAAATCGAATCCGGATCCACATTCATCGTCAAGGCGCCGTAATTTTCGGTCACCAGTTCCTTAAGCACCTGCACGGCCGCTTCGTTTTTGGCGACACCGCCAGTAAAGGTGAATTGATCACGCACGCCGCCAGAGCGCGACAAGATCGACATGGCCCGCAGAATAATTGCGCGATGCAATCCCTGGACGATGTCCTCACGCTTTTCGCCCATCGATAAACGGTCACGCAACTCCGCGCCGGCAAAAACAGTGCATGTGGAATTGATGCGTACCTTGCGAGTGGACTGCATCGCCATTGGCCCCAACTCATGCAAACCGAGATTCATTTCGTCGGCGATATAGCCCAGGTAACGACCACAACCGGCGGCGCAGCGATCATTCATCTGGAAGCTTTCCACAATACCGTCGGCGTCAACCTGAATAGCCTTGGTATCCTGGCCACCGATATCAAGGACCGTCGCGGTACCCGGACACATAATGTGAGCGCCCAGGCCGTGACAAAGAATTTCCGAGCGAATATGCTCTTTCGAAAATGGTAGCGTAGCCCTTCCGTAGCCCGTACCGATGACATAGCTTTCCACTAGCTCAGTTTCCAGAACGCTTTGCAGCGGCTGCCGTATCTGATCTGCGATCGCAACCAGGGCCGCTGAACGATTGCAGCAACGCTCCAGCGCGCTCATAAACTTGGCCGCATCGTCGTCATTACCGAGGCGATTTTCGACTTCTAGTATGGATCGATCGTACACATTCAACAGTGCCTCGAACCTGATCCCGGCCGTGCGACAGAGGGCCTCAGCCGCCAGGCTGTAGCGGGAACCGGCGATATCACGAAAGAAATCGGATTTTCGCCTTGAGCCCAGCGCGAATAAATCCGGTGCCTCGAATTTCAAGCGGTGAAAAATCTCATTCAGCAATTCGCGTGTTTCAGGGCCCGCTCGTCCAAGACGTTCGTCGTCCGCATTCGCCAGGCAGGTGCGTTCAAGATCCGCTAACTGGTCCAGAAATTGTTCA